>JBLHSG010000033.1:0-45916 GCA_047626725.1 Ascidiaceihabitans sp.
TTAAGGACCGGATCAGGCCGATCATGCCGTGCTTGGAGGCAGAATAACACGCAGCCCCCGGCACGCCGCGAATGCCCGCAATTGAGGACACGGCAATCACGCGCCCCCAGTCGGTGTGACGCATTGAACTTAGGCTTTCGCGGATCGTCAAAAACGCGCCGTCCAGGTTTGTCGCCATCATGTCGCGCCAGAATGCCATGTCGGTTTTGTGCACGGCTTTGCCCGTGGCGACGCCCGCGTTTGCGATGCAAATCTGGATGGGGCCGCGTGCCTCGACTGCTGCGGCGATTGTGTCGACGACTTGTGCCTCTTCGCGCACATCCATCGCGACGCCAAACATGCCCTCGGTTGCGACCTTGTCCAGCACCTCTTGGCGTCGTCCCGTGATTGTGACCTGTGCGCCTTGATCGACCAGGGTTTGCGCCATTGCCAAACCGATGCCCGTGCCGCCGCCAGTGATCAGAGCGTGTTTTCCGGCCAATGCTGTGCTGTGTGTCATGTGGATTTGATCCTTGTCGCTGGGTTAAACTGTTGCTTTTACGGTACTGACGCCACGCGTTCGAGCAAGCCTGCCGTTCCGTCACATCACAAGGTTTGGGGATTGGCCGCCTCAGGAATGAAAAATCACTGTCAGGAACAAAATATCCACCACGCACGAAAACTGCGTCATTGGCGCAAAAGGTTTGCGAAAATTACCAAAGGGCCGCAGCGGCAGTGCTTGTCTTCTGCACTGCAGCGCGCTAGTGAAAATCGGGTAACAGGGACAAAGGTGCCGCATATGCACGCGGTTTTGTCGCAAATCAGATGATGTAAACGGGAGAGCCTTCGAGTGAAGATCGGGACACCAAAAGAATTATTTGAAGGTGAGCGTCGCGTAGCGATGACGCCGGACAGTGCCACGCAGCTGCAAAAACTGGGCCACGACTGTATAATCGAAACGGGCGCGGGGTCTGCGGCTGGTTTTGCGGATGCAGATTACACCAGCGCCGGTGTTGAGGTGGTGAAAACTGCCGCCGCACTTTGGAAAGCCGCAGATGTGGTCGCCAAGGTACGCGCACCCAATGAGGCCGAGGTGAAACGCCTGCGTGATGGTCAGACGCTGATTTCATTCATCAATCCGGCAGCCAACGAAAAACTGATGGCACAAGCGGCCAAAAAGGGTTCGACTGTTATTGCGATGGACATGGTGCCTCGTATTTCGCGCGCTCAGAAAATGGACGCGCTGTCATCGATGGCGAACATCGCAGGCTACCGCGCCGTGATCGAGGCGGGCAACAACTTTGGCCGTTTCTTTACCGGTCAAATCACTGCCGCAGGCAAGGTCCCACCTGCCAAGGTTTTGGTCGTCGGGGCAGGGGTTGCCGGTTTGGCAGCCGTTGGCACATCGACATCTTTGGGCGCGATCACCTACGCCTTTGACGTACGTCCCGAAGTGGCCGAACAGATTGAATCGATGGGGGCGGAATTTGTCTACCTCGACTTTGAAGAAGAACAAGCAGACGGCGCGGCCACCGGTGGTTACGCCGCTGTGTCCAGCCCGGAATTCCGCGAGGCCCAACTGGCCAAATTCCGCGAATTGGCACCTGACATCGACATCGTCATCACGACGGCGTTGATCCCGAACCGCGACGCCCCTGAATTGTGGACGCCAGACATGGTTGCTGCAATGAAACCGGGATCGGTCATTGTTGACCTCGCGGCGGAAAAGGGCGGCAACTGCAAGCTGACCGTGATGGACGAGAAAATCGTCACCGACAACGGCGTGACCATCATCGGCTATACTGATTTCCCGAGCCGGATGGCAGCGCAGGCATCTACCTTATATTCCACAAACATCCGTCACATGCTGACCGATCTGACGCCAGAAAAAGACGGCGTGATCGATCACAACATGGAAGACGACGTGATCCGTGGATCGACAGTAACACACGAAAAGGCCGTGACCTTCCCGCCGCCGCCACCAAAAATCCAAGCGATTGCGGCGCAAAAGAAAGAAGCGCCAAAAGAGCTGACGATCGAGGAAAAACGCGCTGCTGAAACCGCCGCCTTCAAGGCACAAACCCGCAATCAGGTCACACTATTGGCTGTTGGCGCGGTTCTGTTGCTGGGCGTCGGATTGGTCGCACCCGCCAGCTTTATGCAGCACTTTATCGTGTTTGTACTGGCGGTGTTTGTTGGTTTCCAAGTCATCTGGGGCGTGGCGCACAGCCTGCACACACCCCTGATGGCGGTGACCAATGCGATTTCATCCATCATCATTCTAGGTGCTGTGATGCAGATCGGATCGGGATCGTTTCTTGTGATATTATTGTCCGCCTTGGCCGTGTTTATGACCGGTATCAACATCTTTGGCGGCTTCCTCGTGACACGGCGCATGCTCGCCATGTTCCAGAAATCTTAAGGGCGGGGACGAACTTATGGACTACGGATTTACAACAGCGGCCTATGTGGTCGCAGCCATTCTTTTCATCCTGTCGCTTGGCGGATTGTCGGGCCAAGAAAGCGCAAAGCGCGCGGTTTGGTACGGGATTGCGGGCATGGGTCTGGCGATTGTCGCCACGCTCATCGGGCCCGGTTCTGGCTTTTGGCTGCTTTCGCTGATCATGATCGCGGGTGGCGGTGCCATCGGTTATCAACTGGCGACCAAAGTACAAATGACGCAGATGCCGGAACTGGTGGCGGCGATGCATTCGCTGGTCGGTTTGGCCGCGGTCTTTGTGGGCTTTAACGCGCACATCGAAATGGGCCGCGTCGCGATGATGGACGACACGATGCGCCAAGGGCTCGAAGGGTTCGCGGCGTTACTGGCCAAAAAGGACGGCGTCGAAATCGCCATTCTGCGGGTCGAAGTGTTCCTTGGTATCTTTATCGGTGCGATCACATTCACGGGGTCGGTCATTGCCTATGGCAAGCTGGCGGGACGCGTTGACAGTGGTGCAAACAAACTGCCGGGCGGTCATCTGCTGAACGCTGGCGCGGCGGCATTGTCGCTGATTTGTCTGGTGTGGTACTTTAACTCTGGTGCGTTTTTCCCATTGTTTATCATGACGTTGGCGGCCTTGTTTATCGGCTACCATTTGATCATGGGCATTGGCGGTGCAGACATGCCGGTGGTTGTGTCGATGCTGAACAGCTACTCAGGTTGGGCCGCGGCGGCGATCGGTTTCTCGCTCGGCAACGACCTGTTGATCGTTGTTGGCGCGCTGGTTGGCTCGTCTGGCGCGATCCTGTCCTACATCATGTGTAAGGCGATGAACCGCAGTTTTGTGTCGGTGATTTTGGGCGGCTTTGGCGGCCCTGCTGGCGAACAAATGGCAGTCGAAGGCGAACAGATTGCAATCGAGGCGGAAGGCGTCGCAGCTGCTTTGAACGAAGCGGACAGCGTCATCATCATCCCGGGTTACGGGATGGCCGTAGCCCAAGCGCAGGCCGGTGTTGCGGATCTGGTGCGCAAATTGCGGGCCCAAGGCAAGACCGTGCGGTTCGCCATTCACCCCGTCGCGGGGCGCTTGCCGGGTCACATGAACGTGCTGCTGGCCGAGGCCAAAGTGCCCTATGACATCGTAATGGAGATGGACGAGATCAACGACGATTTCCCAACGACGGACGTTGCCATTGTGATCGGGTCCAACGACATCGTTAATCCGGCGGCGCAAGACGATCCGAATTCGCCAATTGCAGGGATGCCGGTTCTGGAATGCTGGAAAGCAAAACAAGTGTTCGTGTCCAAACGTGGACAGGGCACAGGGTATTCGGGCATCGAAAACCCACTGTTTTTCAAAGAAAACACGCGCATGTTCTACGGGGATGCAAAGGCATCTTTGGACAAACTGTTGCCGATGATCGACTGACCTAAACCTATCTTGGTGCGCGACACGCGCACCTTACATCATGCATGTGTAAGGCGGGGATTTTCCCCGCCTTTTCGCGTTTCATTGCTTGTGTAAGGTGGGTCTTGATCCACCATGTGCTTGCATCCGCGCGCTCGTTTTGAAACAACACGCCTCATGTCTTTGATGAAGTCCATAATCGCTGCCTCACAGCATGCCTCGCGCCCCGGTTTCATCAAAAACCTAGCGGCACATTGCGTGTGCTTTTACCCGCGTTCTGACAAGCTGTTGGTCACGTTTGATCACCTTGGATCGCTGAACATCAAAGACGGTCGACTGCCTTGGGGCTTTGGATTGGCCGAAACGCTTGGCTGGTCGCACCTTGGCAATCTGACCAAACAGAACGACTGGTTTCGCCACAAAGACATGTTCGCGACCTACCGCAATTTGCGCAAAAAGAAGTTCTTCGAAAGCTTCGATGAGGTCGTGTTTCTGGGGGCGTCCATGGGCGGATACGCCGCCTGTGCTTTTAGCGTCAACAGCCCCGGTGCGCGGGTTGTGGCGTTTTCGCCGCAATCCACCCTGCGCCGAGACATCGCCCCATTCGAGAGCCGTTTTCACAGTGGGCGCAAGCTGGGTGACTGGACAGGGCCGTGGGTTGACGGGGCACACACAATTGAAAATGCCAGCAACGTCAAACTGTTCTACGATCCCTATTTCGCCGGTGATGCCATGCAGGCGGCGCGCTATCACGGTGACCACATCGAACGGTTCAAAGCGCCCTTTATGGGACATAAGTTGCCCAGTGAATTCAAAGCGATAGGGCAGTTCGAACCGATTGCTCTGGCCGCCATTCAAGACGATCTGAGCCAAGCGACGTTCCACCAGCTTTTGCGGGGCCGTCGTCGTGCGCCGCGCCATGGTTTGCGCGTTTTAAAGCGCGCCCAAAAGTGTGGGCACAGCGATTTGGTGGCCCGCGTTATTGCCAATGGTACGATCCCGTATTCGCCGGATTACATAGCACGCATGGCACGTCGGTTAAGCATCGCCTGACCCACGGTATACAATCGTATTCCGGTAACGCATTGAAATAAAACAAATTGTTTGACATCTGCGTGCCCCACGGTAGGTTTCGATGCAATTGTGTCGCTCATTCCCGAGCTTGCCGGAGCCCGCCTTATGCCGCCCATTGATGATCATCCGCTGCGTTACAAATTGGCAAACGAACTGCATGCGCGCCCGTTTCCTGCGATGGGCAGCCCGTGCACTGCGGCCTATGTTGCGATCAAGCAGACGGGGGCGTCGGCCACGCGTGATCGGGCGTTGGACCTTGCGCATTTGATTGATTTGCTGGATCGCCACGGCGTTTCGCACCCGCAACCCGGTGCCACGCATTACTATGGGCAGATCGGCAAACATTGGTTGAAATGGGAACAGCACACCGAATTTGTGACCTACACGGTGTTTTCCGAAGGGGTGCGCGAGCGCGCATTTGATGCGACCGAATTCGAGGTGTTTCCAGCAGATTGGCTTGCCGCAGCGCCGGGCCAGCGGATCACGTCGATCCTGTTGCGGATCGAAAATGAAACCGATGACGCGCAGATCAAAACCAACCTTGGTGACTGGTTTGTGCCCGAAAGCCTAGCGGTCAGTCGTATGCTAGACGGGGCTGCGGTGTCGGCCTGTGATTTCCGCATTGATACCAACGGTCACATCCGTTTTGCCGTGTTCGCAGCGCCTCATACCGGTGCGCGGCGTGTTGGGCGGATTGTGCAGCGCCTGTGCGAGGTCGAAACCTACAAAGCGATGTCGATGCTAGGCTTTGGTCATGCCCAAGGTCTGGGTCCAAAGCTGAACCAGCTGGATCGCCAATTGACCGATCTGATGGGCACGATGAGCCACGAGGACGCGGTAGCCGAAGACACGCTGCACGCATTGCTGAGCATCTCGAGCGAGCTGGAGGCGCTGTCGGCCCAAGGGTCGTTCCGGTTCGGTGCGACGGGGGCCTACGAGGCGATTGTGAACCAGCGTATCGAAGCCTTGCGCGAGGAACGGTTCTTTGGCCGTCAAAGTTTTGGTGAATTTATGATGCGCCGCTACGAGCCGGCGATGCGCACGGTGCAATCCGCACAGCGCCGTTTGGATGCGATGGGGGAGCGGTCCATTCGCGCCTCGAACCTGCTGCGTACCCGCGTTGATGTGGATCGCACCGCACAGAACCAAGCGTTACTGGAAAGCCTTGATGGGCGCGCTGATCAGCAGCTGAAATTGCAGCGCACGGTCGAAGGGCTATCGGTGGTTGCTGTCAGCTATTACGCGGTGTCGCTGGTGTCTTATGCGCTGTATCCGCTGACGGACATCACAGGGCTGAGCAAAGGCACGATAACCGCGTTGGCCACCGTGCCTGTGATTGCGTTGGTGTGGATTGTGCTGCGCCGCATACAGCGGCGCTAGCGTTTAGCGTCCGCGAATACGAGGGTCGAGCGCGTCGCGCAGGCCATCACCCAAATAGTTCACGCCCAGCACGGTCAGCGAAATCGCAATACCAGGCATCATCACGCGTTCCGGGTATTCGGTCATCCGTGGCACGGCGTCAGCCAGCAGCTTGCCCCATGTTGGAAAGTCGGATGGGAAACCAAAGCCAAGGAACGACAGCGCGCTTTCGGTGATGATCGCGGTGGCCAGACCAAGGGTCGCTGACACCATGATTGGCGACACCACGTTGGGCAGCAAATGCCGCGTGATGATCTTTGCATTCGACGTGCCGATAGAACGGGCGGCAAGGATGAATTCGCGTTCTTTCAGCGCCAGAATCTCGCCGCGCACAATCCGCGCCGTTTGCATCCAGCTGGTGATGCTGATGACCCCGACGATCAGGATGAACATGCCCATTTCTGGCCCAAAGTTTGACCGCAGCGGTTGGCGAAACAGCACAACAGCAACCAGCAACAGGGGCAGGATCGGCAGCGACAACACCAGATCGGTAAAGCGCATCAGCCAAAAATCCATACGGCGGAAATAGCCGGACAGAACGCCAACGCCCGTGCCGATAAACAACGACAAGATCATCGCCGCCCAACCGACAGACATCGACGCGCGACCACCTGCAATGATGTTGGCCAGCAAATCGCGACCCAAGTTATCGGTGCCAAAGGGGCGGGACCAAAGCACTTTGGCGTCGCCATTCCAAAGGGCGGTCCAGATCGGGCGGACGTCCTTGTTGCGGATGTCTAGTTTCTTGGGATCAACGTCCCAGATCCATGGTCCAAAGATCACGAACAGGGTGATGAACACCAGAAATCCGCCGCCAAACACAGCACCTTTGTGCTTTTTGAACTGCGACCAGACGTCTTGCCACTGGCTGCGTGGTTCTTTGGCGGGCTCTTTGTCCTGAAGCGCCGCAAAATGGTCGTCGGTCATATCAGTCATAGCGGATCCTTGGGTCGAACACGCCGTACAGCACGTCCGCAAGCAGGTTAAACATCACGATAAGAATGGCGAAAATGAACGCCAGGGTTTGAACCGTGGGCAAATCGTTGGACAGCAGGGCGCGGATGAACATGTCACCAATGCCACTGACGCCAAACACGACTTCGGTGATGATCGCGCCGCCAAAGATCGACGGGATACCAAGGGCAATCACCGTGATGACCGGGATCATCGAGTTGCGCAAAACATGGACCATAACCACGACGACTTCTGACAGACCTTTGGACCGCGCTGTGCGCACATAATCCTGGTTCAGGTTATCAAGCACGGAGGCGCGCATGTAGCGGCTGATCTGGGCAGTGGTTTGCAGCGCCAGCACCATCACCGGCAGCACCATCTGTTTCAGCTGGGTCATAAACGTGTCCCAATTGTTGACCTCGTGCGTGGTGTCATACAGCAGCGGAAACCACCCCAATTGCACAGCAAAGATAATGCCCAGCAGGGGGCCTGTGAAAAATGGCGGTACGGAAAAGCCGATCATGGTGACAAATGTACCGGCCTGATCAAACACCGAATATTGCTTGTACGCCGAATAGATACCGATCGGGATCGAGATCAGGATACCAACCACATAGGCCATGCCCACCACCCACAATGTCTGGGGCAGGCGCTGGATGACAACATCCATAACCGGACCGCGCCACTGCCAGCTGATCACGCGCTGTTGCGGAACAAGGCGGTCTAGCTGGGCGTCATACACCATCGACAATTGCGTGTCGGGCAACCAGCCAAAAAGGAACGTGTCGCGGGTCATCCAGTCGATCATGACTTGCGGTTCAACAATAAAGAACTGGTACAGCCACTTGAAGTATTGAACGTGGATCGGCGCACCAAGGCCAAGCGCTTGGCGCATCTTTTCTTTGACTTCGGGGGGGACGGTTAATGGCACTTGGGCCATTGGGTCGCCCGGTGCCAACTGTAGCAGCAGAAAAATAACGAGGCTGATAAACAAAAGCGTCGGGACCGATAGGATCAAACGACGGATTGTGAAGGTCAACATATGCGGCGCCTTTGTGCGTCAGTCTTATTATTGGGAATACGTATCGAGGTATATAGAGGAGGAAGGCGCGCGTGTCGCGCATCTTCCGATATTGCGAAAGAAAAGAGGGGTGCCCGAACCCGGACACCCCTGCAATTGCTTATTCGGCGATACGGTACCAGTCCGCAGCGTTCCACAATTCTGAGTCGAACACGTTAAGAACAACGCCGCCCAATGATGTGGAGTGTGCAGAGACGCGACCACGGTCAACCAAAGGAACGATGGTAAAGCTGTCTTTTGTCAGCATGTCGTTCATTTTTTTGCCCAATTCACCACGTTTCTCAAGATCACCTGTGCGGGCAAGCTCGTCGATCAAAGCATCATACTCTGGATCACAGAAACGGTTGATGTTTTCACCCTGCCATTGGCTGGATGGCTTAGGCTCGTTGCCACAACGGTACGCAGCAAGGTAGTTTTGTGGGTCTGTACCATCAAATACGTTCGCGTACATTTCTACGTCTGCGTAGAATTTCTGGAACGTGTCAGGCGAACCTGGGTCACCACCAAAGAATACGGAACCATCAAGGTTACGCAGTTCGGTTTCAACACCGATTTGGCTCCAGTAGTCTTTGATCAGGGCTTGGAAGTCCTGACGCACAGCGTTCGTGGATGTTTGGTACAGGATGGAAATCCGAACACCGTCTTTGGCGCGGATACCGTCAGACCCTTTGACCCAACCGGCAGCTTCCAGTTTGGCGTTTGCGCCTTCGATGTCTTGTGTCAGGCAGCCTGTGTTTTCGGATGCATACAGCGCAGGCGCTGGCACCAGGTTACACGTTGGACGACCTGCATCGCCGTAGCCTACGTCGACCAGTTCTTGGCGGTTGATGGCCATGGACAGGGCTTCGCGTACGTTGATGTCAGACAAGAACGGGTGTGGTTCTGCAACAGTCGCACGCGTCTCTGGTGGAAGATCAGGAGACGGGTTCGTGAGGTTCATTTCCAGACGTTCGACAAGTGCGCCAAATGCTGAAACCGGAACACCTTTGCCGCCTTCGGCCATCTTTTTGATGACGTCTGGTGCCAATTGCAGGTTCCAAGCGTAATCATATTCGCCAGTTTCCATAACCGCACGACCAGAGGCTTCGGCAGAACCGCCACCTTTAAAGGTCATGGATGCGAAGGCTGGTTTGCCTTCTTCGCGGAAGTTTTCGTTGGCAACCAATTGGATCACGTCGTTTGGCTTAAAGTTTGTGACAACAAACGGGCCTGTGCCGATCGGGCCAAAGTTGGCTTCGGTGCACTGTGGTGCGTTCGCGCCAAGGCAATCCGCAAACTGTGCCGCTTGAATGATCGGAGACTGACCACCCATGAACGGGCCATACGGGTTTGGCTTCGGAGAGCTGAACGTGATTTTGGTTGTCAGCGCATCGATGGCTTCAACGCTTGTGACGCCTTCGAATTTGGCCAATTGTGCGCAGCCGCCTTCAGGGTCCATGCAATATTGCGCTGTGAACACGAGGTCCGCAGATGTCACATCGGAACCATCAGACCATTTCAGGCCCTCTTTCAGCTTCCATGTGATGGATGTCAGGTCTTCGGAAACACCGCCATTGCCAACTGTTGGAATTTCTTGGGCAAGGAACGGAACAGGATTGCCGTTCGCGTCAAACCGACCCATCGGCTCGATCACGAGCGAGGACGATTCGATGTCCTTTGTGCCGCCGGACAAGTACGGGTTCAAGATTGATGGGGCCTGCCAATAGATTACTTTGACTTCGCCGTCACGGCCGCGCTCACCTGAGTGGCCGTCCGCCATCGCCATAGGTGTCAGCGCAAGTGTTGCGCAGGCCCCAAGCAGAAGGGATTTGAGTTTCATGTCATACTCCATGTTGGACACGTTTGTGTCATTGAGTCCGCGATTGTCCCCATTCAGGGCGCGGGTGCTTTTGATCGTCTGGGGGGAAGTTCACACAAAGTACCGCTAACTTAGCGCCACCACAGCATTTTTACTTGTTCCCCCACAAGCCAATGGTCGCTATCGAAACAGCTTTTGGAAAAAATGCAACCCCGTTCATGCGGTTACGCTACCGTATATGATGAAAGTTTGGGCACATGGTCGGGATGCGTTTGACACTGCCAACTGGTTAGACGTAGCGTTTCATAGCGTCTTGAACCCGACTTTGGGCAGGACAAAACCGGGGAACAGCATGCTTGACCAGACCGACACATCACAAACCGATGGACCGATTGCACAAATAAAAGGCTTGCGGGTCGAATTTCAGACCAAAGATGGTCCCGTACTGGGTGTGGAGGACGTATCGTTTTCAATCAATGCGGGTGAAACGGTCTGTGTGGTTGGCGAATCTGGGTCCGGTAAATCGGTGTCGTCGCTGTCTTTGATGCGCTTGGTTGAATTTGGCGGCGGTGAAATTGCTGGCGGCGAATTGTTGTTTGATCGCAAAGATGCGGAAAATGTCGATCTGGCCAAAACCGATCCCGGCATGATGCGGTCGATCCGTGGCAACGAAATCGGGATGATTTTTCAAGAACCGATGACGGCGTTGAATCCTGTGTTTACAGTCGAGCGGCAATTGACCGAAGGCTTGCGCCTGCACCGTGGTCTGTCCAAAGCCGAGGCCAGCGCCAAGGCACTTGAGCTGATGAAAGAGGTGCGCATCCCCGAAGCGGAGCGTCGCCTGAAACAATACCCCCACGAATTGTCCGGCGGCATGCGCCAACGTGTTGTGATCGCGATGGCCTTGGCCTGCGAGCCGCGCCTGCTGATTGCGGACGAACCGACCACCGCGCTTGATGTGACCATTCAGGCAGAAATCCTCGCGCTGATGGACCGTTTGAAACGCGAAACCGGCACGGCTGTGATGTTCATCACGCACGACATGGCGGTGGTTGCGCAAATGGCCGACCGCGTTGTTGTGATGTTCCGCGGCAAAAAAGTCGAAGAAGGCACGGTTCAGGAAATCTTTGAAAACCCGCAACACCCGTATACCAAGGCGCTGTTGGCGGCGGTTCCAAAACTGGGCGAAATGCGCGGCAAAGCCTATCCAGAACCGATGGTGTTGCTGGGCCGCGAACAAGACGAGATCAAACCGATCATCGGCACAGAAGAAGTCTTGTTGACGGTCAAAAACCTGACCACGCGTTTTCCGGTCAAAGGTGGTTTCTTTCGCCGTACCGTCGCGAATGTGCACGCCGTCGAGGATCTGTCGTTTTCGATCAACAAAGGTCAAACCCTAAGTCTAGTTGGCGAATCCGGGTGCGGCAAATCCACCGCTGGCCGTTCTATTCTGCGTCTGGTTGAGCCACAGCAGGGCAGCATTCAGGTCGGCGATGTCGACATTATGGCGCTGGATGGCAAGGGTTTGCGGGATTCGCGTCTGGACATGCAGATGATCTTTCAGGACCCGTTTGCGTCATTGAACCCGCAAATGCAGTTGTCCGATCAAGTCGCCGAACCGATGCACAACTTTGGCATGTTCAAAGGCGACGAGGTGATGGACCGCATCGAAATGCTGTTTGATCGCGTCGAACTTCCGCGCAGTTTCATGCGGCGTTATCCGCACGAATTGTCAGGGGGGCAACGCCAAAGGGTCGCCATCGCGCGCGCCCTTGCGCTGAACCCAAAACTGATTATCGCAGACGAAGCCGTATCGGCGCTGGATGTGTCGGTACAAGCCCAAGTGCTGAACCTGATGATGGAATTGCAGCAGGAACTGGAGTTGTCGTTCCTGTTTATCAGCCACGATATGGCCGTGGTCGAACGCGTCAGCCACAATGTCGGCGTGATGTATCTGGGCCGGATTGTCGAAATGGGCCCGCGTGCCGCCGTGTTCGAAAACCCGCAACACCCCTATACCCAAGCCCTGATGAAAGCCGTTCCAATCGCTGATCCACGTCAACGAAAAGACGAAAAAGACTTGAATTTCAAACCGATCCCATCACCTATCCACCCAGTCGGGTACGAGGCCGAGCCGTCGGTGTACCGCGAAGTGGCCCCGGGCCATCAAGTTTTAATCACGGACAGTGGATACTAAAATGACGAAACGCCTAAGCCCGCTTGAGCTGATGACCAAGCTGATCAGTTTTCCCACCGTCAGCCGCGACACAAACCTGCCGTTGGTTGATTGGGTCGAAGACTACCTTGGGTCGCACGGCATCACGGCGCATCGCTGGCCTGATCCGGACCAGCCCCACAAGGCCGCGCTGTTTGCCCATGTCGGTCCCGAGGTCGAAGGCGCTGTGGTTTTGTCTGGTCATACGGATGTTGTGCCAGTTGACGGGCAACCGTGGGATACGGACCCGTGGACTGTCGTTGAAAAAGACGGGCGTTATTACGGGCGCGGCACCTGCGATATGAAAGGCTACGACGCGTTGGCGATCTGGGCTTTGGTCGAAGCGAAATATGCAAATGTGAAACGGCCACTGCAATTGGCCCTCAGCTTTGACGAAGAAATCGGCTGTACCGGTGCCCCGCCCATGATCGAAGCCATGCAAGGCGTCATCCCCAAAGGTGGATCGGTGATTGTGGGCGAACCGTCGATGATGAAAGCGGTCACAGGCCACAAAGGCGGGCAGGGCATCTACACCCACGTTGTCGGTTTTGAGGTCCATTCGTCGATCATGCACACCGGCGTGTCCGCAATTCTCGAAGCCGCCAAGCTGATAAACTTTGCCACCGAACGCAATGCGGTCAACTTTGCCTCTGAACCAACAGCGCTTGGCGCGATGTTCGATCCACCCTGCACCACATGGCACGTCGGCATGATCGAGGGCGGAACCGCGCACAACATCACCGCCAAGGATTGCAAATTCGCGATGGATTTCCGCGCGGTGCCGGGGGATGACCCTGACGCACTGGTTGCCGATTACATTGCCCGCGTGCGCGAGGTCGAAGCCGAAATGCAAGCGGTGCATCCGGACACGCGCATTGATCTGGATATTCGATTTGCCGTACCGCCATTGCGTCCCGAAGACGACGGAGAGGCCGAAGGCATCGCGCGCGCAATCACTGGCGACAACGCAGGCCACGTGGTCAGCTATGGCACCGAAGCCGGACAATTTCAGGCGGCAGGGTATTCTGCGGTTGTCTGTGGCCCCGGTGACATAGCGCAGGCGCATCAGCCCAACGAATTTATCGAAATCGCACAGTTTGAAGCGGGTCATCAATTTATGCGAGATCTGGTTGCCCGATTGGTGTGAACGGCGCACGGCGCTCTTGCTGTGCAAGACGCCCCGCCCACCATCCCGCAGCACGTCGTTCCAAGAAAAGGTGACGTCATGATGCCATTCCCGATTTCCGAAGCATCGCCAGTTGTGCATGCCGGACCTGCGCCGTTGGAAACAGATGTTGTGGTCATTGGTGGTGGTGTGATTGGTGTCTGCACGGCGCTGTTTTTGGCCGAAGCTGGACACCGTGTTGTGCTGTTGGAAAAGGGCCGTATCGCCGCTGAGCAATCAAGCCGCAATTGGGGCTGGATACGCCAACAAGGGCGCGATCCGCATGAATTGGGCATCATGGCTGATTCCAACCGGATTTGGCGTGACCTTGCGACCCGCACCAATGTCGATATCGGGTTAAAAGAATGTGGTGTCAGTTATCTGGCCAAAACCGACGCTGAAATGGCAGAGTACGAGGCGTGGCTGGATCATGCCCGTGCCCACGGTGTCGACAGTCGATTGCTTAGCAATGCTGAAACGCAAACGCTGATCCCAGGCATGTCGCGCGGATACGCAGGCGCGCTGTATACGGCCACTGATTTACGGGCCGAGCCGTGGGTCGCGGTGCCAGCATTGGCCGGAATTGCCGCGCGGGCCGGGGCGCATTTGGTTGAAAATTGTGCTGTGCGGACCTTGGATATTCAGGCAGGGCGCATCGCGGGTGTCGTGACGGAACATGGGCGCATCAAGGCCAATTCGGTTGTTTTGGCCGGTGGCGCGTGGTCATCGTTGTTTTTGCGCAATGCAGGCGTGACCTTGCCACAGCTGAGTGTGCGCGCGACTGTAGCGGCCACGCATCCTTTGCCGCAGAATTATCAGGGTGGCGCTGCGGATGAAAAAATCGCGTTTCGCGCCCGTGCCGATGGTGGCTATTCGCTTGCCTCTGGTGGGTTTAATGAATTGTTTGTCGGGCCGGATGCATTCCGTGCATTTCCGAAATTTCTGACGCAATTGCGCAAAGACCCGTTTGGCACACGGTTTTTGGCCGGCGCGCCAAAGGGCTTTCCCGATGCATGGGGCACGCCGCGTTCGTGGTCAGCAGAGTCGCAAAGCCCATTCGAGCGGATGCGCATTTTGAACCCCGCGCCGAACCAAAAGAAACTGCGCGATTTGACCCGCGATTTTGCAGAACTGTTTCCGGATTTTGGCCCTGTGCGCCTGAAATCTGCATGGGCGGGCATGATCGACACCATGCCTGACGTGGTGCCGGTGATGGACCGCGTCGATGCGATCAAAGGGCTGGTTGTTGGTACCGGATTTAGCGGTCATGGTTTCGGCATCGGACCGGCGGCAGGGCGGGTGTTGTCTGCTCTGGTCACTGGCGCGGATGTGGGTCATGATCTGACCAGATTCCGCCTGAGCAGATTTAGCGATGGCAGCAAAATGGACATCGGTCCTTCGGTTTAACGTAAAAAACCACGAGCGACCTGTTCCCGTTAGGAGGCATCATGCCCATCAAAAATAGATTTGTAGAAACCCACGCAGAAATCACTGGCTGGCGTCGCCATTTGCACATGTATCCGGAACTGCAATTTGACGTGCACGAGACGGCGAAATTTGTCGAAGAAAAGCTGCGCGAATTTGGCATCACCGACATCACAACCGGCATTGGCCAGACTGGCGTTGTCGCTGTTATCAAGGGGCGCACAGACACGTGTGGTCGTGTGATTGGCCTGCGCGCCGACATGGATGCGCTGCCAATCGAAGAAGCAACTGGCCTTGAATACGCCAGCAAAGTGCCCGGAAAAATGCATGCTTGTGGCCACGATGGTCACACGGCGATGCTGCTGGGGGCCGCGCAATATCTGGCCGAGACCCGCAATTTTGATGGCACTGCCGTGATGATCTTTCAGCCAGCCGAAGAAGGTGGCGGCGGTGGTCGCGAGATGGTCAAAGATGGCCTGATGGACCGCTGGAACATCCAAGAAGTGTACGGAATGCACAACATGCCCGGCTATCCGGTTGGTGAATTTGCGATCCGCGCGGGCGCTCTTTTGGCGGCGACGGACCAGTTTATTGTGACGATCACCGGTCAAGGTGGGCACGCGGCCGCACCGCACGAAGCTGTTGATCCAAATGTCGCCGCAGCGCACGTGATTTTGGCGTTGCAATCCATAGCATCGCGCGTTGTGGACCCGTTGAAAAACGTCGTGGTGTCGGTGTGTGGCGTGCATTCTGACACGGATGCATTCAACATTATTCCGCAGTCGATCACGTTGCGCGGAACCGTGCGCACGCTGGACAGTGATGTGCGTGATTTGGTTGAAATCAAACTAAAACAGATCACCGATCTGACCGCACAGGCGTACAGTTGTACCGCTGATATCGATTTTGAACGCGGATATCCTGCAACGATAAACGCCGAATTGAACACCGAATATGCGGCCGAAGCCGCGGCAGTTGTCGCGGGTTCAGTCGACACAAATACGCCACCGATCATGGCCGGTGAGGATTTTTCGTACATGCTTGAGGAACGCCCCGGCGCCTACATCATGATCGGAAACGGTGACGGCGCAACAGTGCATCATCCGGCCTATAATTTCGATGACGAGGCCATTCCCGCAGGCTGTAGCTGGTTTGCTGAAATGGTCGAACGACGCATGCCAATCGACGCGTGATGTCATTGATAACCACTTGCAAAGGCAGCAAAGTTGCCCCAATCTTAAGTTGTATTTATATAGCTTTTTTCGACTTTAGGAGATTCAAATGGCTGTAAAAAACCGGTTTGCAGAACTGCATAATGACATCACGGCATGGCGTCGCGACATTCACCAACATCCAGAAATTCTGTTCGAAACGCATCGCACCAGCGCCCTTGTGGCGGATAAATTGCGCGCGTTTGGGTGCGATGAAGTTGTGACAGGCATCGGGCGCACCGGCGTTGTTGGTGTGATCAAAGGCAACAAAACCGCATCGGGCAAAGTTGTTGGCCTGCGCGCAGACATGGACGCCTTGCCGATCCACGAGGAAACCGGCGTCGAATACGCGTCGCTGACCGATGGGGCGATGCACGCGTGCGGCCACGATGGGCACACGGCAATGTTGTTGGGGGCGGCGCAATATTTGGCCGAGACCCGTAATTTCGACGGCACAGTGGTGGTGATTTTCCAACCAGCCGAAGAAGGCGGCGGCGGTGGCAAAGAAATGTGCGACGCGGGTATGATGGACCGCTGGGGCATTCAAGAAGTGTACGGAATGCACAACTGGCCCGGCCTTGCTACGGGGCAATTTGCCATCCGATCAGGCCCGTTTTTTGCCGCAACTGACCAGTTTGATATCTACGTGACAGGCAAGGGTGGGCACGCAGCCAAGCCGAACGACACGATTGATCCCACGGTTATGGGCAGTCAAATCGTGATGGCGCTGCAAACGATTTCCAGCCGCAATGCCGATCCAATTGATCCGGTTGTTGTGTCGGTCACGTCGTTTGAAACCTCTTCGAATGCGTACAATGTGATCCCGCAAAATGTGCACCTAAAAGGCACCGTGCGCACAATGTCCAAAGCCACGCGCGCCTTGGCCGAAGCACGCCTGAGCGAAGTTTGCGCAGGCATTGCGGCGACATTTGGCGGCGAGGCAACCGTCGAATTTCATCCCGGCTACCCCGTCATGGTCAATTCCGAAGAACAAACAGAATTCGCAATCGAGGTCGCCAAATCGGTGTCAGGCCAATGCGATGAAGCCCCGATTGTTATGGGCGGCGAGGATTTCGCGTTCATGCTCGAAGAACGTCCGGGCGCGTACATTGTTGTCGGCAACGGCGAGGGCGCGATGGTGCATCACGCCGAATACAATTTCAACGACGAGGCCATTCCAGCAGGCTGTAGTTGGTGGGCGGGCATTGCGGAACAACGCATGCCAATGACGTGATTTAGCGCTGAAATTTAGCGTTGTGCAATCAGCTCTTGGTAGACGGCGTCGATGCCGTCTGCCTCTGATTGCGCGCTGAATGTTTTTAGGGCAACGGCGCGGGCGTTCAGGCCCATGTCTTCGACGTTTCCATTCAGAATATGCGCGGCGGCTTTGGCCGCAGCACCCGCTGTTTCGACAACGGTCCCGGTGGTGCCTTGGGCCGAAAAACTGCGGTAATATCCGGCGTCTGTGCCGACAAATGGAACACCGCTTGCCATGCCTTCTAACGGGACCATTCCGTAGCCTTCGTAGCGTGGCAATTGCACGACCACTGACAAGGCGCGCATGACGTTCGGCATTTGATCTGCTGCGATTTCACCAACAAACTGGATGCGATCCGACAGGCCAGCTGCCGCAATTTTGGCCTTAAGATCTTGTTGAAACGTTTGATGTTCCCGCGCCGCACGTCCAATCAACAAAGCAACAGTTTCTGGGTGGTGTGGCAGCAATTCAATCATCGCATTCACAAACTGATCGCTGCCTTTTTCGGGGCGAATACGCCCGATTGTCGCGATGCCAGACGTGCCGCCATAACCCAGCGACGCCCAAGCCGCCGCGCGATTGACCGCAGGGGAATAGACCTTTGTATCAACGCCATGCGGCACCACGGCGCGTACATTTGGCACGAAACCAGCCGCGGTTTGTGTGGTCGCCACAATCGCATCCATGCGCGAGATCAGCCATCGCGGAAATGCGGAGTGGCGGCGCTGTGCGGCCGACGTGAACACAATCTCGATCGGCAGGCGCAACACATCGCGCGCCCAGATCGCGGCGCGCATTTCGGTGTTGCGGCGCACGTGCCAGATGCAAGGGTGGCGCGATGCGGCGCGGGCTTGTTTTAACGTGATCGGGGCAGGGCATCCGGGCAGGGGATGGCCGACCAATGACAAATCGTACCGGTCCATTTGCGCGCGCACGACGTTGGCCGCTGTGGCCGAAACGCCTGTGAAATTTCGATTGAAATTGGTGACAAAAATGCGTGGTTTCATGCGGTAATCTCTAGCGCTGTGATCAACTGCTTGGCGACCTGATCCAGCGTTCCGCTTTGATCCGCAACAAAGGCTGATGCCCCCATGCGCGCCGTCGATAACGCATCTGGATGGCGTAGCCAGGTGGCCGCGATTTCGGCGATTTGATCGGCATTGGTAACCAAACGCGCGCCACCTTTTGCTTCAAGACTGGCGTAGGCATCGGCGAAATTGGTTATGTGAACACCTGACATGACGGCCGCCCCCATATGCGCGGGTTCGTACGGATTATGCCCACCAATTGGCAGCAATGATCCCCCTAAAAACACAAACGGCGCAAGGCTATACCACAACCCCAATTCACCCAAAGTATCAGCCAAATAGACCTGTTTATCTGGCAAGCCGCCAGTAGAACGGGTGGTAAAGGTTAGATTGGCGTCTTTGATCAATATCTGTATTTGCGTCCTGCGTTCGGGGTGTCGCGGGACCAGAATAAGGCACAGATCAGGGTGTGATTTCAATAGCTTGGCGTGGGCGCGCAGCACTTCGGCCTCTTCACCGTCGTGGGTAGAACATGCGGCCCACACTGGGCGGTGCCCAAAGTGTGCGCGCATATGTTCAAGCGTTTTGCCATGCACCGGTAACGGGGCCGACAGTGATTTCAAATCAACCCCTTTTGACGTTTTGTCAGCCGGAGCGCCAAGCGCTATCATCTGCTGTGCCATCGCCGTTGTCTGGGTCAGCACCAGCTTGAAATGATGCAGTAAAAACGCCGCCGTCTTTTGGCGTTTTGCCCAACCTTTCAGGGATTTTTCAGACAGCCGTGCATTCACCATCGCCATCGGGATTCCAGCGCGCCGCGTGCGTACCAGCATGTTTGGCCACAACTCGCTTTCGACCAGCACCGCCGCATCGGGCCGCCAGTTTTTCAGGAACCGACGCAACGGCCCAGCCGCATCCAAAGGCGCAAATTGATGCTGGGTGCGCGGTGGCATGCGCGCGGCGATCAGCTGTGCAGACGTAGGCGTGCCAGAGGTGATCAAAAACCGCGCATCGGGCAACGGGCGCCCCATTGCGGCAATCAGTGACAGCACAGACAGGCTTTCGCCCACAGAGGCCGCGTGAAACCAGATCAGTGTGCCGCCGGGGCGATATTCAGTGGCGTGGCCCAAAACCTCGTGCGCACGGTGGCTGGACACACCGGCACGGCGCAATTTCCGCAGCACAAACAGCGCGGCAAATGGCATAACAATCGATATCGCAACGGTGTAGGCGCGATACAGCGCAGGCACGCGCATTAGCCGCCTGTATGGCTCATGTGGCGGGGCATTTGACCGTCAAGTGATTGGCGGGAATAGTCAAAATCGTGGCCTTTTGGTTTCATGGCGATGGCCGCGCGAATGGCGTCTTCTAATGGGCGGTCGTCGTCGGGATGTGCACGCAGGGGTGCCCGCAAATCTGCCATGTCTTCTTGGCCCAAGCACAGGTAAATTTCGCCGGTACAGGTGATGCGCACGCGGTTGCAGCTTTCGCAGAAATTATGCGACAGCGGCGTGATAAAACCGATTTTTTGGCCTGTTTCCTCTAGACGCACGTAACGCGCAGGGCCACCGGTGTTCACGGCCAGATCGGTGACGGTGTAATGATCCTCGTAGGCGGTGCGCACGTCCTTAAGGGACCAATATTGGCTCAGGCGATCCTCGTTGCCGATGTCGCCCATAGGCATGACTTCGATCCAGGTTAGATTAATGCCCATTTCCGCGCACCACTGGGTGATCTGCGGCAATTCAGGTTCGTTGAAACCCTTGAGCGCAACAGCGTTAATCTTGACCTTCATACCTGCCTTTAGGGCTGCATCAACACCGCGCAAAACCTGCGGCAAACGCCCCCAACGGGTGATGTCGGCGAATTTCTGATCGTCCAGCGTATCGAGCGAAATGTTCACACGGCGCACACCTGCGGCAAACAAATCATCGGCGTATTTTTCCAGCTGCGATCCATTTGTCGTCAGCGTCAATTCCTTGAGCGTGCCTGCCTCAAGGTGGCGCGACATGCCGTCAAAAAAGGTCATGATGCCTTTGCGCACCAAAGGTTCGCCGCCCGTAATCCGCAGTTTTTCAACGCCAAGGCCAATGAACGTCGAACACATGCGGTCCAGTTCCTCGAGCGTCAGCAGTTCCTTTTTCGGTAGGAACGTCATGTTTTCGGACATGCAGTACACACAGCGAAAATCGCAGCGGTCTGTCACTGAAACGCGCAAGTAGTTGATGGCGCGGGCGAAGGGATCAATCAAAGGTGCATTCATGTCCCAATAGGTAAAGATGCGCGCAGCAACGGGCAAGGGGCAAAGGGCGATTGATGGGACCGCGCGTGCGCGTTAGGGTGTGGATATGAAATATGTATTGATGAGTATTGTGGTGTCGGTCGGATTAAACGGCTGTGCGCTGGTGCCTGCGGGGATGAAAAAACCTATCACGGATGTTGATTTGGCAGTGGACGAGGTCATCGTCGATGGTGTCACGCAAAAACGCCCGCAAGCGCGCCCTGCAGATGCAGCCAATGCGCCGCTGATTGCGCCAAAACCTGCCGCAGTTTCAGGGGCTTCGGGGCGTACAATCGCGTCCCTTGGCAGCCCGGCTGAACCGGGTCTGTGGTTAAAAACGCCGCTGGTTAATGCCGTGCAATCGGGCAAAGTGTCGTACAAAGGCAAGACAATAGATGTGCAATTGATCCCGATCGAGGGCCCAAAAACCGCTGGCAGTCGCCTGTCTTTGCAAGGGTTTCAATCGCTTGGTGCGCCGCTGACTGAACTTATTGACGTGTCGGTTAGCCTGTAAATCTCACCACCTTGTGATGCGCAGCATCTGTGCGTTGACACCTAGGTCGCGCTGGCTTTGTGTTGCAATTAATCGCAACAGGAGCATTCAAGATGAGCACAACCAAACTGGCCGCAGGCAGCGCATTTCCGAAATTCGATTTGACCCAATATGGCGGTGGCACCCTGCGTGTTGGCACCCCGACTGGCGGGCATGATTGGCAAATGGTGGTCGTATATCGCGGCAAACACTGCCCGATTTGCACGCGGTATCTGAACACTTTGAACGATTTGCTGGCTGATTTTCACGCTCAAGGCGTCGATGTCGTTGCAATATCTGCTGACACCGCCGATCAGGCCGAAGGGCAACTGACTGATATTTCGCCTAAATTCCCGGTGGGTTACGGAATGACGACAGCGCAAATGCAGACCTTGGGTTTGTATGTTTCCGACCCACGGTCCGACAAAGAAACCGATCATCCGTTTCCTGAACCCGGCCTGTTTGTCATCAATGCTGACGGTCATATCCAGATTTTGGACATCTCGAATGCGCCGTTCGCGCGGCCTGATCTGAACGTGGTTTTGGGGGGGCTCAAGTTCGTGCGCAATCCCGAGAATGATTATCCGATCCGCGGGATGCGCGACTGATTACTTGAGGTACTTTGCGGCCTCTTTGGCGGCAAAGGGTTTCATCTGGGCCCCGTGCTGATCCAAAAACGCAACAACGGCTGGCGCGTCATGTTTTGACAAGTCGCGCAGCCACCATGCGATGGCTTTTTGAATAAACCATGCACGATCAGGCACATAGGACGCAGCCCATCCCAAAACCCGTTCACGGATTTCCAGATCCAGCGGCTTTGGATGGTTTTGTTTGGTCCACGGCAACGTAATCACGAGGGCCGCGCGGCGCGTCCACATGTGTTCTGACGTTGTCCACGTTTCGATGTGATCAATGCGCGAGGGGTCCGAAATCAGACGTTTTTGACCCGCCATGCAGGCATGATCCGCAATCGCCCAGCTGTCAAAATCATCCACCCACGACGCAATCAGGCCCCATGCGTCATCGTCGTCTTTGATCCGTGCCTGGGTCAGCAGTTTTGACGCGGCCAGACGCGCTTCGTAAATGTCGGTTTCCCACAACGCATCCGCCAGATCGACGCGCTGTTCGATATCCATCTGGGTGCGCCATTCTTTGGTCAGATCATTGATGATCGGATTGGAGACCCCCAAATAGACCCGCGGCGCTTTGTGATAGCTTGCGGTTTGTTCAGCTTTTTCAGCGTCTTGATGGGCGTTTAGCTGCGCAAGTGCGTCATCCAGGTTCATTTAGGTTCGTCCAATATATGTGTGGGCAGCCCATCCAGCGTGTGCTGGTTGCGGTCTTGCCAATAGGTGTCGATGCCGGTGCGGCCTTTGGTGTCGGCCCATTTATCCAGAACATCGCGGGGGCCCACATGATCAAAGAAAGGCACAGCATACCCGCAGCTGGTTTGCAACATGTCTACGTGCATATCATAGATTTGGCGGGCCCCGACATGCGGCGCAAACAGGTCGTTCAGGGCGGCAAATTCAGGGTCACGCGGATGCAGGCATTTGGCCGTTCCATAGGCGCGCATGATCATCGGGCGGGTTTCAAACCCACACCACATCAGCGTCATTCTTGGGTTCAATGGCAGGTGGCCTGCGGTCTCGTTGCCACTGCCTGTCAGGTTGCGCCAAACGATGCGGGTGGGGGACATGACGCGCAGGCTGTCGTTGCCCTTTGGTGATATGTTAACCTTGCCATCGGGGGCGGCAGAGCCACAGAAAAACATGTGCTGCGAGTCGATAAATGTGCGGTGATCATCGCCGATTTGGTCAAACTGCTTGCCCATTATTCGACCGTGACCGATTTCGCCAGATTGCGCGGTTGGTCCACATCGGTGCCTTTGGCAACAGCGGTGTGGTAGGCCAATAGCTGCGCCGGAATCGCGTATAAAATCGGGGTCACAATGTCTGGCACGTCCGGCATTTCGATCGTTGCCCAAGTGCCTTCGCCGGCCTCTTCGATGCCCTTTGCATCAGAGACTAGAATGACCTTGCCCTTGCGCGCCATGACTTCTTGCATGTTGGAAACTGTCTTTTCAAACAGGGCGTCACGAGGGGCAAAAACCACCACTGGCACGTTCTTGTCGACCAATGCGATGGGGCCGTGCTTTAGTTCGCCTGACGCATAAGCTTCGGCATGTATGTAGCTGATTTCTTTTAGTTTAAGTGCGCCTTCGTGGGCAAGCGGATACATCAATCCACGTCCCAGAAACAGCACGTCGCGGGCTTCGGAAATCTTGCGGGCGGCACTGCGCATGGCTGCATTTTGTTCCAGCGCGGTGTTGATAACCGCAGGCATGGCGCGCAATGCAGACACGTGATCAGTCATCTGATCGGCTGTGATTGAACCACGTTGTTTCGCCGCTTTTAGCACCATCAACAACAGCACGGTCAGCTGACATGTGAACGCTTTGGTTGATGCCACGCCGACCTCGATACCGGCATGAATTGGTAGTGCTAAATCGCTTTCGCGCGCAATCGAACTTTCTGGGACATTGATCACAGACACGATTTTGTCAGCCTTGCCGTCGCAATAGCGCAGGGCGGCCAGCGTGTCTGCTGTTTCGCCCGATTGGCTGACAAACACGGCAAGGGTGCCTTTGGGAATTGGTGGCTCGCGATAGCGGAATTCGGAGGCAACATCGACTTCGACCGGGATGCGGGCGACCTGTTCGAACCAGTATTTTGCGGTCAAACACGCCAAATATGCGGTGCCACAGGCGACCATCGTGACGCGTTCAATTTTGGTGAAATCAATGTCTGGTGCGGGCAGGGTGATGTCGCCATCTGCCCCCAAATAGTTCGCCAGTGTGTGGCCAAGAACTGTGGGCTGTTCGGCGATTTCTTTGGCCATAAAATGTTTGTGGCCGGCTTTGTCGACGCGGGTGCTGTCAATCTGGATGGTGCGGATGTCGCGATTGGCCAGTTCACCGTTTTTGTCGCGAATTTCCAGCGATGTGCGGGTCAGAACGACGCGGTCACCTTCTTCGAGGTAGGTGATCCGGTCGGTCAAGGGGGCCAGCGCGATTGCGTCAGAACCGATGAACATTTCACCATCCCCGTGCCCGATGGCCAAAGGTGCGCCTTTGCGCGTTGCGATCATCAAATCGTCTTCGCCTTGAAACAGAAACGCCAGCGCAAAAGCGCCCTCTAACATGTCGATGGTTTTATTGGCCGCCTCAATCGGGCTGGACCCCTGCGACATGTGGTGTTGGACCATCAAAGCGACGGTTTCGGTGTCTGTATCGGTGGTGAATTCAACGCCCGCCGCATTGAGATGAGCGCGCAAATCGCGAAAATTCTCGACGATGCCATTGTGGACAACGGCGACCCGTCCGGCCAGATGGGGGTGGGCGTTGTTTTCGTTCGGCGCACCGTGTGTGGCCCAACGGGTGTGGCCAATGCCAGACTTGCCAGCAAGCGGTTCATGCACCAGTCGATCCGACAAATTCACCAGTTTTCCAACCGCACGACGGCGATCTAAAACACCGTTGTTTACAGTGGCGATACCTGCGCTGTCATAGCCGCGATATTCCAGCCGTTTCAGGGCCTCTACAAGGATTGGTGCTGCTTCGTGGTTCCCAAGAACCCCTACAATTCCACACATTTTTAGCTGCTCCTGCTTAGTCGGGCCTTCTTGGCCTTTAACATTTCGAACAATTTGCGCGCCATTCCCGGTTTTTCAACCTGCGGCGCGCGGGCCAGTGCCAATGCGTCTGGTTCCACGTCAGAAGTGATCACAGAACCGCTGCCAGTCATGGCCCCGTCGCCGATTGTGACAGGCGCGATCAGCATCGTGTTGGATCCGATGAACGCGTTTGCCCCGATGTCGGTGTGGTGCTTCATGACGCCGTCATAGTTGCAGGTGATTGTGCCTGCGCCGATGTTGGTTTTTGCACCCACCGTGGCATCGCCAATGTAGCTGAGGTGATTGACCTTTGCGCCTTCGGCGATTGTCGCGTTTTTGACTTCGACAAAGTTGCCGATGCGCACATCTTCGCTCAATTCGGTGCCGGGGCGCAAACGGGCGTAGGGACCGATGATGCCGCCGCGCGCCACATGGCAGCCTTCGAGGTGTGAAAAGGCGCGGATGGTTGCACCGGATTCGATTGTGACACCGGGGCCAAAAACCACGTTGGGTTCGATAAGCGCATCGCGCCCGATATACGTGTCTAAAGACAGGTAGACGGTTTCGGGGGCAACCAGTGTTACGCCTTCTTCCATCAGGGCCGCGCGTGCGTTTGTTTGAAACAGTGCGTCCGCTGCGGCCAGTTGTGCGCGTGAATTAACGCCAAGCGTTTCCGCCTCTGAACAGGTCACAACCGTTGCGGAATGTCCGGCGGCGCGGGCCAACCCGACCAAGTCCGTCAGGTAATATTCGCCAGATGCGTTATCGTTGCCGATTTTGTCCAGCAATTCAAACATCAACGGGGCCGCACAACAGGTGACGCCGCCGTTGCACAGGGTGATCGCGCGCTCGGCGTCGTTTGCGTCTTTGTGTTCGACAATCCGTTCGAGCGACGTGCCGTCCATGACCAAACGGCCATAGCGCGCGGTGTCAGTGGGTTCGAACCCTAAAACAACGACGTCCGCGGGCGCGTCCAGCATGGCTTGTAACGTTTCGGCCTGCATGAATGGCGTGTCGCCAAACAACACGATCGCCTTGCCGTCAAACCCGGCCAATGCGTCGCGCGCCTGCATCACGGCGTGTCCGGTGCCCAGCTGTTCGGTCTGCAAAACCACTGTGGCGGTTTCATCGTGATCTTGCGCGGCTTTGGTCACTGCCTCGGCTTCGTGCCCGGCGACGACAACGGTGTGGGCCAAATCCAATGCGCGTCCGGCATTCATGGCATGCACCAACATGGGCGCGCCCGCGATGGGGTGAAGGACCTTTGGTAAATCGGAATTCATCCGGGTACCCTTGCCAGCGGCCAGGATGATTAGTGCAACGCTCATGCGAAATCTCTTTTGTTCTGCTCAGGGCCGTTTTATCCGTTTGCGCCAAAGGCACAAGGTGTGGTGCGATCAAACAAAATGTCGGGTTGCAACACGCACAAGCAGAGATTCGCCGAAGGGGCTACGTTATGAAGACGGTAATTTTCGATTTGGACGGCACATTGGCCGACACCAGCGGTGATTTGATCGAGGCGGCAAACGTCTGTTTTCGCGATATGGGGGCGGGCGATATGCTGGATCCCGCGATTGATGCGGGCACGGCGTTGCGCGGGGGGCGTGCGATGCTGACCTTGGGTTTGAAACGCATGGAACGCGCCCACGACAAGGACACGTTAGATCACTATTATCCTGTGTTGCTGGCCGCCTATGCAAAAGACATCGACAGCCGCACGGTCATGTACCCGCGCGCGATGGAGGCGGTCGAGACGTTAAAATCGCTGGGCTACGGCGTTGGCATTGCCACCAACAAACCCGAAGGGCTGGCCGAAGAATTGCTGAAACGTCTGGGCGTGCGCGATGCTTTTGCGTCGATGGTCGGGGCCGATACGCTGGATGTGCGCAAACCGAACCCTGAACATCTGTTTGAGGCAGCGCGCCGTGCCGGTGGTGACCCTGCGCTGACCTGTCTGATTGGGGATACCGATACCGACCGCAACACCGCGCGCAATGCCGGTGTGCCCAGCGTTCTGGTCACATTTGGTCCCGCTGGTGGTGACATGGCGGCCCTGAACCCCGAAGCATTGCTGGACGATTACGCTGATTTGCCTGCAATTGTGCAGCGATTGCTGGGGTAACGGGGTTCTGAATTTGGTTTTGTTTAATGCGTCCTCCTGTCTCTTGACGCGCGGCGTTCCTGTGCGCACAACATCCCCATGACAGAGAATTTTACCGGTAGTTTTACCCAGCAAGAACCCATCCCCGAAGCAGGCATTGCCGCCGCCATGGCCGTGCTGCGCCATGGGCGTTTACATCGTTACAACACGATCGAAGGCGAGCTGTCGGAGACGGCATTGCTGGAACAGGAATACGCCGCATACGTGGGGTCGAAATATTGCCTCGCGGTGGCATCAGGCGGGTATGCGATGGCCACTGCCCTGCGCGCATTGGGCGTAGAGGCGGGCGATACGGTCCTGTCCAACGCCTTTACGCTGGCGCCTGTGCCCGGTGCGATTGCCGCCGTCGGGGCCAAGCCGATTTTTGTTGGCGTGACTGAAAACCTGACCATCGATCTGGATGATTTGGCCGATAAAATTGAACTGGCGGATGTTTTACTGCTGAGCCACATGCGCGGTCACATCTGCGATATGGAACGTTTGATGGCGATCTGCGACAGCGCTGGCGTCAAGGTGGTTGAGGACTGCGCGCACACAATGGGGTCGGCCTGGAAGGGCGTGGCGTCTGGCCGTTCGGGGCACATCGGCTGCTATTCATGCCAAACTTACAAGCACGTAAATTCGGGCGAGGGCGGCTTTTTGGTCACAGATGATCCCGTCGTTGCGGCAAAATCTGTGATGTTGTCGGGGTCATACATGTTGTTTGAACGGCATTTGGCAGCCCCTGATCCGTCGATTTTTGCCGATATCAAATACGAAACGCCAAATATTTCTGGTCGAATGGACAACCTACGGGCCGCAATTCTACGCCCGCAGATCGCTGATTTGGCGACGCAATGTGCCCGCTGGAATGACCGGTATTACGCGCTTGAGGCTGGAATGCGCGACACCCCGGGCCTCAATCTAATTGAACGCCCGGATCAGGAAACCATTGTCGGATCATCGATCCAGTTCTTGTTGTTGGACTGGTCGGATGACGGCATTCGCGACGTTGTAAAACGCTGTGCGGCACGCGGTGTTGAATTAAAATGGTTTGGCGCACCCGAACCTGTGGCCTTTACCAGCAAATACGACAGCTGGAAGTACGCAGACCCGCAGCCGATGCCAAAATCAGATCGCATCCTGCACGGTGTCGTTGATTTGCGCGTGCCTTTGACGTTTTCCTTGGACGATTGTGCGTTGATTGCACGGATCATCAAAGCCGAGGTTTCAGCGGTGTTTCAAGCCACGCGTTAAGCGGCTAGTTTGTGCGTGATAGTGAATAAGACGAGGGACGCTTTGAAAGGCTGGTCAATTATGAACGCGATTATTCAGGTGTTTGGACGGTTGAAATCACGCGCGGTTGTTGGCGTTAGCACAGTTATGATTGCGGGGGGTGCGACCAGCGCCGCCGCGGCCAATCTGTGCCCTGACATGGTACAACTGATTGATCACGCGCAGACCAATTTTGCCTCCCACACCACGGAAAACGCGCCACAAGCGCTTGCGAATGCTCAGAAATGTCAGATGTCACAGTCGTTGTCAGGCGCGCAAACCTATCATTGCACATGGCAGTTCACGTTCAGGGATGTCGCCGCCACAGCCCTGTTTGATGCCTACAATACTCAATTGCCAACGTGCTTTAGCAACATGTCTGCCGCGATTAAGGACCAAAGCGTCAACCACCCGGATTTCTATGATCAGCGGCAGTATCGCGTTGGGCCCATCGGGGTTTCCGTGTCGCTCAAAGACAAAACTGCCCTTGGCCTGACGTATGTTTTTGTCGCCGTCACAGGCGCGATTTCAGACTAACAGCGCGACCCTCACACGCACACAGCCCTTGACCGAACAGGCCACCCGTGGCTAAGTAATGAACAACTGTTCAATAAATCTGATGGGGATCACAATGTTCAATGCCACAATGCAGTTTGATCTGGGCGAAGACGTTAATGCACTGCGCGAAATGGTGCATCGTTGGGCGCAAGAACGCGTCAAACCAATGGCAGCTGCGATCGACGCCTCGAACGACTTTCCGTCAGAATTATGGACGGAAATGGGCGATTTGGGCCTGCTTGGCATCACCGTAAGCGAAGAATTTGGCGGCGCGGGCATGTCGTACCTTGCGCACACCGTCGCAGTCGAAGAAATCGCGCGCGCCAGTGCGTCGGTTTCGCTGTCATACGGCGCGCATTCGAACCTGTGCGTCAACCAGATCAAACTGAATGGCAGCGATGATCAAAAGCGCAAATACTTGCCCGGATTGATCGCAGGCACACATGTCGGGTCGCTCGCCATGTCCGAAGCCAGCGCTGGATCCGACGTTGTGTCGATGAAATTGAACGCCGAAAAACGCAACGATCACTACCGCTTGAACGGCAACAAATACTGGATCACCAACGCACCGGATGCATCAACTTTGGTGGTTTACGCCAAAACGGACCCTGACATGGGATCAAAAGGGATCACCGCATTTATCATCGAACGCGACATGGTTGGTTTTTCAACTGGCCCACATTTCGACAAGCTGGGGATGCGTGGATCAAACACCGCCGAGCTGATCTTTGATAACGTCGAAGTGCCGTTCGAAAACGTCCTTGGCGAAGAGGGGCGCGGCGTTGCGGTTTTGATGTCTGGTCTGGATTACGAGCGTGTGGTTTTGGCGGGCATTGGCCTTGGCATTATGGCCAATTGTCTGGACGAAATCATGCCTTACATGGCCGAGCGAAAGCAGTTTGGCCAACCCATCGGATCGTTCCAGCTGATGCAGGGCAAAATGGCCGATATGTACACCGCAATGAATTCGGCGCGCGCCTATGTTTACGAGGTGGCAAAGGCCTGTGATCGTGGTGATGTGACACGTCAAGATGCGGCGGCCTGCTGTCTGTATGCCTCGGAACAGGCGATGACACAGGCGCATCAAGCGGTGCAAGCCATGGGTGGCGCGGGCTATTTGTCCGACAACCCTGTGGGCCGTATTTTCCGTGACGCAAAGTTGATGGAAATCGGCGCAGGCACATCCGAAATTCGCCGCATGCTGGTCGGTCGCGAGATGTTGGGCGCGATGGGTTAAGGCGATGGGTCACACCACTGTATCCTTTGCGTCAAACATGGCCGCGCAGTGCCTAGACCATCCGCCAGATCAGGTCGCGATTGTTGACCTGACGGGGGATGCACGGCGCGATGTGACCTATGGTGATCTTGCCGAAATGGCGGATGGTTTGGCGCGCGCATTATTGCAAAACGTGCGTTCGGGTGACCGTGTCGGTGTGCTGCTCTCGCAAAGCCCTTGGTGTGCTGCGGCGCATCTGGCGATCTGGAAAATTGGTGCAATATCAGTGCCTTTGTTCAAGTTGTTCAAGCACGACGCCCTAAAGTCACGGGTGTCTGACGCTGGGATAAACATCGTTTTGACCGATGACGAAGGTACAGTGTTGTTGGGTGATTTGGCGACGCCGTGGATGGCAGATCGCGTCGGGGTTGCAGGTGATCCGGTGTCGATGATGCCTGTACACAACAAAACGCCAGGGGTTCTGATTTACACCAGCGGCACCACCGGCAGCCCCAAAGGCGCGCTGCACGGGCACGGTGTTTTGGCGGGGCATTTGGCCGGCGTTTCGGTCAGCCACGATCATTTGGGGCAGGCCGATGATTGCCTTTGGACGCCCGCGGATTGGGCGTGGATTGGCGGACTTTTTGACGTTTTGATGCCGGGTTTGGCCTTGGGTGTTCCAGTCGTCGCCGCTCGTTTGGGGAAATTCACACCCCAAGGCTGCATCGATATTCTGACCAAAGGCCGCGTGCGCAACGTGTTCTTTCCGCCCACCGCATTGCGGATGTTGCGGGCAGAGGATGCGCACATCACTGGCTTGCGATCTGTCGCCAGTGGGGGTGAACCGTTGGGCGCAGAAATGCTGAACTGGGGGCGGACGGCCTTGGGCGTTCAGATCAACGAATTTTACGGTCAAACCGAGTGCAATATGACGGTGTCCAGTTGCGGCGCTGATTTTGCGCCGCGCCCGGGATGTATCGGTAAACCAGTCGCGGGGCACGAGGTTCAGGTGATCGACGACGCCGGTGTGCCAACGCTAGACGAGGGCGACATCGCGGTGCGCATCGGCTCCCCTTCGATGATGCTGGAATACTGGAACCGACCTGTAGAAACGGCCGATAAATTCCGTGGTAACTGGATGCTGACAGGGGATCGTGGGGTCTGGGAGGGCGCGTATTTACGTTTTGTCGGGCGGATTGATGACGTGATCACATCCGCCGGATATCGCATTGGTCCGGCCGAAATCGAGGACTGCTTGCTGACCCACCCTGACGTCGTGACCTGCGGTGTTGTCGGCAAACCGGACGCATTAAGAACCGAGGTCGTGAAGGCCTATGTCGTCTTGCGCGAGGGCGCTGTTCCAGATGGCGCCGCACTTCAGTCATATGTTAAAGAACGTCTCGCAAGTTATTCATATCCAAGGGAAATTGAGTTCCTTGATGCCTTGCCAATGACAGTCACAGGCAAGGTTATTCGCAAAGACTTAAAAGCCATGGCGGTGAGCGAATGAGCCTGTTTACGTGCACCTGTGCCTGCGCGTCCTACGGCTCACGTGTGTCGTCGAATCAGATGTGGCTGCGGCAGTTATTGTGCGCCTCTTTGGTTTTCCTAGCGGCCCTGCTACCCTTTCGATTACTTAAAATGGAGTGCGTTGCATGAAACTCACCTCTCAAATTCTGCCGTCATCCGAGGCGTTCAAAACCAACCTTGCCGCGCACACAAATGCGTTAGCGCAGATCACCGAAGCGGCCCAAACAGCTGCATTCGGGGGCGGCGAGCGGTCTCGGGACCGTCATATTTCGCGCGGGAAAATGCTGCCTCGGGAACGGGTCGCGAACCTGCTTGACCCCGGTAGTCCGTTTCTTGAGGTTGGCGCGACGGCGGCCCATAATATGTATGATGGGGCGGCGCCTTGTGCCGGTGTGATTGCGGGCATTGGCCGTGTGCAAGGCCATGAATGTATGGTGATTTGCAACGACGCCACGGTCAAAGGCGGCACCTATTATCCGATGACCGTCAAGAAACATCTGCGCGCGCAGGAAATTGCGGAACAGAACAATTTGCCGTGTATTTATCTGGTTGATAGTGGCGGTGCGAACCTGCCCAATCAGGACGAAGTATTTCCTGATCGCGACCATTTTGGCAGGATTTTCTACAACCAAGCACAGATGAGCGCCAAGGGTATTCCGCAGATCGCTGTGGTCATGGGGTCGTGTACGGCGGGCGGCGCGTATGTGCCCGCGATGTCCGATGTGACGATTATTGTTAAGGAACAGGGGACGATTTTTCTAGCCGGTCCGCCGCTGGTCAAGGCCGCCACAGGTGAGGTTGTCAGCGCCGAGGATTTGGGTGGCGGTGATGTGCACACGCGCCTGTCCGGTGTCGCCGATTATTTGGCTGAAGATGACGCGCACGCACTGGCCCTCGCGCGCCGTGCCGTTAGCTATTTGAACCGTTCCAAACCGACAACTGTGCAGTGGGAAACGCCCGAAGAACCGGCCTACGACCCTGCCGAATTGCTGGGCATTGTTCCGTCTGACACCCGTCAACCTTATGATATTCGCGAGGTGATCATGCGTGTTGTCGACGGTTCACGTTTTGATGAATTCAAGCCGCGCTTTGGCGAAACTTTGGTGACCGGATTTGCCCATCTCAAGGGCTGCCCCATCGGGATTATCGCCAACAATGGTGTGCTGTTTTCCGAAGCGGCACAAAAAGGCGCGCATTTTGTCGAATTATGCTCGCAACGGCGTATCCCACTGGTTTTCTTGCAAAATATCACCGGATTTATGGTGGGTCGCAAGTATGAAAACGAAGGTATTGCGCGCCATGGGGCCAAAATGGTGACAGCGGTTGCGACCACATCGGTGCCTAAAATCACGATGATTGTCGGCGGGTCATTCGGGGCTGGAAACTACGGCATGTCGGGGCGCGCCTATTCCCCGCGGTTCATGTGGTCGTGGCCCAATTCACGCATTGGCGTGATGGGCGGCGCGCAGGCTGCAGGCGTTTTAGCCACGGTCAAACGCGACGGAATGGAACGGCGCGGAGAGGCGTGGTCAGCCCAAGAAGAGGCCGCGTTCAAACAGCCTACAATCGACATGTTCGAGGAACAATCACATCCATTGTATGCGTCCGCGCGCCTTTGGGATGACGGTGTTATCGACCCGCGCAAAACCCGCGATGTGCTGTTTTTGAGCCTGTCTGCTGCGCTAAATGCCCCGATCGAAGAGACACGCTTTGGCGTGTTCCGCATGTGATGGTGTGCTTTGAAAACGGTCGGGGTGGGCCACTTAAATCACCCGAAAAGGTTAATGGACACAGCAAAGTTCGATCAAAAAACAGCGCATGGCGCAATCACGGCAATCAATGGGATTTTGGGCAATGAATGAATTTGTAATGGGTCCGCTAACCCTAAGTGTGACCGGGTATGCAGACGAGGAATCCAAGGATTTTTACAAGGCCAACTGGCTGGTTCTGGATGTGAAATGCACCACAGATCAGGGCGACGTTAAATTCAGCGCGCCCTGTCTGATGACCACCGATATCTTTGAATTCATGGACGAAACTGCGGAACTTTTGTCCGGCGAAGGGCGGCATGCCTATTTGGTCAGTTTGGAGCCGCAGGTGGATGTGTGTCTGGCGCGCAGTGACGGGCCTGACATGTTTTCGATGGATGTTGAACTGACCCCTGACGTGAATGACGACGAAGACATCTATGGCCTGTCCATCGAAGTCACGCGCGCTCAGGTCGAACAAATGGCGGCGCAAGCCACGCAAATCATCGAGGCGTTTCCGGTGCGCGGGATACAAGCCTCGTGACGTGCGCCGCGTTTAGATCGTTCGTTTTGGCGGGCAAATTTACCAAAGGATTTTCACATGTTTGACCGGATTTTGATTGCCAATCGAGGCGAAATTGCCTGCCGCGTGATTGAAACCGCGCGTGACATGGGCGTGTCCTGTGTCGCGGTGTATTCGGATGTCGATGCGGGGGCCAAGCACGTTCAGATGGCGGATCTGGCCGTTCGCATTGGCGGCAATGCCCCGGCTGACAGCTATTTGCGCGGCGATGTGATTATTCAGGCGGCCTTGGACACTGGCGCGCAGGCGATCCATCCAGGTTACGGATTTCTGTCTGAAAACCCTGAGTTTGTTGATGCCGTCGAGGCCGCAGGTCTGACATTTATCGGCCCGTCATCTGATGCGATCCGCGCGATGGGTCTAAAAGATGCGGCCAAGGCGTTGATGATCGAGGCAGGCGTGCCAGTCGTGCCCGGCTATCACGGCGCGGATCAGGACGACGCAGTGTTGGCCCGCGAGGCAGACAAAATCGGCTATCCGGTTTTGATCAAAGCAGTTGCAGGCGGCGGCGGCAAAGGCATGCGATTGGTCGAGGCACCAGCAGAATTCGCAGACGCGTTGGCCTCAGCACGATCAGAGGCAAAGACCGCCTTTGGCAACGCAGACGTATTGGTCGAGAAATTCGTGACCAAACCGCGCCACATCGAAGTACAGGTGTTCGGCGATGGCACCCGCGCGCTGCATTTGTTTGAACGCGATTGTTCCCTGCAACGCCGCCACCAAAAGGTGATCGAAGAAGCCCCGGCGCCCGACATGCCCCAAGCCATGCGTGACGCCATGGGCAATGCAGCCGTGCGCGCAGCCGAGGCAATCGGGTACAAAGGTGCAGGCACAGTCGAATTTATCGTCGACGGATCAGACGGGCTTCAGGCTGACAAATTTTTCTTTATGGAAATGAACACGCGCCTTCAGGTCGAACACCCCGTGACCGAATTGATCACCGGCATTGATCTGGTCGAATGGCAGTTGCGTGTGGCGGCTGGCAGCGATTTGCCCTGCGCCCAAGGGGACCTGACAATCAACGGTCATGCCTTTGAGGCGCGTTTGTACGCCGAAGACGTGCCCGCTGGATTTTTGCCCGCCACCGGTACGCTGACCCATTTGTCATTCCCTGAAAATGCGCGCTCTGACAGCGGCGTGCGGGCAGGGGACACGATCAGCCCGTTTTATGACCCGATGATTGCCAAAGTAATCGTGCATGGGCCGACGCGTGATGTGGCCTTGGCCCGTCTGTCCGCGGCTTTGCGCCAAACCCAAGTTGCCGGCACCACAACGAACCTTGCGTTTTTAGGTGCGCTTGCGGGGCACACAGGTTTTGGCAAAGGTGACGTTGATACGGGTCTGATCGCGCGTGATTTGACCGATTTAACGGCCCAAGCTGAAGTTACAGCAGCACTTTGGGCCCGTGCTGGCATGCAGGCGTTGGGTTTGGATCAAGAAACGGCAGAGGCCGGATTTACTCTGTGGCAGCCGCTGCGCCAGTCCGTGGTTTTGACCCAAGGCGACACAGATCAAACCCTATCGGTCGAAGTTGTATCCGCCCATCAACAGCACTGGACAGTTGGCGATAACGCGGTGGTGGCCAAACGCATTGGCGGCACTTGGATGATCGATGGGCAACCGGCCCCAACCACCGTGCAAGCGGGTCCAACCATCACCGTGTTCGCGACCTACGGCATTGTGTTCGAACACGTCGATCCTTTGCAGCGCGCCAGCCAAACCATCGGCGATGGCAACGTGATCGTCGCGCCGATGCCGGGTTTGGTAAAGGCTGTGATGGCCAAGGCGGGGCAGGCGGTCAAAGCTGGCGATCGCTTGGCCGTATTGGAAGCCATGAAAATGGAACACGCAATGATCGCCGCGCGCGACGGCGTTGTGGCCGAAGTCCTGACCGCAGATGGCGATCAAGTCGAAGCAGGGGCTGCATTGATCCGACTGGAGCCCGACGCATGATCACGCTGCATCACTGCCCGCAAACACGGTCCATGCGGTCGCTTTGGCTGCTGCACGAATTGGGCATTAAATTCGACGTGGTCACCCACGCGTTTGGCAAAAATCTGCGTGATCCAGATTATTTGGCCCGTTCCATGGCGGGGCGTGTGCCCGCGTTGGATATTGATGGCCAGTCGATCTTTGAAACCGGTGCGATTACCGAGGTTTTGTGCGAACGCTTTAGCCCTGATGTACTGGGCCGTCTTGCGGGGCATGTTGAACGCGCCGATTGGCTGATCTGGGTGCATTTTGCCGAAACCATCAGCCAACACACCGCCGCCCTGACCCAACAGCATATCGCCCTGCGCGAGGACCACATGCGCAGCCCCATCGTGATGAAACTCGAGGCGGCGCGCATCGCAAAATGTTACGCCGCCATCGAGGCACGCTTGACCGCGCTGGGGGCGGGCGCGCAGTATCTTTTGACGGACGGGTTCAGTGCCGCCGATATTTCGGTCGGACAAGCAGTCTATATGGCGCGGTTTTTTGCGACACTGGATGACTATCCGCGCACAGCGGCGTGGTTCGATCGGCTGACAACGCGCGCTGCGTTCAAGGCCAGCCTTCCAAACGCCGATCAACGATTGTTCCCGCAAGATTTCTTTGCGCCGTGGGACATCACCTAGGAGAGAAACACAATGGCAGAACAGGTCTCACAGCAGGTCGAAATTTTCGAAGTCGGCCCCCGCGACGGTCTACAAAATGAAGCGCGCGACATTCCGGTGTCGGAAAAAATTGCGCTGGTTGATGTGCTGAGTTCTGCAGGTTTCAAACGCATTGAGTGTGCCAGTTTCGTGTCGCCCAAATGGGTGCCGCAAATGGCGGGCAGTGGCGATGTGCTGGCGGGAATCACGCGGATGGCGGGCGTGCGGTATGCCGCGTTAACGCCAAACATGCGTGGATTCGAGGATGCACGCGCGGCAGGTGCCGATGAAATAGCGGTGTTCGGATCTGCGTCCGAAGGGTTTTCCAAGGCCAATGTGAACGCCACAATCGAGGAAACGCTAGACCGCTTTGCCCCTGTAATCGAAGCGGCGCGGGTAATCGATTTGCCGGTGCGCGGCTACGTGTCGTGCGTCGTGGCATGCCCCTATGACGGCGCGGTTGATCCGGCCAAAGTCGCGTATGTGGCGGACCGTTTGTTTGCGATGGGCTGTTACGAGGTGTCCTTGGGTGACACGATTGGCGCGGGCACGCCGGACACCATCGCACGCATGTTGATGGCGGTGCGCGATGTGGTGCCTGTGGGTCGATTGGCAGGGCATTACCATGACACAAATGGCCGCGCGATGGACAACATCGATGCCTCCCTTGCGTTGGGTGTGCGGGTGTTTGATGCGGCTGTGGGCGGTTTGGGCGGATGCCCGTTTGCGCCGGGTGCCGCGGGCAATATAGCCACCGAAACCGTCGCCGCGCATCTGTCCCGACTGGGGTACGAGACCGGTTTGGACGCTGATATAATTGCAAAAGCTGCCGAAATGGCCCGCGCGATGCGGGGTTAGGACACACACATGTATGAGACTTTGACCGTTGATGTGGACGCGCGCGGCGTCGCCACCCTGACGATGAACCGTGCGGAAAAACACAACGCGTTGTCGGCGCAGATGTTGGCGGATTTGACCCAAGTCGCGCATGATTTGGGTGTTGATGATGGCGTGCGCGTCGTGGTTCTGACCGGCGCGGGGCGAAGTTTCTGCGCGGGTGGGGACCTGAGTTGGATGCAGGAACAAATGGCGGCCGATGCGGACACCCGTGGGCGCGAGGCGGCAAAGCTTGCGCATATGTTGCAAGCGATGAACACGATGCCAAAGCCGTTGATTGGTGCGTTGCAAGGCAATGCGTTTGGCGGCGGTGTTGGCATGGCGTCGGTCTGTGATGTGGCGATCGGGGTGGATACCTTGAAAATGGGCTTTACCGAAACCCGCCTTGGTATCATTCCTGCCACCATCGGCCCCTACATTATTGCGCGCATGGGCGAGGGGCGGGCGCGGCGCGTGTTCATGTCTGCGCGTCTGTTTGGGGCGGCTGAGGCTGTCGATCTGGGCCTGCTCGCGTGCGCTGTGCCTGCGGATGATTTGGCCGCCGCGATCGAGGCCGAAGTTGTACCGTATTTGTCCTGCGCCCCCGGTGCTGTTGCGTCGGCCAAGGCATTGGCGCGCGCGCTCGGTCCACACATCGGTGAGGACACAATTGCCATGACCATCGACGCGCTGAAGTCCCGTTGGGAAACGGATGAAGCGGCCGAAGGCATTGGTGCGTTTTTTGACAAACGTCGCGCGGCGTGGATGCTTTAGGGCAGGGGTGCCTCTAGAAATTCGACCTCGGTAAAAGCGCATTCAAAATCATTTGCGTTGATCACATCGTGTTCGACACCAAGTTCGCGAAAATACGGCACGCCGGTTTTCATGTCAGCCAAGGTCCGGTTCCCGTTCGCGTCCACGATTTCCAGCTGGCCGTCAAACAGCGGGATCACCACGTAATCAAAGTCATGCCGATGCCAGCCGGTGTTGTCGCCGCGCTTGGGAAATCGCCACTCGGTCACACGGGTGCGCGCGTTTTCGATTTGGGTTGTTCCGATTGCAGTTCCCGGCGCAGTTCCGGAGGCGGCGCCAGTGGCAGACGGATTACACATGAGATCACTCCTTTTTTGGTATAATTATGCTATGGTGCATTACAAACGCGCTATAGGGCCAAAAGCCAATCATGATCCTGCCAGAATCAGACACCGACCATATGCAGGCATTCTGGGGGGCACCCTGTACAAAATATTGAGAGGGCAGGAAAAAATATTCCACACGAAATGGACGTTTTAACTGTTTTTGAACTTGTGATGCACTAGTGCGGCATTAGTGCGTGGATCATACGAAAACCTGTGGGTGTTGGTTGACCCTGACAAGTCACAGGGCTAAACCCATGTTCGTCAACTTCGCCACTTGGACGCGCGGGCAAAACGCCCCCCATTTGGGACATGCGCGAGACAAAGGAGCCATCATGGAAGAGATGTTGCGGGAGTACCTCCCCATTCTCGTTTTTCTGGCCGTTGCCATCGGCCTCGGTCTTGCCCTCATTCTAGCTGCCGCTGTGATTGCTGTGCGCAATCCGGATCCTGAAAAGGTATCAGCCTACGAATGTGGATTTAACGCATTTGATGATGCGCGGATGAAATTCGATGTCCGGTTTTATCTGGTGTCGATTTTGTTCATTATTTTCGATCTGGAAATCGCGTTTTTGTTCCCTTGGGCCGTGGCCTTTAAGGACGTCAGCATGGCGGGTTTCTGGTCAATGATGGTTTTCTTGGCCGTGCTGACCGCCGGCTTTGCATATGAGTGGAAAAAGGGAGCGCTGGAATGGCAGTAGCAGCCACAGCAGGGGGCGACCGCGAGGTTGCAACTCAAGGCTTGAATGCAGAATTGCAGGACAAGGGCTTTCTTCTGACCTCGACCGAGGATCTGATCAACTGGGCGCGCACAGGATCGTTGCACTGGATGACCTTTGGTCTGGCGTGCTGTGCGGTCGAAATGATGCACACGTCGATGCCGCGTTATGATCTGGAACGGTTCGGCACTGCGCCGCGCGCGTCCCCGCGTCAGTCTGACCTGATGATTGTGGCCGGTACACTGACCAACAAAATGGCGCCCGCCCTGCGCAAGGTTTACGACCAGATGCCGGAACCACGCTATGTGATTTCGATGGGGTCATGCGCCAATGGCGGCGGCTATTACCACTACAGCTATTCGGTTGTACGCGGCTGTGACCGCATCGTTCCGGTCGACATTTACGTGCCCGGCTGCCCCCCAACGGCAGAGGCATTGTTGTACGGCATCATGCAGTTGCAACGCAAAATGCGCCGCACTGGCACAATCGTTCGATAGGGGCCGATCATGACCGAAGCACTCAAAGAACTCGGCAGCTACATTGAGGCAAAACGCCCCGATTGCGTGCTGGCGTGGGACATCACCCACGACGAATTGAACGTCGATGTGGCACCGGCCAACATCGCCGGACTTGTCGAATTTTTGAAAACAGACTCGACCTGCAAATTTTCCAGTCTCGTGGATATCACGGCTGTTGATTATGTGGGCCGCGCCAAACGGTTCGATGTGGTCTACCACTTCTTGTCGATGTACCAAAACCACCGCATCCGCCTGCGCCTGTCTGTGCGCGAGGATCAAATGGTGCCCTCAATCTGCGAAGTCCACCCATCCGCCAACTGGTTTGAACGCGAAGTGTTCGACATGTTCGGCATTCTGTTTTCCGGCCATCCGGATTTGCGCCGCATCCTGACCGACTACGGGTTTCGCGGCTATCCGCTGCGCAAAGATTTCCCGACAACCGGCTACACCGAAGTTCGTTATGACGAGGCACAAAAACGGGTCATTTATGAACCCGTCAGCTTGGTTCAGGAATACCGCCAGTTCGATTTCATGAGCCCATGGGAAGGTGCCGAATACATCCTGCCCGGGGACGAGAAAAAAGACGAGGCTGCAAAATAATGCAATTCACCGGCTTGCCTGCCTTCGTAATATTGGTCTTTGTCTCACTGATTTGGGTTGTTCCGCTGTGGCGGCTATTGCCACAATTTGGTGTGTCAAAATGGCTAAGCTGTTTGGGGTTCATTCCTGGTATCGGAGGTTTTGCGTTTATCATCCTGCTATGGGTGATTGCGTTTAGAGACCCTGTCACACCGGATGTTTTACCTGAGGTGTTCTCATGAGTGGATTTTGGTGGCTCGCAATTTCTGCGCTAACGATCATTCCTTTGATCAAGCTGTTGCCGTTCTTTGGCATCAATAAATACTGGGCGGCTGTGGCTGTGCTTCCTGTCGGCGTCGTGGCGCTGCTGTGGTGGATGTCGATCAAGCTGCAAGAGTTGGAGAAACGCTGATGGTTCCTATCCTAATTGAATTGCTTGAGCTTTCGGCGGCAGGGATAGCTTTGTTAGCAACAGCACAGGTTTTTAAAAATGCAACAGCCACTAAAGCTTCGTTTGCTTTAGTGAACCGGTATCAAAACGACTTATCTTTCAAAGACTTGAAGCCTTTTCTGGGTACGTGTCTGGGTGGAAAGTCTGGGGGGAAATCATGATGGACGGCGACATTCGCACGAACACTTACGATGATGGATCGACTGACGCCCTGACCGGCGAACAGAAAATCCGCAATTTCAACATCAACTTTGGCCCGCAGCATCCTGCAGCCCACGGTGTTTTGCGTCTGGTTTTGGAACTCGACGGCGAAGTTGTTGAACGCTGCGATCCGCACATCGGCTTGCTGCACCGTGGCACTGAAAAGCTGATGGAATCACGCACGTATTTGCAAAACCTGCCGTATTTCGACCGCCTCGATTACGTGGCACCGATGAACCAGGAACACGCTTGGTGCTTGGCGATCGAAAAGCTGACAGGCGTCGAAGTACCCCGCCGCGCATCTTTGATCCGTGTTTTGTTCTGCGAAATCGGTCGGGTGTTGAACCACCTGTTGAACGTGACGACCCAAGCCTTGGACGTGGGCGCACTAACCCCGCCGCTTTGGGGGTTTGAAGAACGCGAAAAACTGATGATCTTTTACGAACGGGCCTCGGGCGCACGTTTGCACGCAGCCTATTTCCGTCCCGGCGGCGTGCATCAGGATTTGACCGATGCGCTGTTGGATGACATCGAAACATGGGCCAATGAATTCCCTGAAATGTTGGGTGACATCGACGGCCTGCTGACCGAAAACCGCATTTTCAAACAGCGCAATTGCGACATCGGCGTGGTCACAGAACAAGACATTCTGGACTTTGGTTTTTCCGGTGTGATGGTGCGCGGGTCCGGTTTTGCGTGGGATTTACGCCGCTCGCAGCCTTACGAATGCTACGACGAATTCGATTTTCAAATTCCGGTTGGTAAAAACGGCGACTGCTATGACCGTTACCTTTGCCGCATGGAAGAAATGCGTCAGTCAACTTCGATCATCAAACAGGCGATCGTCAAACTGCGCGAAACGCCCGGTGATATTCTGGCGCGCGGCAAAATCACACCGCCCAGCCGTTCTGACATGAAAACCTCGATGGAAAGCTTGATCCACCACTTCAAGCTATACACTGAAGGGTTCCATGTGCCAGCCGGCGAAATCTATGTCGCGGTCGAAGCGCCCAAAGGTGAATTTGGCGTTTATCTGGTGTCTGACGGGTCCAACAAACCATATCGCACCAAAATTCGCGCACCGGGTTTCCTGCATTTGCAGGCAATGGATCACATTTCAAAAGGTCACCAATTGGCCGATGTCGCAGCGATCATCGGCACGATGGACGTTGTCTTCGGGGAGATCGACCGCTGATGTCACGCCTGATCCAATCCCATCTCGCTCACAAAAACGCCGCCGGTAAATTCTGTATTTTCCGCGCAACGCAAGGTCTGACTTAATGCTCCGTCGCCTCTCAAAAGAACAACCCGCATCCTTTGCTTTCACGCCCGCCAATCAGGCTTGGGCCGAAGCGCAGATTACAAAATACCCTGAGGGGCGTCAGGCGTCAGCGATCATTCCGCTGTTTTGGCGTGCGCAAGAACAAGAAGGCTGGTTGACCCGTCCGGCGATTGAACATGTTTCCGAAATGCTTGGCCTCGCCTTTATTCGCGGTCTCGAGGTCGCGTCGTTCTACTTTATGTTCCAGTTGCAGCCGGTTGGCGCGATTGCTCACATTCAGGTGTGTGGCACGACGTCTTGCATGATTTGTGGCGCAGAAGATTTGATTTCTGTCTGCAAAGATAAAATTGCCGCGAAACCGCACGAGTTGTCCGCAGACGGTAATTTTTCATGGGAAGAGGTCGAATGCCTTGGGTCCTGTTCGAATGCGCCAATGGCCCAAATCGGCAAGGACTATTACGAAGATCTGACAGCTGCGCGTTTTGGTGAAATCATCGACGAAATGGCTGATGGTAAAGTCCCGACGCCGGGCCCGCAAAACGGCCGTTATGCTGCGGAACCTCTTGGTGGTTTGACCAGCTTGACCGAACACGACAGCGGCAAAACCCAGTATAATGCGTCTGTGCAGCTTGCCACCGATATTGGTGACACCATTAAACGGATTGACGGAACCGAAGTTCCGCTGCTTGCACCGTGGCAAGGTAAGGCGGCAAATTCGCCTAAAAAACCTGCGGCCAAAGCTAAAACTGCACCGAAAAAGGCTGCGCCTAAACCGGTCAGCAAGACACCCGCATCCGAGGCAAAATCAATTGCCAAACCAAAACCTTCTGCGGCATCAGTCGCCACGACCACTGGCCCTATCGCGCCAGGTAAAAAACCCCGCACAATGAAAGCACCGCGCAAATCTGGTGCCGATGATCTAAAACTGATCAAAGGTGTTGGTCCAAAAATGGAAGGCTTGCTGCATGGCTTGGGCTTTTTCCACTTTGACCAAGTTTCCAAGTGGAGCGCCGATGAAGTTGCATGGGTCGATCAGAACCTTGAAGGGTTCAAAGGCCGCGTAAGCCGCGATGCTTGGGTCGATCAAGCAAAATCACTCGCTGCGGGCGAAGATACAGAATTTTCCCAACGCGCCAAAAAAGACGGTATCTATAAGAAATAATAAAAAACCAACAGAACTTCTGAATGGAAGAGGGACAAGACATGAACAATTCATCAAGGAACGCCAGCTGCGCAATGACGTGCTGGATCGTGGCCGCATTGGCAGGACTGCTCGCAGCTGTGCTTTTGTGGATGATGGGCGATTGGGGCTTTTGGCAAGGTTTGTTTGTCGGCGCACTGATTTTGATTATCGGCGGCGCGTTGCTGCAGTGGTTGCTGTGTAAATCATTGCCAGCCGCAAATGAAAACACTGTAGATGCCGGTCAAACACCTTTGGCACGTGCGCAGGCGACAAATGCGGATGCCGCAACTTCGACAGCGCCTTCGTCCTTGATGGGCGGGGCAGGCGGTGCTGACATTTCTGGCGGTGCCGGTGATGATACGCTAGCCGGTGGCGGCGCGTCTGATGATTTGGGTGCGACTGCGAAAACTGCTGCGGTTAAGCCGTCGGCGGCCTTGAAAGGCACGCAAGAATTGTCTGACCGCAAGGGTGACTGGAAGTACGAAAAACCAGCAGACGCTGTACCAGTAAAAGCCGCGCCAAAGAAAGCTGCTGCTAAAAAAGCACCAGCAAAGAAGGCTGCAGCACCAAAAGCGGCTGCGCCCAAAGCTGCAAAAGCCAAGGCTGCAACGACAAAAGCTGCCGGTGCAACAGCAACAGCAGATGCCAAAACCGCCAGTCCGAAGAAGGCACCAGCCAAAGCTGCGAAAGCACCTGCTAAAGCGACTGCTGCAAAAGCGCCTGCTGCGAAAACAGCGGCTCCAAAAGCTGCGGCAAAAACGGCTGCTCCCAAAGCGGCTGCACCAAAGGCTACACCAAAAACAGCTGCAAAAGCTGCGGCCCCTAAAGCGGCTGCAAAACCAGTGGCTGCAGATGGCAAACCGGCTTTGCTTAAGAAGGCCCGCGCAAGTGGTGCTGACGATCTGAAACAAATCAAAGGCGTTGGCCCAGGTTTGGAAAAAGTCTTGAATGAATTGGGCTTTTACCACTTCGATCAGGTTGCTGGATGGCGCAAGAAAGAAATTCAGTGGGTCGATGACCGTCTGAAATTCAAAGGTCGTATCGAACGTGACGAGTGGACCAAGCAGGCCAAGGTTTTGGCCAAGGGCGGCACCACTGAGTTTTCGAAAAAAGTGAAGAAAGGTGGCGTTTACTAAACGCCGTTAAGTAATGAAGCAGAGCCCGGACAAAACCACAAAAGCAGGTCAACGCTCGTCGTTGCTAATCGCTGGCTTGGGTGTGTTCTGGCTCTGCGTTAACCTCGCGGGCAATTATTTTGGCTGGTCCAACCGGACACGTGCCTTTTTTGACCTCGCGGTGCTGGCCGGCTTTGGCTTTGCACTCTGGATCGTATTCAACATCTGGCGGACCCGCCAGAAGGACAAAGGCTAACTCGATGCTTCAGGACAAAGACCGGATCTTTACCAACATTTACGGCATGCATGATCGTACATTGGCGGGCGCAAAGGCGCGCGGCCATTGGGATGGCACAGCCAAGATGATCAAAAAAGGTCGGAGCTGGATCATTGACGAGATGAAGAATTCAGGCTTGCGCGGCCGTGGTGGCGCTGGTTTTCCGACCGGCCTGAAGTGGTCGTTTATGCCCAAAGAAAGCGACGGCCGCCCATCCTATCTGGTGGTCAACGCGGATGAATCCGAACCGGGCACCTGCAAAGACCGCGAAATTATGCGCCATGACCCGCATACACTGATCGAAGGGTGCTTGATCGCGTCCTTCGCGATGCAGGCCAACGCGTGCTACATCTATATTCGCGGCGAATACATCCGCGAAAAGGAAGCGCTGCAAGCCGCCATCGATGAGGCTTATGACGCGGGTCTGGTCGGCAAAAACGCCTGCAAATCTGGCTGGGATTTCGACATTTACCTGCACCACGGGGCAGGCGCGTATATTTGCGGCGAAGAAACTGCATTGCTAGAAAGCCTTGAAGGCAAAAAAGGCATGCCGCGCATGAAGCCACCATTCCCTGCGGGCGCTGGTCTGTATGGCTGCCCGACAACCGTGAATAACGTCGAATCGATTGCCGTTGTTCCGACCATTTTGCGTCGCGGTGCCGATTGGTTCAGCAGCTTTGGTCGTCCGAACAACGCCGGAACAAAGCTGTTTGCGATCTCGGGTCACGTGAACAATCCGTGTGTCGTCGAAGAGGCAATGTCGATTGGGTTTCAAGAGCTGATTGAAACGCATTGCGGCGGTATTCGTGGTGGCTGGGGCAACCTAAAAGCGGTTATTCCGGGTGGGTCGTCTGTTCCGATGATCCCCGGAGCCGAGATGAAAGACGCGATCATGGACTTTGACTATTTGCGCGAACAGCGCTCTGGTCTGGGGACGGCCGCGGTCA
>JBLHSG010000034.1:0-41947 GCA_047626725.1 Ascidiaceihabitans sp.
CAAAGTGTTCGACCGCCCCACCCGCGCATTTGCATAAAGGACTTTAACCGTGACCAAATTGACCCCATCAGACAAAGCGCTCGTGCCATTTGTTTCTGTCGATCACATGATGAAACTGGTGCACCACATCGGTTTGCGCGACATGCTAAAAGGCATCGCCGCCTACATCGACCACGATTTCAAACGCTGGGAACTGTTCGACAAAACCGCGCGCATTGGCAGCCACACTGAAGACGGCGTTATGGAATTGATGCCAACATCTGACGGCGAAGACTACGGATTTAAATACGTGAACTGCCACCCGAAAAATACCAACGACGGTTTGCAGACTGTTGTGGCGTTTGGTCTTTTGGCAGATGTATCAACAGGTTATCCTGTGTTGTTGTCTGAAATGACGTTGCTGACCGCCCTGCGCACCGCCGCCACATCAGCCACAATGGCCAAGCTGCTTGCCCCGAAAAACGCGACCTGTATGGCAATTGTCGGCAATGGCGCGCAGTCTGAATTTCAAGCGATCGCGATGCAGGCAATTGTCGGTATCAACGACGTGCGTTTGTACGATATTGACCCTGCCGCGACTGCAAAATGTGCTGCCAACCTGACCGCTGCGGGCCTGAATGTGACGTCCTGCACCACGGCCCAAGACGCGATGACCGGCGCGCAAATCATCACCACCTGCACCGCTGACAAACAATACGCGACCATTCTGACCGACAACATGGTCGGCGCGGGCGTGCACATCAACGCCATTGGCGGCGATTGCCCGGGCAAGACGGAATTGGCCGAAGCAATCCTGCACCGCGCTGATATCTTTGTGGAATTTCCCGATCAAACCCGCGTTGAGGGCGAAATTCAGCAATTGCCAGCCGACCACCCCGTTACCGAATTGTGGCAGGTCATGACGGGGCAAGCTGACGGGCGCACGTCAGAACAGCAGATCACGCTGTTCGACAGTGTCGGTTTTGCGATCGAGGATTTTTCCGCCCTGCGCTACGTGCGTGACCAAATCAAAGGCACGGACTTGTTCCACCCGCTTGATTTGCTGGCCGATCCTGATGACCCACGCGATCTGTTCGGCATGCTGGATCGTGCGAAGTAAATTCGCAAACTACGCCTCGAGTTCTGCGTCCCAATACAGAAAATCCATCCAACTGTCGTGTAAATGGTTGGGTGGAAATTTGCGCCCCAAGTTCATCAATTCGCCAGCCGCCGGTTGGCGCGGTGATTTGCGCAACCCCATGCCAGTGCGGTGCAACGCCCGCGCGCCTTTTTTCAGATTACAGGGCGAACAGGCCGCAACCACATTTTGCCAACTTGTCACCCCACCCGAGGCCCGCGGCACCACATGATCAAACGTCAGATCACCGCGCGCACCGCAATACTGGCAGCGAAATTCATCCCGCAGGAACAAATTGAACCGCGTGAATGCCACCCGTTTTTGCGGTTTGACGTAATCCTTCAGCACAACAACTGACGGTATTCTGATTTTCGTGCTCGGGCTTGAAACGACTTGATCGTATTCCGCCACGATATCAACGCGGTCCAGCCACGCGGCCTTAACCGCATCCTGCCATGACCAAAGCGACAGCGGATAGTAACTGAGCGGGCGGTAATCCGCGTTCAAAACCAATGCAGGATGATGTTTTAGCGCGCCTGCTTCGCGTACAAATTCAGTTCGAAAGTCGCCGTCCATAGTGACTGTGCCCTCGCGTCTAACAAAAGATCGACAGTGGAGCGTTCGATCCCGTCCCTTTGACTATATCTCGTGGTTTGCAGGTGACAAGTGTAAGATTTATGACAACATGTGCCATAGCGCGCGCAGGCCAAAGATCAATAAATCCTGTGCCTGACTGTCTTTATGGATCAAACCCTTAGCGGATTTGACTGCATGTTTTGTGAACAGATACGGCGCTTAGAGGCTCAGTTTATCGCGCATGAACGCCAGTGCAACGCTGAGGCCGTCGGGCGCAATGCCGTGGCCTGTGCCCTTCATCACGTGGGCAAACACGTCTTTCCAGCCGGCTTCTTGCAACGCTTCTGCCGCCTCTTGTAGCGATTGCGGCGGCACCACGTCGTCTTGATCGCCATGAACCAGCAAGATTTGCGGGCGTACGACAACTTCGTCTGCCAACAGATCAGGGCGCAACAAACGGCCCGAAAACGCAATCACACCAGCAAGTTCATCGTCGCGGCGCGGGGCCACGTGCAGGGACATCATCGATCCTTGGGAAAAGCCGAACAACACAACCTGTTCGGGCAGCACGTCTTCGTCGACCATCAGCGCATCAAGGAAGGCGTTGAAATCTTCGACCGCTGCGTTCAGGCCGCGCTCTGCTTCTTCTTCGGATGACCCGTCGATCCACGGGATCGGGAACCACTGTTTGCCGTTTGGCATGCCGGGAATCGATTCAGGCGCGTCAGGGGACACAAACAACGTGTCGGGCAAATGTTCACCCAACGGGTCCGCAAGGCCCAACAAATCCGCGCCATTGGCCCCGTATCCGTGGACAAATACAACGATTGATCGAACTTCGCCTGAAACTGGTTCGCGCCGCTCGGACGTTAAAATACGTGTCATGTGATCCCATCCCTACCTTTAACAATATGGTAGTACGCAAACAGCGCGCGGGCCGCAACCGACCGCCACGGTGACCATGCAAGTGATTGGGCGCGCAGTTGTTTTTCTGTCGGGCGTTCTGGCAAATCGTACAAACCTTGGGCCGCAACCTTTAGCGCAAGATCCCCGGGCGCAAACACATCCGGTCGCCCAAGCGAGAACATCGCGTAAATTTCTGCGGTCCAAACGCCAATGCCTTTGACGGCTGTTAGCGTTTTTATGACCTCAGCGTCGGGGACTGTGCGCAAGGCCACGTAGTCGATGTTGGCCGCGGCAAGCGCTTGTGAATACGCGATTTTCTGGCGGCTTAAACCGGCGGCGCGCAAGCCATCATCACCTGCGGCGAGAACTGCGGCCTCGTTGGTTAAACCCAGATCCTCCATCCGTTTCCAGATCGCCCGCGCTGATGCCACAGACACTTGTTGGCTGATAATCGCACTTAGCAAATGGGCAAACCCGTCGGGGCGACGGCGCAGCGGCAATGGCCCGATTTCAGCCAAAGCGACAGCCATACGCGGACAGGTTTGCGCCAACCACGCCGCCCCGGTCGCGACATCAGCGTCAGTTTCGATGATCTGCATAAATGCGCACCCTTTCAGGAATGTCGGCGATATCTAGCACCTGATCCGGCGCGATTTCTAGCGCCGGTGGTTCGATCATCACGATACGAATGTTGCAGGCGCGCGCGGCGTCCAGCTTGCTTGCCCCTGCAACACTGCCAGAATTGCGCAGCAGCACGGTGTCGACGCCAAGCATTTGAAACAATGCGATTTCATCGGCGGTTTCAAAAGGACCATTCCCGAAAATGAACCTGCCTTTTTCCAGCAGAAATTCTTGATCGTGCTGATCCAACTGACGGCAATACACGGTCACATCGCGACGATCAGACAGGTGTCGCAACGTGCCGCGCCCCGTTACAACAAACAGCGTCGCGCCCTGCGGAACAGCCGCAATCGCGTCGGTCATCGTCGTAACTTTGATCCAATCCTCGCCGTCCCCTTCGGCCCAGATCGGGCGAGTTGCACGCAGATACGGCAGGCCGGATGTTGCCGCCACCTGCCCCAGTTTTGACTGAAACGGATGCGCCGCATCAACGATAAATTCAAACCCTTCGTCCTGCAAAAACGCGCCAAATTCGGCATCATCCGCAAACGCGCCCTCATGGGTTTTTACAGGCGGGGCTGCACGCGCAACCGCACGCCCCTCGTTCACGCAGGTCACCTCGACACCCTTTAGCGCCGACAGATCCCGCGCAAGGCTGACGCTTTCGCCCATCCCTGCAATCAGTAACAGTTTCATAACAGCAGCGTCCCGCCCCTTGCTCAGCCTTAGGCTAACGGCTATCGCAAGGGCATGACAGCAGCAATTCACACCCCCGCAAATGATGATCTCGCCAAACGCAACGTATTTATACTGGTGTTGGCGCAGGCATTTCTAGGCGCGCAAATGCCACTGATTTTTACAATCGGGGGGCTGGCCGGACAATCGCTGGCATCAAACATCTGCTTTGCGACCTTGCCGATTTCACTGATCGTTTTGGGGTCGATGCTGTCGGCAACGCCAGTGTCTGCGATCATGCAGCGTTACGGGCGGCGCGTCGGTTTTTTGCTGGGTGCTGCGGGCGGTGCGACAGGTGCTGCGATCTGTGCCTATGGCCTGTATCTTAGCAGTTTTCCGGTGTTTTTGATTGGTAGTTTTTTCACTGGTATCTACATGTCGGCGCAAGGTTTTTACCGGTTTGCCGCAGCTGATTCCGCATCCGAAGCCTACCGCCCCAAGGCCATTTCCTACGTTATGGCCGGTGGTTTAGGCGCGGCTGTGATCGGCACGCAATTGGTTAAACTAACCTCTGATGCGCTGGTTGTGCCGTTTATGGGCGCCTACTTTGCGGTTATCGCATTGAACGTAATCGGATCGGCGTTGTTCTTTTTCATCAACATCCCCAAGCCACCTGCCCCCACCGCCGATAGCCCCAAAGGGCGCAGTCGTTGGGAGCTGATCACAACACCGCGCATTGCCGTCGCCGTGATCTGCGCGATGGTGTCGTATGCGTTGATGAACCTTGTTATGACCTCGACCCCGCTGGCGGTGATTGGCTGCGGATATACCAAAGCCGACGCGTCAAACATCGTCATGGGCCACGTGTTGGCCATGTTCGCGCCGTCGTTTTTCACCGGTCATTTGATCGCGCGCTTTGGCGTTGAAAAGATCGTCGGGATTGGCATTGCGATCCTTGGTGCCGCTGGAATTGTCGCCTTAATGGGCGTCGATATTATGAACTTTTACGTGGCTCTGGTGTTGCTTGGCTTGGGCTGGAACTTTGGCTTTATCGGGGCCACCACCATGCTGGCCAGCAGCTATTCACAGCACGAACGCGGACGTATGCAGGGTCTAAATGACCTGCTGGTGTTTGGCGGCGTGACCTTGGCCTCGCTTGCGTCGGGCGGTTTGATGAACTGTTCTGGCGGTGATCCGGTTCAGGGGTGGGCGGCCGTAAATTACGCGATGGCACCGTTTTTGGTGCTGGCAGGTGGCGCGTTGATCTGGCTGGTTCTGCGGCCCAAAGAACAGGTGGCTTAGCGCCCTACCAACGCCCCAGCAGCGCGGCCCAAACCAGCGGTTTTGAACGGGTATCAAGACGTCCTTCGGCCACTGCCATCGGGTCACGCACCACTTGGTTCAACACTTGATCTGCGCCAACAACAGGCCACAACGCAGGCTGTGCATTTTTGGAAATCCTGGTCTTAGATGCACGCGCATTTTGCAAACGTTTCAAGGCACCTGCGGCCAGTTCCCGAACCCCTTCTGGGCGACCATCTAACAGCGGCACGCGCTTTGCGGTCTCTAGTTTTGGGACCGCACACAGCCACGCGGCAATGCCCGCCGCATAGGCCACATCGCGCACAACATTTTCATCAGCAACGCCCAAGGAACGGGTTGCGGCGACCATCAAATGCCCTGCGGTTTGATCAATGTAGCGGTCAAAATGCGCCTCGTCTTCGAACGCATCTTTGTAAATATCCCAACGCCTTACAGCAACCAGTTCATCCAACATTGCCGCCGTTTCAGGTGACATGAATTTGACCAAAGGTGTGACAACCTCGTGCCGGCGCGCGGTCGCATTTGTCGCGATTTCCTCAAGCGCGTCACGCCACCATTGCAGGCGCATTTCAGCGATCATCGGCTCTTGGGTCACCCAGGGCGCGCGCGCGACTTCGACGTTAAAGGCATACAGCACAAACAGCTTGGCCCGCGCCGCAACAGGTGCCGCCATGACCGTGCGAAACCGCTCAGGATCGCCCTTTTCAACCAGTGCCGCGCAGGCGTTCAGATCATTGTCAAAGTCCACTGAGGTCCTCTTGAATTGCGGCTAAGGTTTCGGGTGCGTCGACAATTGCCAGATGCCCTACGCCCTCTACCAGCAGATAGCGGCCCTTGCCAGTCACCGCAGACATCAATGGTTCGTATTGGGTGGCAAAAAATGCTTCGTCCTGCGCGCCGACAATCAATGTGAAATCCGGCAAACCCGCGACATCCGCCAAATAATCACCGCGCGGTGCAAAAGACGCGTTCAAACGATACGAATACGAGGTCGTTGCCGTGTGCCCATAGGCCCCATCGATCACGGATTTCGGCATGTTAAATTGAATGATCGGCAAGCCGTTTAACGCTGTAATTCCAAAGGTATTCAGCATCGACAGCCCGATAATCCGGCGTGTCATTGTATGCGCCCAGCCCCCCGATTGCGCGCGCGTGGTGGGTGCGTTGTATTTCAAAAACGGAGCTAACAAGATCGCGCGATCAACCATAGCTGCATCCGCACCACCGGCAAACCGCACCACCAAACCGCCGCCAGATGAATGGCCTAGCATCACGATTTTCTGGTCAGGCAATGCTTGAGACGCGATCAGATCGGCCAGATCGTCTTCCATTTGGCCGATGTAATCCACGTCGCCGCGCCGGTCAGGCATCAGCCCGTGACCACGTAAATCAGGCACCAAAACGCGGGCGGTATCGGCCAAATTGCGCGCCAACCCGTCGAACTGCATGCCATGCCACCCCGACCCATGCACCAGAATGATCAGCGGGCGATCTGCACTGTTTTCGCCGTACATCCGCACGGCCAAATCCGACCCATCGCGCATCGTGACAGGTTGCGTTGCGATCACTTGGCTTAGATCTTGACCTGTGGCCCTCGTGAAATCTAGGCCCTGCGTTGGTGCCAGCGGTTTCGGGCGATCCAAGGCGATCAAAACCAGTGCAATACAGGCGGTGATACCCGCGGACGTCACGATAAAAGTCAGCATACGTTTGATCATTCTCTGTCCAGTTCAAAAATGTCATGCACACTGACGCCCAGCACATGTGCCAGTGTCAGCGCGAGCGTTGTGGATGGTACAAACACTTGATTTTCAATGGTATTAATGGTTTTTCGTGACACACCAGCCGCCACGGCGAGGTCTGCTTGGGTCAACCCGTGCTGGGCGCGCAAGGCCTTTAGATGATTGCGCAGCGTGCTCATTTTTGACGCCATTCATAGTACGTCAGCAACAACAAATACGCCGCCCCCGTCAGTGTGCCCATGACCGCAAAAATCGTATCCCAGTGCAGGCCAAACACCACAACTGCGATTGCGGAAACCGGATATAGCGCCATCGCAATCCAGAACGCGTGTCGTTGCGCGCGGTGCATTGTTTGCTGGTAAAGTTCATCATTGGCCATGCGGCGCACGTTGGGCGTGGCCATCATAAAGGCCAGCGTTGTGCCCGCCCCCGCGATCAATCCCATCATACCGGGTACAAACCACCAGAACGGATCAGGCTGGTTTGCGGCAACCGCCATGCCCGCGTAAAGGAGGCAGGACAAACCCGCCAGCGCCAACAGGTTTCCGCGTATGCTTGCGATGTTTTCTTCTGTAATCTTCATGACTTATGCCCCTTCACTTAGACGCAGGCCGATGATGCCAGCGACGATCAAACCAACACTGCCGACGCGGGCAATGCTCAGCGGTTCTTGCATCCATACGACCCCAACGACAAATGCCCCGACCGCACCGATCCCGACCCAGACGGCATATGCAGTGCCCATCGGCAAATCGCGCATGGCCCAGCCCAGCAGCCAAAACCCGACCGCCGCCGCCACAAATGTGATGATTGAGGGTGTTATATTCGTGAACCCGTCTGACGCCTTCATTGCCGACACCCAGACGATCTCAAGAAGACCCGAAAGAAATAAAATGAACCACGCCATGACAGCCTCCATGTAACCTACAAGTTACATAGAACGCACATCAAGTAACGTCAAGGTTACATTTTGAGTAGCCTTTTAAGCCGTCGTATCGCGGATCAGCTTCCATTTAATGCCGTCCAACAAGGCCTCGAATGACGCATCAACTATGTTTGCGCTGACGCCTACAGTTGACCAACGCCGCCCCTGACCGTCTTCGCTGTCGATGATCACGCGGGTCACAGCCTCGGTGCCGCCTTGGGTAATTCTGACTTTAAAATCAACAAGATGCATGTCGTCGATCATGTCTTGGTACTGGCCAAGGTCCTTTGCCAGTGCTTTTGCCAATGCGTTTACAGGGCCGCGATCACTGCCGGTTTCATCCATGGATTCACTGACCGACAGTTTCTTTTCACCATCAACTTTGACGACGACGACGGCCTCAGACAGGCTGATCATTTTGTCGTACTTGTTTTTACGCCGCTCAACCGTGACCCGGTAGCGTTTGACCTCGAACAAATTCGGCAACAGACCCAATTCATCGCGCGCCAATAATTCAAAACTGGCTTGCGCGGTGTCGTAGGCGTAGCCCTCGGCCTCGCGGGTTTTGATGCGATCAAGGATGCGGCCCAATGCGGGGTCTTTGTCTGCGACCACAATCCCTGCATCGGCCAAGCGGCGGCGCAAATTGGACTGCCCTGCCTGGTTCGACATCGGGATGATGCGCGCATTGCCGACCACACCAGGATCGACGTGTTCGTAGGTTGTGGGGTCTTTCAGGATCGCGCTGGCGTGCAGCCCCGCCTTGTGTGCAAAGGCTGATGATCCGACAAACGCCGCCTGTTTGGTTGGCACACGGTTGAGGATTTCGTCCAGCATCCGGCTGGTGCGGGTCAAGTTCGCCAGCGCTTCGATGCTGACGCCTGTTTCGAACTGGCTGGCGTAGGGTTCTTTGAGCAACAAGATTGGGATCAACGCCGTTAGGTTCGCATTGCCGCAGCGTTCGCCCAAACCGTTCAGTGTGCCTTGGATTTGGCGCGCGCCAGCATCAACGGCAGCCAGTGTGCAGGCCACCGCGTTTTCCGTATCGTTGTGGGTGTGAATGCCAAGGTGGTCGCCCGGAATGCCCGCGTCGATGACCGCGGTCGTGATGCGCCCGACATCCGCAGGCAGCGTGCCGCCGTTGGTGTCGCACAGGGCAATCCAGCGCGCACCGTTGTCGTAGGCGGCTTTGATCGCTTCGATCGCGTATTCGGGGTTGGATTTGTAGCCGTCGAAAAAATGTTCGGCGTCAAAGATCGTCTCGCGGTTTTGGGTTTTCAGGTAGGCAAACGATTTGGCGATGTTTTTGATGTTTTCGGCCAGTGTGATGCCCAGCGCGGTGCTGACGTGAAAATCATGGGTTTTGCCGACCAAACAAACGGCGGGCGTGCCAGCGTTGGTGACGGCGGCCAGAACATCGTCGTTTTCAGCCGACAGGCCCGCGCGTTTTGTCATGCCAAAGGCGGTCATAGTCGCGCGGGTTTTCGGGACCTCGTCAAAGAACGCGCTGTCGGTCGGGTTGGCGCCGGGCCACCCCCCTTCGATGTAATCCACGCCCAGCGCATCAAGAGCACTGGCGATTTTGATTTTCTCGGCGGTGGAAAATTGCACGCCTTGAGTTTGCTGCCCGTCACGTAGCGTGGTGTCAAAAAGGCTGAGGCGTTCGCGGGTCATGGCGCTGCCCTTTGATTGAGGCTGGGTCATTTGAGGGCTTTCGTGACGGATTTCAATTTCTCTAAAGAAAAATCCATTTGAGGCGTAATGTGGACGTGATCGGATGCCATCTGCACAGAATAGCCCGCATCATCTAAGTGAGATTTCCAACTATCGAGCTTCGAAAAATCTTTGGATTCTTTCGCAGCTTTGCGAACACCCTCTAAATGGATTGCCAGTTCAGCTAGTTGTTCTTTCGTTTCCCCAAGTTCAACAACTTTTCTTTGCATCTGCTCCCAAGACATCAGGCCTAGAAACTCAATACCACGCGCTAACATGGTTGGAGTGAGTTCCTTTGAAATTGTCTTCAGCCGTTCGATTGCTTCGTGAGTATTCAAGTCATTTTTTAAAGCGTTCAAAATTTCGGGATCTACAACTTCCTTTTTTGCCGCTTCAAAGTCTATTGGGTCTTGACCAAAGCCGTCGAGGATCGAAACAAATCGGAACAAAATTGACGCAGCAGAAACTGCTTTTTCAACGGTCCAATCCATCGGCTTTCGATAATGCGTCGATAGCATCACGAACCGGATGACCTCTCCCGGTACGCCCTTATCGCTGGGGCCGTGCCCCTCGAGCAATTCGCGCACGGTAAAGAAGTTGCCAAGCGACTTGGACATTTTCTTGCCCTCGACCTGTAGCATTTCGTTGTGCATCCAGACGTTGGCGAACCCGTGCCCAGCGCAGGCGGATTGTGCGATCTCGTTTTCGTGGTGCGGGAACATCAAATCGTTGCCGCCGCCATGAATATCGAATGTTTCGCCAAGCAGGTCATGCGCCATTGCGGAACATTCGATGTGCCAGCCCGGGCGTCCACGGCCCCATGGGCTATCCCATCCCGGTTGATCGTCGGTTGATGGTTTCCACAGCACAAAATCCATCGGGTCTTCTTTGAAGGGTGCGATTTCGACGCGTGCGCCTGCGATCATGTCATCGACAGACCGGCCCGACAGTTTGCCGTAGTCCTTGTAGGATCGCACACGGAACAGCGCGTGCCCGTCTTTGGCATAGGCGTGGCCCTTGGCGATCAGGTCTTTGATCATTGTGACCATGGGCGCGATGTATTCTGTAGCGCGCGGTGCATGTGTTGGTTCAAGTGCGCCCAAGCTCCCCATGTCTGCCAGATACCATGCGATGGTTTCATCAGACCGCTCGGTGATCAGATCCTCTAGTGATCCATCAGCCCCTGCGTCTTTGCGGGCCAAGGCGGTCGCGTTGATCTTGTCATCCACATCCGTGAAGTTGCGCACATACGTGACGTGTTCATCCCCGTATTCATGGCGCAGCAGGCGAAACAGCGTATCAAACACCACCACAGCGCGGGCGTTGCCCAGATGGGCGCGGTCATACACGGTTGGCCCACAGACATACATCTGCACGTTTTTATCATCGATGGGCACGAATGCCTCTTTGCGACGGGTTTTGGTGTTGTGCAGCTGGATATTGGTCATGGTCAGGTCCTAAGCGAAAGCGTCCGTGATGCGCGGGCTTAGCAATTCTGGCCTATGTTTGAAATGACAGAACGTACCCGCTGAGAAAGATCAGCAGATAATACAGCAAATGATGAGTGCGGTGTGTGTCATGCCATAGCGTTAGAGCACTGTGCCCCCTTTGGTCAACCCGATGCGCGATGTTTGTGACCTGTGTTTACGCGCCTTGCTTACGACGCTCGCTTACGACCAATTGACAAACCCAACGCTCTCTGACCCCTTGGCGGAAATTCTAGGACGGAGCAGTACACATGAACCTAAGCACACGTATCACCACTTTGTTGGGCACTGGCCCTGATGGCGGATCTGATGGATGGGAGGTTTTCCTGAAATCGCGTGCCATGATCAAGGCAGGCACCCCTGTGGTCGAACTGACTGTGGGCGAACATGATATCCTGACGGCTGCCCCGATCTTGCAACATATGCACGCCGCCGCGATGGACGGTCACACTGGCTATGCGCTGGTCCCCGGTCTGGATGAATTGCGCGAAACCGTGGCGACCCGTGTGCAGAAACGTACGGGTGTTGCGACCACCCCTGACAATGTGATGATCACCCCCGGTGGGCAGTCCGCATTGTTTGCCGCGCACACGGCTGTGCTGGACCCTGGTGATACGGGCATGTTCCTTGACCCCTACTATGCGACCTACCCCGGCACCTTGCGCAGTGTGTCTGCTATCCCCCATGCGGTACAGACCCGCGCCGAGGATGCGTTCCAGCCCCGCGCCGCTGATCTGGCCGCCGCCGCAAAAGCCACAGGCGCGCGTTCGTTGCTGATTAACTCTCCCAATAACCCGACAGGCACGGTCTATGGCATGGATACGATGCGCGGCATTGCCGACGTTTGTATCGAACACGATCTGTGGCTTATCTCGGACGAGGTGTATGACACCCAAGTGTGGGATGGCGACCACATCAGCCCGCGGTCTTTGGATGGGATGCAGGACCGGACCTTGGTGATCGGATCAATGTCGAAATCCCACGCCATGACCGGATCGCGCTGTGGCTGGATTATCGGACCAAAAGACGCCATCGACTGCATGGTCAATCTGGCAACCAACACAACCTACGGCGTGCCCGGCTATATCCAGCACGCGGCACGGTTTGGTCTGGAACAAGGCGCGGCCTTCGAGACAGACATCGCCGCCCCGTTCCTGCGACGTCGTGAAATCGCGCGCGAGATCCTTGGCCATCAAAACACCATCGGTTTGATCCCTGCCCAAGGTGCGATGTATCTGATGCTGGATATCCGTGCGACGGGCCTCAGCGGCGAAGATTTCGCCTATGCCCTTTTGGATGCGCATAAAATCGCCGTCATGCCGGGCGAAAGTTTTGGACAGGCTGCGGGCGGTCATATCCGTGTGGCAATGACGATTGACGACACGCGGTTTGCCGAAAGCCTGACAACACTGTGTACGTTTGCAGAGGGACTGGCGAACAACCGCTGATTTTGCGACCTTAGGTTGCGATGCGTTTTAAGCTACTTACGTCTGACCGGTACACACAACAGATGTTGACCGGTCATGACCTACCACGCAGATATGCAAGCCGCCGCGCAGTTTTTGCACCAAGGCACCTACAAACGCGCGCTTAAGGCGGCGCAATCCGCGGCTAAAAAATCACCCCGTTCGGCGATGGCCTTTAATGTGATCGGGATCGCAACCAGTTCGATGGGGCACCCCAAGGCGGCAATTGCTCCTTTTCAAAAAGCCCTGAGCCTGCAACCTGATTTCCCTGATGCGCAAAAGAACCTTGCCCAAACGCTGATCCTGATCGGGCGGGCACAGGCGGCTGTCGCCCTACTGGTCACACTGACAGACACGACGACGGGCACAACGGGGGGCACGACACCAGATGACTGGAAGGTCTGGTATCTTAAGGCACAAGGCGAACTGGCATTGGGCCTAGAAGCGGCGGCGTTAACATCGCTGGACACCGCGCGCGCACTTGCCCCGAACACCACTGCGATCTACCACCTGCGCAGCACTGTTTTTCTAGCGTTGGGCCAGATCAAGGACGCAATTGCCGATCTACAGGCTGTCTTGGCGATCACCCCTGACGATGTGCGCGCGCTGACCAACCTGAGCCTGCCCTTAGCCCGCCAAACCCGGTCCCAAGACGCGCTGGATGTGGTGCAAAAAGCCGTCGACCTTGCGCCCGATGACATCCCCGCGCGCTACCGGCTGGCCACGCAACATGTTGAAATGGGTGACACTGCCGCGGCGATCCTGAATTTTAGCGCAATACTGGATATCCAGCGCGACAATGCCGCCGCTTTGGAACAATTGGCCACCCTATCGCCCAAGGATGACGCGCCAGCGCTGGAACCGCGTATTCGGTCCGCCCTGAACAAAGCCGGCAAACGTACCGAAGACCGCGCCAGCCTGTTTTTTGCCCTATCCTCGGTTCTGCGTGCCAATGACAACACCGCCGAGGCGCAAAAGATGCTGGCGCGCGCCAATGCCGAAATGGCAGCGATCCGGCCCTATGATCCGGTGGCTGACACGCAGGTCACGCAGGCCATTCTGGACCGGTTTCCCATGCCGCCCACCATCACGACAAACCCCACACCTGCCTGCACCCCGATTTTTGTCATCGGGCTGCCGCGCTCGGGAACCACGCTGGTTGAAACGGTGTTGGGGCTGCACACCTCTGTCGCCCCTTTGGGTGAACGCGGCACCATGGGATTTTTGTTGCGCCGTATCATTGAAAACGATCTGCCGTTCACGGCCCAAGACGCCGCTGACCTTGTGCATCAAGACCAACGCCTGCTGCCGGACCTGCCCGCCGGAACCACTGCCTATGTCGATAAAATGCCCGAAAACTACCGGCTGGTCGGGTTTTTAAAACAAGCCTACCCGAATGCACGCATCATCAATGTGCGCCGTGATCCACGCGATATCGCATTGTCTATGTGGACCTCGCATTTTGCGGGTTCTGCCCTGTCCTATGCCAACCGGTGGGATTGGATGGCGACCAAATTTAACCTGTACGCGCGGTCCATGGAACATTGGAACCGACACCTTGGCAATCAAATCCTGAACATCCGCTACGAGGATCTGGTGCGTGACGTCAAAGGCATCGGCAAACATATGGCCGCGTTTTGCGAGATCGACTGGCAAGATAAAATGGCGCGTCCCGACCGTGCAACAACACCGATCCTGACCCTGAGTGCCACACAAATACGCCGCCCCGTTCACACCGGATCCATCGGTAAATGGCGCGCGTCGGCTGACCTGTTGGCCCCGTTCATTGCCGGGCTAGATCAGGCGTTGTGGCGCACTGACCTGGATCAACCACCGGCATAACCACGCCGCCCCCCTGCCAATCCGATGCGTTTCAGGGTATGTTCAAGCACCCGAGGAAAAGGATGCTGTGCGATGAAACGATTAATTGGAACGTTACTGGTGATGTTGTGGCCCATGATGGCCGCCGCGCAATCCTATCCCGACTACACATCTAGCACGGTAAATGACCTGGCAGGATTGCTGAGCGATGCGGACGAAGCCACATTAACCGCCCAATTGACCGCGTTGAAAAACGAAACCGGCGTTGAAATGACCGTGCTGACCATATCGCGCCAAAACGCCTATCAGCCCGACATGTCATTTGAGGCCTTTGCCACAGGCCTGTTCAATCACTGGGGCATTGGCGATCGCACCCTGAACAACGGCATTCTGGTTTTGGTCGCGCGCACAGATCGGGTGATGCGGATCGAATTGGGCCGCGGATACGGCAGCGCTTGGGATCAAACGGCACAACGCGTGGTCGATTACAGCTTTTTGCCCCGCTTCAAAGAAGACAACTACCGCATTGGCATTCTGGACGGCGTGACTGACACCATCGACGCCATTGCCCGCCCCGCCGCTGCCGGAACAACGCCGACAAAAGACAAAAGGACAAAAGACGAAAGGACAAAAGACGAAAGCCCGGTTTGGCCATTTTTCGTCTTGACCTTGGCCGGGGGCATCTTTGCATTCTGGAGCAAGATCAAAGACGCATCTGCGCGCGTACAAACCTGCCCGTCCTGTGGGCGGCGTGGTGGTTTGCGCGTGTTACGTAGAACCACCCACGCCGCATCAACAACACTGGCGGGATCAGGCGAACGCCTTAGCACTTGCGAATATTGCGATTACCGCGCCGCGACCATTTATCCGATCGCACAACTGGGCACTTCAACCAGCAGCGGCGGGTCGTCATTTGGCGGCGGCGGGTCCAGTGGCGGTGGCGCGTCTGGCCGTTGGTGATTTGAAACGACAACGGGGCATCCGATGTGCAGATGCCCCATTATTTTCGCATGTGATCGTCCTAGAACCTGAACGACGACCGAATGCTGATGCTGGTGGCGTCGGCATCGACACCGGACCCGCCAATATCGTCAAACGAATGGGTCAAGACCTCGCCACCGACTGTGATGCGTTCGTTGAATTGATAGGCGACACCCAAACCAGCGAATTCGCCGTTGTCCGCGCCGATGGTCGTATCAACCCGCGCCATACCTGCGGTCGCATATACCAACGTGCGCCCCAGATCGTAACCTGCGCGCAATTTCAAACGCGCGACGCTATCAACAGTTGCGGCACCACCAAGGTCAACATCCGCAAAATCGTAATCGACCTCGCCCCCCAGCACAAAGCGGCCAAAGTCATAGTCGTAACCGGCATGCACACCGTAACTTAGGTCGTCACCGTCAGCAGCACCGGTGCCATCAACGTCCAACCGGCCCAGCTGTAAACCACCATAAAATCCGGTCCATTCCCCACCTTGATAGGGCTGTGCCACGGGGGCTGGCGGTGGTGCGATTGTTTCAACAACCGGTTCTTCGATTGATCCCGCAAACGCGGGTGTGTGGGCCAAACCGGCCAAAGCAAGAACAGATAATACACGTTTCATTCTGGAACTCCTGTATCGTTAAGGCGCTGACGTTTGTGACCAGCGCAGTGCCTATCTGGGCGGTTTTTGAACGCAGTACACCCTTGGTGCATGCAGGGTTCAAATATGGGCAAGCCCTTGCCAATACGGTACAAAAACCCGCCGATGATATTTTGGTGAGGGTGCGAAACCAGCCAACTTATGCCGTTTATTGCGCGCTTCTTAGCAATTCATCGCCGAATATTGCGAAAATGCACCATGTCGCAAACAGGCTAGACCTGTGTCGCCATGGTGCGACATTGTGTCAACACGTACCAACGACATCCGCAGTTCCGGAGGACACGCATGCAGAAGCCCTGCTGCAAAATTTCGCTGATCGTTCGCACTATTGGTGCAGAGCGAGGGCGTGCGGCGCGTGGACGTCCCAGCGCGGTCTGACGTCCTCACCTTACCTGCGAATACCTATCCGAACAGGATCTGACATGAACGATATTTCCCCCTCTCGTAGTGGCGGGCGTGCGGCCCGTCGTGCTGCCCGCGCCACTGCCCTACCCGACCACTTGCGCCCCATACGCAGCGGTATGGAAGGCGGCACCTACAAGCCCCTGACCAACATCCAGATGGACGCCATTCACGAGGCGGCATTGACCGCGCTTGAAACCATCGGATTGGCAGACGCGCCACCATCTGGCGTGGCCTATCTGACAGGCGTTGGCGCAATTGAAGGTGCCGACGGGCGCATCCGGTTTCCGCGCGCTTTGGTCGAAGACACAATCGCCAAGGCCAACCGGTCCCTGACCTTGTTCAGCCGCGATGGCAAACACGATCTGGACCTGTCGGGCCACCGCGTTCACTACGGCACAGCGGGCGCTGCGGTGCATGTGGTCGATGTGCACGGACGCAATTACCGCGAATCCACCATTCAGGATTTGCACGACGCCGCACGCATTTGCGACACGCTGGACAACTTGCACTTTGTGCAACGCCCCATGGTGGCGCGCGACATTCCTGACACGATGGAATCCGAATACAATGCGGTGTTTGCCTGCTGTTCGGGCACCACAAAACACGTCGGCATGTCGTTTTCCGAGGCGTCGATTGTCGCGCCGTCAATGGAAATGCTGCACATGATTGCAGGCGGAGAGGACAAGTGGCGCGAACGTCCGTTTGTGTCGAATTCCAACTGTTTTGTCGTCCCTCCTATGAAATTTGCGACCGAAAGTTGCGAAGTGATGGAAGCCTGCATCGCGGCGGGCATGCCTGTATTGCTGTTGTCCGCAGGCATGTCAGGCGCCACTGCCCCGTCGACAATTGCCGGCGCGATTGTCCAAGCCGTTGCCGAATGTCTGGCCGGATTGGTCTATGTGAATGCGGTGAAACCGGGCGCGCCTGCGATCTTTGGCACTTGGCCTTTTGATCTGGATTTGCGCACGGGTGCTATGACAGGCGGATCTGGCGAACAGGCGTTGCTGACGTCGGGCTGTTCGCAGATGCACAAATATTACGGCATTCCGGGCGGCGCGGCAGCAGGCATCGCGGATTCCAAAATGCCTGACATGCAGGCCGGTTGGGAACAGATGTGTTCCAACGTGATGGCGGGTCTGTCGGGGTGCAACATGATCTACGAGGCAGCTGGCATGCATGCCTCGTTGCTGGGCTTTTGCCTTGAATCACTGATTTTGGGGGATGATCTGATTGGTCAGGCGCAACGCTGTGTGCGCGGCATCGAGGTCAACGACGAGACCCTTGCGCTGGATCAGATCGCCGCCGTTTGCATGGGGGGGCCGGGGCATTACCTTGGCACCGATCAAACCCTCAGCAGGATGCAAAGCGACAATGTTTACCCCACTTTGGGCAACCGGATGTCACCAAAAGAATGGGCAGAAAAAGACAAACCAGACCTGCTCGAGGGGGCGACAGCGCGCAAAGACGCTATTCTGAACACCGTGCCTGCCGCCAAATTCGACCCACAACTGGACGCGGCAATTCGTGCGAAATTCAACATCCACTTACCCGCGTAAATACCTGATTTAAAATACAATACGGCCCGAAAGATCATATGCGATCAATCGGGCCGTATCCCCTCACGTCTGCCGGTTCGGACGCGATGTCCAGTCTGAAGATGTGGCTATATGTGTCCCGTGCGGGTGATCAGCGCCCCTTCAACTGGGGGAGAGGCGCGCGTGATCGCCGAACGTTTCAAGCCACGTCATTTGCCCGAACCAAGTGCGAGGTGTGTGGCGTCATTCGGCAGGCATCAGACCTGCTTCTTGCGCCGCTGCTACTTCGTCGCCATCCAGCGCACCATCAGCATTCAGATCCATGCCCGCAAAGCTGTCCGCGGTGACATCGGGATAAACCGCCTGCACCTCGTCCAACGTCAGAACGCCATCACCGTTGGTGTCAGCAGACGCTTGGGCCATTGCAAAAGCCGGAATGGTGATCGCCAGTAGGGTCAATGTGGTGAACTTTGTCATAGGTCTTCTCCCTTTCAAGGGTGTTTGGTTTCGAGGGTCGTTAGATACGAGGGCCTTCATCGGTCCTCACCCTGTTTGATGCGCAAATCGCCGGTTGCATCCGCGCCCTTCATGAACGCGCGGTGGATCGCCGAAACCCTAGGTCCGGTTGCGCGATGCTTTGCCCAAAAAACGCACACATCCGCCATCGGCCAATTTCCCCCATATGGTGTATTTCGCAGGCTCTGACAGGGTAGAGAAAAGGAGAACCATCATGCCCGACACATGTACAACCACACCCCTGACCGATCTGATGCCCATGCTGCAAAAGCGCGCGCGTCGTTTAACCAACAACCCAAGCGACGCCGAGGACTTGGCCCAAGAGACGCTGATGCGGCTGGTTAAAAAGCTGGATGAGGGGCGTAGGATCGACGATCTGCCCGCCTACGCCATGCGCACGCTGCACAATCAGGCGCGGATGTTGTGGCGCAAAGCCCCCGCGCCTGAAGAACTGGGCGAAGACGACGCAAGCATTGATCCCGTCGCGATGGATCGTTTGGAATGTGCGGACACCCTGCGTGCAATTTCTGACCTGCCTGATGATCAGTGTGCGCTCATGAAAATGGTCAGTGCGGGTGAAACATCGCCCGCGCAATTGGCGCGCCACACAGGTTTGCCGCTGGGCACAGTGATGTCACGCCTGTCACGTGCGCGGGCCCGATTGCGCGCGGCCCTTGATACAGAAGGCATTGGCAGGTGACGAACCACCTGCCCGCCCCTTAGCGCATCAGGATGCCTTGGCCGGTTGGCATTGCCATGATCAACCGGTCTTTACGCTTGGCAAAATCGTTCCATGCTTCTTTTTGTTCTTCGTGACCGGTCGAACCGTAGTCATCCAGAACAATGATGCCGCCGGGCGTGATACGATCCCAGATGGCTTCGATCGTTTGCATTTCCGCCGCCGTGATATTGAGGTCGATGGAAATGTAGCTCAGGCTTTCGAATTTCACCTGTTCGATTGACGCAGGCAGCATCCCCTGGACGGTTTCAACATTGGGGTGCGGTGCGAATTGTTTGTGCACAAAATCGATGATGTTGGTGTTGGCCGCGTTGCCTGTGTACATATTCTTGTTCATCTTTGCGACGCCCTTTTGTTCGGACTCGCTGGCCATCTCGACAGGGATGCCTTCGTAAGTGTCGAACAAAAAGAACTTTTTCCCGCTTTTGTCAAAGTCGGTGTTGCGCACGATCATGGTAGACAACAGCCCTGTGCTGACGCCAAATTCGGCAAAATCACCGGGAATGCGCAGACAGTTTTCAGCCGCCCACAAACACACGTGTACACGCCAGCGAATGTCAGGTGTGCCACCAATCCAATGCGGCGCGCTTTCTTTGCACAGTGCATCCCAGCTGCTTTGGAATTTATCGTCATGCAGGAACGGCACGTATTTTTTACGCACTGCAAAATGATCCCCGAAATAGTCGTATTTATACGGCGCTCGGGTCAAAGCGCGGCGCAAAAAGCGAACTGTCGATGTGAAAGGGTCCATTAAAATATCCAATTTTCTGCGTATCAGCGGGCTAAAATAACTGCACGGATGCAAGTGTTAGCGTTTTTCCATTACCTGCTTATGCCAGATCAGCCAATGTTTAATAGTCTTTCGCGGTTTAAATTCTAAATGGGCGTGCGTTCACCCTGCCCCACGATCCAAGACTTAGCGCCGACGCTGTGGCCGCAATGCCTTGAGATATCGTTTTAGGAACACAGATGTCGTGCCCGATTGTGCTGCATTTGCAAATTTCTTGCGCACATACCGCAGCTCATGGCGTTGCAGTTTTCGTGACACGCCGGCACTGACCTGCCCTGCATGCAGACGGTTGATAATCAGCGTGTCGTCCAAAATCGCAGGCGCGCCATGGGCCAATTGCAAGCGTTTGTAGATGTCCACATCCATCAGCCAGATCAGGTTTTCATCGAATTCCAGCACATCACCGCGCCGCATCGCCAAAACCGAAGGGCTGCTGACCGTGTTCACCCCAAATTCGATGGCATCGTGCATTTTGGGCACCATTGGCCGCTCGACTGTGCTGCCATCATAACTGACGCCTGAACCGCACAGCAGCCATTTGATCGAAAGGTCTTGAAACGCGGCCATCGTCTGTTCCAGCGCCGTGTCACCCTTCAACAGATCATCTTGGAACAGGATTTTGACCACATCACCGTTGGCATGGCGCAGGGCTGAATTGGTATTGGCCGACGCCGCGCGCATGCCATCACGGTTATCAACGCGGATGATTGTCAGCTGCGTGCCATAGCGCGCACAGATTTGCGCCACATCATCGGTGTCTGATTGGTCTGAAACAATGACCTCAAAGTCCGTAAAACTTTGACTGATCATACGATCAAACGAGGCCGCCAGAAATGCACCCCCTTTGCCGCCCATATCGTAGGCAGGGATACATATACTTAAGGCAGGTGATTGGCTCATGCGTCAGTGTTACGCGCTGCGCCTGTCACATCCAATCAGAAAATCGGGGCATCAAACCGAAAAAAAGGAGGACCGAAGTCCCCCTTAGGTTCGCCGTTTAGGCTCACTATGTTAACCGCTCGGTATTTGTTTTGCCTGCGGCCTAAACGTCGTCAGGGGCGAGCGCACCCGCCCCGTGTAAGTTGCAGGCCCCAAAAAGGCTTGCAACGAAAGGCGGCAGGTATTCGCGAGAACACCGAGAGCCTCCCTTGTCGTGAAAGTGGGACGAAACGTACCGCCCCACCCTATTTCTTAGCTACAGCCGGATGTTCCACCACACGTGTTGCACTTCATGCAGGTGCCGTTGCGCACCAATGTGTAGTTGCCGCACTCGCCGCAGGCTTCGCCCTCGTAGCCTTGCATCTTGGCTTTTACCCGCAAATCCATCGATGTTGCACTGGCCGTGACTGTGCCGGAACTGATCGCGGTTGCGCCACCAACTGCGGCCACGGCTGCTTTTGCAACTTCGGGCACCAGTGTTTGCAACGTGCCAACCGGATCGGCGGCTGCCATCATCGCGTTTGCGTCCGCCATGCCACCTTGCAGCACCACCAGATCTTGCGGCAAACGTTTGCGCAAATAGCCGGTTGAGCTGATCTGTTTCAAAACTTCCAAAGACCGGTTTGCGGCTGTTTCGGAAATCTCGGACAGGTTCGATACACCTTCGTTTTCGCCGCGACCCAGGCTGTCGAACGACGCGCCTTCGGGTTGGACGTGGGCCAAATCGGTGCGATCCAGATAGGACACGGCCAATTCGCGGAAGATGTAATCAAGGATCGAGGTCGCGTTTTTAATGCTGTCGTTGCCTTGGACCATGCCTGCCGGCTCGAACTTGGTGAACGTGAACGCGTCGACAAATTCCTCGAGCGGGACGCCGTATTGCAAACCAACAGACACTGCGATGGCAAAGTTGTTCATCATCGCGCGGAACCCTGCACCCTCTTTGTGCATGTCGATAAAGATTTCGCCCAAATTGCCGTCTTCGTATTCGCCGGTGCGCAGGTAGACTTTGTGCCCGCCAACCATGGCTTTTTGCGTGTACCCCTTGCGACGCTGAGGCATCTTTTCGCGGTGCGATTTGACGATCTCTTTGACGATGATTTTTTCGACGATCTTTTCGGCCAGAACCGCGGCTTTTTCGTGGATGTTGCCGGTTTCCAGAACCTCTTGGGCGTCTTCGTCGTCTTCGACCAAGGATGCGGCCAATGGTTGGCTTAGTTTTGATCCATCACGGTACAGCGCGTTGGCTTTGACACCCAAAGACCACGACAGTTCGTAGGCTTTTTGGCAATCTTCGATCGTTGCATCGTTTGGCATGTTGATCGTTTTGGAAATCGCACCAGAGATAAACGATTGCGCGGCGGCCATCATGTAGATGTGGCTGTTGACTGACAAATAACGCTTGCCGGTTTTGCCACAGGCGTTGGCACAGTCAAAGATTTTATAGTGCTCTTCCTTGAGGTGCGGTGCGCCCTCAACAGTCATGGTGCCACAGACGTGGTTGTTGGCGGCGTCAATGTCTGCCTTTGAAAAGCCCAATGATTTCAAAAGATCAAACGTTGGATCGTTCAGTTTTTCAGTCGGGATACCCAACACTTGCGTGCAGAATTCAGCGCCCAGTGTCCATTGGTTGAACACGAACCGAATGTCGAATGCGCTCTCTAATGACGCGTCGATTTTCGCCAGTTCGTTCGGACCAAATCCGTGACCAACCAATGACGTGTGGTTGATGCCCGGCGCGTTGCCAATGGTGCCGTGACCCACTGCATAAGACACGATTTCTTCGATTTGGGCAGACCCGTAGCCGAGTTTTTCCAAAGCTGCCGGAACCGATTGGTTGATGATTTTGAAATATCCACCACCGGCCAGTTTTTTGAACTTCACCAGCGCAAAGTCAGGTTCGATCCCTGTGGTGTCGCAATCCATCACCAAACCGATGGTGCCAGTTGGCGCGATCACCGATGTTTGGGCGTTACGATAGCCGTTTTCTTCGCCCAATTTCAGGGCTTCGTCCCACGTGGCCATGGCCACATCGATCAGACGCGCATCCGGGCAATTGGCGTGGTCCAATGGCACCGGTTTCACGGCCAGCTGTTCGTAACCTTCGGACGATCCATAGGCGGCAGTGCGGTGGTTGCGCATAACCCGCAGCATGTGGTCCGCGTTCTTTTTGTAACCCGGGAACGGGCCCAATTCGCCAGCCATTTCAGCGGATGTGGCATAGGCAACGCCGGTCATCACGGCGGTCAATGCACCACACAACGCGCGGCCTTCGTCACTGTCGTATGAATATCCCATGTTCATCAGCAAGCCGCCGATGTTGGCATAACCCAGACCCAATGTGCGGAAGTCGTACGAACGTTGTGCGATGGCTTTGGACGGGAACTGCGCCATCATCACCGAGATTTCCAGCGTGACTGTCCACAAGCGCGAGGCGTGCATGTAGTCTTCGATCTGGAATTCGCCGTCTTTCAGGAAGGTCAACAAGTTCATCGACGCGAGGTTACAGGCCGTGTCATCCAGGAACATGTATTCGGAACACGGGTTTGATCCACGGATCGCGCCGTCTTCGGGGCACGTGTGCCAATCGTTTACTGTGTCGTGGTACTGGATACCCGGATCGGCACAGGCCCATGCGGCGTGGCCGACTTGTTCCCACAAATCACGGGCGCGGATGGTTTTGGTGGATTTGCCTGTGGTGCGATCGATCAATTCCCAATCCGCGTCTTTTTCAACGGCTGTCAGAAATGCGTTTGTGACGCGGATCGAGTTGTTTGAGTTTTGACCGGAAACCGATGAATACGCTTCGCTATCCCAATCGGTGTCGTAGGTCGGGAATTCGATCGACGTGTGACCCTGTTTTGCATAATCCAGAACGCGTTTGACGTAGGTTTCTGGAATAGCGACTTTTTTCGCATCCCGTACCGCCTCTTTGAGCGATGGGTTTACTTTGGGATCGTATGCGTCTGCTTCGGCGCCGTCCCATGCTTTGATCGCGGCAAAGATCGCGTTCAATTTCTGTTCGTGCATTTTTGAGCCAGAAACGATGGACGCCACTTTTTGCTCTTCGATGACTTTCCAGTTGATGAAATCCTGAATGTCAGGGTGATCCGCATCAACGATAACCATTTTTGCTGCACGACGCGTTGTGCCGCCAGATTTGATCGCGCCAGCTGCACGGTCACCAATTTTCAGGAAACCCATCAGGCCAGATGATTTGCCGCCACCAGACAAGGATTCGCCTGCGCCACGGAGGGACGAGAAATTCGTGCCGGTACCGGAGCCGTATTTGAACAAACGGGCTTCGCGCACCCAAAGATCCATGATGCCGCCGTCGTTTACCAAATCGTCAGACACAGATTGGATAAAGCAGGCATGCGGCTGCGGGTGTTCGTAGCTGGATGTCGAGGCTGTCAAAACACCGGTTTTGTAATCGACATAGTGGTGGCCTTGGGCAGGACCATCGATGCCGTAGGCCCAGTGCAGACCTGTGTTGAACCATTGTGGGCTGTTTGGCGCAGACCGCTGTGTCGCCAACATAAACCGCATTTCGTCATAGTAGGCTTGGGCGTCTGCTTCGGTGGTGAAATAACCACCCTTCCAGCCCCAGTATGCCCATGCGCCGGCCAAACGGTCGAACACTTGCTTTGATGACGTTTCGCCACCGAATGTAACTTTGTCGCCGTCAGGAACCGAACGCCACAAGAATTCAGGAACGCCTTTTTCAGCGACCTTTTTCATTTTTGACGGCACACCGGCTTTGCGGAAATATTTCTGGGCGATCACATCACTTGCGACCTGCGACCATGTGGTTGGAACTTCGACGTCATCCAGGTGGAACACGATTGTGCCATCAGGATTACGGATTTCCGAAACAGTACTGATAAAGTCCAGCGACGCGTATGCATCTTGGCCTGCGGTGGTGAAGGTACGTTCAATTTTCATAGTGCTGCCCCATTACATCGACATTCATTTCAAATCTGGGGTTCCTAACGTTGTAGGGCGCCCGCCTCATTAATCTTTAAGAAAACTGTCTTGTTCTGTGCCGAAAAACACCGGCTCAGTCCGCCACACTTCACGTGAGTACTGTTTAAAGTTTATCCCTGCCGTCGCGGTGCACGCTTTAGCGTTTAGATACTAAATCTTGTGGTGCTTCGCTCGACTTCCACAACTTGACGTATTTGGGCCTATCCGGTCAACGGAATTTTTACGATTTATTTACCGAAAAATGCTTGACCCAACCTGTGATACATAGGCGATCCAGCCTTGCCCGATTCAATAGGTTAATGGTTCCGATTAGGCCCGAAATCTTACCCCCAGCCCCTAAGTCCAATTTTATGAATGTTAGAGCAGCTTTAGGCATGATTGGTGAAGTAACTGTTGAAGTTATCCACAGGCACGCTGACGTAAATCAAAATCAGATTGACGCGTAATAGCGTCACACACAAAAAAATGATGACGCCGTGCGTATAACGGGAATCTGCCCTTCAAAACCGCCGATGTGACGGCGATGTTGCGACTCGGGCACCATCGCGATTCACTAGATGATGTGGCTGAAACTCTGAAAACACAAAAGGCGGCACACTATGTGTACCGCCCTTCGGGTGAGCCGACCTTTGGGTCTGTCGGCTTATATGGTCGGGGCGAGAGGATTCGAACCTCCGACCCCCTGTACCCAAAACAGGTGCGCTACCAGGCTGCGCCACGCCCCGTCCATACGCACTCTTTAGACAAGGTTGTCAGGATTGAAAAGCCCTTTTGACGGGTTCATTTCATCCAATTGCAGTTTAACAAAAATCAGTGGTTGGATCAGCAGGCCCAAGCGGCTTTTTGCGGGTCAAATGCAGGGTGGCGCAGCTGACTGCCCACCGTGATGCCCATCGCGCGCGCCATGCCGCCGTTGATTTCGAGCACGGCAATGCCAACACCACCGGTGATCGGCGTTTCGTCATGCGGAATCGCATTTTCATGAATGTGGGTCACAACACCGGTCGAATCGACAAACAGCATATCGAGGGGGATCAGTGTGTTGCGCATCCAGAACGTCAGTCGTTGTGGATTTTCGTAAACGAACAACATGCCAGAGGCGCGCGGCATGGATTGGCGATTCATCAGGCCAACGGCACGGCCACGATCGTCTGTCGCCAATTCGATGTTGAACCGCGCCTGCCCCCAATCGCCGCGCAGCATCACCGCACCGTCACGACAGTCAGCAGCCGACGCCAGATTTGCCCAAACCAGAATACTCAAAGCGGACAAAACTGTGCGGATCATTCGTCGATGTTCTCCAATGCAGATTCCCATGGATACACTTCTGCAGCCATTTGTCCACGCTTGCCTTCGATGACGCGCATCGCCAAGGCTTCGCCCGGTTGCAAATCTGACAGGCCAGAGCGGCGCAAAACTTCGATGTGCAAGAACACGTCGTCGCTGCGCTTAAAGATATTGGCAAAGCCAAACCCTTTGCCTTTGTCGAACCATTTGACGCGACCGGGTTCCAACGGGGCCGCAGCCACAACGTCCATATCCAAATCGGCAATATCGCTCAGGCTGATCGCAGCACTGCCCTCGGGGGCAACGATGCTCAACACTTCGACCGCCTGCACGCCGCGATCAGTATGCTGGATTTCAACCGAAATCGCGGCCCCGTCGGCCACCGAATTCTGGCCAAAATTGCGCAGCACATTCACGTGCAACAGGATGTCCGGACCGCCAGTATCAGCGACCACAAACCCAAATCCTTTGACGGGATCGAACCACTTCACAAGTCCGCTCACCGTTTCTGTAATATTTTCTTCGTCTTGCACTAGGTGTCTTCCATTCTTTCGGCGCAGCATCCCTCCGCACCGTCCTATAGTCTTGCGCGATTTAGCCTTAACTTTTCAAGCCGAAAAAAATGTTTATTTTCATAGCATTGCATTTCAGGTCGCGTGAGATTCAGGGATTGAGTCGCTCAACCACCCACGGATCACCAGATTTTTGACGCCGCCACACGTGACGATCGTGTAGGCGGAATTCCCCGTCAGCCCAAAATTCGATCTCTAGGGGGGTGATACGGTAGCCGCCCCAGAACGGTGGGCGCGCAGGATTGGTGCCGTGTTTGGCTGTGACTTTTGCGACTTCAGCCATCAGGCTTGTGCGGCTTTTCAGGGGGCGGCTTTGGCGTGATGCCCAGGCCCCAAGCCGACTTTTGAGCGAACGTGACGCATAGTAGTCATCCGCCGCTTGCCCGTCTTCTTTGGTCACCAAACCGCGCACACGAATTTGGCGGCGCAGCGATTTCCAGTGCATGACAAACGCAGCTTTGCCCGCGCCATCAATCTCGCCTGCCTTTGCGCTTTCGTAGTTGGTGTAAAACACGAACGCATCCGGTTCGATGTCTTTCAACAAAACCATGCGCGCATTCGGCAGCCCGTCTTTATCAACCGTCGACAATGCGATGGCGTTCGGGTCGTTCACTTCGGATGCCTCGGCCTCGATCAGCCAGGCTTTGGCAATCTCAAACGGGTCATTACCGCCAAACTTTCCACTGCGTTCGCTCATGGTGTGTGCTCAACTTTTTATCATGTGGTTAAAACTTAGCAGGCGGTACGGTATCGTCCTGTGCAATACAACCCTGCCCCGATGCCAATTTTTCAGGTTTCACGAAACCTTGATGGTGTGCCCGCAATCGCCTAAAGGTCTTGTTAACAGGTCGAACATCGCTTCTTAGGCGACCAGACCAAATACCAAAGTGGGACAGGGACAGTATGTCGAACAATTTAATGGCAGGCAAACGTGGGCTGATTATGGGCCTTGCGAACGACAAATCAATCGCGTGGGGCATTGCAAAAGCATGCGCAGACGCGGGCGCTGAACTGGCGTTTTCGTACCAGGGTGATGCGTTGAAAAAGCGTGTTGATCCGTTGGCCGCACAATTGGGCAGTTCAGTTGTGTTGCCCTGTGATGTTGGCGACGAAGCATCGATGGACGCGCTGTTTGCATCCCTTCAGGAAACTTGGGGCCACCTTGATTTTGTTGTGCATGCCATTGGGTTCTCAGACAAAAACGAACTGCGCGGGCGTTATGTTGACACCAGCCGCGGTAACTTTGCGATGACGATGGATATCTCGGTATACTCGTTTACTGCGATCATGCAGCGCGCCGAAAAGATGATGAGCGAAGGCGGATCTGCCCTGACGCTGACCTATTATGGCGCGGAACAAGTCATGCCGCATTATAACGTAATGGGTGTGGCCAAAGCTGCCCTTGAGGCGTCGGTAAAATATCTGGCCGAAGATCTGGGCAAAGACGGTATTCGCGTCAATGCGATCTCTGCGGGTCCGATCAAAACGCTCGCGGCGTCTGGTATCGGCGATTTCCGCTACATCATGAAATGGAACGAATACAATTCGCCGTTGCGCCGCAATGTGACCATCGATGACGTCGGAAAATCCGCGTTGTACCTGTTGTCTGACCTTGGGTCCGGCACCACGGGCGAAAACCTGCACGTCGACGCGGGCTATCACGTGGTCGGTATGAAGGCCGTGGACGCGCCTGACATCACCAAGGGATGACCGCCCAAAGCCTCATCGCGTTTAACCTGATCCTGATGGCCGCATTGGCCAGTCCGGGGGCTGCATTTTTGCTGTCTGTCAAAACATCGGTCAGTGCCGGTCGCGCGGCTGGAATTGCCACGGGGCTTGGCCTGTCGGTGGCGGCAGTATGTTGGACGGCGGCGGCGTTTTTGGGCCTTGGCACTGTGTTTGCCGTGTTCCCATGGGCGTTCAGCGCGATCAAAATTGCCGGTGCGATGTACCTGATCTGGATCGCAATCCAAACGTGGCGCAATGCCAACCGCGCGCTTGAGGACTCTGCCACACCAACGGGGCGCGCATTTGTATCGGGGCTGCTGGTTAACTTTGGCAATCCAAAATCGATGCTGTTTGCCGCCGCATTGCTGGTTGTGATTTTCCCCCAAGGGCTGTCGGCCAGCAATATGGCGCTGATCCTTCTGAACCACTTTACGCTTGAGGTGGTGTTTTACACAATTTGTGCGCTGACCTTATCCAGCGCCCCTGCCCGCGCCGGTTATCTGCGCGCAAAACCCATCCTAGACCGGATCGCAGCCCTTGCATTGGGCGGCTTTGGTTTGAAACTTCTGACAGGAAAATAAGACATGACCGATCGTTTGCCGCATGAAAAAGGCTTCCACATCAGCTGGGATCAAATGCACCGTGACAGCCGCGCGTTGGCGTGGCGTTTGGACGGGCGTGGACCGGATGATGGCGCATGGCGCGCGATTGTCGCGATCACCCGTGGCGGCATGGCCCCTGCAATGATCATCGCGCGCGAACTGGATGTGCGCACCGTCGACACCATCAGCATCAAAAGCTACGATCATCAGGACCAATCCGAGGCCAAAGTTCTAAAACACCCCGACGCCGATATGATGGGCGACGGCACTGGCATTTTGATTATCGATGATCTGGTCGACAGCGGCAAAACCCTCGAGGTGGTGCGCGCACTTTATCCGAACGCCCATTTTGCAACGGTCTATGCCAAGCCAAAGGGCGAACCACAGGTCGACACATTCATCACCGGCGTCAGCCAAGACACCTGGATCTTTTTCCCGTGGGACATGGCCTTGCAGTATGTTGAACCATATCGCGGCACTGATTAAATTCGTCAAACTATGGGCCTGCTATGATCAAATCACGGACATCCGCCACGTTCTCTCCTCCGGTTATGGAGGCGCGTCGTTGGTTGGACGGCGTTGAACATCCCGGCGATCGCCCGTTGATTAACGTCAGCCAAGCAGCGCCTGTTGACCCGCCTGTTCCGGCAATGCGTCAGGCCATGGCGGATGCCGCGTTAAATGATGACAGCGCGCATTTGTACGGCGCGGTGTTGGGCAATCCGGATTTGCGCGCGGCATTGGCGACAAAAATCAACACACATTACGGCGCGCAGATTTCACCCGATGCTGTGGCCATCACGTCTGGCTGCAATCAAGCGTTCGCGGCTACCATTGCAGCACTGTGTGACGAAGGGGATGAAGTAATCCTACCAACCCCTTGGTATTTCAATCATAAAATGTGGTTGGATATGTCCGGTGTTACGTCGGTTCCGCTGCCGGCTGGCCCTGATCTGCTGCCCACTGTTGCAGATGCTGCTGCCCTGATTACGCCGCGCACCAAGGCCATCGCGCTGGTGTCGCCCAACAATCCGGCTGGCGTTGAATATTCCAGCGATCTGGTTTTGGCCTTCTTTCATCTGGCGCAAAAGCACGGCATTGCCCTGATTGTCGATGAAACCTATCGCGATTTTGACAGCCGCACCGGCGCGCCCCATCCGCTGTTTAGCCAGCCGGATTGGGACGACACGTTCATTCATCTTTATTCGTTTTCCAAAGCATTCCGCCTGACAGGTCACCGTGTTGGCGCGCTGGTCGCCTCTCCTGATCGTTTGGCCGAGGCCGAGAAATTCCTGGATACCGTTGCGATTTGCCCCGGTCAGATTGGCCAGCATGCTGCCCTTTGGGGTTTGAACAACCTCACCGATTGGCTGGCAGAAGAACGTCTGGAAATCCTGCGCCGTCGCACCGCGATCGAAGACGGGTTTCACATTCTTGGTGCCCTTGGCTGGGAGCTAAAAAGTGCCGGTGCGTATTTCGCCTACATGAAGCACCCCTTTGATATCTCGTCCGCCGATCTTGCCCCGGTTTTGGTCAAACAACAGGGCATTTTGTGCCTGCCGGGAACGATGTTCTGCCCCCCCGAAGACACGTCTGGCCAGCACCATTTGCGCATCGCTTTTGCCAACTTGGACGCGGATGGGATTAACACGCTGTATCAAAGGCTCGCGAGCCTCACTATCTGACCTTGCCCCCCCGTTGCGCGCACCCTAAACATGGGCAAACGCAATTGACTGAGGCAAGGACAGATCATGGCTGAGAAGAAAAAAAACGGAAGCGGTAAGGTTTTTGTTTGGATCGTCGTGGGTCTTGCGATGCTGGGTCTGGGCGGCTTTGGGGCCTCTGGCCTGTCGGGCAATTTGCGCACCATTGGTTCGGTTGGCGAAATGCACATCGACGTGCAGCAATACGCCAATCGCCTAAGTCAGGAAATCCGCCAAGTCGAAGCGCAAACTGGCCAGCAATTGCCGTTTGCCCGTGCTCAAGAAATCGGGCTGGATCAAGCCGTGTTGCAACAGTTGATCACCTCGCGCGCGCTGGATCACGAGGCCGCGCAACTGGGGATCAGCATTGGCGACGGGTCATTGGCCGAACAGATTGTTGAAATTCCGGCCTTTCAGGGTGTGAACGGCGAATTTGACCGCGAAGGTTACGCATTTGCCCTAGAACGCAGCGGCCAATCCGAGGCTGACTTTGAAAACAACCTGCGCGAAGAAACGTCCCGGACATTGTTGCAAGGCGCGTTGGTCAGCGGCGTTGTCATGCCCGACACCTACACAACGACGCTGTTGAATTTCTTTGGCGAAACCCGCAATTTCACTTGGGCCCGTTTGTCTGCCGGTGATTTGACCGAGGCCGTTCCAGAACCAACAGAGGCCGATTTGCGCGCCTATTATGACGCCAACCTTGATCAATTCATGCTGGCTGAAACCAAACAGCTGACCTACGTGGCGCTGACGCCTGACGAATTGATCGGCGAAATTGACGTGCCAGAAGAAGAACTGCGTGCCGAATTTGACGCCCGCGTGGACGAATACAACCAACCTGAACGCCGCCTGATCGAACGCCTGGTTTTCTTGGATCAAGCCAGCGCAGATCAAGCCGCCGCAGCCTTGGAAGTAAACGGCACAACCTTTGAGGCTTTGGTCGAAGAACGCGGCCTGAACCTCGCGGATGTCGACATGGGTGACAACGACCGCCTGAGCCTGGATGCCGCAGGCGAAGCCGTATTTAGCGCCGAAGTCGGTGACGTTGTTGGCCCCCTGCCAAGCGATTTGGGCCCCGCCCTGTTCCGCATCAACGGCATTTTGCCAGCCCAAGTCACCACATTCGAACAAGCCAAACCGGTGTTGCAAGACTACCTTGCCACGGACCGCGCCCGCCGCATGGTTGAACGCTTGGCCCAAGATTTCGAAGACATCCTAGCAGGTGGCGCAACACTCGAAGAACTGGCAGGCGAAACTGAGATGACAGTTGGCGAAATGGAATGGTACGAAGGCTACGGCGAAGGCATTGCAGCCTATTCCGATTTTGGCGAAACAGCCGCCACATTGACCACAGATGATTTCCCGCAAATCGACGCTTTGGATGACGGCGGTATCTTTGCCATGCGCTTGAACGGTGAATTGCCAGTGCGCGCGGACACCTTTGAAAATGCCCGTGACCAAATCAAATCAAACTGGCAAGCCAGCCAAGTCGAAGATCGCCTGACCGCCCTAGCCCAGACCTATTTGCCGCAGTTGGAATCGGGCACTGAATTCGCCGGCATTGGCCTGACGGGTGTCGAAGAAACCGACCAGAACCGCCAAGGTTACATCGGTGGCACGCCCCCTAGCTTTTTGGCGGATGTGTTCAAAATGGAGGTCGGCAAAATCGCGATCGTCGACAGCTTTGGCACCGTTTTGGTTGTCCGTTTGGATGCCATCAATCCTGCCAGCGAAAACGACGATGTCACGGCATTGGCCACGCAGTTGCAAGAACAAGTGAACCAGCAACTGGCTCAGGATTTGTTCAACGCCTACGCCAGCGACACCGTGTTGCGTGCCGGCCAAAACATCGACCCACGTGCGCTGCAAGCGGTTCACGTCAACTTTCCCTAAAGGTTAAATACCGTGGCCCTGACCCCTGATTTCGACAGTTTCGCGCGCGCCTACGAGGCCGGTGAAAACCAGATCGTTTACACGCGCCTTGCCGCTGATCTGGATACGCCTGTGTCCTTGATGCTCAAGCTAACGGGGGCGCAAAAAGACGCGTTTGTGTTGGAATCAGTGACCGGGGGCGAAGTACGCGGACGCTATTCGATCATCGGAATGAAGCCGGATTTGGTCTGGCGCTGCGAGGGTGACACGTCTGCCATCAACCGTTCTGCGCGCTATGATGCGGATGCGTTTGTTGCCGCCGAAGGTAACCCGCTGGACGTCTTGCGCGCCCTCATCGCAGAAAGCAAAATTGACCTTCCCGAGGACCTGCCCCAAGCCGCCGCAGGGCTGTTTGGCTACCTTGGTTACGACATGATCCGGCTGGTCGAACACCTTCCAAACGTCAACACAGACGTCTTGGGCGTGCCCGATGCATTGATGTTGCGCCCCTCGGTCGTGGCCGTGCTGGACGGCGTCAAAGGCGAGGTCACAGTCGTGTCACCGGCATGGGTCAGCGACGGGCAAACCGCGCGCGCCGCCTACGCCCAAGCCGCAGAACGGGTCATGGACGCCGTGCGCGATCTAGGACGTGCAATGCCAGTCGCCACCCGCGATTTGGGTGACGCACAACCGGCCAACGACCCTGTCAGCAACTTTACCCGCGACGGGTACAAAGCGGCGGTCGAAAAGGCCAAGGACTACATCCGCGCCGGTGATATTTTCCAATGCGTTCCCTCACAACGCTGGACTCAGGATTTCAAAGAACCGCCGTTTTCACTGTACCGTTCATTGCGCCGCACGAACCCCTCGCCGTTTATGTTTTACTTTAACTTTGGCGGCTTTCAGGTGGTGGGCGCGTCACCCGAAATTTTGGTGCGTGTGTTTGGCAACGAGGTCACGATCCGCCCGATCGCAGGCACCCGCAAACGCGGGGCCACCCCGGCCGAAGACAACGCCCTAGAGGCGGATTTGTTGAGCGACGAAAAAGAACTGGCAGAGCATTTAATGCTGCTGGATCTGGGCCGCAACGACGTGGGCCGCGTCGCCAAAATTGGCACCGTGCGCCCCACCGAAGAATTCATCGTCGAACGCTACAGCCACGTCATGCATATCGTATCCAACGTTGTGGGCGAATTAAAAGACGGCTGTGACGCGCTTGACGCGTTCTTTGCGGGCATGCCTGCGGGCACGGTTTCTGGGGCCCCAAAAGTGCGCGCGATGGAAATCATTGACGAGCTAGAGCCAGAAAAACGTGGCGTTTACGGCGGCGGTGTTGGCTATTTCAGCGCAGGCGGCGACATGGACATGTGCATCGCCTTGCGCACTGCCGTGGTGCAGGATCAAAAACTGTACATCCAAGCCGGCGGCGGCGTTGTTTATGACAGCGATCCTGAGGCAGAATTCATGGAAACGGTGCACAAATCCGGTGCCATCAGGCGCGCAGCCGACGACGCTGCGCGCTTTGGATCAGACGGTAATTCATAAGCGGTCGTCGTTTTAGAGAGTACCAGTTCCATGACCCAACAGCCTTTTGAAATCGGCACGACCACAGTGGCCCCCGGCACCCGCGTGACCGTCAATTTGCCCGTGTCCACCCTGCCCGATCACACGCCCGTCACCCTGTCGGTCGAGGTTATTCACGGCAAACGCCCCGGACCGGTGATGTTCGTGTCGGCGGCGGTGCACGGGGACGAAGTTGTCGGTGTGGAAATCGTGCGGCGAATTTTGCGCACAGAACAGCTCGATAAATTGCGCGGCACGTTGCTGGTGGTGCCTGTGGTTAACAGTTTCGGTTTTTTGAATCGGTCACGGTATTTGCCGGATCGCCGCGATTTGAACCGCTGTTTTCCGGGCACGCCAAAAGGGTCGCTTGGCTCGCGCTTGGCGCATATTTTCCTGAACGAAGTCGTGCTGCGCTGTGACTTTGGCATCGACCTGCATTCGGCTGCTATTCATCGCACCAACCTGCCGCAATGCCGGATCACACCCGGCGATAAAACCACAGCGGCCATGGCGCAAGTGTTTGGAACCCCTGTCATTTTAGCATCCACCTTGCGCGATGGATCGTTGCGGGCCGAAGCCGCCGAACGTGGCACGCCAGTGCTGTTGTACGAGGCCGGCGAAGGATTGCGGTTTGACGAAAATTCCGTGCGCCACGGCGTTGCCGGTATTTTGCGCGTGATGCATGCCAAGGAAATGATCGCGTCCAAAGGCGTGACAAAAGCCCGTTCTGCATCGCTGTTTTGCAAATCATCCGAATGGCTGCGCGCCCCTGTTGGCGGGCTGTTGCGCACGTTTCGTGACACCGGCGAAGTTGTGGCAAAAGGCGATGTGCTGGCGGCTGTCGCGGATCCGTTTGGCGAATTTGAAACCGAACTTGTCGCGCCGGCCCCCGGCATTTTGATCGGACGCGCGGTCCTGCCAATCGTCAACGAAGGCGACGCGATTTTTCACCTCGCCGCCCTAAGCCCACAGGCCAAAGACGACACAGTAGAGGACCTTTCGGCCCAGTTAGAAGCCGATCCGTTGTTTGACGAAGACGAAATTATCTAGCAGCGAACCATTTATTGGTTCTGCGCGCGCTTGTTCAAAACGGCAGATACCGGTGACATCGTGACCCGTTCTGCACGGTCTGCCAGCCCCCACAACAGCAACGCCGAAATCGTATCGGGGCGCAGGCGACCCATCATAATCACGCCGTCTTCTTGATCTGCGCGAAACGCGGCTTGATCCAGGAAACGACGGATGACTGTTGGCGTTTGACCCGCACTGTCAAAATCGCGAAACACCACTGCTGACGGCACGCCTTCGCGCAGAGCCAGTTTTTGCACGGTGTTTAAACCCTTGGATTGCGTGATCAAGCCATGCCCGCTTTGCGCCAAAATCTGCGTCACTTGATCCGATGCTTCGCGCTCTTGTTGCAGGCCAGTGCCGACACCTTCGATGACGCCGACAACCTCGTTCATGGTGCTAAAGACCGAATTCAAGGTAACTTCTGCGTCGGTGGCGGTGGCGCCATCTGGCAGGTCGATCATCGCCAACACTTCGAACCCGTCGGCACGGTATTGCGCCATGCGCGCGGCGGCGTCTGGCAGGCTGGCTTGCACCGCGAATGTGATCGGAGCGGGAAAACTGCGCAACGCAGCGACGCCCACGGTATCACCGCTCAGGTCCGCACCGGCATCGATCAAAATGATCGCCATCAGCGGCTTGTCGGATGTGGTTTCAAAGGGTGCGGCAAATGCAACAATGGGGCGCACAGTTGCCGCATCGACAGATGCAGGTGCCGCCGGCGTTTCAGCCACAGTTTCATCGCCGCGATCAACCAAAGATCCAGCCGGGCGGCCAATTGCAGGGCGCGTTGTGTCCGGTTCGGGGTCAGCGGCGACTTCTGGTTCAACGATCACAGGGTCTGCAGGTGCTGGTTCCGCGACCTCTGGTGCCGCTGGTGTATCGGGTTCAAACGCGGTTTCGCTGTCTGGCACCGGTGGGGCCAATGGTTGCGCGGGGTCAGTTGAAATCGACGCCTCGCTGTCGTTGCTGGGCGCTGTGGGCACGGCCGCTTGCGGGCTTGGCAACACCGGCGTGTCGAGGTCGACGCTAACGCCGCCATCTGTCACAACAGCGTCGGGTGCGACCAAACCATCTGCCCCGCCCGTTTCCGGCACTGTTGGCACGTCTGATCCTGCTGCGGTCACGGCATCAACCGAATCCGCTTGTGATTGCGCGGCCAAGGCGGACGAATCTTGTACCAGATCACTGTCACCTGCGGGCGCGGTTTGCCCTTCGATCACTGGCATTGATGTGCTGGTGGCATCGGGGGCTGCATCGCCAACAATTGGCCCACTTGGCGCGCCCACATAAATCGACGCCACGCCTGCTGCCCCGATAGACAACACTGCTCCGATAAACGCGCCGCTTATAAATCCACGTGCCATTGCTATTTTCTCCGCCCAACTGATCGTTCGACCGCAGACGCGGCCCCTCGCACAACGCAGGCGCACCCTTGACGATAGCGGGCAAGCCTGAACATGTATACACGGACTATAACGCTGGTATGGCCTCGGCCTCCACCTCAAAAACCACCTCGGGGACAAAGACTGCGCTTATGCTGCTTTTGATCGATAACTACGACAGTTTCACCTATAATCTGGTGCATTACCTGGGCTCTTTGGGCACCGAAATCGAAATTCGGCGCAATGATGCCATCGATGTCCAAGAGGCGATGGCGATGAAACCTGCGGGTATTTTGCTGTCACCGGGACCGTGTGATCCGGATCAGGCCGGAATTTGTCTGGCTATGACGCAGGCGGCGGCGGAAACGCGCACGCCATTGCTGGGCGTTTGTTTAGGGCATCAAACCATCGGTCAGGCGTTTGGCGGCAATGTTGTGCGCTGTCACGAGATCGTGCACGGCAAAATGGGCGCGATGCACCACACAGGTGTTGGTGTGTTTGCTGATTTGCCGACCCCGTTTGATGCGACGCGCTATCATTCTTTGGTGGTTGATCGTGACACATTGCCCGACTGTCTACAGATCACAGCAGAGCTGGAAGACGGCACAATCATGGGTCTGCAGCATCGCGAATTGCCGATCCACGGTGTGCAGTTTCATCCTGAATCGATCCGCTCTGAACACGGGCACGCCTTGTTGCAGAATTTTGTGAATGAAATGAAAGTTGACGCATGAGCGACGCGCTAAAACCCCTGATTGATGCGGCGGCCAATGGCCCCCTGACCCGCGCCCAAGCCGAGGCAGCGTTTCAGATTTTATTCGACGGCGAAGCCACGCCAAGCCAGATCGGCGGATTGCTGATGGCCTTGCGCACGCGCGGCGAAACAGTGGATGAATACGCCGCGGCCGCTGCTGTGATGCGCGCCAAATGCCACGCCGTGCGCGCGCCAATCGGGGCGATGGACATCGTCGGCACAGGCGGTGACGGCAAAGGCACATTGAACATCTCGACCGCGACCGCGTTTGTTGTTGCGGGCGCTGGCGTCGTGGTGGCCAAACACGGCAATCGCAACCTGTCGTCAAAATCCGGCGCGGCTGACGCGCTGACGCAAATGGGCCTGAACGTCATGGTCGGCCCCGCGGTTGTTGAAAAGTCGCTGGCCGAGGCCGGGATCGGGTTTATGATGGCGCCGATGCACCATCCTGCTATTGCGCATGTCATGCCGACGCGGGCCGAATTGGGCACGCGCACGATCTTTAATATCCTTGGGCCGCTGACCAATCCTGCAAGCGTCAAACGCCAACTGACAGGTGCGTTTTCGCGTGATTTGATCCGCCCCATGGCCGAAACACTGCTGCAGTTGGGATCGGACAAAGCATGGCTTGTACACGGGTCTGACGGTACTGACGAACTGACGATTACGGGCGTGTCTTGGGTCAGTGCATTGGCTGATGGTGCGATCACTGATTTCGAAATACACCCCGAAAACGCAGGTCTGCCTGTGCACCCGTTCGAGGACATCGTCGGCGGCACACCCGAAGAAAACGCGCGTGATTTCAGTGCGTTGTTGGATGGTGCGCAAACTGCATATCGCGACGCTGTCTTGCTAAACTCTGCCGCTGCATTGGTTGTCGCCGACGCAGCACCCGACCTAAAAACTGGCGTCGACATGGCCCGTACCAGCATTGACAGCGGTGCGGCCCGCGACAAAATCAGCGCCGTGGCGCGCATCACACAGGGTGCATCATGACCGATACAATTCTTGATAAAATCAAAGCCTACAAACTCGAAGAAGTCGCGGCAGACAAAGCCGTCAAATCTATCGAATTGCTCGAGGGTGAGGCAAACGCCGCGTCACCCGTGCGCCCCTTTGGTGCGGCGTTGCATGACGCGGCGCGCGCAGGATACGGCCTGATTGCTGAGATCAAAAAAGCCAGCCCGTCAAAGGGTTTGATCCGCGCAGATTTTGACCCCGCAGCCCACGCCGCAGCCTACGCCGCCGGGGGTGCCGCCTGCCTATCGGTTTTGACAGATACGCCTAGCTTTCAAGGGGCCAAAGACTTCTTAGTTCAGGCCCGCGCGGCCTGTTCCTTGCCCGCTTTACGCAAGGATTTTATGTACGATCCTTATCAAGTAATCGAGGCGCGCGCGCTGGGTGCGGATTGCATTTTGATCATCATGGCATCGGTGTCTGACGATCAAGCTGCCGAACTGGAATCTGTCGCATTTGACTGGGGCATGGACGTGCTGATCGAGGTTCACGACGCGGATGAACTTGACCGCGCGACCCGCCTGAAAAGTTCGCTGATCGGCATTAACAATCGCAACCTCAAGACCTTTGAAACGACGCTGGATACCACGCGGACCCTGTCCAAACTGGTGCCTGCGGACCGCACGATTGTCTGCGAAAGTGGCCTGAACACACCTGCTGATCTGGCCGACATGGCGATGTACGGCGCGCGGTCGTTCCTGATTGGCGAAAGCCTGATGCGACAGGACGATGTCGAGGACGCAACCCGCACGTTGCTGGCCAATCCACTGGTGCCCGGCGGTGGCATGTAATGGCGCTGACACACTTTGACGGCAAGGGTGCCGCGCATATGGTTGATGTCTCTGACAAGGCCGTGACGGACCGGATTGCGATCGCTGCAGCGTGGATCAAGATGCGGCCGGAAACCTTTGATATCATTACACAAGGGCGTGCCAAAAAGGGTGACGTTCTGGGTGTTGCGCGCCTTGCCGGCATCATGGCGGCCAAGAAAACATCGGATCTGATTCCTCTGTGTCATCCGCTGCCTATCACCAAAGTATCGGTTGAACTGGAACCAGACGCCGACCTGCCCGGCATTCGCATCACAGCAACGGTCAAAACCACAGGCCAAACCGGTGTCGAAATGGAGGCGCTGACAGCCGCAAGCACAGCAGCACTGACCGTCTACGACATGTCCAAAGCCGTCGACAAAGGCATGGAAATTGGCGGCCTACATGTGCAACTGAAAGACGGCGGAAAATCCGGGCGGTATGAATCATCGTGAGCAACGCTGGTCGCTCGCTTGAGCTGTTTTTTATCGACGGCAAACCAGATGGAATGCTGACCGCAGAGGTCTTTAATTGGACCGGCCATGTTCTACGTATTCCGCGCACCTTGATCAAAAAAGGTCTGGATCGCTCTGAAACAAGTCAAACCGGTGTCTACGTGCTGATTGGTCAAACCGAAGACGGCCCTCTTGCCTACGTTGGTGAGGCCGAAGATATGCGCGCGCGTTTGCGCCAACACGTGTCTGGTAAGGAATGGTGGGATACCGCGATTTTGATCACGACAACCGGTGACATGCTGCACAAAGCGCACGTGAAATATCTGGAATCACGGTTGGTGGAGATTGCGCGCAGTGTCGGAAACACGCCGCTTGAAAACGCATCCACCCCGCCGCGCAGCAGTCTGAACGAGGCTGCTATGGCAAATATGGAGAGCTTTTTAGACACCCTGAAGATAGTTTTGCCTGCGATTAGAGTCGATATGTTTTTGGAGAAGGCGCTTGCGCCTAAACGCGACATCTCATCAGAAACAGTAGAATCCGAGATTTTCGTTTTATCCTCGTCAAACATCGGAATCGCGGCGACCGCAGTTTTGGCCGACGGACAAATGATCGTTCAGGCCGGTTCACAAGCAAGAGCAACTTGGGTGGCGAAAAATAAGCACAATTTAGGCTACAGCAATTTGCATTCTGAACTTTTGGCAAATGGCACGCTTTTCTTGCAGGGTCCTTTGGCTGTGTTTACCAAAGACTACGCTTTTTCTGCACCAAGTGCCGCAGCTGCAATAATTTTCGGACGGGCTGCAAATGGGCGGACTGCTTGGAAGCATGCCGCGAGCGGAAATACGTTTGGCGAGTGGGAAGCTTCCCAAATATCGGAGGAAACACCAACATGATCACAGTCCCCGACGCCCTCGACCGCCTGTTCGCCCTCGTCTCTCCTCTTGAGATTGAGCACATCCCCCTGCGCGAGGCCAATGGCCGCGTCTTGGCCGAAACCGTATTTGCCAGCCGCACGCAGCCACCGTTTGCCGCCTCTTCGATGGATGGTTACGCCGTCAAATCGGCTGAGGTCGAAGACGACACGATGTTCAAGGTCATCGGCGAGGCCGCGGCAGGACATGCGTGGGACGGCACCGTTGGACCGGGTCAAGCCGTGCGCATCTTCACCGGCGCACCTGTCCCGCAAGGTGCTGATTTTGTTGTCATTCAAGAAGATGTAACACGGCGCGGCGATCTGATTACACTGGCGCGTGACATCAGCCCCAAGGACAATATTCGCCCCGCCGGTGTTGATTTTATGGCCGGTGATCCGCTCAGTGCGCCTCGGATTTTGGCGGCTGCTGACATCGCGCTGCTTGCCTCGATGAACATCGCGGTTGTGCCTGTGCGCCGCCAACCGCAGGTCGCGCTGATCTCGACCGGTGATGAATTGGTGATGCCTGGACAGGTGCCGGGACCGGACCAAATTATCGCGTCGAACACCTATGGGCTGGCTGCCATGTTGGAAAATATCGGCGCGCGCCCGCGTATTTTGCCAATTGCGCGGGACAACGTAGAATCGCTGCGCATGGCGTTTGAGCTGGCGCAAGGTGCTGATTTGGTTGTCACAATTGGTGGTGCGTCTGTGGGTGATCACGATTTGGTTGCCCCCGTCGCCGCCGAAATGGGCATGGAACAGTCGTTTTACAAAGTAGCGATGCGCCCCGGAAAACCCCTGATGGCTGGCCGACTAAACGGCATGGCAATGATCGGGCTGCCCGGAAATCCGGTGTCCGCAATGGTCTGTGGTACAGTGTTTTTGGGCCCTGTTGTGCGCGCGATGTTGGGCTTGGGCGCACAGGCCGCACCGCGCCGCCGCGTGCCATTAGCAGCCGCGATTGCCGCAAACGGACCACGCGAACACTACATGCGCGGATTTGCCGACGCCGATGGCGTGCGCTGTGCAGATCAACAGGACAGTTCGTTGCTAAGCGTGTTGTCAGCCTCAAACGTCTTGATTGTGCGCGCCGCAGATGCCCCCGCACAAGATGTAGGCGAAATGGTCGATGTTCTCGACTATTAAGAAGAAGTTGACACAAAACAAGAACATCAATAGAACAAACCCAAACCAACAGAGCAACGCTCATGCGGAGAGGGATCAACATGCTGACGAAAAAGCAACTGGATTTGCTAGGCTTCATTCACAAACGGGTACAGCG
>JBLHSG010000035.1:0-40316 GCA_047626725.1 Ascidiaceihabitans sp.
GCACCAAAATATGTCAGCCCTTCGTCCGCAACAAACCGCCAAGTCACACCCATATCAGGGTGGTGCGACGCGCCGTCAAACAGGGCCACACGCGCACCCTGCCCCAAGGCCATCCACTGCGCATTCCACATGATCCAACCCGATGACGTCATCCACGAAAACCGGTCAGCGGGCCCAATATCATGGTGCAAGGATTGCTTTGCAGCCTCTAGCAAAATGCCGCCATGCCCGTGCACAATCGGCTTTGGATTGCCGGTGGTTCCAGAACTGTAAACGATCCACAGCGGATGATCGAAGGGCACTTGGGCAAAGTCAGGCCGCGCCGTTCCTGTGATCGCATCCCGCCAATCGGTCCAGCCCGTCGGCAGCGCGTGCATCACCGGAACCATTAGCCGGTGTGTGACGCTGGGCAAGCCATCGGCGATCTGTGCGATCACGTCGCCGCGGTCGATCTGTTTGCCGGCGTGCACATAGCCATCTTGCGCAATCAGCACCTTTGGTTCGATCTGTTTGAACCGGTCCAGAATGGCCACATGCCCCATATCAGGCGCGCACAACGACCAGATCGCACCGATACTGGCAGTGGCCAAAAACGCAATCAGCGCGGTTTGGGTGTTGGGCAGGATCGCAACAACGCGGTCACCTTGGGTCACGCCGTTAGCGCGCAAATGGGCCGCGACGTTCGCCACCTGTTGGGCCAAATCACGCCAGCTAAGGTCGGATCGCCCAAAGGTTTCTGACTGCACGACAATCGCAATATCATCGGGGCGCGTCGCTGCGTGAGACAAGGTTTGAGCCGCGTAATTCAGATGCGCACCGGGGCACCACGTCGCTCCGGGCATGTCGCGTGACCCGAGGATTTTGGTGTATGGCGTCGATGATTGAATGTTGAAAAACGACCAGATTGCAGACCAGAAACCCTCCAGATCGGAAACGCTCCATTCCCACATTTTATTGTAGTCAGAGAATTCTAGACCGCGTTCTGTACTTAAGAACCGTTCGAATTGGGCCATGGTCGACGCCTCGTAACGCGCGCTCGATGGTTCCCACAAAACAGGTGCGTTCATGACAATGCCCCGTGAATAATCGCCTTAAGTTCGGGGCGCGCGGGATAGGACGACGACGGCGACAATTGCGTGAAAAACACGACAGAAATATCATGCACCGGATCAACCCAAAAGAAGGTCGACGCCATGCCACCCCAACTGAAATCACCCACAGATCCCGGACAGCGCGCGCGCGCCGGATCAAGAACAACAGCGCCCCCGATGCCAAAACCCATGCCATCCATTGGCTGTTCTGCAAAGCTGGAAGGCCCCATCGACGCGATATCGCCGTCCAGATGATTGCGCAGCATAAACGACATGGTTGACGCGGACAGCAGGCGCACACCACCCAACGCACCGCCGCCGCGCAGCATCTCTGTAAACTTCATATAATCATCAATCGTGCCGACCAAACCACCACCGCCGGAATGCATTTTGGCATCTAGAAACGGTGATTTTTCAGTGCGGTCCACGCAGCGCAATGTCTCGGCTCCTGCCTTGGCGCTGTTCAGATCCATCGCGTTGCCAGCCAGCGGCGTATAGAGCGATGCAAACCGATCAAGCGCTTGGTCTGGAACGGAAAACCCCGTTTCTGTCATGCCAAGCGGGCCCAAAATCATGTCATGCAAGGCCTGCGCCAAAGTCTGTCCTGTCACGACTTCGATGACGCGCCCGATGACATCTATGCCAACGGAATATTCCCATTTTTGCCCCGGATGAAACGCCAAAGGATAGCCTGCCAAGGTCTTGCATAAATCGCCAAGCGCCCCTTGGTTTGGTTTGAAAACAAGGTCCTGTTCCATCATCGCGCGGCCCAACACACCGGGGTTAAATGGATAGCTTAGGCCGGACGTATGGGTCAGCAATTGATGCACTGTTGGACAGGCACAGGGTTCAGTTTGGCTGATGTCTTGGGCGTCAGGCACCAGCGCGTGACAGTCGGAAAATTCAGGAATGAACTGTGACAATGGCGCGTCTAGATGCAGCAGGCCACGTTCGACCAGCATCATTAACGCGACGGACGTTACCGGTTTTGTCATCGAATAAATGCGCGCCACGGTGTCCCGTTCAAACGGCAAACTGTCTGTCAAATCCCGCAGGCCAGTGGCGTGAAAATACACCTCCTCGCCGCCCTGATGGATCAGCACTGACGACCCTGCAAAACGACTATCATCCACATAGCGCTGCATCCAATCAGACACGCGCGACAGCTTTGATTGATCAAGTTTCGCCATCGGTTATCCTAACATTTTTCGCATTGCGCCACGGGTTTGCGCGTTAAACCATGGACCTGTTTCATGTGCAGTTGCCGCCTTGATCTTCGCAATTGTATCGCCGCGAAGTTGTTGTTTGATCGCGGCGTAAGCAATGGATGGTAGGCGCGCGAATTCGGCGGCGTCTGTCAGTGCTTGGGTCAACACATCTTCGCGTGAAACGATTTTGTCGACTATACCTGCGGCCAATGCTTGGTCTGCTGTGACAGGTTGGCCGCGCAACAACATCCGGCGCAAATCGTTGCTGGATAAGGTTGCGCGCGCGATCTCTAGCGGGCCCACGGGGAAATCGACGCCAACGCGGACTTCGGCCAAACCAAACTGCGCATTGGGGCTGGCGACGCGGTGATCACTGGCCAAAACGATGAACAAACCGCCTGCAATCGCGACCCCTGCCGCTGCGCAAATCACCGGTTTAGGACAGGCATATTGCGCCAGAAACCCTTGGTTCAAACCATCCACAATTGCGCGCTGTGCGTCTTCGTCAAAATCTTGGGCAACTTTTAGGTTTAATCCCGCCGACAGCACCTTGAGCGGACTGGACACCACGATCGCACGCACCGCGTCATCCGCACTTAATTCGTCAAACACATCGCGGTATTCCATCAATCCTTCGGGCGTCAGGGCGTTGACTGGCGGGCTGTTTAGGCTCAACTCCGCAACGCCGTTTTCGTGGGGTACCCGTGTGATCCAACTGCCGTCAGCCATGTTCAACTCCTGTATCGAATTCATCCCAAGTGTGACGGCAGACGCCCCCGATTCAAAGCACAAATTGTGACCCAACGACCTGTTTGACGCAGCGATTTTCACACCCTAGCCTATGAAAAAGACAGGGAGACCGCCGATGCTGAAACTCTACTTTGCGCCGAACACGCGGGCGGTGCGCGTTGCGTGGCTGCTAGAGGAACTGGGGCTGGATTACGAGCTGGTCCGCTTTAGCCTTGGCGACAAGGAAATGCGCGAGGCCCCGTTTCTAAAAGTGCATCCAAACGGGCGTGTTCCGGTGTTGCAAGACGGCGATATCACGATCTTTGAAAGCGGTGCGATTGTTGAATATATCCTTGCGCGGCATGCTAATGGGCGGATGCGTCCACCCGAAGATTCAAGTGATTTTCCCGCGTATTTACAATGGCTTCACTACTCTGAGGGAATGATGATGCCGCCCATCAATACGATCATTGTCGAGACGGTTATCCTGCCGCCTGAACGGCGCAATGAAGTCAATGTAAAGCGAGCGCAAAAGCTGCTGGGTCAAATGCTGGCGTCGGTCGAAACGCACATGAATGGCCGCGAATACCTTGCTGGTGATTTTTCCGGGGCGGACATAATGCTGGGCGATACGGTGGCTGGGATCAAACGGTTTGGCCCTTATTTAGATGATTTGCCGAACCTTGCGGCCTACGCGGACCGGCTTCTTGCCCGATCTGCGCTGCAAAAGGCGCGCGCATTATGAGCGGTACAATTTTGATCGTTGGCGCGGGCGACTACATAGGATCGGCAATTGCGAAACGCTTTGCCAAGGGTGGATTTACCGTCTGTTTGGGGCGACGCAATGGCGAAAAGCTTAGCACCCTCGAAGCAGAGATAAAGGCTGCGGGCGGCACCGCGCACGGCTTTCATTTAGATGCCCGCGACGAGGACGACATCGCCATGGTGTTCGCCACAATCGAACGCGACATTGGGCCATTGGACTTGGTCATTTTTAATGTCGGCGGCAACGTCAAATTCGGAATTCGCGAAACCAGTGCACGCGTGTTTCGCAAAGTTTGGGAAATGGCCTGTTTCGGCGGATTTCTAACTGGGCAAGCCGCGGCGCATGTCATGGTGCCTCGTGGTAATGGTGCGATATTTTTCACTGGCGCAACCGCCAGTGTGCGTGGATCATCGGGATTTTCAGCGTTTTCATCGGCAAAACAAGGGCTTAAGGCAGTTGCACAATCTATGGCCCGCGAATTGGGGCCGCAGGGAATTCACGTCGCACACCTGATTATTGACGCTGGCGTGGACACCAGTTGGGTGCGTGATTTGATGGCCAAAGCCGGAAAAGACATCGGTGATGGCGATTTGATGGATCCCGCATCTGTGGCCGAAACCTATTGGCAGCTGTATCATCAGCCCAAAGATGCGTGGACATTTGAAATGGACATTCGCCCCTTTAAGGAGAGTTTTTAGATGAAAACTGTTGAATTTTACTACGACTTCAGTAGCCCAAATGCATATTTAGTTCACAAAGTTCTTCCAACAATCGCAAAGCGTTATACTGCGACCTTAACCCGAAAACCGATCTTGTTGGGTGGCGTATTCAAATCCACAAACAACCAAGCGCCGATGCTGGCGTTCAAGGATATCCCCGGCAAAGTCGACTATATGCGTCTTGAGATGGGACGGTTTTTAGAGCGTTACAAAACGCCGTTTTTGTTTAATCCGCACTTCCCCGTCAATTCACTGAATTTGATGCGCGCGGCTGTGTTCGCACAAGGAAAACCGTGGGAAGACAAATACATAGACGCAATATTTGATGCGATGTGGGTGCAGGGCAAAGCGCTGGCTGATCCTGAAGTGATAGTGGAGGTGCTAAATGCTGCTGATTTGCCTACAGATCAGATCATGACGGCATCGCAAGACACTGATATTAAATCATCTTTGGCTGATGTGACCGCGCAGGCCGTCGCGCGTGGCATCTATGGATCACCCGCAATGTTTGTGGGTGACGAGATGTTTTACGGCAAGGATTCACTGCATGATTTAGAATGGCGGTTGGGCCAATAAGCCCAACCTTTTCTTAGACTTCGAGCCATTCTTTGCGCACATCATCACGCCCGCGCAATTCGTCAGGCGTACCTTCAAATTGCACCTGACCGTGACCCATGACGTAAACGCGGTCCGCAATATCCATGGCAATCGACAGCTTTTGTTCGACCAGCAGTGTCGCGACGCCACGCTTTGCGATCTCTTGCAAAACGTCAGCCACGCGTTTGACCATTTGTGGCGATAGACCTTCTGTTGGCTCGTCGATCATCACAAAATCAGGGTCGCCCATTAGCGTGCGACACATGGTCAGCATCTGCTGTTCGCCGCCTGACATCACCGTTGCTTCGACGTCGGCGCGTTCTTTGAGGTTCGAAAACATGTCGAACATATTGTCGATTGTCCAACGGCCAACGCCAGCTTTTTGCCCCGGTTTCATTCCCAAAATTAGGTTCTGACGGGTGGTAAGCCCGGGGAAAATGTCGCGGTTTTCAGGCACGTACCCAAGCCCGAGATTTGCGATCTCGAAAGACTTTTTACCAGCGATTTCTTGGCCACGAAATTTGACGGACCCTTGTGGCGGCACTTCACCCATGATCGCCTTGCAGGTTGTGGAACGGCCCACACCGTTGCGGCCCAAAAGGGCGACAATTTCGCCTTCTTGCACGTTCAGGTTCACACCTTGAAGGATGTGGGATTTGCCATAATAGGCATGTAGATCAGTGACTTCTAGCATTAGTGTTCTGCCTCCAATGCTTCGCCCAGATAGGCTTCTTGGACCTTGGGATTGCCGCGTACTTCTTCGGGTCGCCCTGTCGCAATGATTTCGCCATAGACCAAAACAGAGATGTAATCGGCCAATCCAAACACCACACCCATGTCATGTTCGACCATGATCAGGGTTTTGTTTTCTGTCACCTTACGGATCAAATCAACGATGTAATCTGTCTCGGAATGGCTCATGCCTGCGGTCGGTTCATCCAGCATGATGACGTCGGCGCCACCGGCAATGGTGATGCCGATTTCAAGGGCACGCTGTTCTGCATAAGACAACACACCCGCCGGCAAATTGCGCCGTTCTGTCAGGTTGATTTGCTCGAGGATTTCATCGGCGCCGTCTGTCAGCTTCTTTGAACTCGCCACCAGATTCCAGAACGAATATTTGTAGCCCATCGACCACAACAGCGAACAGCGCACGTTTTCAAACACTGTCATTGCGGGGAAGATGTTGGTGATCTGAAAGGATCGAGAAAGCCCCATACGATTGATTTGATAGGGTTCTAGCCCGGCCAAATCCGATCCGTGCAAGGAAATCTTGCCTGCTGTTTGCGCAAATCGACCTGTGATCAGGTTGAACAGTGTCGATTTACCAGCCCCGTTCGGGCCAATAATCGCGTGCCGTTCGCCTTTGCCAATCGACAGATCGACGCCGCGGATGATCTCGGCTTTGCCAAAACTTTTGGTCAGCCCACTTAATTCAAGTGCTGCAGTCATGATGCACCTCCTGATGTTGGTGGCGTGTTGGCGTCACCCCATGCTTCTTTTAGGGCCGGAGCAGTGGTTTTTGTGATGTAAAACGCAACACCCGTGATGACGGATACAACGATCCAAGGCACCAGCGCGTGGCTGTCGAACGTGATCCAGAACAGGGTCATTTCATTGTCCCCGACTGATCCGTGGCGATAATGGAAGATCATTTCGACCAAGGCGGCAGACCCCAAGACAGTGATCAGCCCCGGTATCAGGGTCTTGATGTACGGCACAAACAGCTTGTTTGCGTTGCCAAACCGATAGGACGGCACGTGCATCATGATCAGCCCTGCCAAACCGCCGGGGAAATACATCACCGTGGCAAGGAACAGCGCGCCTGCATAAAACGCCCACAGTTCAGTTTCGAGCGACAGAACCGTTTGCAGCAATGTGAACGCAATGGCCCCAATGATCGGCCCAAAAAAGAAACCAACGCCGCCCAAAAATGTCACCAAAAGGATGATCCCGGAGGACGCCGTGTTCAGGTTTTCTTCGGTCAGGATTTCGTAGTTGATGGCAAACAAACCACCCGCAATCCCGCAAAAGAAACCCGATGCCATAAAGCTGTAGAACCGGACCCAGCGCGATGAATACCCCAAGAATTGCGCGCGTTCAGGATTGTCGCGCACAGCATTTGCCATGCGGCCAACTGGCGTGCGTGAAAACAGATACATCAGTGCGGCTGACAACATCAGCCAGAACGAGATCAGGTAGTAGACTTCGATCTGTTTCAGGAATTCGATGCCAAAGAACGGCAGGCCATAGGTGCGGTCGCCCGAAATCCCTTCTTCGCCGCCAAAGAATGCAACGATGATAACAGAACAGGCCGCAACCAATTCACCAATCCCAAGCGAGATCATGGCAAACCGCGTGCCCGCGCCACTGGTCGAAATCGCACCGATCAGCATCGCACAGCCCATGCCGAACAGGCCACCAAACAGCGGCAGCAACGGCAACGGCAACGCGAGGCCAAAGTCTTCGACGTAGTTCATCACGTGCATACACAGAAAACCGCCCATGCCCATGTAGACCGCGTGGCCAAACGACAGCATGCCGCCCTGACCCAGCAACATGTTGTAGGCCAATGCAAAGATCACGGTGATCCACATCTGGTTCATGATCGTGATCGAAGAGTTGTTGTTAAAGATAAACGGCAGCACCATCAGAAGCAGTGCGGCCACGATCCAAGGCGTCAACGTCAGTGACATTGAGCCTGCGCGCAAAGGAGACGCGTTTGTTTTAGCTTTATCGCTCATGCGTCACGGTTCCCCAATAGGCCATAAGGACGGAAAATCAGGATCAAAACCATCAGGATGTAGGGCAAGATGTCGGCGATTTGCGGGCTTGTTACTGTCCATAGATCGCGCCAGATGCTGTCATTCAGGTTTTCAGGTGTGGCAATGCCGATCCCGTTCAGGATGTCTGACATCGCAATGTTGTAGGATTTGGCAAACGTCGTGATCCAGCCGATCAGCAACGAGGCAACAAGTGCGCCCCAAAGTGATCCAAGACCACCAATCACGATTGTCACAAACACGATTGATCCCAGCACAAACGCCATGCCCGGGAACGTGCCTAAAACAGGCCCCGCGATCACACCGGCAACACCGGCAAGTGCGGTTCCAACACCAAACACACCCATGAAAATCAGCGGCACATTGTGGCCCAAGGCCTCAACCGTTTTGGGATAGTTCAAAGCGGCCTGAATGATCATACCAACACGCGTTCGCGTCAGCACATACAGCAGCCCGATAAAGATCGCGATCGAGATAAAGATCATGAAAATCTTGTACGCAGGAATAGAATTACCGGCGATTGCGAAGGCAGTGAAATTCAGGATCTCGGGAATGTTGTACGCCATCTGGTTCTTACCCCAAAGGAACTGCACAACTTCTTCGATCAGCAGCGCGAGGCCAAAGGTAAAGATCAGCTCGGGCACGTGACCGTATTGATGCACACGTCGCAAACCGTAGCGTTCAACCCCTGCCCCCAGCACGCCCACAATGATCGGTGCAATCAGCAGCCCCATCCAGAACCCCAGCGCGATGCTGATCTGGTAGGCGAAATAGGCACCCAACATGTAAAAACTGGCGTGAGCGAAGTTTAACACGCCCATCATAGAGAAAATTAGCGTCAGACCGGCGGACAGCATAAACAACAGCAGTCCGGTCACCAGCCCGTCTATAAGATTGACGAGTACGAGTTCCATCTGTCCCCCTACGCATAAGGCGTGATATTTGGTGAAAATTCAAAAATGCGCCTGCCCCATCTGAACGGGACAGGCGCGATAACGCGACCTGTTATGGGCGTTTCATATCGCAAGTAGATGGTGAATCGGCGGATGCCATTTCGATCATCTTGATAGAACGGACACCAAAGTCTGAGCCGTCGTAGGCAAACGTGATGCCTTCGTTTGTGTGCTCTTGGATGTGCATGTTCTGGATGGCTTGGTGATCGTTTTCACGCATGAATACTTGACCGCCCCAGATTGAATCGTAGGTCATGCCTTCGAGTTCGTAGGCGATTTTTACGACATCATCCGCTGTGCCTGCCGCTTCGATCGCTTGAGCAAGCATACCGATTGTGTTGGCGATACGGGCCTGATCGATGTTGCCATCCGGGAATTTGGCTTTGTACGCGTTGTAGTAGTCGGACGCCGCGTCGCTGACCGGTGGGTTGATCTGACCTTCGCTGACCAGACGGATCACACCTTTGCCGGTTTCACCAAACGCCGCTGTGATGCCGGAGCCCGCAGCGTAATACGTGTAGATCGGGCCGGAATAGCCGTTTTCGATGACGGATTTACCAAGACCCAGCATGTCTGCGCCCCAGTTGCCCGTGATCACAGCATCCGCGCCAGACGACACGATTTTGCGTGAATACGGGGTAAAGTCTTTGACCTTCCCGATCGGGTGCAGTTCGTCGCCGACGATTTCGATGTCAGGGCGTTTTTCAGACAGGAATTTGTTGGCAGCCGCGGAAACCGCCTTACCGAACGAATAGTCCTGGCCGATGATGTAGACTTTTTTGATGTCCGCGTTTGCTGCGATTGAATCTGTCATCGCATCCATTTTGATGTCGGCGTTCGCGTCAAAACGGAAGTGCCAGAAGTTGCACTTGTCGTTGGTCAATGCCGGATCAACAGCCGCATAGTTCAAGAACAGAACGCGGTCGTCTGGATTACGTTTGTTGTGCTTGTTGACGGCTTCGGTGATCGCGTTTGCAACACCAGAAGAGTTCCCCTGCGCGATGAAACGGATGCCTTGGTCAATTGCGACTTGCAGCTGGATCAACGACTCTTTCGGGCTGATCTTGTTGTCGAATGCCACGATCTCGAACATGTCACCGTCAAGGACGCCGCCGTTTTGGTTGATCATGTAGTCAGCCGCGAATTCAAATTGGTGCAGACCATTTGTGCCTGTGCTGGCAAACGGGCCAGACAGCGGATCGATAAAGGCAACTTTGATCGTGTCGGCGGTCACAGCAGCAGTGCTGACGGTCAACGCCAATACAGCGCCCAAGCCAAGCTTGATGGATTTACGCATATTTGTTCCTCCCTAGAACATCTATCCGACATGTCTCATCGTCGTTTTGTGAGGTGTCGGTATGTTCAACAGGCTCGCACAGCTAGGATATAAGTCAAGCTTTAGGCGCGTGGCTAAACGTGCCCGATTTTAATGCGTAACGGTGATATTTTAAGCAAAGCGAATGCACTTAATGCGTGTGCTGCGTGAATGGATGCACGTAAATTCAGCTTCGAGGTCAGTTTGTATCATGTTGTTTTTGATCATTTAAAAGTTAATTCACGCAAAAAAGTAATTCATGAAATCCTGATCAATCACGTGGATCATTACACAGGCCGCGTCTGTCTCAATACTTTGATTTGTAGCATCAACATGAAAAGTCGGAAAAAAGTGACGCAAGGGCATTTAGGACAATTGCGCGCGCCTTGCCGTCTGAACTAATCCGCGTGGCGAAATCGCGTTTCGTTTTTATCAGCGATTCCAGTCACTGACACAACGCACATAACTGTCTGTGATTTTCTTTGGATTACGTCGCCGCTGACAGGCTTTGTGCGGCGTCCAGCAACAGCTTGGAATAGGTGCCAACAAGGTGCTTTTTCTTGACGTGAAACGATGGGCCGCCCACGTTCAGGCCAAACACGCGACTGCCACCTAAGGAATGCACAGGGACCGCGATGCCGTTCACATCCGGGCGCCATTCGCCCCAGCTAGAACAATAGCCAACGCTTTCATATTCGGCCAAAGCGGTCGCAAATTCGCGACGACGACCAGCATCGCCGTCTTTGTCGTCTTGGGCCGCATTCACGAAAATCGCCTCGCGGTCACCTTCGCGCATGCCGACCAAAATGGCGCGCCCGATCGCGGAATGAAACACCGGCAAACGCGCGCCAACAGACAATGACAGCGACACGTTTTCCAACGACCGTTCAACCCCGACATAAACAACATCCGACTGATGCCGTTCACCCAAAGCTGCGGTAATATATGTGTTCGGCCCGCGGCTAAGTCCGCGCATCACGTCACGTGCCCGATCAAAAATATCCATGCCAGCCAACACGCCAAAGCCAAGTTTAAGAACGCCAGGCCCCAGATGATAGGTGCCCGTGCGCGCATCCAAAACCAGATATTCCAACACGCACAATGTGTGCGTCAGTCGCGAAACAGTTGGTTTTGGCAGGCCCGTGCGTTGCGCAAAATCCTGATTGGTCAGCTCGACTTCACCCATTTTGAAACAGCGCAAAACATCCAACCCACGTGCCAATGCTGTGATGAAATTGCGGTCTTTTTCATCATCCGCTGCGGTGCTCGTAAGGTCGGGATCGGTCATATTTTAACCCTGTTCCAGCGCTTTGAGCCCGTGTTCGGCAAACACCGGAACATACTGTCCCATCTGGATCGCCCGTTCGGGATTTGACGCATTTCCATCCAGCGCACGTTTCAGCACACCTTGGATAATTCCGGTCATGCGGAAAAAGCAAAAAGCGACGTAAAAGCCAAAGTTATCAATGCTTTTGATGCCGCGGCGTTGGCAATATTCAGCAACAAAATCCGCATCTGACGGCAAACCAAGGGCCGCACGATCAACGCCGCCCATGCCACGCCCCTCGCCACCCGCAGGCATTTGCCATTGCATAATCACAGCTGCCAGATCCGCATAAGGATGCCCGATTGTCGACAATTCCCAATCCAGAACCGCAAGGCAATTGGTGCCTGCACCCTCAAAAATCATGTTGTCGATCCGGTAGTCGCCGTGCACCAGTGTCCGCTGGCCGTCTTCCGCGGGAATGTTGGCGGCCATTGCATCAATCAGCTTGTTCATCGCGGGCACGTCGACGGTTTCGGCGGCGCGATATTGTTTGGTCCAGCGACCAATCTGACGTTCGTAATAATTGCCGGGTGGTCCGTAATCAGACAGGCCAACGGCGTCGATATCTACATCATGCAAGGCGGCCAAAACGCGGTTCATGTCTTGGGTTACGGCGCCACGATCCGCCTTGGTCAATTCCTCTAGCGTCGGTTCGTTAAAATTGCGCCCTTCAACATGATCCATGATGTAAAAATCAGATCCGATAACGCTTGCGTCCTCGCATAACAGGTGCATTTTTGCGACGGGCACATCGGTATTGAACAACGCGCTTTGCACCCGAAATTCGCGATCGACGGCGTGGGCAGATTTCAACAATTGACCCGGTGGTTTGCGACGCAGCACGTAATTATGGCTTGGCGTGGCCAGCAAAAAGGTTGGATTGGATTGCCCCGTTTGAAACTTTGTCAGCGCGATGGGCCCCTCAAAACCGGGTAGGTTTTCGGACAAATAGGCCCCGACAACATCCAGATCGAGCGTTTGTGTATCAATCATGTTTCCATCCTAGCTGTAAGTCATCAAGTGCGCGGTTTCGGTGGCGTCCAGATGCGGTGTTGCGTTGAACCCTTGCAGAAAAATGCGGTTGCCGGAACCGGAATTCGAAAAGATAAATTTGCTGATCGACGCATTTTTGATCTGAAGGTTCAGCTCCATCATCATGCGCGCAGGCGCTGACACGGTGGACGCAACCAATTGCCCAATTACGCCGCCTGACGACACAACCAAAACGCGGCGCGCATCGGTTTGGGTGGCAAATGCCAACGCCGCCGCAGTGCGGTTTTCAAAATCAGCCCAGGATTCAGATGCCGTTGGCAACCCGCCATCTTGCCATTCCAAAACGGTGTCGCGCAGGGTTCGAAAATGGACCTTGCGATCCCCCAAAACCGGATCGGGAACGCCGTCTTTGAACCGCGCGCGCAGCAGATCGTGAAAGTCATATTCGTTAAAACCGCTGTGTTCTTCGCGCGCGCCATCAAACCCCATCGACGTCATGGTATCGCGCTGCCGTTCTAGCGTACCTGTGATGATCCGGTCCGGCACCCAGCCCATATCAGCCAGTTCTTGCCCTGCTAATTTGGCCTGTTGATGACCCAGATCAGACAGCTGGTCATAGTTTGCCTGACCAAACGCCGCCTGCCCGTGCCGCACAACAATCAGTTCTGCCATCAGCTAAATTCCGCAGCCAATTTGGCCCCTGCTGCCGCGTATTCACGCCCCATACGCGCGACGATATCGCCCGCTGGCCCAACAGATTTCACGGCGCCAATTCCTTGGCCTGATCCCCAAATGGTTTTCCATGCTTTGGGTTTTGAGGATCCGCTGCCAAAGTCCATTGATGTGCTGTCTGCTTGTGGCAGATTGTCGGGATCCATGCCTGCGGCCTCGACCGAGCCACGTAGATAGTTGCCCCAAACGCCTGTAAACAATGACGAATAGACAATGTCGTCAGCGCCTGATTCAACAATCATATCTTTGTATTCTTGTTGTGCGTTTGCTTCGTCTGTGGCGATAAACGGTGTGCCAGTATAGCCCAGATCAGCGCCCATTGCGCGTGCGGCCAACAGCGATGCACCGGTTGCGATAGCCCCTGACAACAACAATGGTCCGTCGAACCATTCGCGGATTTCACTGATCAATGCCAACGGCGATTGTTGCCCGGCATGCCCACCAGCACCAGCTGCCACAGCGACCAAGCCATCAGCACCTTTTTCAATCGCTTTTTTGGCAAAACGGTTGTTGATCACGTCGTGCAGCGTGATGCCGCCGCATGAATGCGCCGCCTCGTTTACGTCTACGCGTGCGCCCAGTGACGTGATCCAAATCGGGACTTCGTGTTTGACGCAAATGTCCAAATCCCGCTCAAGTCGCGCATTGGAACGGTGCACAATTTGGTTAACGGCATAGGGTGCAGCAGGCGTATCCGGGTTCGCTTGATTGTAGCGGTCCAGCTCTTCTTTGATCTGGGTCAACCACGTGTCGAGCAGGGGATGTTCCCCTTCGCCTTCGCGCGCATTCAGGGCTGGAAATGATCCGACAATGCCAGCTTTGCACTGTGCGATCACCAATTCCGGCACTGAAATAATGAACAAAGGTGAGGCGACCATAGGCACGCGCAATCCTTGCAAGGCTTTTGGCAGATGAGAATCGTCGCGAGGCATATGTGAAACCTTATCAAGGGAGGAGATGTTGAGGCGGGCTGCGAACCCGCCTCGTTTGTTTGGAAACAACGTTTACAAGACTTCGAACAGACCCGCGCCGCCCATGCCGCCGCCGATGCACATGGTGCACACAACGTATTTTGCGCCGCGACGTTTGCCTTCGATCAGCGCGTGGCCAACCATGCGCGCGCCTGACATGCCGTAGGGGTGGCCGATCGAAATTGCGCCGCCGTTGACGTTCAGGATTTCGTCAGGAATGCCCAAGTGATCGCGAGATGCGAGGACTTGACTTGCGAAAGCTTCGTTCAATTCCCACAGGCCGATGTCGTCCATCTTCAGACCGTGTGCGGCCAGCAATTTTGGCACAGCATAGATCGGGCCGATGCCCATTTCGTCCGGCTCGCAGCCAGCGGCCATCACACCGACGTAGCGGCCCAACGGCTCTAGGCCCTTTTTCTCGGCCAAGGACGCTTCCATGACCACGGCAGCAGATGCGCCATCAGACAATTGCGAAGCGTTACCGGCGGTGATGAATTTGCCTTCGGACAGGTTCATGCCGTCTTTGAACACCGGCTTTAGACCTGCGAGGCTTTCTGCTGACGTGCCCGGGCGGTTGCCTTCGTCTTTGCCCAAGGTCACCTCGTGGCTGGTGATTTCCTTGGTTTCTTTGTTTTGGATCATCATTGTGGTGGTCATCGCGACGATCTCGTCATCGAATTTACCGGCCTCTTGCGCAAGGTGCGTGCGTTCCTGAGATTGTGCGGCATAAGCATCCTGTGCCTCGCGTGAAATCTTGAAACGCTCGGCGACGTTTTCGGCCGTTTCCAGCATCGTCATGTAGATTTCCGGCTTGTTCTTTTTCAACCAACCGTCAGCTGCCACACGCATGTCTTGGGTCTGCACCATCGAAATGCTTTCGACACCGCCACCGATCACAACGTCCATGCCATCCATCACAACCTGCTTGGCGGCCGTGGCAATTGCCATCATGCCAGAGGCGCATTGACGGTCCAACGACATGCCCGCAACCGTGACAGGCAGGCCTGCGCGAATGGCGGCTTGGCGTGCGATGTTGCCACCGGAATGGCCCTGCTGAAGCGCTGCCCCCATGACGCAATCGCTGATTTCGCCACCTTCAATACCAGCGCGCGCAACCGCGTTTTCGATGGCATGTGCCGCCAAAGCCTGCGGTGTGGTTGCGTTAAATGCCCCACGATAGGCTTTGCCAATTGGGGTACGAGCGGTTGAAACGATGACTGCGTCACGCATGAGATGTATTCCTTGTGATTGTTTTGAACATGTATGTTTTCAGCGGGCGAACCGGGGCTACCAGTCCAGTTTGATATTTTGCGCCTCAGCGGCACGTTTTGCGTATTTGCGGGTCTGCGAGAACGCGTCTTGCAGTTCTTCTTGATCTGTTGCGTCGGTGATTTGCGCCCACTGTGCGGCGACGGCTTCGGGTGTGATATCACCCTCAATCAGCGCACCTTGAGTTTCGTACACCCGCGTTTGGGCGAACGTCCCTGCCCCTGCACTTAGGATGGTTTTTGAGGGCGCGTCTTTTGACACCAGATACAGCAACCCCGGCGTGATGGTTTCGGGTTTCAGCAGATCCAACGCCACCTCTGGCAGCAGTTGTTCGGTCATACGCGTCGCCGCCGTCGGGGCCAGTGTGTTCACGCGAATATCGTCGCGCGCACCCTCGTGATGCAGGACATTCATCAGCCCCATCATCGCCGCCTTGGCCGCCCCATAATTTGATTGACCAAAGTTGCCGTACAACCCCGACCCCGATGACGTCAGCACGATGCGCCCGTATTTTTGCGCGCGCATAATCGGCCAAACCGCATGGGCACAATTGGCAGATCCAATCAGATGCACATCAACCACTTTGCGGAAATCAGCCATGGTCATTTTGGCAAATGTTTTGTCCAACAAGATGCCGGCGTTGTTGACCAGAATGTCGATCCGGCCCCAGCGATCCATCGTTTTGGCAATCATATCAGCGACTTGATCTTCGTCAGATACATCGGCGCCGTGGGCCATTGCCTCACCGCCCAGTGCCTCAATTTCGGCAACAACCGCGTTTGCAGCGTCTGATCCCAGGGACGCACCCTGTGTGCTGACCCCCAAATCGTTGATCACAACCTTTGCACCACGGGCCGCAAGACCCAACGCATGGCAGCGCCCAAGCCCGACGCCGGCACCTGTTACAATTGCGACTTGATCATCAAAACGGATCATCTGTTATCCCTCCAATGCTGCGCGAAACAGGTTCGGGCCCGACATGACTTGGATGCCACCTGACACGGGCAGGATCGCGCCGGTCAAGAAACTACCGCCTTTGCCGCACAGAAACTGCATGCAGCCTGCGATGTCTTCATCGCGCCCGACACGGCCCAGCGGCACGTCTTGGCCAACTTTGTCGCGCATGGTTTCATCAGCCGTGGCAAACGCGGTCATTTTGGACACAAACGGCCCCGGTGCTAGCGCATTGACTGTGACGTGGTGACCGGCCAATTCCTTGGCCATGATTTTGGTGATTTGATGCACCGCCGCCTTTGAGGCCGCATAGCTGTACGCGCCATCGCCCAACGCCGCGTCGCCCATAACCGACCCGACATTCACGACCCGCGCAGGATCATCCGGCGTCGCGGTTTTGATCAAGATTGGCAGCAGCGATTGGGTCAAATGGAACAGACCCGCGTTGTTGACGCCTTGCACCTTGGCCCACGCCTCGAATGGAAATGCGCCAAGCGGCGCGCCCCATGTGACGCCTGCATTGTTCATCAGAATGTGCAGTTTGTCGGTTCTCGAGGTGATCTCGGCCGTCAGCGCCGCGACGCCGTCTGCGCTGCTGACGTCACCGGCAAAACCGATGACTTCGCCCGGGGCGTCCATCGCGTTTAGTTCTGCGGCCACGGCCAAACATGCGTCCGCTTTGCGCGATGCGATATACACTGTGGCGCCGGCCTGCATCAGACCTGTCGCAGCCATCCGGCCAATTCCAGTGGCACCACCAGTGACCAAAGCGACCTTACCGTGCAATGAAAACAATTCGTTAGGGGTCATTCTTAAACCTTTTTGATTAAAAGCCGCGCGCCGCAGCAACACGTTCAGCGTGATACCCGTAGTCGCCCAGCCATTCCGCAGCGACACGCGCACGTTTCATGTAAAACCCCATGTCAAACGCGTCGGTCATGCCGATCCCACCATGCATTTGTACGCCTTCGATCACAGCCAATTTCGCAGTCGAGGTCGCACGCGCCTTGGCCAACGACACAGCCATCGTAGCATTTTCAGCATCTTCGTCCAGCATTCGACCGGCATTGCGCACAGCGGATGCAGTCACTTCGCTTTCGCACCACAAATGGGCCGCACGGTGCTGTAATGCTTGAAAACGGCCAATTTCAACGCCAAATTGCTTGCGTTCTTTCAAATAGCCAACCGTCATCTCGAACGCGCCTGCCGCCAGACCAGCCATTTCAGCCGCCAACGCGGCTTGCCCTGCTTCTAATGCTGGGCGCAAAACCGACATCGCATCGCCAACCGTGCCAACCACATCATCGCCTGTGGCCTGAACATCAGCAAAATCCACCGACGCGGCATCGCGCGCATCAATCATCGATGACGCCGTGCACGTGATCCCGTCACGATCTGCGGGCACATCAAACAGGGTCAATCCAGTTTCTGTTTGGGCCAAAACCAGCAGGCGATCTGCATTTGATCCATCAACAACAAAGCCCTTAGACCCTGTCAGTTTAAATCCATTACCGTCTGCAACTGCCTGTAATTGCGTGTTTTCCGGTGAATGTTTGTGCCCCTCATCAACCGCCAATGCATAAATCACCTTGCCCTCGGCGATTTGTGCCAAGGCCGCAGTTGCGCGTGTCGTTGCGACCTGACGCAAGGCTGTTGCTGCAATCACCGCTGTCGACAAAAATGGCGAGGTCACCAGTGTTTTGCCCATTTCACTTGCCAAGATACCAGCCGCCGCGTGGCCCATATCGGATCCGCCTGCGTCTTCTGGTACCAAAACGCCCGTCCAGCCCATCGCTGCCATTTCGGCCCACAGTTTGGCGTCATGGGTTTTGCCAGCATCACGCAAACCACGCAGGTGTGAAACAGGTGCCGCGCCATCCAGAAAACCGCGCGCTGCATCTTGCAACATTGTTTCGTCTTCAGACATCAAAAGTGTGCTCATGTTCTTACCCCGGAAGTCCTAAAATGCGTCGCGACACGATGGACAGCATCACTTCTGATGTGCCGCCTTCGATCGAATTGGCCTTGGTGCGCAGCCAGTCAGCTGCCAGTCCGTCGTGTTTACCGTCCCATGATAATGCGTCCGCACCGCCTGCAGACATCAACAATTCGTGGCGCCGTTTGTTCAATTCGGTGCCTTGGTACTTCAACATTGCGGATGCGTCACCGACACCACCGCCTGCTTCGGCTTGGTCTTTGTAGCGTTCCAACGTCAGGCCAATGGCCAATGCGTCGACCTCGCAAATCAATGCTTCGGCGCGCGTTGATGCGTCCATTTGGCCGCCCTGTTCTTCTAAGATCGCGCCCAATGCACGGGACCCCAACAGGCCTGCACCGCCGCCCGAGATCATCTCGCGCTCGTGCGTTAAAAGATGTTTGGCAACGTCCCAACCACGGTTTTCGGTGCCCACCACATTGGACTTTGGCACCCGTACATCGTCGAAAAATGTCTCGCAAAACGGGGATGAGCCAGAGATCAGGCGGATCGGTTTTGTGCTGACGCCTTTACTGTCCATGTCGATCAAAAGGAACGATATTCCAAGGTGCTTTTTGGCCTCGCGGTCTGTTCGCACCAAAGCAAAAATACAGTCGGCTTGGTCCGCATAAGATGTCCACACCTTTTGACCATTTACGATGTAATGATCACCGTCGCTGTCTGCTTTCGTCTGTACACTTGCCAAATCCGAACCTGCACCCGGTTCTGAATACCCTTGGCACCAGCGGACTTCACCGCGTGCAATCGGGGGTAAATATTGCAATTTCTGTTCGTGCGATCCAAAGGCCAACAAGGCAGGCCCAAGCATCCAGATGCCAAAGCTTTGCAGTGGCAAACGGGCGTTCAAACGCACCAATTCTTCGCTGAGGATTTTATCATGCGCGCGGTCCATGCCAGCGCCGCCATATTCAACCGGCCACGTTGGAACAGTCCAGCCTTTGTCGGCCATCATGCTCAACCAGTCGCGTTGTGCATCGCTGGAAAATTCCCAATTGCGACCACCCCAACAAATCGTTTCCTCGTTGCGAATGCCATCGCGCATTTCGGCGGGGCAATGTGCCTCCAGCCAATCGCGTGTCTCGGCGCGAAACGCCTCTAAACCTGTCGTGCTCATTTTAGGGCCTCCCCGCCAAAAGATCGTTTCGTGTTATCTGCCGTTACGTTCCGCACAGCAAAAACGTATTTCGCATTTACACCCTACATGTGTCGCAGGCACAATTGCCACTGACAAGACGCCTCGGCTGCGTGCCGTTGCGTCACAATAGATCAGGGGAGAGATCACAATGAAAGCCATGCTCAGCACTGCCGCCGGTGGACCCGAAACATTGGAGTGGACAGAAATGGAAACGCCAACGCCCGGCAAAGGCGAGGTGTTGATCGGGGTCAAAGCCGCTGGTGTGAATTTTCCCGACACTCTGATTATCCAGGATCTGTACCAGTTGAAACCACCGCGCCCGTTTGCGCCAGGTGGTGAAGTCGCCGGTGTGGTCGAAGCAGTCGGCGAAGGCGTCACGCAATATGCGGTCGGGGATCGTGTGATCGCGATGACCGGTTTTGGCGGGTTTGCCACGCATGTATGCACGGGTGCGGCGCGGTGTTTGAAAATGCCTGACGACATGTCATTCGAGGACGCGTCCTGTCTGGTGTTGACCTACGGCACTTCGCATCACGCCCTAAAAGACCGCGCAGACATTCAAGCAGGTGAAACCCTGTTGATCCTTGGCGCTGCTGGCGGTGTTGGGGCTGCGGCCATTGAACTGGGCAAAGCTGCGGGCGCGCGTGTTATTGCAGCCGTGTCATCCAAGGAAAAAGCGCAATTTTGCAAAGACTTAGGTGCGGATGAAACGATCATTTATCCCCGTGACATGGACCGCGCGGCGCAAAAAGAATTCTCGGCCCAGATCAAGAAAATCGCAGGTCCCGGTGGTGTAAACGTCGCTTATGATGCGGTTGGCGGTGCTTACTCCGAACCGGTTGTGCGGTCTATGGCGTGGGCTGGCAGGTTCCTTGTGGTCGGCTTTCCTGCTGGCATTCCGTCGATCCCATTGAACCTGACATTGTTAAAATCCTGTCAGATTGTTGGCGTGTTTTGGGGCGCGTCCACAATGGTCGATCCAAAAGGCCACCTAGAAAACATGGCCGAACTGTTCGCGATGTATTCCGAGGGCAAAATCAAGCCGCGCATTACCGCCACGTTCCCATTAACGGAGGCCGGTAAAGCATTGGAATACATATCAGATCGCAAAGTATTGGGCAAAGTCGCGCTGAGCGTTTAGAGCCCTTCAAGATGGCTGATGTCGTTGAAACCACGCACTGCAATTTGATCACCGGTAACCACAATCCGGCTGATCGATCCGTTTGCTGCCCCACCAAAGGCAAACGGACCGCAGCCCGTGGCAATCGACATCGTGGCCGCGATCACGCCGCCATGCACAAACACCGCGACGCGTTCATCAATGTGGGCCGCCGCGATCCGGCGCAGGCCTGTCTCGACGCGACCTTGGAATTGGGCAGTGGTTTCCGCACCCGGAATTTCGCCCCATTCACCGTTCTTGCGCATGCGGTCAAACGCCGGATGCCCTTCAGACGCTTTGATGCGGTACAGACCACCATCCCAGTCGCCCAAATGCACTTCGCGCAGGTCTGCCTCGATCTCTGGCGTCATGCCAAGGTGTGCCGCCAATGGGGCCGCTGTCTGATGCGTTCGGATCAGGGTCGTCACGTAAAGCTTTGCAAAGACGTCATTTTTCAGTCGCTCACCAACAGCAATCGCCTGCCGTTCCCCTTGGGGGTGCAGCCTTGGGTCGCCATGCCCGTCTTTCATAGGAAAATCCTGCCCCGCAATTGCTGGCATGCTTTCGCCGTGACGGATCAAGATCAAATCGGCCGACCCAGCGGGTGGCGCGTAAACCGGTTGGCGATATTCTTTTGTCATCTCAATTCCCTCATTTTTCCAAACCCTAACAAGGAAATCCAAACATGACCAACCGTCAAATCACTGTCTCTGAACTGCCTAAGGGCACGCTGACCACCGATCATTTTGCGCTTCAGGATGCGCCAATGCCTGAACCTGCACAGGGCGAAGTATTGCTGCGTACCATTTTGATGTCGATTGATGCCGCCAACCGGTCCTGGATGCAGGGTGCCACCTACCGCGACGCGGTCAAGGCTGGCGACGTGATGGCGACCTATTCGATTTGCGAAGTCATGGTGTCAAATTCGGACCGTCTGGCCGTGGGTGACATTGTGGCGGCCGAAAGCGTGTGGGCGGATTACGTGACGCGCCCTGCCCGCAAAGTTCAAAAATTGCCCAAAGTTGCACAGCTGAGCAATCTGATCTCGGTCTTTGGGATCGCAGGAAAAACCGCATTTCACGGGCTGATCAGCGTCGGCAAACCGATGGCAGGCGAAACAGTTGTGGTGTCTGCCGCAGCCGGTTCAGTTGGCGGATACGTCGGGCAAATCGCCAAAGCACTGGGGTGTCGCGTTGTTGGCATCGCGGGCGGCCCTGAAAAATGCAAATGGGTGGTCGATCACTTGGGCTTTGATGCCTGCGTCGATTACCGCGAGGCCGGCCTGTTCAAAGCCTTGCGCGCAGTCTGTCCAAACGGCATCGACGTCTATTTCGACAATGTCGGCGGCAGCATTCTGGAAACCACGCTTGCCCTGATGAACGAAAAAGGGCGCATCGCCTGTTGCGGCGCAATCAGTCAATATGACAGCACCACACCAACAGGCCCGCGCAATTTGCCCGGCGCATTGGTGGTCAAACGCCTGCGCATGGAAGGGTTCATCGTGATGGATTTTGCCCATGACGACGACAAAGCCATCCGCGCGTTACAAACATGGGTGGACAGCGGCCAAATTAAAGTCACCGAAGACATCGTCGAGGGATTGGAAAACGCGCCTTCTGCCCTGATCGGCCTGTTGGCGGGTGACAACAAAGGCAAACGCATGGTCCGCGTCGGCCCAGATTCTGTATAAAGGAACAAAACATGTCTCATATCGAAACTGCAAAAGCCGCGATGGAAGCCCAGATTGGCCAAGAAGTCGGTGTGTCCAACTGGATCACCGTGGATCAAGCGATGATCGACCAATTTGCCGACGTGACCCACGACACGCAATGGATCCACATTGATCCGGTGCGTGCGGCGGCTGAAACCCCGTTTGGTGGTGCGATTGCCCACGGTTTTCTATCGCTTTCGCTGGCCAGTCGCTTTGCTTATGACTGTTTTAGCATGGCGCCGGGTCAGGTGATGGGCATCAACTATGGCTTTAACAAGCTGCGGTTTTTGAACCCTGTGATCGCCGGATCGCGGCTGCGTGGCCGGTTTGTGATGAATTCTGTGACCCAACGCAACGCCACTGATTTGCTGCGTGAAACCGGCCTGACCATCGAAATCGAAGGGGCAAAGACGCCTGCTTTGGTCGCGGATTGGCTTGGCCTCGCTGTATTTGGGGAACAGGACGCCAGCTAACGTGTTGGAAAAACTAGACAGAGCGGGGCTGAGAGGGCTAAGATTTGGTTAAATCATTTTCCGGAAATTTCGTATGACTTCGATCCTTGTTTTGAATGGGCCAAACTTGAACCTGCTGGGCACCCGTCAGCCCGAGGTTTATGGCCACACGACCCTCGCCGACGTCGAAGCAAACTGTGCCGCGCATGCAAAATCCCTAGGGGTTGATGTGGCGTTTTTGCAGTCCAACCACGAAGGCGCGCTGATCGATGCAATTCACGCCGCCAAGGGCACGCACGACGGGATCATCCTGAACGCGGGTGCCTACACGCACACGTCGATTGCGCTGATGGATGCGATTGCGTCAGTCGAAATTCCAGCGATAGAATTGCACCTGTCCAACGTGCATGCGCGCGAAGAATTTCGTCACACCAGCTACATCGCAAAGGTTGTTGTTGGCGTCATTTGCGGGTTTGGTGCGGCAGGTTACACGTTGGCGATTGATGCAATGCTTGGCCATCTAAAGGCTACGCCATGAACACCGTTCGCAGCTATTTGCACTACCTTTCCAACTGTCAAAGCATGGAAACCTTGTGGGAAGCGCACAGTGAAAAAATGCGCGAATACGGCTTTGACCGCATCCTCTACGGTTTTACGCGCTACCGGTCGATCACATCATTGGGCGACCCAGAGGATTTCATTATCCTAACCAACCACGACACCGCTTACACCGACGTGTTCTTGGGCGAAAACCACTATAATGACGCGCCGATGGTCCGCTGGGCGTTGGAAAACGAAGGCGCTGGCAGTTGGGGCATGTTGGCCGCCATGCAGCGCAGCAAAACGCTAACGGCAGCAGAACGGCGTGTGCTTGATTTCAACTATTCCATGGATATCAAAGCGGGCTATACGATCAGTTTCAAATCGGTTTCTGCGCGGTCCAAAGGCGCAATTGCCCTGACCGCACAACGCGACATGTCACAGGCCGATATCGATGCGGTTTGGGACGAACACGGCCGCGACATCCATCTGATGAACAATGTTGCACATCTGAAAATCCTGACCCTGCCCTATTCCGCGCCCAATCGCGGTCTGACCAACCGGCAACGCGAGGCCTTGGAATGGGTCGGCGACGGCAAAACCATGCAAGACATCGCGATCATTATGGGGCTGACGTCAGCCACTGTTGAAAAACACCTGCGGCTTGCCCGCGAGGCATTGGCCGTTGAAACCACAGCCCAAGCGGTCCTAAAAGCGGCGTTCGCCAACCAGATGTTCATCCTCGAGGTTTGATCCAAACACGGCATGTCCGACAATTCACGCGCGGCCCTTTTAGCACTGATTTCAGTCGCATTGATGAGTATCGCATGGGCCGTGACCAAGGCGGCCGTGGTCGACTATCACGTCCTGCAAGTGCTGTTTTTTCGCCAAGCCATCGTGCTGACCAGCACCCTGCCCGAGATTAAGAAACATTTTCCTAACAGTCTGAAAACAAAGCAACCTGTGCTGCATGGCATCCGGTTGATCGGTGCGTTTGTCGGGCTTAGCTGTTCGATCTGGGCGGTCAGTCTGTTGCCGCTGACAACCGCGACGATCCTTAGCTTTAGCCAGACGTTTTTCATGGCGATCCTTGCCGCGCTGTTCCTGTCCGAACATGTGGGCATTCACCGCATTGGCGCAATCGCGGTCGGGTTTATCGGCGTTTTGATCGTCGTGCGTCCGGGCGGCGAAGGGTTCGGATCACTGGGCACGTTCGTCGCAATTACCGGCGCGATGGGCGCGGCTGTGGCGTTCACCTCCGTCAAGCACTTGTCGCAAACCGAAAGCACGGCGACCCTGCTCGCGTTTCAAACCATTGTCATTGGCGGAATCGCTGCGGTGTCGATGGTGTGGTTCTGGAAAACACCGGATTTGACGGGCTGGATGTTGTTGCTGGGCGTTGGCCTATTGTCTGCGCCTGCACAATGGATCGGGGTGACCGCCGTGCGACTGGGCGAAAGCAGTCTGTTGGCCAACATCCAATATTCAAAACTGATTTACGCGGGCATTCTAGGCTATTTGTTCTTTAACGAGGTCCCCGATGGCTACACTGTTTTGGGCGCTTGCGTGATCATCGCATCTGCCTTTTACATCTTTCACCGCGAGGCCGCGCGCGCCCGCGGTGACATCAAATAAGCTTAGGAATCATGACCGGGGTTTGTGCGTTTCAGTTTGCGCATCAGACCAGGCCACACCAGATTGTCACCTGAACCGGGCGTAAACGCGGCACCTGCCTGGCCCCCGACAGTATCGGCCATTTCTTCGGGTTCTTCGATCAACAGATCCTCAGATCCGACAGACTGCGCCAAAATCTGCGTCTTGCAGGCGTTTTCCAAGAAATACATCCGCAGGAACGCGATCGCACAGTTTGGCCCCACAGTCAGCGTGCCGTGATTGCGCAGCATCAGCAGGCTTTTGTCGCCCAGATCATTCACGATACGGGCGCGTTCATCTAGGTTCAGCGCGATACCTTCGTAATCGTGATAGGCCAGATCATTGTTCACGATCATCGAAAATTGCGTGTAGCGGCGCAGACCGTTTTTCTGCACCGATACGGCCACACCATACGGCGTGTGCACATGGATCACGCAGCCCGCATCGTGGCGCGCCATATGGATCGCGGAATGGATCGTGAAACCGGCGGGATTGATGAAATACGGGGTGTCCTGACAGATGTTGCCGTCCAGATCGATCTTGACCAAACAGGACGCCGTCATCTCGTCGAACATCACACCGTAAGGATTGATCAGGAAACGTTCAGCCCCGTCCTCGTCAGGCAAGCGCGCGGAAATATGGGTAAACACCAGATCGGTCCAACCGTGCATCGCGCACAATCGATAGGTCGCGGCCAGATCACAGCGCGCCTGCCATTCTGCGTCAGACACAGTGCCTTTGAGCGTCGGCAATTCGGCGGGATCGGGAATGTCGAACCCGTTCGAGATGGTCATGGGGGCTTGATCGGTCATGGCGGTCTCCCTAAAGAAATTTCGCGTGAATTCTGGTTTAGCTTACGCCCAAGTCGGGGTTTTGGGCAAATGCGCAGACGCAACCCGACGCAGCGTCTTACCCGTCACACGCGAAGGTATGGAATCCCCTACTTTCCGATCTTTGGTGGAACAGTCACAGTGATCAAGTTCCGAAAGTTGTGGCTTTGGCCGCTCGGAACGTGGAGCGCGATGCCTTGGGGCATTTCGGTCTTCGGTTGAACCCGAAAACCGGTCTGGGTTGGAACAGTTTCCGCCTGGTTCGGACTTTGTCTATGGGCCCACGTCTCATCCCCGTGGCTTACTTTGGGCCCAAAAAAAATGGGGTCGCTTTTCCAAGCGGCCCCATTCATTTTTCAAAATCAGATCCGGGTCAGCCGTACCAGCCGCCCATTTTGACCTTAACTGCGCCATCCAGCAATTTCGCGAATTCAGCAGGGTCTTGGGTGCCGTTGTCTTTGCCGCGATAATGGTAGGGATAAACGTATTTCGGTTTGAATTCGGCAACTGCACTTGCTGCGGCTTCGACATCCATGGTGAAGGGCAAGTTCATGCAGACAAATGCCACGTCGATGTCTTTGAGCGCGCGCATTTCTGGCAGGTCTTCGGTGTCGCCCGAAATGTAAACGCGCAAACCGTCGACATCCAGAACATAGCCGTTGTCACGCCCGACGGGGTGGAATTTCATCCGTCCTTCGGTCAGGTTATGGGCTGGAATTGCCTCGACTTTGATCCCCATAACTTCGCCGGTGTCGCCATTGGCCATGACGCGCGCCTTGGCCTGCATGTCGGCTGGCAGTTGGTCATAGACGGCTTGGTTCGTGATCAGTTTCGTGGTGTCACCGACAACCGCGTTCAGCGTGTCCTGATTGTAGTGATCGCCGTGCGCGTGCGTGACCAGCACCAAATCGGCCGGCGCGAAATCAGCGTAAATTGACGGGTCACCAACCGGATCGTTGTAGATGACGCCCATTGGCGTTGGCATCACGAACGACGCGTGCGCGACGGGGAACACTTCGATTGAACCAGACGCGGTGTCAAAACTGTTGCCAGCATGGGCCGCGGCCATTGCGGCGTAGGGCAAAAACGTGACGGCGGCGGTGGTCGATGCAATAAAACTGCGACGAGAAATCATAAGATGAACTCCTTGTTGATGCGTTCAGATCATTCCAAGATAGTCCTGATTTTTGCGCTACCAACCCACATTTGCGTGTAGTTTGATACTTTTCGAACACAAACGCAAAAAGGCGACGCTGGGTGCGCCGCCTTTCGCTTATTCAGGATCGTGGCGTGCTTACGCTTGGCCGACTTTCGCAACTTCTGCTGCGAAATCTTCTTTGACCACTTCGATGCCTTCGCCAACTTCGAGACGCACAAAACCGGTGATGGTTGCGCCTGCTTCTTTTGCTGCAGCACCAACCGACAGGTCAGGGTTCACAACAAAGGATTGGTTCAGCAAAGTCACTTCGGCCATGTATTTCTTCATACGGCCAACGATCATTTTTTCGATCACAGCTTCTGGTTTGCCGGATTCGCGGGCAATATCCATCTGGACTGTTTTCTCTTTTTCGACAACAGCCGCGTCCAGGTCATCTTCGGACAAGGACGCCGGGTTCACAGCTGCGATGTGCATCGCGACCTGTTTGCCGAATGTTTCGTCGCCGCCGGTCATTGCAACCAAAACGCCGATGTTGCCCATGCCTGGTGCGGCAGAGTTGTGCACGTAAGATACAACTGTGTCGCCTTCGATTGAAGACATGCGGCGGACCGACATGTTTTCGCCAATCACGGCAACCGCATCTGTCACAGTCTGTTCGACAGTTTTGCCGCCCATGTCTGCTGCTTTTAGCGCATCAACGTCAGATACAGAAATCGCGATGTCAGCAATACCGGACACCATTTTCTGGAAGTCAGAGTTTTTGCCAACAAAATCGGTTTCAGAGTTTACTTCGACCGCAATGCCGCGTCCGCCGTCAACTTTGACCGCAACGAGACCTTCGGCAGCCGTACGACCAGATTTTTTAGCCGCTTTGGCCAAACCTTTGGTGCGCAACCAATCGCTGGCTGCTTCCATGTCGCCGTCCGTTTCGGTCAACGCTTTTTTTGCGTCCATCATGCCTGCGCCGGTGGAGTCGCGCAGTTCTTTTACCATTGCTGCTGTGATAGCCATCAATGTTCTCCTGATAATAGGGTTGTGTCTAAGACTTGCATCTTTAAGGCGGACCGATGCCCGCCTTATGTGTCATTCAGTTGAACGACTTAGCTTGCTGCTGGCGTTTCTGCCGGTGCGTCTGCTGCTGGTGCTTCGGCAACAGCTTCTTCAACTGGTGCTTCTTCCATTGCGCCCAGATCAACGCCTGCAGCACCCAATTGAGCGGACATGCCGTCAAGTGCGGCACGTGCGGCCAGATCTGTATACAATGCGATTGCGCGTGCAGCGTCATCGTTGCCCGGGATGATGTAATCGATGCCATCAGGGGAGCAGTTGGTGTCAACGATCGCAACAACAGGGATACCCAGTTTGTTGGCTTCGGCGACGGCCAGTGCTTCTTTTTTCACGTCGATTACGAAAATCAGGTCAGGACGACCGCCCATTTCGCGAATGCCACCCAAAGACGCTTCAAGTTTGCCTTGATCACGTTCCATGCCAAGACGTTCTTTCTTGGTGAAACCTTCAAAGCCGCGCTCGGATTGCTCGTCGATGTTTTTCAGGCGGTTGATGGATTTGGAAACTGTTTGCCAGTTTGTCAAAGTGCCACCCAACCAACGGTGGTTCATGTAATACTGTGCGCATTTTTCTGCAGCATCGGCAATCGGCTGGGCCGCTTGACGTTTTGTGCCAACAAAAAGAATGGAACCGCCTTTTGCAACGGTGTCACGGATAACTTTCAACGCTTCGTCCAGCATAGGAACGGTTTGTGTAAGGTCCATGATGTGGATGCCGTTACGTGCGCCGTAGATATACGGGCCCATACGCGGGTTCCAGCGTGGTGTTTGGTGACCAAAGTGTACGCCTGCTTCGAGCAGTTGGCGCATGGAGAACTCAGGAAGAGCCATGTCGGTATTACCTTTCCGGTTTAGCCTCATCGGGGGTATGACAGCATGTGCTGCCAACCGGCGGACGTTTAAGGATTTCTCCCTCAAAGGCCCAACCCCGACTGCGGGTTTAAGTAGCGCGCGTATAAAACGGTATCGGGCTGGCTGCAAGCCTCAAATGTTGATCTGCGGGATGTCAGCCGCGATGATGCTGGTGCCCTGCCCGCACGGCCGTTTCGCAGGCTTTGGCCAAGGCCTTGCGATCACTGAAATCCGCGACCTTTAGGGCGGGATGATACACGATATCGATGCGCCCGCGTTTGGGGCAGGCCAAGGTGCGCAGCAGGTGCGATCCAAACGACATATCCCCCCACCAGCCGTAAAATCGCGCGTCCTCGCCTTTGGGCGCATGATAAATCACGCTGACAGGCTGTACTTGCAAAACATCGCGCAATTCAGGGGCCATAAAGGCGGCAAACAGCGTGGTTTTGAACGGAATAACCTGAAGCCCGTCAGTGCTGGTGCCTTCGGGGAAAAACAGCAGCTTTTGACCGGCAAGCAGACGTTCTTGCATGATCTTGGTCTGGGCCAATGCCTCGCGACGTTCACGTTTGATAAAAAGCGTACCCGTTGAACGCGCCAGAATGCCGATGCCCGCCCAACCTGCGACCTCGGATTTCGAAACAAAGAATATCCGCTTTGAAGCATTCAACACAAAAATATCCAGCCAGCTGGTGTGATTTGACACCACCGCCGCGCGCCCGTGCAACGGCTGACCATGCACACGCAACGGCAGGCGCAAGATCAGCAGCGACGTGCGGCAAACAAACTGCGTAATATACGGTGTGAACGGGCGACGCAGGCCATAGATCGGTCGTTCGATCAGGCGCAGAACCAACAAAACTGTCAGGCACACCGCGATCAAGGTCACGATCACCACCGCGCGCATGATAATTCGCACCCAACCCATCACCGCGATCGGCTGTTCCACCGGCTCGTTTCCATCAACCCATGTGGTCATCGCGTTAATCCGCCTGCGTAAATCTTTGATTGGCGCGTGTTCATCCGAGCTGTGTCCATCATCACGCAAACATCCGTGGTGTTAAAATTATGATCCACAAACGCCCCGTCACCGACTGTCCCGCCCAAGCGCAGGTACGCTTTGATCAACGCCGGTATTTGCAACATCGCGGCGCGGCGATCCAGATCCGCCGGCGCAATCAAATCCATCGCCTGAACCGAGGTTCCGATCGCACGCGGGCGCATATTTTCAGGTGCCAAATGACGGTGGTGCAACAGCGACAATGGGGCTGCCAAGGCGCGTGGATCAATGCCCTGAAAACTGGCGACGCCAAACATAACTTCGATTTTGTGTTCTGCGACATACTGCGCCAGCGCGCTCCATAAATGGAACATAGCCGTGCCGCCGCGATAATCACGGTGCAAACACGACCGGCCCAATTCTAACAAACGCCGCCCGGATTGGCGCAAAGCGGTCAGATCATATTCGTCTTCGGAATAAAATTGGCCAACTTGGGCGGCAACATCCTGGCGCAACAAACGGTAGACGCCAACCACCGCACCCACGCTGTCATCGTACAACAGCATATGATCAAACGCCGCATCAAACTGGTCACGTTCCAGCCGCGCATCATGATCAACCTGCGCACCCTGCCCGCCCAATTCGTCGATGAACACGTCATACCGCAGCCGCTGCGCCGCGCGCAGTTGATCCGCGTTTTGCGCCAAGGCAATCCGAAACTGCGGGTCAACTGACTGTGACTGAGGGCTGGTCATTGCGGTCCATTTTTCTATCATAAAGGGAAATTTAACCCCTTTACAGACGCGTTAAGTGTGCTAACTTTCAACAATATTTCGCTGTTTGTTAACGATTAAGAAACCATGTTCAGGCATCAAAGGTCTTTATCAAATATCGGCAAAAGTTCGACTCGGGTACTATCAATCACGATTTTTCCTTCGGCGCGAAAATTGACTGTGACCCGTCCACCGATGTTACTTTGAACCTGTCCAACGCCCCAATCCGCAAAACCGGGATGGCGCACCAACATTCCGGGAGCCAGAATGGCATTTAGATCTTCCATCACATCCCCTTCGTTCCTTATTATGGATAAAATTCATGGGCCAAAGTGACCTGAACCTTGCCGCATTGATCGGCAGCCGCATTTGTCATGACCTGATATCGCCAATTGGCGCCATCAACAATGGTTTGGAACTGTTGGGCATGTCCGGCAACCGCATGGAAGGTCCGGAAATCGATTTGATCGGCCAAAGTGTGCAAAACGCCAGCGCGCGCATCCGCTTTTTCCGCATTGCCTACGGCGCCCCCAGCGAACAGCCCATTGGCCGCGCCGAGGCGGTTTCAATCCTGAACGATGTCATGGAAGGCGGGCGTTTGAACGTCGCATGGGGCCCATTGGACGGCCAACCACGATCCTCTGTGCGCATGGCGTTTTTGGCGATCCAATGCCTAGAAAGCGCAATGCCCTATGGTGGCCGGATCGAGGCAACCTGCGAAAATGGGCGCTGGGTGCTGCACGGCAAAAGCGACAAATTCAACTTGGATGAAACCCTTTGGGGCGATCTGAAACGCCGCAATGTGCCCAAAGACGTCAAAGCAGCGCAGGTTCAATTTGCATTGCTCACGGTCGCTGCCGAAGATTTGGGGCGCAAAGTCAGCGTCGAAGAAACGCCAACAGATCTGTTCATCAGGTTCTAGCTGCGAGTCGCGCCGTCGCCTGTCACCAGATACTTAAAGCTGGTCAATTGCGTCGCACCAACCGGCCCGCGGGCATGCATTTTGCCCGTGGCGATGCCGATTTCAGCGCCCATACCAAATTCACCACCATCGGCAAACTGGGTCGACGCATTGTGCATCAAAATCGCACTGTCCAAACGCTGCATGAAACGATCCGCGATGTCCTGATCTTCGGTCAGGACGCAATCGGTGTGTTGCGATCCAAACCTGCGAATATGCGCAATCGCGTCATCAACGTCGGTCACGACCTTGGCCGCGATAATCATATCAAGGTATTCTGTGCCCCAGTCATCGGTATTGGCGGGCACGGTCCTCTTGATTTTGGCGAGCGTTTCATCGGCGCGCACCTCGACCCCTGCACCAATCAACGCGCGCACAACGCCCTGGCCAATCGTGTCCGCAACGGCCTCATGAATAAGCAGGCATTCCGCTGATCCACAAATGCCGGTACGACGGGTTTTGGCATTCAGAACCACACGCAGTACCTTTTCCGGGTCGGCATGTTGGTCGATATAAATGTGCACGATCCCCTCAAGATGGGCAAACACTGGCACGCGGGCCTCGCGCTGAACCAGCCCCACAAGCCCCTTACCACCGCGCGGCACAATCACGTCAATTGTATCGGTCATGGTTAACATTTCGGAAACGGCGGCACGATCACGCGTCGGCACCAGTTGGATCGCGTCTTCGGACAGGCCCGCATCGCGCAGCCCTTGAACAAGACAGGCGTGGATTGCTTGCGAGGAATGAAAGCTTTCTGATCCGCCACGCAAAATCACGGCGTTCCCAGCCTTAAGACACAGCGCGCCGGCGTCTGCAGTCACATTCGGGCGGCTTTCATAAATCACGCCAATCACACCCAAAGGCGTGCGCACCCGTTTGATATGCAGGCCCGATGGTTGGGTCCATTCCGCGATCAATTCACCAACAGGATCGGGTTGTTCAGCAATTGCGCGCAGCCCGTCGATGATGCCTATGATCCGGTCGTCGTCCAGCATCAAGCGGTCCATCATCGCGTCAGACAAACCTTTTTCGCGGCCATATTCGAGGTCTTTGGCGTTCGCCGCTATGATGTCTGCGCGCGCGGTCCAGACGTTTTCCGCAGCACTGATCAGGGCCGCATGTTTACGTTCTGCTGTGGCAAACCCTAGTTCAGCGGCCGCCGCTTTGGCGCGCGCACCGATGTCGGACATGAGGGTTTTGATATCTGTCGTGTCGGTCATGGGTCAGTGTCCTTTTTGCGCGCCAATTGGATACATTACAGCGCCATATCATCACGGTGAACAAGGGCCGCGCGCCCCGAATAGCCAAGCAATGCTTCGATTTCAGCGCTGCGATGACCTTTGATAACTTGCGTTTCAGACGCGGTATAACGTGCAAGGCCAAGGCCCAGTTGATGCCCGTCTAAATCAAGCAACGCGACGGGATCACCCCGTTCAAACGTACCTGAAACTGCGTGAACTCCGGCGGGTAACAGACTGTTACCATTCAACAATGCTTTTGCCGCGCCAGCATCTAACGTCAACGTTCCTTGTGGTTTCATCGCAGAAATCCAACGCTTTCGGGCAGCTTGCGGGTCCAGCGTGGCTGTAAACCACGTACAATTCGCCCCGTTTTCCAACGCGGTTAGTGGGCGCAATGCCGACCCTTCGCAAATAACCATCGCACAACCGGCCGCAGTTGCGACTTTTGCCGCCATAACTTTGGTTTTCATGCCACCTTTGGACAGACCAGACCCGGCATCCCCTGCCATGGCTTCGATCTGAGGGGTGATGTGGTCGATCACGTCATAGCGTTTTGCAGTCGCATCATCGCTAGGGTTTGCGGAATAAAACCCATCAACATCGGACAGCAAAACCAACTGATCCGCCCCGATCGTCGCAGCAATTTGCGAGGCCAGTCGATCATTGTCACCAAAGCGGATTTCGTCCGTCGCAACCGTGTCGTTTTCATTCACAATCGGCACAACGCCAAGCGACAACAATTGCTCAAACGTGGCGCGCGAATTCAAGTAACGCCGCCGATCACGGGTGTCTTCCAACGTCATCAAAACTTGGGCGGTGGTGATGTTGTGTGGCGCCAACGCTTCTTCATAGGCGCGGGCAAGCCGGATTTGACCAACTGCCGCTGCCGCTTGGGACTGCTCCAAGGCAAGGTCGGTCTTTGGCAATTTTAAAACGCCGCGCCCTAACGCTATGGACCCCGAAGACACCAGAACGACCTGAATGCCTGCGGACGTTAACCATGCCACATCCTGCGCCAAACCGTGCAACCAGTCTGCGCGTAAATCGCCGCTGATCTTATCGACCAACAAGGCTGATCCGATTTTAACGACCAGCCGCTTGGCTTGGGTTAAGGACGCCACGCGTCTTCCTCTTGGGCAGGGTTTTGGCGCAAACGATCGTCGTCGATTTGGGTCCGCAATGCCCGTAAAACTTCGGTCACACCTTCGCCCGCGACGCTGGACATCATCATGACAGGGCCACCGGATGCACCCTCGAGGGCGGCGCGTGCTTCTGCGCGTTCGTCCTCATCCAAGGCATCGATTTTGTTCAGGACAGTTACGCGTGGTTTTTCCGCCAGCTTGCCGCCGTATGCCTCAAGTTCGCCGATGATCGTGGAATAATCCTGACCCACTGAATCGGATGTTCCATCAACCAAATGCAACAAAACCGCGCAACGTTCGACGTGACCAAGGAACAAATCGCCCAAACCCCGCCCTTCTGATGCGCCCTCAATCAGGCCCGGAATGTCGGCGACCACAAATTCGGTATTGTCGACGCCAACAACGCCCAGATTTGGGTGCAATGTTGTAAACGGATAGTCCGCAATTTTCGGACGCGCGTTTGATGTCGACGCAAGGAACGTCGATTTGCCAGCGTTCGGCAGACCTAGCAGACCAACATCCGCAATCAGTTTCAAACGCAACCAAAGTGTACGTTCCACACCTTCTTGGCCCGGATTGGCGCGACGTGGTGCTTGGTTTGTGGCAGATTTAAAGTGCAGGTTGCCAAAACCGCCGTTGCCGCCACGAGCCAATTGCACCCGCTGTCCGACTTCGGTCAGATCGTTGATCACTGTTTCCTGATCTTCATCGACAATTTCAGTGCCGACAGGAACGTACAAAATGATGTCATCGCCGTCCGCACCGGTGCGCTGTTTGCCCATACCGGGAATACCGCTTTTGGCGAAAAAATGCGGCTGGTAGCGGAAATCGATCAGGGTGTTCAGACCCTCGACCGCTTCGGCCCAAACCGAACCACCTCTGCCGCCGTCGCCGCCATCAGGCCCGCCGTATTCGATAAATTTTTCACGCCGGAAGCTGACGCAGCCACCGCCGCCGCCGCCGGAACGGATGTATACTTTGCACAGATCAAGAAATTTCATATTTGCTTCCTAGCTTGTGCCACGCACAGGCTCAACTTATAGTTTTCGGGTGTAGGTCCACGTGGGCACAGCGGCGTCACGCGCAACCGAGAATGTTTCGGCGTCGCCAAGGTATTCGAACCCGCAATGGGTCAACACTTTGGCCGAGGCAGGATTGTCTTGGAAAACGGCAGCGAACATTGTCGCATTGTCGTTAGGATTGGCATCGACCAGCGCGCGCACGGCGTCTGACGCAAGGCCGGTATTCCAGAACGCAGGTGCCACCCAATAGCCGATTTCGGATTGGTTGCGGTCCATGCGCTGTAGGGAAATCAGCCCCATCAATTCGGAGCCACCCGCCTTTAGGCCATCAATCGCCCACACGTCTTCGTCCCGTTCATGGGCGATGCAGCGATTCACGAATGCCTCGGTGGTGCCGGGCGGCAAAGGATGCGGGATCGACGATGTCATACGCGCAACCCGTTTATCGGCGCCGTACATTTCGATCAAACCGGCATCCGAATAGCGCAAAGGGCGCAGATCAAAACGGTCGGTTTCCAGCGTGATCTGAGGGGTGATTTGGCTCAGTTCCATCGTCATGTTCCTCCTGCGAACAGTACGAACAACACTGACGCAACCGTGAGGCCGGCCAATGTGTACATCAAATAGGGCTCTGCTGTGGTGCCCGCGACAGTCTTGGCGATCCGGTCGCCTGCGAGGGTCCAGATCGGGTGCAGCAACAACTGGCAGGTCAACAAAACCGCGGCGATTGTGGCCGTTGCTTCGAATGTGGGCGTCCCTGCGGCGACAAATGTGGTGAAACCGCCGACGATCATTGCCCATGCTTTGGGATTTAGCGGATGCACGATCAGGCCTGCGGCAAAACCCGGGGCATTGGCGTCAGCGACTTCGGTGTTCAGGCGCAGATTTGCGACCTTCCACGCCAGCCAGATGATGTAAGCGGCCGAGATGTATTTAAGCGCGAGGAAAACAAATGGCGCGCGGTCCGCCAATTCCATTAGGCCATATCCGATGGGCCAAATGATCAGCTGCTTGCCAAATGCGACGCCCATCATAAACGGCAGCGCACGGCGAAATCCGTAGCGCGCGCCCGTGGCCAGCAGTGCCATGTTTGCAGGGCCCGGTGTGCCAACTTGGGATGCGGCAAAGATGGCAAAAGATGCAACGGCAACGCTCATTGTGTGGCCTGTTTCATTGGGCAATATTCATGCGCTAACATGCCCATCATGACATCATCATGAAAGCGATCACCAACTTTGGCGGATTGGCGTTCGCGCCCTTCCTCGGTAAATCCAACTTTCTTATAGGCCGCGAGGGCGCGCGCATTGTACGCCAGCACACGTAACGAAACGCGATGTAAGTCTAGCGGCCCGAAGGCTTCGCCTAACAGCAAATGCATGGCACGACTGCCATAACCTTTGTTCAACTGCTCGGGCCGCAGCAGGCCCATGGCCACAGTCGCACGTTTGTCGGTGTGATCAAGTGAGTGCAGAAAGATCAGCCCGCTGAGCCGACCGTCAATGTCGATGAACCATGAGTGGCACTCGTTTACGTGATACGAAACCCAAGCCGTGGCACTTTGTTCTGTCTCGGGGCGAAACGCCGAAGGGTCAACGCCGTACATATGTTGGATATCAACAACATTTCCAGCCTCAAGCCGTGCGGCCACGTCATCCATATGCGGCGCGCGCAGCCGCAGATTTCCATCCATCAAAGTCGGAACAGTGTAGCTGGTGGTCATGAACCCTGCCCCTTTCGATCTGAGGTGGAAATTGCATAAAAATGAAAAAGGGACCGGCGTTTCCGCCGATCCCTAAAATGTTTTACCATTGAGGTGCGGCTTACTCAGCTGCCTCCGCAACCGGGAGGACCGAAATAAACTTACGGTTTTTCAGGCCAGTGCTAAACGTCACAGCGCCTTCGACTTTTGCGAAGATAGTGTGATCTTTGCCCATGCCAACGCCTTCAGACGGCCAAAATTTGGTGCCGCGCTGACGTACGATGATGTTGCCTGGAATGACAGCTTCGCCGCCATATTTTTTCACGCCAAGACGACGACCTGCTGAGTCGCGACCGTTCCGGGATGAACCACCTGCTTTTTTATGTGCCATTTGGTCTCTCCTTAGCCTTTTGCCAGTTCTTTGGCCTGTGCGATCCAGTCTTCACGACCCACACGACCTTTGAACGACAGTTTCTCTTCAATAGCTTCTACGTCAGCATCTGTCCACGCAGCAACCTGTGCAAACGTTGTGATACCTTCGGCGTGCAATTTGCCAACGATAACCGGACCAACACCAGAGATGTTTGACAGATCGTCGCCGTCAGTTGCTTTTGCTGCCTTTTTAGGAGCGGCCTTCTTAGGCGCTGCTTTGGCAGGCGCTTCGGCTTTTGCTTCGGCTTTAGGGGCCGCGGCTTTTGCAGAAGCTGACTTTTTCACGTTGTCTTTGTTTGCTGCTGGTGATTGCGCATCAATTGCAGCCATGGCTGCGGCAGATACGGATCCTGCACCAAGTGCTGCGGCAACACCGGACTTGTCGGCGCCAGACGCCAGAATGTCAGTGATTTTAACCAAAGTCAGTTTTTGACGGTGACCTTTGGTACGCTTGGAGGAGTGCTTACGACGACGTTTGACAAAGTTGATTGTCTTAACGCCTTTGATCTGGTCGATCACTTCGGCTTGCACGCCTGCGTCGGCGATGAGTGGTGCACCAACAGTGACTTCGTCACCACCGAGCATCAGAACATCGTTGAATTGGATTGTTTCGCCAGCATTTGCAGCCAATTTTTCAACGCGAAGAATGTCTCCGGATTGAACTTTATACTGCTTGCCGCCGGTTTTAAGAACCGCGAACATGGGGTCTTCCTTTTGTATTACCGCATCGTTTGGCACCTATTTGCATAGGGTTTCGTGGGTTTAACCCCGCCTCGGACAGCGCATCCCGTCAGGGATGATCATGAAAAAAAGGGACAATTGCCCCTGATTGGAAGCCGCCTAATGCACGTGATTTTGCCTCGCGTCAAGCGTTAAGCCCGATAAAAACCGCCTACAAATCATCGCCAATCATGTTCAACGCAACCGCGCGCCCCAAGGCGTAGGAAATATCGCTGTACATGGCGTTGAACCCTTCAAAGATCGCGCTGTTCAATGCACGCCCTGCTGGGGTTTGGGCAAAGGTCAGATAGGCATCAAACGCGTCATCATCGAGCGGGTCATAGCTGAGCAATAAATACCCCATCAACCACGATGTTGTATCGGTGCGAATGTCGTCTTCCTGGGCCCAGGCCTCGGCGATGATTTCGTCTTCGGACATCGCAAACGCATTGCCGTCCACCATGCCCAGATAGAACTGGTAGTTGGCGGTCAGCGCGCCTGTGACATTGCGTTCGATCATATCGCCGCTTTGTTCCAACAGCTGGATTTGGGCGACTTGCGGGCTGTCGTCATGAACCGCCTGCGCATAGGCATCGCGTGCGATGGTTTCCAGTTCGGTGTCCATGACAGCGCGGCGTGCGGCCAATTCCAGCGAAATCACTTGGCGCCCGATATCGCTGCCGTAAAACACGTTGATCGCGCGCAAATGATCGTCCGGTATCGTCGCCAAGGCACCGCGCACCGTTTCGATCATGCGACCGGCATTATAGATGCCCGCCAATTGCGTGTCCCACAGCGGGCCGCCCTGCCCGTCCAGCATTTCGTCGTTCAGGGTTTGCGCATAATCGACACCTTCAACGCGCATGATTTCGACCATGTCGGCAATGCCAAGGCGGTCCATCGCGACACTGACTTGCGCCTGCGCCATCGCACCGGTGGCCCAGATCAAGGTCGCACTCGCAAAGGCAAAGGCCCGCAGCATTTACAGTTCCTCGCTGGGTTGAATGCCTTTCATGCGGTCGGCCAAGGCCTCAAAACGGTCCGCCATGATTTCAAACTGCACCGCGTTCATCAGATCATAAACCTGACGCATCTTCGGGTGCTCGAGCGCTTGGGTATACGCCTCCATTTCGTCATCCGAAAACGACTGGTACGTATAGGCCGCGCCAGAAAGGCCCGAGGTTTGCAACGACAGACGCAATTCGTCCTCGCCTGTGCGCAATAGTTCACGCAGGTCAGGTTCGTCCATTTGCAGCTCGATAATACCGGCACTTGCCGCGGCCATCAAAAACCGGACCTGTACCTCTTGGATCGCGCGCAAACCGGTGCCGGCACTGTCGCTGGCCGCATTCATCCGTTTCAGAATTTCAAGTCGGGGTGATCCGATGCGCACAAGCCCTGCGATAATCGCCTCGCCGCTTTCGGATTTTAGATCGTCATCATCGCTCATGTGGGATTTGTTTTCGACCGCCACCAGACGCGTGCCCAAATCCGAGGCGTAAAAACCGGCCGCGTGATCCAAGTGATCCTCGTCCAGGGTTTTGCCCAAGAATTCGATCGCCATATCGTGCATCAAATCGGTGCCAAACACATCGGACGTCATGCGCCCCCAGTGAAACCCGAAATCCTGCGAATCCAGACCCAGCATTTGCGGTGCGTTTTCCGCAGACAGGCGAATGCTATCAAGCGCGACATCAAAACCGGTGACCTCAAGGAACGACTCCAGTTTGGCCCGATCCGCCGCCTGCGCCTGACTGGCCCCAACCGACGTCAAAAGCGTTATCGCCAGCGCCAACGCCGTCATGATCCCACCTATAGATTTTGTCGCGTACATTGCCTGCTCCCTTGGTCCATTCCCTGCTTAATTTAGGGTATATCGGCCAGTTCGCAATGGCATTCCCGATCATATCCGCGTCATTGACGCCGCCTGCGCGGTCGATCGCGTGCATTCTACCTTGCCAGCCCGCGCAATCGCTATTAACAGACCCAGCATGATCCCCGCGGAGGAGTGGCGGAGTGGTCGAACGTGGCGGTCTCGAAAACCGTTGAGCCTTAACGGGTTCCCAGGGTTCGAATCCCTGTTCCTCCGCCATAAAGACCCGCAAGGCCTTGATAACTATGGGTAATGTTTATTGCTGGGCTTTTATACCCCCAATACTTCCCCCTTCGGAATTTCGAGCGCACGCACAAAAACCTATGTTTGATGGCGAAAATGGCGGAGAGCCGCCGTTCGCTGCGGTCTGCACCAAGGTCAGCTATGCGCAGAAAGTGTACTTTGCAAAGTCGCACTAACGGCCCAAGACTACCGTTCGCGTTGGCCCCGCACGCTGCAGCGCAGCTTCCCCGAAGCAGACATTGATAC
>JBLHSG010000036.1:0-39265 GCA_047626725.1 Ascidiaceihabitans sp.
CGGTGTGACAGAAAACCCCGTCCGCCTAACGCGATCAGTCAAAGACGCGCTGGCAAATGTGTCATGTGGCGGCGCAAAAACCTACGTTTGGCCGGGCGGCGGTATCACGGTTATGGTCGATGTATTGAACATGCCGGCGGGGTCATTTGGCTACGTGCCGACGCCCGCGCTGGTGGCCCCAATCGAATTTTCCATGCGACTAAGCGACTATGCGGCGTTGGGCGGTCACATGGACGAAGTGCGGCGGGTGTCAGACATACCCGCAAATTCACGCACAATCACTCAGGTCACCAAAGGGCATGATCCGATGGCGTCAACGCATTACAGCTGGTCAGGAAAATCGCGCTGATGGGGCCACAAGCGCGCATATTATCTGGCAATCGACTGTATTTACAGCATGGTCCTATCGATCTTGTCGTCGGTGCGGAGGGGGATCACGCGGCAGCATTTCGCGCAGCACAAGAACGGTTTAAAACGGTTCTGACAGAACTCATGACGGAGATTTCAGACCTTCGTAGTCCACTAAATTCTGCAAGCCCGAAGCCTCAAGGTGCCATCGCCAAACATATGGACACCGCCTGTCGCCCATTTGCAAACGGCAGGTTCGTGACGCGCATGGCCGCAGTCGCAGGCGCGGTGGCCGATACGGTTTTGCAAGCAATGACCGTCAACGCGGACATAACACGCGCATACGTCAACAACGGCGGCGACATCGCGCTGTACCTCACCGCGAACCAACGCTTTAGGACTGCAATGTTCGGACACGACGGTGCGCGACTTGGCGACATCGAAATCAAAGACACCGACCCAATTCGCGGCATCGCAACCAGCGGACGACACGGCCGCAGTCATTCACTAGGCGTCGCAGACAGTGTTACGGTTCTGGCATATTCAGCCGCCGCCGCTGACGTCGCGGCCACCCTTGTCGCCAATGCTGTTGATTTGCCAAATCACCCGAACATTACACGACAACCCGCATGCCAGATCGACGACGCATCAGATTTAGGCGCTGAAATGGTTGTCACAGATTGCGCTGTTCTTTCTCCATCTGACCAACAGATGGCCCTTGCCGCGGGCCTGAAAACGGCTCAGTTTTTCCAAAACGATCAATTGATTTTTGGGGCAGCGTTGTTCTTGCAAGGTGCCAGCCTCGCCACGGACATGCCCCAATTCTCACGCCTTCAAAGGACCCCAGAATATGCCTGACGTCATCTTGCGAAAATTCCTCACCTCAACCGAAGACGTCTATCACGAAGGTGGGCCACGCGCTGACACACCGCAACGACGTGGCGCAGTTATGGCTATCATCGAAAACCCGTTTGCCGGACGGTACGAGGCTGAAATTCAAGGGTTCATGGAAGACTTGAAACCGCTTGGGCTATCGATGGCACAACGGCTTTTGGATTTGCTTGGCGGTGCCCAAAACATCGAAGGTTACGGCAAAGGCGCAATGATCGGGGCCGAAGGCGAATTGGAACATGGCGCGCTATGGCACGCGCCCGGCGGCTATGCGATGCGCGAATTGTTGGGGGATGCGAATGCGATTGTGCCGTCTTCTAAAAAGGTCGTCGGCGTCGGTGGGCGGCTTGACGTGCCGATCACCCACATCAACGCGTCGTATGTGCGCAGCCATTTTGACTCAATGGAAGTCGGGGCCAACGACGCACCGCGTGCCAATGAACTTGCGCTGATTTTAGTGATGAGCACAGGCGCACGCATCCACAACCGCGCAGGCGGATTGGCCGCCTCTGAGATCACTGGAAAGGATGGCCTGCGATGATCGCAAACATTCGAAAAATTGCCGTTAATATCGAAGAAACTCACCGTGAAATCGGGCGTGATATTTCGCCTGCGACACGCAAAGCTGTGGCAGTAGCTGTGATCGAAAACCCGTTTGCGGGCGCCTATCACGAGGACCTGACGCAGCTGATGGATATCGGTGCAGAACTGGGGGCGCTGTTGGGTGAAAAATGCGTCGCCGCCCTTGGCATCACACCGGATCAAGCGGAAAGCTACGGCAAGTCTGCGATGGTTGGTGAGAACGGTGAACTGGAACACGCAGCTGCTATTTTGCATCCGAAACTTGGCGCACCTTTGCGGGTTGCTGTGGAAAGAGGGGCCGCACTGGTCCCGTCATCGAAAAAGATGGGCGGACCGGGACAAGTGCTGGATGTGCCTTTGGGACACAAAGACGCGGCCTATGTGCGCAGCCATTTTGACGGGATCGAAGTCAGCCTGAATGATGCCCCGCGTGCTAATGAAATCATGGTCGCCGTGGCCGTTACTGACAGCGGCAGGCCCCTGCCCCGTGTTGGTGGGCTGGTGCACAAAGACGCCAAAGGCGAGGATGGCTTGCGTTAACAAGGCAGGCCTTTAACGGTTGTACAGTGGCCGATCATCAGGCTATTCAATTGTATGTCTGACACCGTTTCCACGCAGAATACATACACTCTGGATGACCAAATCGGCTATTTGCTGCGATTGGCCAGCCAAAGGCATGCGGCGATTTTTCAGTCTCACGCGATCGAAAACCTGACGCCGACGCAGTTTACAACGCTGTTGCGCGTACACGAACACGGCAGCGTTTCGCAAAACCACTTGGGGCGTTTGGCTGCAATGGATGTGGCCACGATCAAAGGTGTGGTGGATCGTTTGCGCGGCAAAGGGTTAACGCAATCTGGTGCAGACCCAAGCGATAAACGCCGCACGATGATCTCTTTGACGGACAAAGGTGTTGCGTTGATTGATGATCTGATGCGCATCGGCGAAGCCATTTCCGAAGACACGCTCGAGATATTGAGCGTGCCTGAGCGTCAGACCTTGATCAAACTTTTGCGAAAGATCACGTAACGACTTCGGGCAATCTGTTTGCAGGCGGCGTATTACGGCTGCGTCCGCTGGTCACAACACCGTCGATAACCGTCATGCCAACACCTGGCAAATTACCCAATTCAACCGATTCCAGCATCGTCTTGCCCGGTGCGTGTTGTGCCTGATCCATCAGTACAAAATCCGCACATTTGCCTATCTCGATCAGCCCTGTGTCCAACTTGCGTTGGCGCGATGTATTACCAGTGCCGAAACAAAACGCGATCTCGGCCGGGACGTTTCCAAAGGCCGACAACATCGCGATCATCCGCAAAATTCCTAATGGCTGTACGCCCGAACCCGCAGGCCCGTCGGTGCCCAAAATGACTTGATCCATTTTGCCCAATTCGCGGGTCGTGTTGATCGTCAAAACTGCCGCCCGCTCGTTACCGTTGTGGACAATTTCAAACGCGGATTTACACCCTTCGCACAGGCAAATGATTTGGTCGTCGGGCAGCGCCGAATGCCCACCATTGATGTGCCCAATGACGTCTGTTCCAGTTTCCATGACCATATCCGCGTCGATCAAACCTGAACCGGGGATCGATGGGCCACCTGTGTGGATCGTGCTTTGGATGCCGTATTTACGTGCCCAGCCAACCATTTGTTGTGCGGTTTTTCCATCTTTGACAGTGCCTAGGCCGACCTCACCTAACAGGGTCACGCCTGCGTCTGCGAGGTCTTTGAAATCCTGTTCGACCATCCCGTGTTCGATCACCGGTGCGCCTGCGTGGACCTTCATGCCGGAGGGGCGGAAATTTTCGTACCAGCGTTGCGCCGCGATCGCCATCGCCTTGAGGCCAATGATGTCCTTGGGGCGGCCCGGCATGTGAACTTCGCCTGCGGAAATCAGTGTCGTAACGCCACCGTGCAGGGTTGAATCGATCCAATTAAACTGTTGTTGGCGCGGCGTATAATCACCGATCACCGGATGAATGTGACTGTCGATCAAACCAGGCGCGAGAGTGACACCGTGTGCGTCAATGACCGTGTTCGCATCTTGGGTGTTCATGTCCTTTTCAGCACCCCAAGCACTGATTTTTCCATCAATTGCGATCAGGCAATCACCGTCAAAAATAGGCTCTTCCATCTTACCGGACAGGATTTGTCCGATATTCTTGATTACCAGTTTCGTGGTCATTCGCCGGTCCTTTCGAAAATTTTATACACCCAAGTAGTGCTTTAGTTTGGCAGGGTCAGCGCGCAAATCAGCGGCTTGCAGCGTTTCGACGCTTTTCCCGTTTTCCATAAACGTCACCCGATCAGCGATGGACAAAACCGCATCAACGCGTTGTTCTACCAGTATAATAGCAATGCCTTCGTCGCGCATTTTGGTAATCACATCACGGATCAGCACGATCATTGACGGCTGTAACCCTTCGGTCGGTTCATCCAACAATAGTACTTTTGGGCGCAAGCAAAGCGCGCGCGCAGTCGCCAACATTTGTTGTTCACCACCCGACAATGTGCCCGCCTGCTGCTTTAGCCGCTCGCGCAATCGAGGGAACAGATCAAGCACCCATTCGCGGGTGTCGCGCCCCTGTTTGCGTGCCATCAATCCGATCTCGATATTCTCGGCGACGGACAATTCGGGGAACAAACGGCGCCCTTGCGGGATGTAGCCAACGCCGCGTTTGGGGATCTCGTGCGCGGGCAGATCGCTAAGCGATTCACCATCTAACGTGATCCCGCCAGCGGACAGCGGCAACTGCCCCATGATTGATTTAAGCGTCGTGGTTTTACCCGCGCCATTGCGGCCAAGCAGGCACAAAATTTCGCCAGCCTCGACGGAAATCGACACACTAAACAAGGTTTTAACCTGACCGTAGGCAACATCGATGTGATCAATTTTCAGCATCGGTTGTTCCCAGATAGGCGGCTTGAACCGCGGCGTTTTCATGGATTTCCGCGGGTGTTCCGTTGGCCAATACCATGCCCTGATCCAGCACAGTGATATGATCCGCGGCTTCCATAACCACGGTCATGTTGTGTTCGATCAACAGTATCGTCACTTCGCCCGCCAACGATTTTATCAGTTCGATGAAATCGCGTACTTCGGATTCAGCCAACCCCTGCGTTGGTTCATCTAGAATAAAAACCTTGGGGTCTTGGGCCAGTCCCATTGCGATTTCTAATAGGCGTTGATGGCCATAACTTTGATCGCCAGCGATCTGTTCACCGCGATCAGCCAGCCCAACGCGCGCTAAGACCACCGCGACCTTGGCGCGAACGGCGGCTTCGTCCCCACGCAAATTACGGCGTGCGGCAAGGCCGACATTTTCGTTCAGCGACAGGCCAGGAAAGATCGACGTGATTTGAAAAGTATACGCAATCCCCAACTGGATGCGTTTGTGCGCAGGCAGTTTGCTAATGTCGCGATCTTCGAAAAACACACGGCCTCGCGTGGCTTCGATCCGGCCACTTACCATTCCTACAAAGGTCGATTTCCCCGCACCATTCGGGCCAATCAAGGCTGTGATTTTGCCCTTTGCCAGTTCAAAATCAACGTCAGTGTTAGCTTTGATCCCAGCGTAGGTTTTGGTCAAGCCACTGGTGTGCAAAATATTTACGGCAGCCATGACATTACCCGTTTGCGTAATTCGCCTGCCAACCCTTGGGGTGCGAACATCGTCAAAAGAACCAGAACCACGCCGGCAATCAGCATGTAGGCGTCGGTGTAAGTGCTGGAAATATCAATCAGATAGAACATGAACAGGACGCCGATCAATGGGCCAATCGTGGTCCCTGCCCCGCCCAAAAGCACCCATAACAAAGGAAAGATCGAATATTGAACAGTTGCAAATGTTGCGCCCACGTATCCAAACAAAAGGGCATAAGTTGCACCGCCCATGCCCGATACGGCACCCGAAACGATGATCGCCTGCAGCTTTAGACGTGTCGCATCGTAGCCCAACATGCGTGTGCGTTCTTCGTTTTCGCGAATGGCGATTAACGTACGCCCGAATGGTGATTGCACCAACCGGGCCAGCAATAAAAAGCAGACCGTAAACAACACAAATGCAGCGCCGTATCGCCCCCCTTCGGACGTGAGATCAATGCCCGCAACCGTACGCTGCGCTTGCTTGATCACGAACCCTTCGTCGCCGCGGGTGTATTCGCCAAAATACAAAATTGTCAGATAGCCTGCTTGGGCAAACATCAGCGTCACGATCATGAATGCAACGCCAGAAGTGCGCAAAGCAAGCAAGCCAATGCACAGCGAAACGACTGCGGCAGCCGCAATTCCAAAGGCAAATGCAACAGGCACAGGCAGGCCCAATTGCGTAACCGTCATTCCGAACCCGTACATGCCCGCTGCGAAAAATAGGGCATGACCCAGGCTTAGTAGACCTGTGTATCCGAACAGGAAATTGTAGCCCATGGCGTAGATCGCCAGCACCATAATCCGCGCCATGTTGCCCGTGTGATAAGGTGGCAGGATGAAAAATAGGGCGGCCAAAACAACCAAGACACCCAGATGAAGGCCCATAGATTTGCGTGGGGCCGTCATGCCGTGCGCCTTCCCATTAAGCCCTGAGGCCGGAACACCAGCACCATCGCGACCAACACTGTTGCAAAGATTTTAGCCAAGGTTGGTGAGAAGAACACAGAGATAATCCCATCGCTCATCCCGATCAAAACCGCCGCAATGACAGTACCCGGAAGGCTGCCTAAACCACCGATGATAACCACGATAAACGACAGCAACAGCGGATCATGCCCCATCAGATAATGCGCCTGTTGAATAGGTACGACCAGCACAGCGCCAATCGCCGCCAGCCCTGCTCCCAAACCAAACACCCACGAATAAACCCGCCCGACAGGCACACCAAAAGCTTGCGCAGTTTCGCTGTCTTGTTGGGTGGCACGCATAATCAGGCCCAGCTTTGTGCGGGTGATCAGCATCCACAGTGCCAGCAAAATGACTGCCGCCGCCACGATCACAAACAATTTGTAGCTTGTTGTGCTAAGCCCCCAAGGCCAGAACATCGCCAGCCCATTTTCACCCCATTCGAACCACGGCAGCGCCAACCGCGTATTAAACGGTGCCTCAACTGGACGGGCATCGGGGCCGAAAGTCATCAATGTGGTTTGTTGGATAATGTACAGAACACCGATTGTGCCAACGATTGTGCGATCGGGGTCATAGTCGATCCGTTTCAGGATCAGTCGATCGACGCCCGCCGCCATCGCGCCCACGAACAGCGGCGCGATAATCAAAGCGGCCAAAAACCCGAACGCGGCGTGCCCACCAACATGCGAAGCGACCCACCACGCGATCACAGCACCCAGCATAAAGAATTCGCCATGCGCCACATTAACGACCCGCATCACGCCAAACACGATGCTTAGACCCATCGCAGTGAGCGCAAGAATAGCAGCGATGACCGCCCCCTCAAGGGAGGCGAGCATCAGATGAGGGCCAAATTCCATGGCAAATCCGCCTGTCTAACGTGCTGAAATCAGAAAGATTGCGTGGTGTAATCCACCTCGTCTTCGTACAGACCATCGTCGATTGACGCGGTGTGTACGCAGACAAGTTTGCCGTCTTTAACTTGCGAAATATACTGCTGGCCGAACGTCTGGTGGGTCTTGCCATTGAAACGTTTCGGGCCTTGCGGATGATCATCGGATGCAGGCATATCTGTCATCGCCTCAACGGCTTCGATCAATCGGGTGCGATCAGCAGGACCTTGATAGTCGGCTGTTTCCATACCGGCCTTGATGATATTCAGCGTTTCCCAGCACCCGAACATGTGCGCGTAGGTCGAAACATCTTTGCTGTCCGCCAGCGACGCCCCGCGATCATCAACGCCAACAGCGGCGCGGAACGCTTTGTCATACGGTGTCTGATCTGCTTGGGCGTGGCGCGGGTTGCCCTCCCAAAAATACGTGCCTTCCAAGAATTCCAGGCCTGAACTGTTGATATCCACCGCTTCGAGGCTGTCGATAAAGCCAAAGATTTCTGGACGGCTTGGTCCGAAAAATTCACCCAGTTCTTTGACAAAAGTCAGAACCGCGGGGCCAACCATAACGTGATAGATGACTTCGGTTTCGCGCGGAATGTTAGGGAAGTAGCGGGTGAACGTTGTCTCGGTTGGGGGGATCGCAATCTTGGCAACGACTTCGCCGCCCTGCGCTTCGATCGCTTCGGAAAAGAAATCGCGGTGGTCATGGCCAAACGCAAAGTCCGGATAGATCATCGTGACTTTCTTGCCCAAGGTGTCGCCAACAAACGGTGCCATCGACTGAACCTGGCTTTTTACATCGGTGATACCGGGCTGCAGCGTGTAGCGGTTCAGCTTGCCACTGGCGACGTGGTGCCCTTCGGAAACCACGAAATACGGCATTTTCAATTCACCTGCACGCGGGGCGGACCCGAATACAACATGGCTAAACAAGGTGCCAAAGGCGACGTCACAATTGTGCTGGGTCGCGAATTTTTCGACCACTTCGGCGCCACGCTTTGGGTCTGTACCGTCGTCTTCGATGACCAATTCAACAGGGCGCCCATTGATGCCGCCCATGTCGTTGATGCGTTTCACGGCCGCTTGCGAGGTCGTATCGTACCAACGGCCATACGCCGCGCCGATGCCTGTCGCGTGTTTTTGAAATCCGATTTTTATGGGTGCAACACTTTGTGCAGACGCAAAACCAAAGCTACCAGACGCGGCCATTGCGCCCGCACTGGCCCCCATTCCGATCAAAGCCGAGCGGCGGTTCATAGACGATTTGTTTGATTTCACGTTGGACACAATTTTGCTCCCATGCATTATTTTTATAGCATTCATGACTCAAGTTTGTGTGTATACAAACAAAAAGTCAAAAACTTTCTGGCACGTTACATACCGCGCGCAGTTGCCAAAAGCCACAGACCAACGATTGTGTAGACGATCATCAGCGCGCTTATCCCCACCTGCAACAGCACGATATCTTTGCGTTTTTTAGCTAGCGTTCCAGCCACATGATGCGCCATCAAAACCGACAGAATATGTGAAAAAACAACGGCTCCAGCCTGAATTAGCCATATGAATTTTACGCTATCAGCAGCCTTAAGAAAGCCTGTCGTGACTTGGATTTGTCCCAGACCAAAGATGTTCCAGCCCAGTTGAAACGGGTCTGCAAGCGCGAGGCCGGCATATTGAATTTGCACCAGAAAGCTGACCAGAAAATGCGCAGCGTGATAGCCTAAAGCGATGGGTAGGATAGCGATCGAGAAACAAGTGAAGGCCGCGATGAACGTAACGTTTGATGATTTCGCAACCAATTTGACACCAATCCAAACCGCAAATGCAAACACACCAATCAAAGCCACGCTTGCAGCCAGGATGCCGATCGAAGAAGTCCAAAGCACAGCCGAGCGACCCGGAAATTCCAGTGGGTTAATCCCGATTTTTGCAAGCCACCAGAACGTCTCGTGAAGCCCATCAAAACTGCCGGAGCCAAGGATCACCAGACAGAAAATCGCACGGCTAAAATCTAGAGGCATGCGTTCAATTGCGTTCCAACCGGGGGCCCCGATGCTCAGGTTGCCCTTGCAATTCAACATCCGCAAACGGCCGATGAGGTCGAACAAAACACTAAAACATTCAACTTGCGACAGCCAAGTCTTGCGCCCGAACACCACCATGCCAAGGAACGTAAAGATCCAGTAAGCCGCCAGCAAATTGCCCAGCCTTCGAGGATCGCTGGGGGCTATGTCAGCAATCGCAAAGATCTGGAATGCTAAGAACACAAAGACCGCAGGCCACGCTTTGAAGACTGCCGGCAAGTTATAAATAGGCTCAGCTTTGCCCATCACGATCCGGTGCAAACCGACCCACGGGTTTATCCAACGCCAGACGTCGAAAACCAAACCCTGCACTAAAAAGACACCCACCCAAAACACAGTCCAGATAAACAGCGGAAGCAAATTTGCTTGTGGATCGGTTGGACCAAACAGCCCAATTCCGACAAGGGCGATAACGCCGAACGTCGATACCAAGCTGGACAGGTTTGTAATCCACCTTAAATTCCAGCTTTGCCCCACAATAATAGGATTGAAAAGGAACGTGAGGACGCGCTTGCTGAGAATCGTCACCAACAAGATTGAGGCGATGACCGCTATTGTCCCGCCTGCGATATAAGCGCCTGTGGGAAGCAACAAAACAAAGCCCTGCTCGGACGCGTGCGCATGTGCTGCATTGGTATTTATCAGCAGGCAAAACAGAGACACAAGCGGCACGAGCAGGTACAGGGAAATGAATTTCATCCCCTACCTATACATACCGCTCGCAAATAATAAATCGTGTTAACACATCGTTAGAACAGTTCGATCGACGATTTGTTTCCCGCGACACCTTTGGTTGCCATGTCTTCGCCTGGGGACTCACTGGCTGGAATTAGCATATGGCGCACCCGTCCCTCGCATGGCAAAAACTGAAGCTTGCGTGCCAATGTCCCGCCCAAATTTTCAGCGACACAAGGAAACCCTTCTGCGGCCAAGAAGTCTTTTGTGAACTTTTGGTTGTTCACCCCAATATTGTTGAAGGTCTTGCGCATCTCACTGCCACCAAAGATTTTACATTGAAGGTTTGAACGATCTGCCCCCAGCTTCAAAACTCCGTTAATCAAAAGCTCCATCGAATTGACGCCATAACGCATGTCATCCGAAATTGGCCCCGTCAGTCCCGGCAGTAAAAAGTGGTTCATCCCACCGACTTTAGCGCGCAGATCGAACATACAGACGGCAATGCACGACCCCAGCACCGTTGTGTACAAGACGTTTGGATCGTCGGTGACAAAACAATCCCCTTGGATCACCGGGATGCGTTTTTGAATTGGGATGCTCATATTCATAGCCCGGCCTTAAGCGAACATGGTTTTTCGACTGCGATTGGGGCGTTTACCATATTCATTTCTAGCCTCCCAACCGTTGATACATCGTGAAACCTGCCTTAGTAAAATCAGCCTTGGCCGATCCGGTCAGGTGTTCCGAATGTCCAATGAAGAGATGCGCCTCAGGTGCCATGACATCAGAGAATGCGCGCCAGACTTTTGATTGCGTGTCTCGATCAAAATAAATCGCAACATTTCGGCACAAAACGACGTCAAACGGACCTTGAAATGGCAATGGATCAATCAAATTCAAAACACCAAATGTAATCAGGGACTGCACATTTCCTGTGATTTCTTCGACACCTGACTGCGCCGTCCCTTTTAAAAATTTCGCACGTAATTCTTGTGGAATTCCACCTAGTTCTGCATCGGGAAATTGACCTGTTTTGGCGGTTGTTATCACCAGTGGGTCAATATCGGTCGCAAGGATTTTCAGGTTCAAAGAGTTCGCAGTCGGGCACATATCCATAATGATCATCGCAAGCGAAAATGCTTCGGGACCTGTGGAACATCCAGCCGACCAAAACCGAACGCGCTGCCCTGCTGCTGCGGCCTTGAGTAATGGGGGCAAAATCGTGCTGCGTAAGACATCGAAATGATGCTGTTCACGAAAGAACCGTGTGACGTTTGTGGTGAGCACAGACAACAATTCCGTGCGTTCATCTTTGGCCGCTGGCCCCTGCAAACGCTCAAGATATTGCGCAAAATGGGTCAGGCCCAACTGCTTCATCCGCTGGCCCAAGCGCGACTGGATAAGCGCCATTTTGGAACGTGACAGGCTAAGCCCGAAATACGTTTTCGCAATTTGTGCAATGCTATCAAAATCAGACTGTGAAAACGTCCACTCGTCCAACCCCGACATTCCTGCCAACGCGTTTCCGCGTCTAGTTTGCATGCCACGATCCAACAATTTGGTGGTGCTCCCGTGCGCCCAGTGCAATCCCTTTGGTACAGTGCGGTGCTTAACAAATCGTTGCGACTGGTCCTTATCGTCAACGCTTGTTAGGAACAGACCAACATTTAAAACGCGCGAGGATGCCCATGACCTACGTAATTACACCGCCAAAACAGGCCAGTCTGGCAGTCACCAACAGCACGGAACGTTTTCCTGTGCGGCGCGTTTTTTGTGTTGGCCGAAATTACGAGGCCCACGCGCGCGAAATGGGCAACGATCCTGATCGCGAACCGCCGTTCTTTTTTACCAAACCGTCAGATGCAGCGATCGATACGCCCTGCACAATTCCCTATCCGGTCCAAACCAACGATCTACATCACGAGATTGAGCTGATCATCGCCATAGGTAAAGGCGGCAGTGACATTGCCGAAAACGATGTGCCGGATCACATTTGGGGGGCGTCCGTTGGCATCGATCTGACACGCCGCGATATGCAGCAAGTCGCCAAAGACACGCGTCGCCCATGGGACATGAGCAAGGGTTTCGACAACTCCGCCCCGATCGCGCCAATCATGCCGATGGTTGATGTGCCAAGCCTGACCAAGGCTCGCATTTGGTTGGCTGTGAACGGCGAAATTCGTCAGGACGCAGACATCGCAGACCTGATTTGGTCAGTAAATGAACATGTGGCGTATCTATCGCGCACCGTCGCGTTGGCCCCGGGTGACATCATCATGACAGGCACGCCTGCAGGTGTTGGCGCGGTGAACAAAGGTGACGTTATGACGGGCGGTGTCGATGGAATTGGCACGTTAGAAGTGACGATCGCCTAGACCGATTGCGTGGCCGAAACCGCACGTTGCCAGCGGGCGTATGCGGTGTCTTTGGCCGCGTCGTCCATCATCGGATCGAACCGTCGATCACGAGCCCAAGTTTTTGCAAACCCTTTTGCATCGGGGTAAATTCCAGCCTTCATGCCGGCCAGCCACGCAACCCCTAACGCGGTCGTTTCAACACCTGCGGGACGATCAACCGGAGCGCCTAGCATGTCGGACAAAAACTGCATCGCCCAGTCATTCGCGCTAAGGCCGCCATCAACACGCAACACCGCATCCCCTGCATCTGGCCAATCCGCGCGCATTGCATCTAGTAAATCACGGGTTTGAAAGCCGACGCTTTCTAGTGCCGCACGCGCAAGATCGGCAGGGTTTGTATCACGCGTCAAACCATAGACAGCCCCGCGACAATCCGCGTTCCAATACGGCGCGCCAAGGCCGGTGAACGCGGGCACAAGGGTCACGTCCCCCCTGCCCTTTTCAGCCAGCGCTTGCGTGTCCACCGCATTCACGATCACACCCAAACCATCGCGCAACCACTGCACCACCGCACCCGCGATAAATATTGATCCTTCAATGGCATAGGTCGCCTTGCCATCAAATTGATAGGCCACTGTGGTCAGCAATTTATTCTGCGACGCGATCGCCTGATCACCGGTGTTCAACAGCGCAAAACAACCGGTTCCATAGGTGGATTTCATCATACCCGGTTCAAAACACGCCTGCCCTATTGTCGCCGCTTGTTGATCACCTGCAACGCCTAGAATAGCGACCTCGGTGCCAAAATGCGCGGCGTCCGTCACGCCAAATTCAGCGGCGCAATCCATAACGGTTGGCAACATCTGCATGGGCACATCCAACAACGCACACATCCGCGCGCTCCACTCCCCTTTGCGAATGTCGTACAGCATGGTGCGCGCCGCATTTGTCGCGTCAGTGACGTGTGCCGCTTTGCCCGTCAGCCGCCAAATCAAAAAGCTATCGATCGTGCCAAACAGCAGTTTGCCTTTTGCCGCTGTTTCACGCGCACCCTCGTGCTGATCCAAAAGCCACTTTACCTTTGTTCCGCTGAAATACGGATCCGCCAAAAGACCGGTGATCGCGTTGATTTCATCCGCATGACCCGCCGCGCGCAATCCCTCGCAAATAGACGACGTCCGGCGATCCTGCCAGACAATCGCATTATGCAAAGGGGTGCCAGTTTCTGCATCCCAAATCGCGGTCGTTTCGCGCTGGTTGGTAATGCCGATACCCGCCAAATCACCAGCGCTAATGCCCACGTTATCCAAAGCCTCACGGCAGGTTTTCAGAACCGATTGCCAAATTTCTTCGAGGTCGTGTTCAACCCAACCGGACTGCGGAAACACTTGGGTAAATTCCTGCTGTGCGCTGGCGATTGGCTGCATTTGACCGTCAAAAATGATCGCTCTGGATGATGTTGTGCCCTGATCTATCGCAAGAATATAGCTCATGATTTTGCCTCTTGGGTTTTGATCCAATCATTGATTGTCACAATCTGGTCTTTGCTAAGACGCAGGCCCAATTTTGTGCGTCGCCAAACCGCATCTTCGGCTGTGCGCACGTATTCGCGGGTCATCATCCAGCGCAATTCTGCCTGTGTTAGGGTCGCACCAAAGTCCTGCCCCAAATCCGCGGCTGCTTTTGCATCACCCAGAATGTCACGCGCTTCGGTCCCGTAGGCACGGACAAGACGCGTGGCCCAAACAGGTGTTAAAAACGGATAGTCACGCTGCAAACCGGCGATCAAATCCGCAACACCATCAACCGGGAAATCACCCCCAGGCAAAGGCACGCCTGCAGTCCAATCAGATCCGAGGTCCAGCTTGGCCAAAGCCTGTTGCGCCAGCTTGCGATAGGTCGTGATTTTGCCGCCAAACACGCTGAGCAGTGGCGCCCCGTTGCTGTCTAAATCCAGCACATAATCGCGGGTCGCCGCCGTGGCAGACGCAGCGCCATCATCATACAACGGCCGCACCCCCGAATAGGTCCAGACAACGTCCTGCGCGGTGACAGGTTTAGCAAAATATTCCGACGCAAAACGACACAAATAGTCCCGCTCTTCATCCGTGATTTCCGGCTTTTGATGCGGGTCGTTGTGGTCCGCATCCGTGGTACCGATCAGGGTGAAATCCTGTTCATAAGGAATCGCGAAAATAATACGCCCGTCTGTGCCTTGGAAAAAGTAACATTTGTCGTGGTCATACAGGCGTTTCGTAACGATGTGACTACCGCGTACCAGCCGCACGCCAGCCGGACTGTTTTGGTGCAATACGCCGTTCAGGATATCCGCGACCCACGGCCCACCTGCATTCACAATATTGCGCGCGTGGAATGTTCCAGCCTCTGTTTCGATCTCCCACAAGGCACCTTGGCGCCTTGCAGATGTTACTTTGCACCGGGTCAAGATCTGGGCACCGCGCAATTCTGTATCACGCGCATTCAACATCACCAGACGCGAATCTTCGACCCAACAATCAGAATATTCAAAGGCCTTTAGAAACCGATCTTGCAGCGGGGCACCTTCGGGCGTGGTCTGTAAATCCAGCGTTGTGGTGCGCGGCAAAATTTTGCGCCCACCCAAATTATCGTATAAAAACAGGCCAAGGCGGATCAACCACGCCGGACGCCGCCCTTTCATCCATGGCATAATCCAAGACAGCAAACGCGACGTCGGCGTGTCATTTTCAAACCGCATATCAGGGCTATAAGGCAGCACAAATCGCATCGGCCAAGAGATGTGTGGCATGGCGCGCAACAACACTTCGCGTTCGGTCAGCGCCGATTTAACCAGGCCAAATTCGAAAAATTCCAAATAACGCAACCCGCCGTGAAACAATTTGGTCGACGCAGACGATGTCGCCCCGCCCAAATCACCTTGCTCGGCCAAACCCACGGACAAACCACGCCCCGCCGCATCACGCGCGATGCCACATCCGTTGATGCCACCGCCAATAATAAACAAATCTAACGGCGCTTTACTCATAATATCCATGCTTTGATTGCTGCATACGTAATCAATCAGTGCGCTGCGACGGGTGCAAGGGCATCAGCAAAAATACACCAAATGCGGTAGGTTGGCGAACTTGAACTTGCGCTCGCAAGAAATTGAGTGTTGATTTTCGTGTAATCGGAATAGGTTATGTTCTGAGCAACCAAGGAGATGGTCAATGATCCGTACTATTTTAACTCTTACCGCACTTAGCTTTGCGGCCCCTGCTTTTGCAGATGGCCACTCGACTGGTGATGCCGCAGCTGGCGAAAAAATCTTTGGCAAATGCAAATCATGCCACATGATCGTGTCTGATACAGACGAAGTGATCGCAAAAGGCGGCCGTTCAGGTCCAAACCTTTACGCCATTGTTGGCCGGACAGCTGGTTCGACTGAAGGCTTTAAATACGGCAAAGACCTGATTGCAGCAGGCGAAGCTGGTCTGGTCTGGGACGAGGCGCTTGTCGCTGAATACGTCGTGGACCCTAAGAAATTCCTGCAAACATTCTTGGACAGCAAAAAAGCCAAGTCTAAAATGTCGTTCCGCCTGAAAAAGGGTGGCGAAGACGTTGCTGCCTATTTGGCGAGCGTTGGTCCAGCACCAACCGAAGAAGACGGCGCAGCAAGCACTGACGGCTAAACAAAGTCATCAGACTGTTAAAAAGACCAGTGGGGAGCAATCCTTGCTGGTTTTTTTTGGTTCAGAACACGATGTTGATTTCGCTGACCGTGGCGTCGATGTCTTGGCAGGTCCGCAGCAGCCTCGTTTGTAGATGGCTTTGGACATAGGCGGCATGGAACCGCGATGGGGCGCGCAAAGTGATCCGCCCCCCTGACCTATCCGCCCGTTCTAATGCGCTGATCCACGAGGCATAAAGCCCGGCGTCTTGGGTGTGCAACAATCCTTGCGCCAACACCCACTCTGTACCGCTGCTCAGATCTGGCGCGCTGACCGTCCCGCGCACTGGCATTGGCACAACAGTCGTTTCAGCCTGTGTGTCTGGCTGCGATAGCCGCAATTCAAAGTCAGGCCCAACGGCGCCCCAATGCGCCGAGGTATCCGCGAGCATTTTAGCCAAATCCATGCTGTACTGTGTCACGCGCCCACGCGCACCTTGGCGACGCACAACCAGCCACCCGATCGCGCGCAAATGCGCCATCTCGCGTTTTACCGTGCGTTCATCAACGGACCACATTCGCGCGATCTCGCGTTGTCCAACGCACAATTCATCACGGCCCCAATTATAGCGGGCAGTGATCAAAGTCATAAGTCGTAAAACGCGGCGCTGTTCATGTTTACCTTGCGCAAGAGCAAACGTGCCCAATGCTGTGAGTAAATCGTATTTCTGCGCCTGTGCTCCACGCCCGACGGGTTTGGTGGATAACATAGCTGCCCTCGTTTTGTATTTATCTACGGGTGATGTGATATACTCACGATCATCGATGCCTCAGGACTGTGACTATAGTGCCAGCTTTGCGGTTCTAGCCGCTATTCGCCCTTAGTTCCTGATTTGCGTCCGTTTGCCCGATTCTGTCAAGGGAACAGTTTGAATTAGGGTTGTTACCAATCATGTTTATATATTTTAATCAGGTATTAAAGGTATAGGGGGACATTCTGTGCGTCCCCTATTTGTCGCAAGATGTCCCCCAATCATCGGTGGGTTTGAATATCTTGTCCCCCATATATAGCCGAATATTGCGTAGCTCTCGCAAGTTCCTTCGAATCAGTTTGTTTGTGACAAAAACTTACTGACACTGTTGTGCACGGCCATATAGGGCTGAAAATCTCCGCACCCCTTTAGTCATATTCGCTTTTGCATTTTTCTTCAAACCAGCGTAAATCTAGAAAAAACTGACATTAGCGTCCCCGCGGGGACATATGAACGGCGGGCATGACATGTTTACACACCAGGATTTGGCAAAGCTCCAATCGCAATCTTTAAAGATGCAGGGCTTTATTCGGCAACAAACGTTCTCTCCCCAGAGTGAAAAAACCCTGCGCAGATTTAGCAGTTGGGAGGTTGCCGAGTTGATTTTCAAGGTGAATCAGTCGACATTACGTGGGCGCTTGGCAGCGGACCCCTCGTTGCCACAGGGCATTGTTGAGGAAGATGGGCGTCAGCGCTGGTACACGCTTGAGGAAATCAACGAACTGCGCCGTCGCTTAAAGGTGAACCGTAAATCACTGATGCCAGAACGTCCGGCCAAAAAACGTGCGATCCGTGCGGCAATTGCGAACTTCAAAGGTGGCGCTGGCAAATCCACTGTCGCGTTACATTTTGCGCATGCCGCTGCCTTGGATGGGTACCGTGTTTTATGTGTGGATTTTGATCCGCAGGCCACGCTTAGCCATTCGATGGGCCTGAATGACGTAGCCGAAGAATACACCGTTTGGGGTATTATGGCGCGCGACCTATCAATCGAAACTGCGCGCATGAATTCGTCGGCGCAAGGAGCCGAAAGCGGTACCGCCCTGCCCCAGCGTCGGTTGCCTGCCGCCATTACCGACATGGGTTTGACCGACTTGCGTGCGTCAGATTTTATCAAACCTACAAACTGGCCGACGATTGATATTGTGCCGAGCTGCGCAAATGCGGCGTTTGTTGAATTCGCGTCCGCACAGTATCGCCACCTAAATCCTGAGTGGTCGTTCTTTGCCCCTGTGTCGCGGTTTCTTGATCAACTGCCAGCGGATGCGTACGACATGATCGTTTTCGACTGCCCGCCTGCGATCGGGTACCAGTCGATGAACGCGGTTTTTGCCGCTGACGTTCTCTATATTCCGTCGGGTCCGGGGTATTGGGAATACGATTCGACAACATCGTTTATTGGTCAGTTGGCCGAAGCGCTTGAGGATTTAAGCCGTTTCAACGGGCTTGTCCCCGCGGGGACAATGAATTTACCCAAGGTGTTTTTGGACCTGCGGTTTATGCTGACCAGGTTCGAGCCAAACAACGAATTGCACAAGGCAATGCAAACGGCCTTTGGCAAAGTGTTCGGTGATCGCCTGACGGAGAACCCGATCGAAATGACCCGCGCGGTTGAACAGTCGGGGCGGTTCTTGTCGTCCATTTATGAAAGCGATTATCGCGACATGACGCGTGAAACATGGCGGCGCGCACGTGGTTCTTTTGATCGCGCCTACGAGGAATTTCGTGATAATCTGGTCGTGGCCTGGCAGCAGTTGGAGGATGAGAAATGAGTAAGCGGCGCGTATTCGATATCAACTTTGAGGCTGAAGAAGCTGATGTCCCCGCGGGGACAGATTCGGCTGAAACACGTCGCGGTCCGATGGCATCCGCCATTTCAGAAAACGCGGCCGCGCTAGAGCAACGTCAAACAGCTGAGACCGCGATCAGGGCAGAAAATGACCGTTTGGCGCATGAATATGTTGCGCTTAAAAAGGACGGCGCAATCGTCGCGCGCATAACTTTGGCAGACGTGCGCACAACCAAACTGGTGCGTGATCGGGCGGCTGGTCGTGATCCTGAGCTTGATGAACTGAAGGCGTCGATTGTGGCGGTCGGCCTGTCGAACCCCATTCACGTTGAGGACACAGGCCAAGGCTACGAACTGATACAAGGCTTTCGCCGCTTGGCTGCTTACAAGGAACTGCTGGGTGAAACCGGTGACGATCGCTACGCAAAAATCCCGGCTGCATTGCAGGCAAGCGGGGCGCAGCTGGACCAGTTATACCGTAGGATGGTCGATGAAAACCTTGTGCGCCGCGACATTTCATTTGCTGAGATGGCAGGGCTGGCGCTGTCTTATGCAAAGCGCACGGCTGGGGTGACGGCGCGCGATGCTGTTGACCTGCTCTTTGCTTCAGCGGGCCGTCAGAAACGCAGCTACATCCGCCATTTTGCCGTTCTTGTGCACACTTTGGGCGCAGATCTGAATTATCCAGAGGCTGTCCCGCGCGCGCTGGGATTGAAGCTGGTTAAGGCGCTGGATGCTGACACAAAGTTAAAGGCGCAAATCGTTTCGGTTTTGTCTGCGCAGCCTAATCGAAGCGCCGAGGAAGAGGTTCAAATTCTGGCCTCTGCCTTGGTAAAGTCCGCTCCCAAAGCTACAGTTTCCAAAAGCGCTAGCGGCTCTGCACGCACCACCTTTCGGCTGAACCAGCCCGAGGGCGTTGCGAAATGTACTGCGACGGATGGGCGGTTTGAAATCCAGCTTGATCGTAATTTTGGTGCCGTTGATCCGCGTAAACTAGAGGCCGCCGTGCGCGCGTTGTTGGACCAGCTTCGCAAGTAACATCACGCAGCGAACGATCAAAACTAGTGGATTGTCCCCGCGGGGACAGTTGCGTGTGCGGCGCGCATTTGGTCGGCGCGTTTTTTAGCAGGTGCTGCTAGGGACGGCAGGCCTGCTTGTTCGTACACATCAGCCAACATCATGTTTAATGGCACGCCGTCTGGATCATAGGTCCGGCGCATTTCCAACACTTGTTGCGCGCGGGCTGGCTGGCCTGCTTTGATCAATGCATCGAGGTGGATTTGTTCGAACAAATCGCGCTGTGCATGGCTGCCGCCACATTCGGCCATACGGGGCAGGGCCTTGCCTAGGAACCTGATCGCGTCTTCCCAATCTTCGGCGGCGTGCGCTGCAATGCCATGTGCGGCCCAGACTGCGACGTCGCGCCATACTTTCCAGTCGTGTTGGGTTTCGTCCACTGCGCGTTCTTCGATGGCGGTCAGCAGGCTTTCTGATTCAGGCCGCTGGGTGCGTTCTAAAGCGTAAAGATATTGTAACGTCAGGAACGGGCTAACCGTATCTGCACTGCGTACAGCAACGTGATCCGCAACGTCATTCCAGCGATCGCCGACGTCGATCCCCGCAAATTCCATGCGCGCCAATAACGACGCCGCACCAACTTGATCCTGGCTATAGTCTTTTGCCAGTCCCCAAACATGCGTGTCGTAGGCCGCGCGCACGTCATCATGTCGCCCGGCGCTTATGTAGAACAACGCGAGGTGCCACCAGTTGTGACTGTGCATGAACGAATTCAGGTTTGACCATGTGTCAGCCACGCTTTCTAGAAACGCGATACCTTCGTTCACTTGCCCACGAGTAAGCAAGACATGCGCAAGGGCGTGATGCGCCCAAGGTTCATCGTGGCGCAGCGACATCGCGTGACGCGCAGCTGTTTCCGCTTCATCCAGCAGGTGACATTCTTCGTATCCAAATGCAACCATACCGTGTGCGTAGGGGATGTCATCCGCTGCCGGCAAACACTTGAGGCCAAGCCGTAGCATCGCGGGGAAATCACCAAGATTAAAGGTATGGTACTGCCCCAACTTTAGGGCGGTCATGTCGCGCGGGTAATCGGTCAGAATGTCATCGCATTGCTTGATACATCCCGGAACATCGCCATTTGCCCATAGCCGAACAGCGCGTACAAACATGCGCTCTCTCGTCGTATTAGTGTCTAAGTTAGACTCTGCACGGGCCAAAAACGGTTTTGCGTTTTCCGGCGCAGCAGGGGATTCCAGCATCATCCACAACATCGCGGTGTAGGCGTTTGCCAGACAGCAATCCGGGGAATTTTCGGCAGCAACCATGACATTGGTGGCTTTGGGTTCAAAGGCGATAAATCCATGAATGAAATCGTTGATCGCGTGCAGCGTTTCATCGTCTGCGTGACTGACTGGCAGTCCATATAGGTCTTGGGTCATGCGGCACCTTTGATCGGATTGGAATGAATGAAGCGTAACACATGGTCGGCTACTTGATCGGGCGCGTCCCAATGGATCGAATGACCAGCCTGTTCAATGACGTATTGTGGGTATCGTGACATTGCGGTTTGCGCATCCTTGATCGGTATCAACAGATCGTCACGGGCCAACAAACACTGCACAGGAACAGTGGGCGTTAGGTCTGGATTAACGGTGCCAAATGCGGCCAGCGCATCAATCTGATGGGACATCGCGTTGGCTGACTGCGCATAAGGATAGTTAAGCGAGGCCTGAGCCGCGGCTGAGACGGCCTCAGGGGTGTCATACAGCCCGCTTGCAAACAACCATGGGAATAGGGCGCGCAACCACGTGTCAGGGGCAGCATCGCTGCGCCGAATTGCCAGCAGTGTTCGAAAAATCGCAATGTTGCGCGATATGCAGACTGGCGCAGTGGCCGCGGTCGTCAAACTGGCTATGCGGGTAGGGTGATTTTGCGCGAGCAGCAGCCCAATCAACCCGCCCATGGAATGGCCAAGGACGTGTGCGCGGCGCAGTTCGAGGTGATCAAGCAACGCAATCAAATCATCAGTGAAAACATCCAGTTCAGCGGGAGCGTGCCAAGGCGTTGTACGCCCTGTGGTGCGATTATCGGGGTGGATCAGCGTGAAATGCGGCTCTAATAGGGGCAAGATCGGGGCCCAACTGGCACTGTCGCTTAGCATCCCTGCGATCATCAAAAGGGGTGGGCCAGTACCGCTGATCTCAAAATGCAAGCTAACATCACCAAGATTGAGGTCAGGCATTTGATGTGATCCAGCACGGCAGCAGGTCATCGGTGGCAGGGGTTGCAGAATAAACGGCACGCGAAATTGCGCGCGATAAACACAGTGCGGCGGCGTGGCCTGCCAGCATTGCGTCTTGGGCCGGATTCTGGACCGGACGCGCGCCAGTAGAGACTGCAAAAACCAAATCACCGTCCCCGGGCATATGCGCTGGCACAATTGCACGCCCGATCCCGTCATGCGCGGCAGTTGCCATGCGTTGGCATCCTGCTTTGTCCAATGCCAGATCGGTAGCGACGATGGCGATCGTGGTATTTGCGCGCTCGAGCATTGCTGTGATTTTGCGGCTGCTTAGGTCGCGCCCTAGTCCTGATGCTGGATCAGGCCCTAATCCGCCAAATTCGCCGTCAATTTCAAAAGGTGCTGCCCAAAAATGTCGATCACCCGGTGTGGTGACGCTGCCTATCGGATTCGCAGCGACAAGGGCACCGACGGTTGATCCGTTGGGCAACACAAGGGACGCTGACCCCAATCCACCCTTTAGCATACCCGTTAGCGCGCCTGTGCCCGCACCAATGGTGCCAATGTCGAACACATCCGCGGCATTTGCATAGGCCGCGAGGCCCAGTGCGCGATATGGATTGTCGGCCCAGTCCTTGTCGCCACCATTAAGCAGATCGAACAAAATAGCACCGGGGACCAATGGAATATTGGCCTTTCCAACTTTGTACCCGCGCCCATCCGCGCGCAGACCATCCACCACGCCCGAACACGCGTCTAATCCGTAGGCGCTGCCACCAGATAGAACCAGCGCATCCACGGCCGCAACGGATTTGTCAGGTGCCAGCAGATCGGTTTCCCGAGTTCCGGGTGCGCCGCCCATGACGTGAACGGACGCAACAAAAGGTGCATCGCCAATCAGTACTGTGGCACCTGATTTCAGGGTGTCATCCTGTGCGTTTCCGACCCGAAGGCCCGCAACATCAGTGATCAAATTTTTGGGGCCAGGGATCATCGCGCTAAATATGTGGTTTGGCGGCGGCCGTGGCTGGATCGCCTGTGTTAGGCACGCCTTTTGGCTCGATTAGCAGCACCTTGCATTCGTTTTCGGCGCGAGGACGATGCGTGATACCCTTGGGCACGACGAACAATTCACCGGCTTTGACCGTATGCGCGGCACCTTCTAGGTCCATGATCATTTCGCCCTCGAGCACCAAAAAGAAATCGTCGGTATCGGGGTGCGAATGAAACGGGAATTCACCCTGAAATTTGACGACCATCACATCATTTCCATTGTAATCCGCAACGACGTGCGGGTCCCAGTGGGTGCTGAATTTCGCAAGTTTTTGCGCTAGATTGACAGGGATCATGGTCTTTCCTTTCGGGAGCTATTCAAAACCAAGCAAGAACAATTGCACCAGTGTACGTTTGTCAGGCCCGTCATATTCAATCGCCGTGTCCACAAACATCAGACCCAAGCGGCAGGCATCTTTGTTGCTAAGCGCGCGCATACTGACGGCTGATTTTTCCAATTGAGGCATCAGATTTTCAGCTTTGGCACGCAACAGCACGTCGTTGAAAAAGCTGTCAGATACAGTTTCGCGCGCACGATCAGAAATACGCGGCGGCGACTTGCGCGAGACACCAATGATCGCGGCCTTGCGCAGGATACGCAGATATTCGCGAAGGGCAGGGGTGTTTAACCTTGATACAATCCGATAATTTTCGCGGGAAAATGTCTCTGGATTAATGGTTTCTTTCATCACCTGCCCACAACTGCCTTTGCTTAAGGCGCGCACGACGGTGGTTTCGACTTTTAGGAAATACAGTTGTTCCTTGAGCGGTAAATGCGGCAGGCCACGATCGATCAATGGTTGAACCACACCGCCCAATTGGTTGGTGTTTGGTTGACCCATTTGCGCGGCAATCAGCTGATCGGCGACAAAGCTAGACACGCCTTTGTTCGCCATTATCAGGCGGGTATGGTCCAGCATGATCGCGACACGTTCATCATCAAAACCGGACAGGCGATACCCTTCGGCGATGCCGGGCAGGGCATGGAGCTGTTCCAAAACGCGCACAATATCCGGTTTTTGTACGTCTTGGGCTGCTGCTGGTAAGAAACAGGTAATTGCGAGGGCCGCCGCAAGGACCAAGCGGACGAAATGTCTGGCGATGAACAAGGGGCAATAACTTTCGATTTGAGGGCCGTTGCCACATCTTTGCATGGCTTTGAACAAGGCACCATACGATGCTGGCCGCGTTTCTTAGCTATTTGTCGCGATGCTGGTTGCGGCGTCGTCCAAATGGGCCAAGTCGGGCAAAACTGGCGCCGCGTTAATTAATTCTTGGGTGTAGGGGTGACGGGGGGCGTCAAAGACTTGTTTCGTGTCGCCCTGTTCGACAATTTCGCCTGCCTTCATGACCAAAACGCGGTCTGTGACAGTTTTCACGACGCTCAAATCATGGCTGATGAAAAGGTAGGTCAGGCTGTATTTCGCGCTTAGCTCTACCAACAGATCAAGGATTTGAGCCCGCACTGAGACATCAAGCGCGCTAACGGCTTCGTCGAACACAATTAAGTCAGGTTTGATAATTAACGCGCGTGCGATGGCGATACGCTGGCGTTGTCCGCCCGAAAACTGGTGAATGTATTTTGTCGCATCGGTTGGTGACAGGCCCACGGCGGTTAACGTTTCACCAATCAGAGCGTCACGCGCAACGCCTGTTGGCGGCGTATCGAGCAGGTGAAACGGTTCAGCGATCAGGCGCGCAACTTTGTGTCGAGGATTGAAACTGCCAAAGGGGTCCTGAAACACCACCTGCATTTTGCGTCGCACAGACAGATTGGGTTTTTGGCCTGAAAAAACCGGATCACTGTCTAGAAGGATTTCACCAGACTGTACTTGCTCAAGCCCAAGAATAGCCCGGGTTAGGGTCGATTTACCGCATCCGCTTTCTCCGACCAGGCCAACGCGTTCGCCGCGTTTGATGTCAAAGCTAACACCTTTGAGGGCGCGAAAATGGTCGGGGGCAGCAAGCAGGTTGCGCCGTGGCAAACGATAATCCCGAACCACATCACGGACGCGCAACAAAGTATCGGCGGCTGGCATTTCGTGCAGGTCAACTTCGTGTCCGGAGGCAGCAAAAAGCATGTGTGTGTAGGGATGCTGCATGTTTGCGAGCAAGTGTTTGGTCGGCCCATGTTCGACAACTTTGCCCAACCGCATCACGACTATTTTGTCGGCCATGTCGGACACCACAGCCAGATCATGGGTGATCATCAAAAGGCCCATGTCATAGTCGCGCGCCAGATCGCGCAGCAGGTTCAGAATTTGCGCTTGGGTCGTGACATCAAGGGCGGTTGTCGGCTCGTCTGCGATCAGCAGTTTGGGGCGCAAAGCGATGGCCATCGCGATGACCACCCGCTGTCGTTGACCACCGGAAAGTTCGTGGGGATAACGCGACAGGGGAAATCGATCTTGTGGCAGGCCGACGCGCGTAAGCACGTCAGCTGCGCGGGCGTAGGCATCTTTTTTGGAGGTTTTCGTGTGTATCAGGATCGTTTCGGCGACTTGCGCGCCAATGGTTTGTACCGGGTTCAGCGCGGTCATCGGTTCTTGAAAAACCATGCCGATGTCATTTCCGCGCAGCTTGCACAGATCGTGTTCCGGCATGTTCAGCAGGTCTTGGTCGTCGAGGTGGATTGTTCCGGTGGTTTCAGACCCTTTCGGCAGCAACCCGATCGAGGCGAGTGCAGTCAGGGATTTTCCAGACCCGCTTTCGCCTGTGACCGCGACGATTTCACCCGCGGCAATATCCAACGACACATTGTGCAGGATCGGTGTTCCTGCGATGGAAAGTGATAGGTTATGAATGTTCAAAAGGCTCATGTTCTGGCCACCCGCAGGCGTGGATTTAGATAGTCACGCAGCCCATCGCCCATCAGGTTTAGGCCCATCACTGTCAAGATAATTGCGAATCCCGGGATCAGTGCCATGTGCGGTGCGATGCTGACTAACGTTTGTGCGTCTGCCAGCATGCGCCCCCAGCTAGGGGTCGGGGGTTGGGCACCCAGGCCAACATAACTCAGCGCCGCCTCGGCCAAAATTCCGAGCGAAAATTGAATCGTTGCCTGTACGATCAGCAAGTTCATAACGTTGGGCAAAATATGTTCGATAGAAATACGCGCTGCATTTTTCCCAGCAACACGCGCGGCCAGGATAAATTCGCGTTCCCAAATTGGCATGGCAGCGCCGCGTACGACCCGAGCAAACACCGGAATGTTAAATATGCCGATTGCGATGATCGCGTTAACCGCACCGGCGCCAAAAATCGCTGTGATCAGGATCGCAATGACCAACGACGGAAAGGCAAAAATCAGATCGTTCGCGCGCATGATCAGCTCGTCAATAAACGATCCTTTGCGCGCGGCGGCCCACAAACCCAGCGGAATGCCTAACCCCATACCGATGCCAACGGCGACAAAAGCGACGGCAATAGACGTGCGCGCGCCGACCATAATCATGCTGAACATGTCGCGCCCGAAATGGTCGGTTCCAAACCAATGCACCATATTTGGCGTTTGCAATTTGTCCGGAATGTTCAAGGAGGCATGATTGAATGGCGTCCAGAAAAACGACACTAATGCTGCGATTACGGCCAATGCAGTCAGGGTCAGCCCGATAATAAGATTGCGGTTCATGTGCGTGCCCTCAATCGTGGATCAACAAGGGCATAGGCCAGATCAACCGCGAAATTCACCACGATTACACAGAACACCAGTAGCATTACGACGCTTTCTACGACGATCAAATCGCGTGCGCTGATGGATTGAAACACGAGGCGCCCGAGGCCGGGCAGGTAGAAGACTTGTTCAATGATGATCCCGCCAGCGAGCAGGAAAGAAAACTGTAGCCCGATGATTGTCAGTACGGGGATCAACGCATTCCGCAGTCCGTGGCGCCATAGTGTTTGGGCCGATGTTAACCCTTTGGCGCGGGCCGTGCGCATGAAATCCTCGTTCATCACGTCTAATAATGCTGATCGCATGACGCGCGCAAGGATCGCTGCTTGGGGTAGGGCCAGCGAAATGGCCGGCAGTGTCAGCGACCACATGACCGCGCCAAACCCCTTGTCCCAACCAGCAAAACCGCCTGCAGAAAACCAGCGCAAGTTAATCGCAAAAATCAAAACCAGCATCATCGCAAACCAGAAATTTGGAACCGCAACACCCAGCTGCGTGGCCCCCATCACGGCAACATCACCGGTTTGCCCACGACGCGACGCGGCATACATGCCAGCGGGAAAAGCGATCAACGTCGACAGGGCCAGTGCATAAATGGCAAGGGGCAACGACACCCACATCCGGTCCGCCACCATCTGGGCCACAGGCGTGCGGTAAGTATACGAAGTCCCGAAATCCCCCGTCAGCATGCCCGAAGCCCAGGCAATATAGCGCTGCCATTTCGGCACATCGAGGCCCAGTTCAGTGCGCAATGCGGCAATCGTATCGGGCTGCGCATTGATCCCCAGCATGAACGACGCTGGATCACCCGGCGCGATTTCGATCACAAAAAAGATCAGCAATGATGCGACGGCAAGGCTGATAAACAGCGACAATAAACGTTTGAGTGTATAGCGCAGCATTCAAAAATCCTGCTTGCTTGGGGCGACAAAGGCGTTAGCTAGACTGACATGGTCAAGCCGCTTTTCATCGGGTCCGAAATCTACCGTCGGTCGTCGTACGGGGCCGCGCATCCGTTGCGGGTGCCGCGTGTGTCGACCGTTATGGATTTGTCGCGCGCCTTGGGGTGGCTGCCCGATGATATGTACCGGATCAGTCCCCGCGCCAAGCCAGCGGCGCTGCATGTCTGGCATGACGCGGATTACATTCAGGCGTTGATAAAGGCTGAGGCCAACCAACATGTCAGCGACGATATTCGCCTGCGTTATGGTCTTGGCACCCCGTCCAATCCTGTGTTTCCAGAGATGTTTCGCCGTCCGGCCACCAGTGCGGGCGGGTCGCTTATGGCTGGCGAATTGCTGCGACATGGCGGTACGGTTTTTCATCCAGCTGGCGGGACACATCATGGCATGCGGGATCGCGCAAACGGATTTTGTTATCTCAACGATCCGGTGTTGGCGATCCTGTCTTTGCGTCGAAACGGGGCGCAGCGGGTGGCCTACATCGATATTGACGCGCATCATCCCGACGGTGTTGAACACGCGTTTGGCGATGATCCTGACTGTTTGATGATCTCGGTGCACGAGGACGCACGTTGGCCGCGTACGGGTGCTCTTGGCGGTGATGTCGCGCGTGCGAAGTATAATTTGCCGGTCCGCGCGGGCTTGAATGATAGTGAAATGACTCTGATTGCCCAGACGATGATCCTGCCTTTGATCGATGCGTTCAGGCCCGACGCTATCGTGCTGCAATGTGGTGCTGATGCCGTCGAAGAAGACCCACAATCGCGTTTGTCCCTGTCTAACAACGCGCATTTTGCCATCGTGCGTGGGCTGATTGGAATGGCTGATCGACTGCTGGTTTTGGGTGGTGGTGGTTACAATCCATGGTCTGTGGGCCGTCTTTGGACAGGCGTTTGGGCCACTTTGAACGGGTATGAAATGCCACAGGTTTTGCCGGATACTGCTCAAGCCGTGCTGCGAAATCTGACATTTGAAGGCAACAGCCGTGGGCGAAACCCGCCTGCGCACTGGTTCACAACCTTGCAGGATACGCCCCGCATCGGGCCGATCAGGGATGACGTTGTGCAAGGGCTCGCGCATGTGATGAAATCTGCGTCCTAATCAGGGCGAAAAGTAAGGTGGGTTTTAACCCACCACCTCGCGGGCATAATCGGCATCAGTGACATGTTCCAACCAATCGGCGGCCGACCCATCGACACCCTCTTGCATCGCCATGTGAACCATTCCGGTTTCCGGCGCGGCGCCATGCCAATGTTCATCGCCAGCAGGGATCCAAACGGTGTCACCCGCGTGAATCGCTTTGGGTGCTTCGCCGCGCAAACACACACGACCAGTCCCTGACAAAACGTACAACGTTTGCCCCAGCGGATGCGTGTGCCAAGCTGTACGCGCAGCCGGTTCAAAGCTGACAACAAGTGCATTCAAGCGGGCAGGGGGCTGGGCGCCGATAACGGGATCTTGCCAAACTGTTCCTGTAAAATAATCAGGGTTGGCGCGCATGCTTGGCCGCGTACCTGCTTTGTAGATATCCATGATATGTCCCTGAAATTTGGTGGTGTAAGGCGGGGTTTAGCCCGCCTTAACTGTCGTTTGATCAGTCTGCCCAGCTAACGCCGGTTAGGTCTGTGGCTTGGGTTGGTGCGTTTGTCCAAAGACCTTGAACATCCGCTTTTGCAACAGACAGCGCGGCTAGTTGGAACAAATAACCGTTCACATAATCACCCGAAATCATCCGCTGTGCATCACCCAACAGGGCCGTGCGTGCGTCGGGGTCAGTCGTTGCATTTAGGGTTGTCATAATGTCCTGAAACGCGGGGTTGTCATACTGAAAGTAGTAATCAGGATTTGCGTAAATTCCGATGTCCATTGGTTCAGTGTGTGAGACGATTGTCAGGCCAAAATTCTTGCCCCGGAATACCGTTTCCAACCACTGCGCCCACTCAACATTGGTGATCACAGCCTTGATGCCGACCTCTGCCAATTGCGCGGCAATAATTTCACCACCGCGACGGGCATAGGACGGGGGTGGCAGGTGCAATGTGGTTTCAAACCCGTCAGCAAAACCGGCCTCTGCCAGCAATGCTTTGGCCTTTTCAGGGTCAAATGCGCTGTCAGCCTTCAGGTCGACATAGGCTGGATTGTGCGGTGCAAAATGCGTGCCGATTGGCGTGCCGTAGCCGAACATTGCGCCGTCAACAATCGCTTGGCGATCAATCGCGTGGGCCACAGCGGCGCGGACCAGCGGATTATCGAAGGGTGGCATTTTGTTGTTTGTGGACAGGATCGTTTCGCCCTCGGTCGAGCCAACAAGCACTTGGAACCGTGGGTCTGCTTCAAACTGGGGCAAGTTTTCGGGGGCAGGAAAACCGCTGAACACATCAACATCTTCGGCCATCACAGCCGCAAATGCAGCCGTCGGGTCAGAGATAAACTTGAACGTTGCCGTTTCTAGCGCCGGTGCTGTGCCCCAATACGCGTCGTTGCGGGCCAGTTCGATTTTGTCGCCTTGGACCCAGTTCACAAACTTGAACGCGCCAGTGCCGACGGGCATTTGTTTGATGTTTTCGATGCTTTCTGGAGCCACGATAACTGCGTCGCCCCATGCCATGTTAAACAGGAAACTGCCGTTGGGTTTATCGAGCGTGACTTTGACCGTGTGATCGCCCATCGCTTCGACTGTTGTGATGCCGGCGAACAGGGCTTTTTGCGCATTGGTGCTGTCATCGGCGCGGGCGCGATCAAGGCTAAACACAACGTCGGTGGCGTCCATGGTCGTGCCGTCATGGAACGTCACACCAGAGCGCAGGTTGAATGTGTACACCGTGCCATCTGCGGAAATTTCCCAGCTTTCGGCAAGGCCCGGAACCACTGATCCATCACCCATAAAACGGGTCAGACCTTCGAACACATTCGAATACAGAACCGAGTCAATTGCCCCGGCTGCTGCACTTGTTGGGTCAAGGTGCGGCGGTTCCAATTGCAAGGCCACCGTGATGTCGGTGTTGGCCGCATGCGCGGCAAATCCTGCGACGCTCATGGCGCTGGCAAGGGCCAGTCGAGATACGAAGTGTTTCATTATAGTCTCCCTATAGTTTTTTAGTTTTTGTTGGGCAGCAACAGCGTCTCAAGACTTGCGCCCATCACCTTTGCACTGTCGAGCATATCATCGATTCCGATATATTCATCGGGTTTATGAGCAAGTTCCAGAATGCCTGGCCCATAGGCGATGCAGTTCTTGAGTTTGCCAATGCGATCGATGTGTTTTTGATCATAAGTGCCGGGGCTGGCCACGTATTCTGGCGGCTTGCCCATCACGTCCTGAATGGCCTGCGCTACGGTTTGCACAACAGGCGCGGATTTGTCGGTCATCGATGGCAGAACCGAATTCAATTCTGTCATTTCATATTCAAAATCTGGTCGCGTTTGCACCAATCCGTCAAGCAACGCCGTGACTTCGCCGCGCACTTGATCCAGCGGTTCTTCGACTAGAAAACGTCGGTCAATCACGATACGGCAACTGTCTGGCACGCAATGCGCAGGCAAGCCGGTGAAATCGTCGCTTTGTTCTTTTTGCCCGCCATGGATCGAATTGATGTTCATGGTCGATTGTTTTGCGCCCTCTGGCACGACCGGCATATCGGTGCGGCGCGACGCCATTGCGGGGAATAGTTTGTCCTCGAATTCGGTCAGCACAGCACCCATGTGACGCACGGCACAGTCGCCTAAAAACGGCATCGATCCGTGCGCGATTTCGCCTTTTGTCTCGATCTCGGCCCACCAACCACCGCGGTGGCCCAAACAAATGCGATCTTTGTTCAAGGGTTCTGGGATGATGACGTGCTGCACCTTTTCGGGGCTGAAATGCCCGTGCTCGGCCAGATACGCCACGCCGCCATAGCCACCTGATTCTTCATCCGCGGTGCCAGAAATCTCGATCGCGCCGGAAAAATCGGGATGTTCTTCGATGAATGCTTCGGCTGCGATGATCGACACCGCCAATCCGCCCTTCATGTCGCAGGCCCCACGACCATAAATTTTGCCGTCTGAAATTTCTGCGCCAAAGGGATCAAACGTCCAGCCTGCGCCGACTTCGACCACATCGGTGTGGCTGTTGAAATGTACGCAATCGCCCTGATGTTTGCCGTCGCGCCGCGCGATAATGTTCCATCGCGGGTATTTTTCGCTGTCACCGGGGGTGCCAAAGGCGCGGATCAGTTGGGTGTCAAACCCGTGCGCGGACAGTCGTTTATCCAAATAGTCACAAATCGCCTGATAATTTTCACCGGGCGGGTTTAAGGTCGGAATACGGATCAAATCTTGGGTCAGCTGGATCAATTCATCCCGCTTTGCGTCAATACGTGCCATTAAGGTTGTTGTCATAGTTCACCTAGCCGAGGAATTGCTTGGAGTATTGGCGGGATCAGTTACGGTATCAATACCGTAGAATCACGGAGAGCACCATGGATGATTTGAATACAGAGATGTTGGAGGCTTTTCATGCCGCCCCGATCGGGCTGGCCGTGTCGCGCAATCGTGTCATCAGTTCGTGCAATGACACGTTCGCTACGACCCTAGGCTATACGACGACCGCGTTGATTGGCCAGTCTTTTCGCATTCTGTACCCCAGCCATTCCGAATTTGACCGGGTCCGCGATATCGGACTGCAAACCATGGCCGACACGGGCAGTTACAGTGACGAACGCATGATGCGGTGTGAAGACGGGTTGCCGATCTGGTTCAGGTTTCGCGCCCGTTCACTGACGCCTGATGACCCGTTGGCGCATTTGGTCATGAGCTTTGCATTGATCCGCGATCAGGTTGACGGACCACGATTGACCAAACGCGAACGCGAAGTTTTATCGCGCCTTAGTCGTGGTCTGACCAGCAAGGAAATCGCGCGTGAACTGGAATTGTCGCCGCGCACAATCGAAGACGTGCGTGCCAGATTGCTGCGCAAGTTCGAGGCCAAGAACACTACCGATTTGCTGCGCAGAATGAGCTACGCGCGCCCCTCTGCTTAATCCCAATGGGCGATCGCCTCGTCGAAACTTAATTCGCCAGCATCGCCATGGGTGGGGGGATCGCTGGGTGTGCCCATAAATCGAGGCACGGTGCCCGGTTGGAGCACGCCGTCGGTTTCCACGAACGTTCCGCGCGCAATGTTGTGGGCGTTTTTCGGGGCCTCTTCCATCGACAGGACCGGGGCAAAACAGGCGTCGACGTCTTCTAGAATTGTGCGCCAAGTTTCACGTGTGTTGCAGGCAAAAATGTCTTCCAACGCGCTGTGCATACCGGCCTGCGCGTCGGGGGCGTATTGATCGGCGAACTGCGGATGATCCGTCAGGTTCAATTTTTCAAGAAGTGCTGCAAAGAACTGCGGTTCAATCGGACCCAGCGCAACGTAGCCGCCATCAGACGTTTCGTAGCACCGATAATACGCCGCCCCACCATTCAAAACATTGCCACCGCGTGCGCTGTCGTCCCATGCGCCACCAGCCTTTAGCCCGTATTGCAAAACCATCATTAACGCAGCGCCGTCCGACATGCAGGCGTCGACAACTTGGCCCTGACCACTGCTGCGCGCATGGGTCAACGCGGCCAAAACGCCGGTCAATAACATCATGCCGCCACCGGCCAAATCAGCGATGATATTTTGCGGCGGGGGGGGCGGGGCACCCGCAGGTCCAATTGACCAAAGCGCGCCGGAAATTGCCATGTAATTCAGATCGTGACCTGCGCGCATTGCCAAAGGTCCGTCTTGACCCCAACCGGTCATGCGCCCGTAAACCAGCGCGGGATTTGTCGGGGTCACATCATCAGGGCCAAGGCCCAAACGTTCCATCACACCGGGGCGAAACCCTTCGATCAAAATCTCGGCTTTTGCGATCAGCGCCTTGGCTTGGTCCAGTTGCGCAGGGTCACGCAGATCTAGCGTAAGCGCGCGTCGCGACCTGTCATAAAGGTTGTGTTTTTGTTCTAGCCCGAACAGCGGCGCCTGACCGGGACGCGCAATTCTGATCACCTCGGCACCCATGTCTGCCAGCATCATCGCGCAAAACGGGGCAGGGCCAAGGCCCGCCATTTCGACAACACGCACCCCGCGTAAAGGGCCGCGACGATCAAGCATTGTCGGCGATGCTTTTCATCGCGGCGAGGAATGCGGTGACTTCTTCGAGTGAATTGTAGTGGCACATTGAAACGCGCACAGCGGCCTGAAGACCCAAAGGCGTTAGGATATTTCCAGAATAGTGGTCGGCTTTGCGAATGTGTGTCCTGATGCCTTGGTCGTTCAATTTTTCTACGATATCGAGTGCGGGAACGGTATCGAGCGCGAAGCAAACCAGTCCCTCGCGTGCCGGATTGTCAGCGCCACCAACAATTGTGACGCCATCAAAATCCAGCAAACCGGGCAGATTTCCGGTGCCGTTTAGCATCGTATCGGTCAGCGTTTTTTCGTGTGCTTTGATTGCAGCGCCCGCCGCTTCGACCCTGACGCGCCTGTCTTTGGCGTCTGATATTTGACTGCCAAGCCATTCGAAATAATGGACCACATCGGAAAATGTCGCGTAGGCCCCAGTGTCGCGGGTGCCCATTTCCCAGTTTTCCAATGGCCCGTCTATCAGCGCCTCGAGCGGTAGTTTTGACAACCGGTCAGACGCCCATGCAACGCCGTATCCGTGCCGTGAAAATACTTTGTATGGGGACACGACATAGCCATCTACGTCATAGGCTGCGATGTCGATCAGACCGTGACTGGCGTGCTGAATGCCGTCAACAATGATAAAACAATCGGGTGAAATGGCGCGAATGGCGGATGCGATGCGTGCCACATCAATTGCCATTCCAGTCACTGGCGAGGTGTGCAAAATCGTAGCCACGCGTACATCGGGCGTCATTAATTTGGTGTAGGCATCGGCCGTTACCAAACCTGTCGCATCGTCATGCGGCGCACTGATGTAAGATTTTTTCGCCGCCGTGGCCCAATGTTTCGCCGCACTTCGCGAGGCGGGATGTTCGACTGTGGATCCGATCACCGACCCCGCAGGCGTGCCCATCACAGCGGTGCGGATCAGCCTATAGGTCAGCTCAGTGCCGCTTTCGCCCACAAAAAACTGACCTTGGGGCGCGTTGAAAAACATCGCCATGTCGGCCTTGGCAGTTTTAATGATGTTCACCAAGGCTTCGGCTCCTGCATTTGCGCGCCCTTGATTGTCAGGAATGGCCGCGAATTTTGCGGTGGTTGCGACGACTGAATTCAATGTCAGCGCCCCGCCTGCGTTCTCGAAAAATATGCGTGGGCCTGAAAACGGGCAATCGCTGACATGTGCAAACCGCGCGCGGATGTCAGCCAAAAGGGTGTCGGTGATTTGGGCCATGAATTTTTCCTTGGCAAAGTGCGTTGCCTTTTCTTGGCAGATGACAGCCCAAAGGCAATGGAAATTTTTTTGTAACTTTGATCGGATCGCCGTCATGACAGTCTGATCCTTGAACGTCTGATTGATCAGACTTAGGGTCGCCTTAACCGCAAAAAAGGACGCACCCATGAGCATGACTGACCCCTGTATTATCTGCGTCGCAATCACCGGATCTGTGCCGACCAAAGCTGACAATTCAGCCGTGCCTGTCACCATCGCCGAACAAATCGAATCCACACATGCCGCATTCGAGGCAGGGGCTAGCATTTGCCACGCGCATGTCCGCAACGCAGACGAAACGCCAAGTTCGGACCCAGATAAATTTGCGGCCCTCAAGGAAGGTGTCGAAAAACATTGCCCCGGTATGATCATTCAGCTGTCTACAGGCGGGCGGTCGGGTGCCGGCAAAGAACGCGGTGGCATGTTGTCGTTGCGCCCTGACATGGCGTCGCTGTCTGTGGGGTCCAATAATTTCCCGACGCGTGTCTATGAAAACCCGCCTGAACTGGTGGATTGGCTGGCCAGCGAAATGATTAAACATGATGTGAAACCGGAAATCGAAGCCTTCGATCTTAGCCATATTTTTCGCGCCGCAGATTTGCATGCCAAAGGCCAAATTACCGCCACGCCGTATGTGCAATTTGTGATGGGCGTGAAAAACGCAATGCCGGTAGATCGGCACGTTTTTGATTTTTACCTACAAACGGTCGAACGGCTTTTTCCTGGCGCGCCTTGGTGTGCTGCTGGAATTGGCCGTGATCAAATCACAGTTAACGATTGGGCCGTGTCAAACGGTGGCCACGCCAGAACCGGACTAGAAGACAACGTTCGACTGGATAAAGACCACCTTGCACCATCAAACGCGGCGTTGGTTAAACGTGTTGTCGATTTGTGCGAAAAATACGAACGCGCTGTGGCAACGCCTGCGCAGGCGCGTGCAATGTTAGGATTGCGCTGACAAATTCACGACACGCGAACCGGGCTACCCAGAAAAATACGTAACGATCCTCACCACTCATCGCTGACAAACAAGTTAATCTTTGATGGCTAATGAGGAGTGAATTTTGTCCAGTATTGAAACAGATGTCCGCATAATCAAACCGAGCGATTGGGAAGCGTACAAATCGCTATGGAACGAAGCCTGCACTGAAAGCCCCGACAGTTTTGAGGTAAGTCGCGACGAGGAATTGGCGCGCACAGACGCGTACTATCAGACGCGCATGAAAACTCTGACTGGAGTGGGCTATTTCGAGGGTGAAACGCTCTTGGGAATGATTTGCCTGAACAAAACGAGTGAAGCAAAAACCCGTCACCGCGCAACCCTTTACAATGTGTATTTCGGCCAAGCATGCAGAGGCACTGGCATCGTCGAAATGGTGTTTGATGTCGTCGTTGATGCGTCGGTTCAAATGGGTGTGACGCAGCTCGAGCTTTATGTGTCGTCAGGCGCGGGTCGTGCCATTGGTTTTTACAAAAAGTGCGGGTTCGCAAAAGTTGGTTCAATCCCCGCGGCAATCAACGTTGGCAGCCAATCGCACAATTTGAATTTGATGGTGAAAACGCTTGAAGCCGCACCCGCCGAACCAAATTTGACCGCACGACGCCTTGAGCCAATTGCCAATGCGACAGCTAGAATGTGATGTCGGTTTGAACCCGCTAGGCGGTCGACCTCACGGCACTGCCGTAGCGTCCGATCAATTCCGGCACCGTGCGACTGCCGGTTTTCAACAGTATCTGTGCGCGGTGTTTGTCGACGGTTCGCGGACTGATGTCCAACTCCAGCGCCACGCCTTTGCTCGAACTTAATTCAGGCTTATCGACCATCAGTTCGAACACTTCTCTTTCCCGCTCAGTCAGGGATGCCAACGCGAGTCGCACTTCCTCATGCTCGATCTTTTTCTCGTGCTCTTTGCGATCCAAGGCCAACGCCTCTTCGACGCGATCCCGGAGAATTTCTGGCTGGTAGGGTTTCTCGAGAAAATCAACTGATCCTGCTTTTGTCGCCTGAACAGATTCAGGAATACCGCCATGTCCGGTCACAAAAATGATCTGCGCAGGGATCTTATCCTCGATCAGTTTCGCTTGAACATCGAGCCCGCTCATCCCTGGTAAACCGAAATCCAACACGATGCAGCCGGGGCGCCCGGTGCTGAACGCGTCTAGAAACGTTTCGCCTGAACTATACCCTTCAACCTTGTATCCCCTTTTGGTCAAAGACCGCGTGACCGAAGCCAGCACTTGAGGGTCGTCATCAACTACAAATATCGTCGGTTCTTCGTTCATTCAGTTCGTCTCCCCGTTTGGACGCTCTTCCGAGCAAAGTGATTTCAAAACGTGCCCCGTGTCCATTTCCCTTGATGTAACAGATAACACCTTTGTTGGACTCGACCAACGATTTGCTGATCGACAACCCTAGACCTAAGCCGCCGGGACTGGTCGTTTCAAATTGCGCGAAGGGCTTGATATGTGACGAAAATCCGGGTCCGTTGTCCTCGATGGAAATGACGACGCCCTTTTCGTTTTCATAGGCATGTAAGCAGATCAATCGATGGCCCGGATCGCAGGTCGACAAGGCAGAAATTGCATTTCTGATCAGGTTGACCAGTACCTGCGCAATTTGAACGCGGTTGCCTTGAATGATGTAATTGTCGCGCACCTTGGTTTCGAAATGCACGTCGTATTCAACCGCTTCGGGTTTCATAATCGCGAGCGTTTGTTCCAACAGATCGTTCAACTGAAAACAATGTGGAATTTGGTCGTCGTGTTGGATCATGTTGCGCAAGGCACGAATGATATCGCCGGCGCGGTGTGCATGGCCATCGATACCTTTCAGGATTTCTTCCAGTTCGAAATGGTCCACGTCCTGTTCGTTCAGCACCAGTTTTGCACTGTCGACGTCATGCACAAGCGCGCCCAACGGCTGGTTCAGTTCGTGCGCAAGACCCGCCGCAAACTGACCCATCAAGTTGATCCGTCCGATGCGATCCAAGTCCCGTTTGAAATTCTCGAGCCGCGCAGCACTTTGTTTGGATTCTTCGTTGTTGTCGAAAAGGGAAAACGCATGGTCCGGATTGCCGTCCAAATCCCGCATCAAAAACGCCGTCATGCGCAGGGGGACCACAGGGTTCCCATCGGTGCTGAAATCGACTTCGGTTGTAAAGTCTTTGTCGTTCATCACAGCGTCGCGAAATTCGATCAAGATCCGCTGTTTGTCGCCCGACAATGCGGTGTCTAATCCGCTATTCAGCAGCGCGCTTTCTGATTTGCCCAGCATCTCGCAAAAGCGTTCGTTGACCCGCAAGAATTTCATGCTGATCGGATCAATATGTGCCATGCCACGTTGCGAGCGGTTGAATGTACGGTCGTATTGAACCTCAAAATTTCGACGTTTTGAGATTTCACCCAACAGTGCTTTGCTCGTGGTTTCCAATTCCGAATAGGGCACTTTCAACGCGCCCTGCGGCACCATGTGCGCGTAGCCTTGGACGATGTCTTTGCTTTGTTGGGCAAAGTGCAGGACCGGTTTTCGGATCCGGTCGGCCAGCGGGATGGCAAACAATGACAAAAAGCCAAGCAGCAAGCTGGCCATCCACATGGTGCGCGACTGATTTTCCAGCATCCCACCGGTCAAGGCCTCGCGTGTTGCGTGGGTCGCGATAAGCCAAGGCAAACCGTGATCGTCCAGCGATTGAATATTGGCAAGAACCAGTTCTTTTTGCCCGACTTGTGACCCGCGCGGAAACTGGGTTGAGTAGCCTTTTGGTGTTGCGGAATAATCCGAAAAAAGGGACCTGACGATCGCACCGCCATAACCGGGCAAATCAAAAATGGTGTCGATTTCGCTCATCTCGCTCCCTGACAGATGCACAATCGCTTCACCTGTTTTTGTAAACAAGGAGGTGGTCAAATCCATGTTGTGATCGGGGTTTCCTAATATCTCGCCTAGTTTCCTGATCTCGATGTCGATGCCAAACACACCCTGAAGCTCGTTGTTCCGGTAGACGGGTGCGGCGAATGTCATGCCTTGTTCCCCCGACGTGTAGAATGTGTAAACGTCGGTCCAAGTGGGCTGCCCGATCTCGGACACCGACGTGTACCACGGTCTTTTTCTGGGATCGTAGTCGTCGCTTTCGTCCCAGTGCCGCTCCACGGGCAGATACCCTTCGTCGCGTACAAGATAGGTGGCACCCTGGC
>JBLHSG010000037.1:0-38396 GCA_047626725.1 Ascidiaceihabitans sp.
GGCGTATGTTTCCGTGCCCGCGCTGACGGACCAGCGGTCATTTTTAAACGTGATCGCATCGACCAAAGCATTCGTGATTATTGTTCCGCCGTTGCGGCGCACCTGTTTGGCAAAGTCCTGAATGAGGCGATCTGTGTCGATGTCTAATGCGCTGCTGTGATATGCGGCGCGGGTGATTTTGTCGTTTAGAATTGGCACATGCGCGCGCGCATCAGCGACTGAAATTTCGACCGACGAAAGGTCATTTAAATCAGCGTCGAACGCCGCGTCTTCGCCCGCGCGACCCAACAATAAAAAACCGCGTGGCGATAAATATCCGCCATTTGCATTGTGGTGATAATCAGCGCTTGCACGGCTTAATGCGTTGACGGAGGCGCAGCCGTAGTTTTCCTCGAATAGTGCGGCGGAGCGTCCAGAGGCGTGGTATCCCAGTGCGCTTTCGCCCTCTAGCAGGGTGACGGATGCGTGTTCTGACAGGCGTGCCGCCGCAGATATTCCGGCGATGCCACCGCCGATGATCAGGATGTCGGTCATGCTTCTTCTAACCGGTCTGTGGCAGGCGCGGGTGTGGGGCTAAGGGCTGCGATTTGCGCGTACAAAGCAGGCGTCATGTCGAAGGTTTCCGCCATTAAGGACGGTGCCAATTGTTCGGCAGACCGGCCAGAAACAATCGGGCTAGGCGCGCTAGGATGTGCGGCGGCCCACGCCACGGCAAGGGTTGCGGGTGCTATGCCAAGCGTGTCAGCCAACGCGCTGAAATTCACAGCTGTTTCATGCATCCAAGACTGCCCGTAGCGCGCCGCATAGCGATCATCGGTGGTTAGGCGTCCGGTTTCGCCACGGGCATATTTACCGGTCAACAAACCACCGCCAAGGGGGGAATAGGGCGTGATTGCAATGCCTTGATCCAAACACATCGGCATGATTTCGACCTCTGCCTGACGTTTGACCAAGTTGTACATCGGCTGAATCACATCAATGCGGGTGTCGAATGTGGCGGCGACAGCCTGTGCTTTCATGACCTGCCAAGCGGCGAAATTCGACACTCCAATATATCGGATCGCGCCGCGCTGCTGGAGGGTCGCAAGCGCCTCGAAGGTGTCTTCTAGCGGGGTGTCGTCGTCAAAGCGGTGCAGGTACAGCAGATCAACCGTATCCAGTTGCAAACGCGCGCGCGACACGTCGAAATGCTTGAGAATATTCACCGAGGTCGACCCGCCAACATAGGCCGCTTTGCTGGCGACAATCAGGGTGTCGCGATCGTGTTGCACCATCTGGCCCAACAGCGTTTCGGACGCCCCATCGGTGTAGACAAACGCGGTGTCGAAATGGGTGATGCCTGCGGCGCGCGCGGCGTCAAACATCGCTTGCGAGGCCGCAGCATCAGCCGTGCCGCCAAATTGCATGGTGCCAAACGTAAGGCGCGAAGCGGGGGTGCCATTGGGCGATGTCATCTGTGTCATAGGCACAGTCGTGCCACGCGATTTCGCGCGGCGCAACGATCAATCCATCCTAATTGACACCCTTGGCAGTTGCGCGCTGATAGGCTGGGCGTGCGTGGATACGTTCGACAAATTGCGCCAGCCTTGGGTAGTCGTTGGCCCGTTCCTGAAGTATCGCGATTTCGGCAGGAAAGCTAAGCATGATGTCGACGGCAGACAGATCATCCAGAACAAAATGCCCGCTGTCCCCCAGCACGTCATTCATGTGCCCGTAATGCGAATCCAGTTGTTGCTGGATACGCGGATGCAACGGTTTGCCTGCATCACCCAGCTTGCCCACATACAGGTTCAGCAGGATCGGGGTCATCGCGGACCCTTCGGCAAAGTGCATGAGTTCAAGGTGTTGAATGTGCGCGTCGGTGTTCGGCGCGGGGATCATGTGCGGCGCGTGTTTGGCGCAAATCAATTCGACGATCGCAGCGCTTTCGGTGATCAGGCGGCCATCCATTTCGATCATCGGCGATTTACCAAGCGGGTGAATGGCCAACAGTTCAGGTGGCGCGAGGCTGGTTTTGGCATCCCGGGCGTAATGTTTGACGTCATAATCGACGCCGATTTCTTCGAGTAACCAAAGGATACGATGCGAGCGGGACCGGTTGAGGTGGTGCAATGTGATCATTGTGGTAGCCTGCCACGGGATGTGGTGGGTTGAAACCCACCTTACAGTTTTGTGACGCAAGGGGATGGAAATGGCCGACGGATTTGAACAGATGGTAGACGCTGCGGTGCCGTTTTTTGGCGCATTGGCGGCCAACAATTCCAAAGTCTGGTTCGAACCACAAAAGGCGCGCTACATCGACGAGATACGCAAACCGGCGGAATTTATGGCGGATTTGGTTGCTGAAGACCTCGCGCGCCTTACCGGCAAACCGCACAGCCCTAAGGTGTTTCGCATTTACCGGGACGTCAGGTTTTCCAAGGATAAAACGCCGCTAAAGTCGCATTTACATGTGAAATGGGCATCCGCCGACAAGGATGATTTGGCCCCTGCGTGGTTCTTTGGCCTGTCACCGGACCGGTTTTTTGTGGGGATGGGGGTGACGTCATTGCAGGGTGAAAGCCTGACGCGGTATCGCGCTTTTGTGGATGCATGGGGCGATGGTTTAAGTGACGCATTGGACGGCACGTTGGCCCTTGGTGGTCAGTTTTCAGTTTGGGGGCCGGAGCCGTTAAAACGTGTTCCGAAACCCTATGATCAGGATCATCCGCATGCGGAGTTGCTGAAACGCAAGTCCTTAGCCATATCGTTACCGATGCCGGATGACTGGCGCGACAAAGGGCTGATTAAGGCCGTGAACACCCGCATCAAAGACTTGCTGCCGGTTTGGGAAATCTTCGATACGCATTTGTGACGGAACGGCACAGCTTGACGCCTGATGCCCGCTGCCCAACGCTGTGGTTCAACAAAACCTCAGCAGGAGAACACCCATGGACCTAGAACAAGCAATGCGCGAGCGCCGCTCCATCCGTGGGTTTACGGACAAATCCGTTTCAAAGGACCTGCTGGAAGAAATTATTGCGCTCGCCAATCGTGCGCCATCATCGATGAACACGCAGCCCTGGCATCTGCACGTTTTGACAGGTGAACCGTTGAACCAGGTACGAATGGGCAACCAGACCCGCATGATGGAAGGTGTGCCGCCGTCGCGCGAAATCACCGATCACGGCGCCTACGCAGGTGTGCACCGTGATCGCCAGATCGAAATTGCTGTGCAGTTGTTCGAGGCGATGGGGATTGAACGGGGCGACAAAGAAAAGCGGCTGGATTGGGTGATGCGCGGGTTTCGCCAGTTCGACGCGCCTGTGTCGATTGTGGTTTGTTACGACAAATCGATGGAGCCGGGCGGCACAATTGCCCACTTTGATCTGGGCGCTGTGACCTATGGTTTGGTGCTGGCCGCGTGGTCCAAGGGGCTGGGCGCGGTGATCAACGGGCAGGGGATTATGCAGTCGCCCGTGGTGCGCGAAATTGCGCAAATCCCTGACGATCAGATCATCATGACCTGCGTCGCACTCGGTTGGCCAGACGAGGATTTTGAGGCCAATTCAGTGGTGTCGCGCCGCCGCCCGACTGAAAATGTGACGCGATTTGTAGGATTTGAGTGAAGGCTTTTAGCCCTCACCCAAAGAGATCGCCAGCTTACCCTGCTTTGCGCCAGAACTTTGAGATGTTGTCGATCGTTTCCAGCGGTTCGGTGATGTTATGGGTTTTGCGGAAATCTTCGACAGCTTCGGCGCAGGCCGGCAGGGCGTAATCGTCGATGATGCAGAACCCGCCCGGTGATAGCTTGTGATAAAGATTGTCCAAGGCATCCATGGTCGAGCTGTACATATCCCCGTCCAACCGCATAATCGCTACGGTTTCGATCGGTGCATCAGGCAGGGTGTCGCTGAAAAAGCCCTTTAGAAACACGACCTGATCGTCCAACAAGCCGTACCGTGCAAAGTTCTTGCGCACAGTATCCTCGGAAACCGCCAGAAAACCGTATTCGTGATGTACGTCGCCCGCGTCGCTTGGGTAGACTTCGGCGTCGGGCAAAGGCAACCCTTCAAAGCTATCCGCAACCCAGACCTTGCGGTCCGTCACGTCCAGCGCCTTGAGAATACCACGCATCAAAATGCAGGACCCACCGCGCCATACGCCAGTTTCGATGAAATCACCCGGTACTTTGTCCGCAATCACTTGGCGCACGCAATAATCCAGATTGTTGAGCCGCTTCATGCCGACCATCGTATCAGCATAACCGGGCCAGGTTTCCCCGCCTTCGCGCTCTGCTGCATCGTTCTTTGGGGTCTTCGCCAGCATCAGATTGCGCCGCCCCAAGGTACGATTGATCCCTGAAATCAGCGTGTGCACAAATCCTGATTTGCGACGGCTAAAAAAACCCATCGGCATGGGTGGCTCTGGCCAAAGACTGAACGATAGAGTTTTCTTTAACAAATCAACGTAAATTTCATCCGAAGTGGACATGGAAAGACCTCATTGCAACAAATTTTGCCCTTATTTTCAGTGAAGCAGGTCAAAGTCAATCTAGCGAGCAGCCACGACGTAAAGCCCATGCGGCACATTCACTCCTCTTGACCAGTTAAAATCTGCAATCCAGAAACAAAAAAGGCCCCGCATCGCTGCGAGGCCTTTCCTGATTTTAGTCTCGTAAAAGCTTACTGCGGGATGTCGCCCGTGATGCCTTCGACGTAGAAGTTCATGCCGGCCAACGTGCCGTCATCTGCTGTTTCGCCGTCGGCCAAGAACGGCGTGCCGTCCTGTTTGTTCAGCGGGCCAGTGAATGCGTGGTACGAACCGTCAGCCAATGCGGCTTTCATCGCCAGTGCTTCGGCTTTGATGTCTGCTGGTACTGCGTCAGAGATTTCACCGATGCCAACCATGCCTGCGCCAATGCCATCCCACGTGTCGGTGGATGTCCATGTGCCGTCCATGACCGCTTGGGTCCGGGCGATGTAGTAAGGGGCCCAGTCGTCGATGATAGATGAAACGCGTGGCAGCGGGCCGTATTGGCTCATGTCGGATGCTTGACCGAATGTGATCACGTTACCGGCGTTTTGTGCGGCGGCTTGTGGCGCTGTGGAATCGGTGTGTTGTAGAACAACGTCGGCACCTTGTTCGATCAGAACTTTGGCAGCGTCTGCTTCTTTTGCCGGATCAAACCATGTGTAGGCCCAGATGATTTTGAATTCGACGTCCGGGTTTACTTTTTTCGCGTGGATGTAGGCCGAGTTGATGCCACGGATAACTTCGGGGATCGGGAATGAACCGATGTAGCCGACGATGTTCGACTTGGTCATTTTACCGGCGATGTGGCCCTGAATTGCGCGACCTTCGTAAAAGCGAGCAGAGTATGTGGACACGTTGTCGGCACGTTTGTAGCCGGTTGCGTGTTCGAATTTCACGTCAGGAAATTTGGCCGCGATGTTGATTGTCGGGTCCATGTAGCCAAAGGACGTGGTGAAAATCAGATCTGCACCGTCCAGCGCCATTTGTGTCATGACACGTTCTGAATCCGGGCCCTCGGCCACGTTTTCAACAAAGACAGTTTCGACTTTGTCGCCGAATGCTTCTTCGACAGCCAAGCGGCCCTTGTTGTGCTCGTAAGTCCAGCCGCCGTCGCCGACGGGGCCAACAAATACAAATCCGACTTTGGTTTTTTCATGGCCGTCCGCGAATGCGGTTGTTGCCAGGCCAAATGCCAGCGCAGCGCCAGCGATCAGTTTGGTGAATTTCATGGAATGGTTCCCCAGTTGGTGTTTGCCTCTATTGCGAGGCGTGGAATATGCGCCCGAGTGAGCCCGGTGCACGAGATTTATCAGCAGACAAGATCACCAGCACGATGATGGTGACGATATACGGCGACATTGACAGATACTCTACAGGAATCGCAACGCCTGCGCCCTGCAAATTCAACTGTAGTTGGTCAATTCCGCCAAATAAATAGGCACCCAGCAGCACGCGCCATGGCTTCCAACTGGCAAATACGACCAGAGCGAGAGCGATCCAGCCAACACCGGCCGTCATCCCTTCGGTCCATTGCGGCACTTTGATCAGCGACAGATAGGCACCGCCAAGGCCAGCGCAGGCCCCGCCAAACATGATGGCAAGCGTGCGAATGCGTTTCACTTTGTACCCCAGCGCGTGAGCGGCATCGTGGTTTTCACCAACCGCCCGCAGCACCAATCCGGCGCGGGTGAATTTTAGTGTGACCCAGACCGCAGCAACTAACAGCAGGCCGACATAAACAATCGGGTCATGCCCGAACACGATCGGCCCGATCACGGGAATATCGGCAAGCGGGCCAAAATTCACATCCGGCATACGCGGCGGTTTTAGCCCAACGTAACTTTGACCCATCAGCGCGGAAATGCCCAAACCGAACAGGGTCAAGGCAAGGCCCGAGGCAACTTGGTTCGCCAATGCAACCTGCGTCAGAAAAGCAAAAAGCAGCGATAACGTCGCGCCGCCCACAGCCGCCATGATAAAGCCCAAAGTCGGCGATCCGGTATTCACCGAAATGATAAACCCGCACACCGCGCCAGTGATCATCATGCCCTCAACGCCAAGGTTCAAAACGCCTGCGCGCTCGACCACCAATTCGCCGGTGGCCGCAAGTAAAATGGGCGTCGCGGCGGCAATCATCGCGGCAATCAAAACGACAGGGTTGATAACAGAAAGATCCATCATGCGGCTCCCTTTGTGGTGGCGTTCGTGCTGATGCGGACGCGGTAATTTGACAGCAAATCAATGGCCAAAAGGAAAAACAGCAGCATGCCCTGAAACACTTGGATCGCGGCGGCGGGCAATTGTAATTTGCCTTGTGCAATGTCGCCCCCGATGTAGGTTAATGCCATTAACAATCCGGCCAGCAAAATGCCGACAGGATGCAAACGACCCAGAAATGCGACGATAATAGCCGTAAAACCGTACCCGACGTTGAAATCGATGGTGATCTGACCGGCGGGGCCTGCGACCTCAAACATACCGGCCAAACCCGCTAAAGCACCGGACAGGCCTAGGCAAAACAGGATCAACCGGGCAGGGTTCACACCGCCAAAACGGGCTGCGCGCGGGGCTTCACCTGTTACGCGAATGGCAAATCCTAAACGGTGCCGCGCCAGCAAAACATAGGCAAATATCACCGCAATCAGTGCGGCAACAACGCCCCAATGCATGCCCGATCCTGCAATCAATTCGCCATTATGCGCACTGGCATATTGTTGCAAATTACGACTGCCGGGAAACCCGAAACCATCCGGGTTTTTCAATGTGCGCAACGCCATCGAGGCTAACAATTTTTCAGCAACATAGACCAACATCAAGGACACCAGAATTTCGTTGGTGCCGAATTTGACCTTTAAAACCGCAGGGATCATCGCCCACGCCCAACCCCCTAACGCGCCTGCCATGATCATCAAAGGAAAGATAAACACGCTTTCGGTCGGGTAAAACGCAAGGCCCATCGCCGCGCCGCAAATGGCACCCATGATGTACTGGCCCTCTGCGCCGATGTTCCAAACACCGGCTTTGAATCCCAAGGCTAAACCAATCGCAATCAGCACCAACGGCGCACCTTTGATCAGCAGCTGTGGGCGATAGTAAAACGCGTTTTGGCCAAACAATGGTTCCCAGAAAATCGTGACAATTGACTGGATCGGATCCTTGCCCAAAATTGCAAAAAGCAAACCGCCAAAAATCATCGTCGCCAACACAGCTAGCAGGGGTGCCGCTAGCGCAAATGCGCGGCTTGGTTGGGGGCGCTTCTCAAGCCTGATCATAGCAGCGGCTCCAATGTCTTCGGATTAAAATCAGGCGTGCGCCGAGGCGAAAACAGATCAAACATGTGCAACCTCCATGCCGTGCGCGCCGCCCATCATCAGGCCAATCGCCTCAACCGTTAAACCTGCGGCTGGTTCAGGTCGGGTCAATCGCCCTTCATTCAACGCAGCAAAACGGTCAGAAATTTCCATCAATTCGTCCAGATCCTGACTGATCACGATCAATGCGGCACCACCTTTGGCCAGATCCAGCAATGCCTGTCGGATCGCGGCAGCCGCCGATGCGTCCACACCCCATGTTGGTTGGTTAACGACTAAAACGTCAGGGCGCTGCAAGACCTCGCGCCCGATCACAAATTTCTGCAAATTGCCGCCCGACAAGGACCGCGCCGCATTGTTTGGCCCCGGTGTGCGCACGTCAAATGTTTCGATAATGCGTTCGGCAAACGCGCGTGCAGCACCCCAGTTTAACATGCCGCGATGTTCCAGGCCTTCGCGAGCGGCGCCGGTTAGCATCGCGTTTTCAGTTAATGACATGTCCGGTGCGGCCGCGTGGCCAAGGCGTTCTTCGGGCGCGGTCAGCAGGCCGATGGCGCGGCGTGCGTTTGGCCCCAGCGACGCCATATCGACACCTTTGTATTTGATCATTCCGGCGCGGATCGACGTTTCGCCCGACAGCGCGCCAAGCAGTTCATCCTGCCCGTTGCCCGCCACGCCGCCAATGCCCAGAATTTCACCAGCGGCCAAAGACAACGAAACATCGCGCAGTGGCATCCCGAATGTCGACGCAGGTGGTAGCGTTAGTGCGCTCAGTTCCAAGACCACCTCGCCGGGGGTGCCTGCTGTGCGTTGCGGGGTTTTCAACGCGCTGCCCACCATCATTTCAGCCATGTCGCGCGCAGAGGTTTCTGCCGGTACACAGGTGCCGACAACTTTGCCCAGGCGCAGGATCGTGGCGGCGTCACAAAGCGTTCGAATTTCTTCAAGCTTGTGAGAAATGTATAGGATCGCCGTGCCTTCACTGCGCAATTTATTCAGCGTTTCGAATAGGATGGATACCTCTTGAGGTGTCAAAACCGATGTTGGTTCGTCCATAATCAGCAGCTTTGGGTCTTGCAAAAGACAGCGAATAATTTCGACCCGCTGGCGTTCTCCAGCGGATAAATCGCCAACAACGCGATCTGGCGATAGGGGTAAACCGTAAGCTTCGGATACTTCGGAAATGCGTGTTGCCAACTGCCCCATTTTTGGTGCGTTTTCCATACCAAGGGCGATGTTTTCCGCCACAGTTAACGCGTCAAACAATGAGAAATGTTGAAACACCATGCCAACACCACTCGCGCGGGCTGTGCGCGGATCGGGGGGCGAAAACGCGGACCCATTGAATGTCATTGCGCCAGAGTCAGGTTTTACCAACCCATAGATCATTTTGACCAACGTGGATTTGCCAGCACCGTTTTCACCCAGCAGTGCGTGGATTTCACCGCGTCCGATATCCAGACTGACATCATCATTTGCGACGACCCCGGGATAGGCTTTGGTCAGCCCGCTCAAGGTTAACAGCGGTGTACTCATGAGGTGGCCTCCAGCGCGCAATCCGAGACATGCGCCCTTGTGATTAACTGGTTTGCGACGCCAATCGCAATCATTTGTGGATGTTTTCCCAACGACGGGTCGCCGATCGGGCAATTGATGCGTGATATTTGCGCGTCTGAATGGCCGAGTGCGGCTAAACGTTTGCGAAATCGTGCCCATTTTGTTGCTGACCCAATTAGGCCACAGCTTGCGAAACCATGCGCTAACAGCCCGTGGCACAATGCAAGGTCGATTGTATGGGAATAGGTCAGGATCAGATGCTGCGCCGATACGGGTGCGTATGGAATAACCACATCAGGAACCTGCGCCGGCAAGAGAGTCACGTTAGGTGGAGCGATGTCCGGAAAACGGTTTTTCGCGGTATCAACCCACGTGATTTCAAAGTCGGGCAAAGGTGCCAGAACAGAAACCAGCGCGCGACCAACATGGCCAGCCCCCCAAATCCAAAGCGCGTGTTGCGGGCGTAAGACTGGTTCTACAAACCACGTACCAGTGAGCTGCGATTTCGGAAGATGACCCTCATTTCGCGCGGCACTCAGCAATTTGGCAATCGTTAACGGCATGTCGCCTTGACCCCGTGCAATGACGTCAGTTAGCAACGATTGCGCCGTCGCCAGATCATAGCTTTCGGTCAGGATTTGCACCGCACCCCCGCAGCACTGCCCCATGTCGGGGCCAAGCGCGTGTTTGCTCAATCCAACATGTCCATCCCGGGCACGTTGCGCCAATTCATACTCAAGCGCACCGCCACCAATCGTCCCTGATTGCCCATCTTTCCAGACCAACATCGCGGCCCCAATTTCACGGGGCGCGGACCCTAGCACATCAGCAACCACCACACGTGAAACGGTGCCGTGCATGACGCAGGCAGCGATTAAGGTATCGCGATCAAACATCGCGGGTTCGATCAACTGAGTTCAAGATTTCTTCTGCAGTTGCAGGCGCTTGAAGGTTCGCATACCCCGATCCGCAGGCTGCAACCGCATCGCTCAGTGCAAAGAAAACAGACATGCCCAACATGAATGGTGGCTCGCCTACTGCTTTAGATTTATAGATCGTATCAGCCTGATTTTCGCCATCCCAAAGCGCGATATTAAACACATCTGGGCGATCGCCACAGGCAGGAATTTTGTAGGTTGAAGGTGCATGCGTTTTCAATCGGCCTTTGTCATCCCAGACCAGTTCTTCGGTGGTTAACCATCCGGCACCTTGGACAAATCCACCTTCGATTTGCCCCACATCAAGTGCGGGATTTAGTGAAGCACCTGCGTCGTGCAGAATATCCGCGCGTAAGATCCGGTTTTCACCTGTTAACGTATCTACCGCGACTTCGGTTACTGCGGCCCCGTAAGCAAAGTAGAAAAACGGGCGTCCTTTGCCTGCGATCCTGTCCCATTTGATGTCTGGAGTTTTGTAAAATCCGGTTGCAGACAGACTTACGCGTCCTTGATACGCAAGCTGCGCCGCCTCTGCAAAACTGTAAACGTGGTCTTTGACTGTGACTTTGCCTTGCGCAAATTGGATATCGGACATATTACAATTGTGTAGCGATGATAGATGATCAGACATACGCTGGCGTATTGTTTCGCACGCAATTTTGACAGCCATTCCGTTTAGATCGCTGCCTGACGATGCCGCAGTCGCTGAAGTGTTCGGGACCTTGGCGGTGTCCGTGGCTGTGATCTTGATCATGTCCATCGACACGCCAAATTGGGTCGCTGCAACTTGTGCTACTTTTTGAAACAGTCCCTGACCCATTTCAGTGCCGCCGTGGTTCAGGTGGATCGATCCGTCTTGATAAACATGCACCAATGCGCCGGCTTGGTTCAGATGGGTTAGGGTAAACGAAATCCCGAATTTGACGGGTGTCAGCGCGATGCCGCGTTTGATGAGCGGGTTGGTGGCGTTCCATTTTGCAATCTCGGCACGGCGCGCATCATAGTTACTTGAGGTCTGCAATTTTGCGCTTAGCGCGTCGATAATCGCGTCATCCACCACCTGGCCATACGGCGTTTCTTGAGTGGTTTGATCCGACGCTTTTGTACCGGACGCATAGTAGTTCTTTTGGCGAACAATCAGCGGATCAACACCCAGCGCATGGGCGACATGATCAATGATCCGCTCCATTCCCGTCATACCTTGAGGGCCACCGAAACCACGAAATGCAGTTGCGCTTTGCATGTTGGTTTTTAAACGATGGCTTTCGATGCGCACATTGGGCAGAAAATAGGCGTTATCGGCGTGCAACATCGCGCGATCGGCAACCGGAAGCGACAAATCTTGTGCCCATCCACACCGCGTAAAGTGCACGACATTTAAGGCTTTGATCGTGCCGTCGACATCAAAACCGCAGGTGTAATCGATGCGGAAATCGTGGCGTTTGCCGGTGATAATCATGTCGTCATCACGGTCGTAGCGCATTTTACACGGGCGTCCTGTGCGCGCCGCGACGATGGCACAAGCAACAGCGAGCGCGTTTCCTTGGCTTTCTTTTCCACCAAATCCACCGCCCATCCGACGGGTTTCGACGCGCACGGCATTCATTGGTTTGCCTATAGCATGGGCGACTTTGTGTTGGATTTCGGTGGGGTGCTGGGTCGAAGAATGCACCAACATATCGCCGTCTTCACCGGGCAGGGCGAGTGCGGCTTGCCCCTCAAGATAGAAGTGTTCCTGTCCACCCAGATGGAGCGTTCCGGTCACCGATTCAGCGCTGGATTTAAGTGCCCCACCAACATCACCGCAGCCATAAACGCGCGGGCCGTCCTCGAACCGTGAGTCAGCGGTCAACGCGTCTTCGATTGAAAAAATCGCGGTGCCTTCGGTGATGTCATATTCAGCCAGCTGTGCTGCAGCCCGCGCGGCCCCGTGACTGGTAGCGATGATTAGGCAAATTGGCTGCCCAACATACGCTACCGTATCCAATGCCAGCAATGGTTCGTCGTGGGCGGATGGGGAAACATCATTTTCAAACGGCAGATCGGCGGCTATCAAAACATCAATGACACCAGGGGCTGCGCGCACCGCATCGAGGGTGATTTCATTCAACGTTCCGCACGCGATAGGGCTGGTACCAAAGGCTAGGTGCAAGGTGCCGGACGGCGTTGGAATGTCGTCAACATAGCGCGCTTTGCCTGTTACGTGCAGGGCGGCGGCGTCGTGGGGCAGGGGCTTTGCGACGCTCATGATGTCACCATTTGTACGTCTGTAACGATGCCTTGTCGTTCGTGCCAAACCCGCAGCAGCATATTTTGCGCGGTGCGCATCCGGTAATCTGCCGTAGCGCGCACGTCTGACATGGGCGCGAAATCTTGGGTCAACAGCTCAATACTCTTGCGTACGGTTTGTTCATTCCAATCAGACCCAACCATGGCATTTTCGGCCTTTGTCGCGCGTTTCGGTGTGCCAGCCATGCCGCCATATGCAAGGCGCGCAGTTTCGATTTTTCCGTCTTGAACGTCGATCCAAAGACACCCGCACACAGCTGAGATATCCTGATCAAACCGTTTCGACAGTTTGTAACAGTGCAAGTGATCCGGCCCTTTGGGAATAGTGATGCCCGTGACCAATTCGCCAGCATGCCTGTCCTGCTTTCCGTATGCCAAAAAGAAATCAGCGAGCGGTATGTCGCGTTTCACTGACCCGCGTTGCAAATGCAAAACAGCATCCAGCGCGATTAACGCTGGCGGGCCATCCCCGATGGGTGATCCGTTTGCGATGTTACCGCCAATCGTCGCGGCGTTGCGCACTTGCGTTGATCCATATCGGCGGATCAGGGCGGCAAAACTGGGGTGATAGGGCGCAATCGCGATCTCAAGATCAGTCAATGTGGTCATCGCGCCGATGTGGATATGCGTGTCGTTAATACTGACACCAGCCAGTTCAGGAATGCGATTCAGGAATGCCGTTTGCCCAAGGTCGCGGAACTGCTTTGTCACCCACAGGCCAACATCGGTTGCACCGGCAATCAACGTTGTTTCAGGATTTTCCGCGTACCAATTCGCGAATCCTTCAAGGGTCTCAGGCGGGTTGTTCGCGGACGCATTTGATACCGAGGGCGCAGCAAACAGCGGCACATCGCGCATGTGATCAGGGATCGCGGCGCCTTCGGCTGCTTTGGCGGCGCGCACAATCGGCGCGTACCCGGTACAGCGACATAAATTGCCAGCCAATTGCGTGTCGTGATCCGTCGCACCATTTAAATGCGCGGTCGCCATGGAAACCACAAACCCCGGCGTGCAAAACCCGCATTGCGATCCGTGGTGCGTGATCATTTCCGTTTGAACAGGGTGCGGGGTGCCGTCGGGTGCCGCGATGCCTTCGACCGTGCGAATGGCCTTGCCGTTAAGTTGCCCTAGAAACAGGATGCAGGCGTTCAGCGCTTTTGCCCCGGTGTCGTCTGTGATCATGACCGAACAGGCGCCGCAATCGCCTTCGTTGCAGCCTTCTTTGGTGCCGGTCAGGCCAGCATCATCGCGCAGCCAATCCAAAAGGGTGGTCGTGGCATTGACGTCCACAAGGTCCACGACCCTTCCGTTAAGCCGAAAAGAGACGTTCATTTGAGTGTAACCCGCCACCATACCAAAGCCCAAAGTCGTGCGCGGCGTCGATGTGGCGTAGACGGGCGCGGGCCAAATTTAAATTAACATTACAGCGGGCGCGGTTTTTGGCAAGTCTCTTGGCCTTTGATGCAATGTGGTGTGGCGGGGCGCGCGGGTTTCGCCTAAAGTTTGCGCATGACATCTGATCCTCGATTCATTCACCTGCGCTCCCATTCCGAATATTCACTTTTGGAAGGCGCATTGCGGTTGAAAAAACTGCCCGGCCTGTGTGCGGACGCGCGCATGCCTGCCATGGCGTTGACCGACACGAACAACATGTTTGCCGCGCTCGAATATTCGGTTGCGATGTCAGGCGCAGGCATTCAAGCGATCATTGGATGTCAGATCGATGTCACGTTTGTTGAATCGCGCCCGGGTGAAAAAGCGCGCGCACCTGCCGCTGTGGTTCTGCTGGCCCAAAATGAAACAGGTTACGCAAACCTGATGAAGCTGAATTCGTGCCTGTACGTGGGCAACAACGATCAGATGCCGCAGGCCACGGTTGATGAATTGGCGAAATACGGTGCGGGCCTAATCTGTTTGACCGGTGGCTCGAACGGCCCTGTCGGGCAATTGCTGCAAGCCGGTCAAATTCCTGCGGCTCAAGCATTGATGGATCGTCTTGCGGGTATTTTTGGCGATCGTTTGTACGTCGAATTGCAGCGCCATCCCGGTGATGGTGGCCTACCCGATGCAGAACGTTTGACCGAACGCCCGTTTGTCGAAATGGCCTATGCGATGGGCCTGCCGCTGGTCGCCACAAACGACGTCTATTTCCCGCAATCAAAGATGTACGAGGCCCATGATGCGCTGATTTGCATTGCCGAAGGGGCGTATGTCGACCAACAAGAAGGGCGTCGCCGCCTAACGCCGCAGCACTATTTTAAATCGCAGGCAGAAATGGTGACGCTGTTCGCCGATCTGCCAGAGGCGATTGAAAACACAGTCGAAATCGCCAAACGCTGTGCATTTCAGGCGTATCGTCGCGACCCGATCCTGCCCAAATTTGCCGATGACGAAGTCGCCGAATTGCGCCGTCAGGCCGAAGAAGGCCTGCGTTACCGTCTCTCTATTATTCCACACGCGGTCGAGGTTGCGGAATACGAGGCGCGCCTGGATTTCGAGCTGAAGATCATCGAAGGCATGGGGTTCCCCGGTTACTTTTTGATCGTTGCGGATTTCATCAAATGGTCCAAAGACAACGGCATTCCTGTCGGTCCTGGCCGTGGGTCTGGTGCGGGGTCCTTGGTGGCTTACGCGCTGTTGATCACCGACCTTGATCCGCTGCGGTACCAGTTGCTGTTTGAGCGGTTCTTGAATCCCGAACGTGTGTCGATGCCTGACTTTGACATCGATTTTTGCATGGATCGGCGCGAAGAAGTTATTCGGTATGTTCAAGACAAATACGGGCGTGACAAGGTGGGGCAGATCATCACCTTTGGTGGCCTTTTATCCAAGGCTGCCGTGCGCGACATCGGGCGTGTTTTGCAAATGCCATATGGGCAGGTCGACCGGCTGTCGAAACTGATTCCCGTTGAAGGCGTCAAGCCGGTTTCCATCGAAAAGGCTCTGGCAGACGAACCGCGCCTGCGCGAAGAGGCCAAGAACGAAGAAGTCGTCGCGCGCCTGTTGGATTACGGTCAACAGGTCGAAGGGCTGCTGAGAAACGCATCGACCCACGCGGCCGGTGTTGTGATTGGTGACCGCCCGCTGGACGAGCTGGTTCCGCTGTATCAAGACCCGCGTTCCGACATGCCCGCGACCCAGTTCAACATGAAATGGGTGGAACAAGCCGGCCTCGTTAAATTTGACTTTTTGGGCCTGAAAACCCTGACCGTTATTCAGAATGCGGTTGAACAAATCCAAGCCTCGGGGCGGCATTTGCACATCGGTGCAGATGGCACCGAATTGTTCGAACCGCCACAGGGATTGATCGACGATATCGCGACCATTCCGCTGGATGACGAGGCATCCTACAAGCTGTACGCCAGTGCCAAAACCGTCGCCGTGTTCCAAGTCGAATCCAGCGGTATGATGGACGCGCTAAAACGGATGAAACCGACGTGTATCGAAGATATTGTTGCCCTCGTGGCGCTGTATCGTCCGGGCCCGATGGAAAACATTCCGACCTATTGCGAGGTTAAAAACGGGCTAAAAGAACTGGAATCTGTCCATCCGTTGATCGATCATATCCTTGTCGAAACGCAGGGAATTATCGTTTATCAAGAACAGGTTATGCAAATTGCGCAGGCCATGGGCGGCTATAGCCTTGGCGGTGCTGATCTGTTGCGTCGTGCGATGGGTAAAAAGATCGCCGAAGAGATGGCAAAGGAACGTCCGAAGTTCGAAAAGGGCGCGCAAGAAAACGGTGTAGACAAAAAGAAAGCCACCGAGGTTTTTGACCTTCTCGAGAAATTTGCCAACTACGGTTTTAACAAATCGCACGCCGCCGCCTACGCTGTTGTCAGCTATCAAACCGCTTGGCTAAAGGCGAACCACCCGGTCGAATTTATGGCCGGTGTGATGAACTGCGATATCCATTTGACCGACAAATTAGCGGTCTATTTCGAAGAGGTGCGCAAGCAGCTTGGCCTGCCGTGGGTGCCGCCGTGCGTGAACAGGTCCGATGCGACGTTCAAGGTTGTTGACGGGGCCCTAGTCTACGCATTGGGTGCGTTGAAAAACGTCGGTGTGGAGGCGATGAAACTGATCGTCGAGGGGCGCGATGACAAGCCATTTGCGACCCTTTTTGATTTGGCCCGTCGCGTTGATCTGAAACGTGTTGGCAAACGTCCGTTGGAAATGCTGGCGCGCTCCGGCGCGTTCGACGAACTTGATCGTAATCGCCGCCGTGTTTTTGACGCGCTTGATGGATTGGTTGGTTATTCGGCCGCGATTCACGAACAAAAATCGTCTAATCAAGTGTCCCTTTTTGGTGAGGCGGGCGATGATTTGCCTGAGCCGCGGATTTTGCCGATGGACGATTGGCAGCCTGCCGAACGCCTGAGCGAAGAATTCAAATCAATCGGGTTTTATCTGTCTGGCCACCCGCTTGATGACTACATGGGTGCCCTAAAACGCAAGGACGTGAAAACGCTGGATCAAGTGCGCGCGCGGGCTGAAAACGGGGCACATGTTGCCAAATTGGCGGGCGTCGTTGCCGGTGTTCAGATCAGAAAATCAGCACGCGGCAACCGGTTTGCTTTTGCGCAACTGAGCGACACAACTGGTGCTTACGAGATCACGATTTTTTCAGATACGCTTGAAAAATCACAAGATCACTTGGTGACAGGTGCCAAGGTCATCGTGACAGTCGAGGCAACATTGGAAAGCGATCAGTTGAAATTACTGGGTCGTGGAATCGCGCCCATTGACACGGTGGTGGCTGATGTCGGCGGTATGGGTCTCAAGATTTTTGTCGAAGATGCCAGTGCGATTGCATCTGTCGCATCCGTGCTTGCGGGCGCTGTGACTGCGGCGAAATCGGCCGGGCGGGGACCCGTGCAATTGTGCCTGATGGACGCGGGTTTACCGGGCGAAGTCGAGATCGATTTGGGGCAGGATTTCCCTGTTAATCCGCAGATCAAAGGCGCCATAAAATCCTTGATGGGCGTGCTGGAAGTCGAAGATTTTTAGACCATGCATTGCGGCGTTAACCACGCGATCAGTGGACAGGCCACGCTCGCTTGCGTTAAGGATTGCTTAATCACTTACAACGAGGCAATGCGGCGTGCGATATTTAGTGACTTTCTTTGTGTTGGCAGGCCTGTCTGGCTGCGGTGATCCGTTGGCCAAAATCGAAAAGATTGATGATGTTGAATTGGCGCAGGACGACGCTGTTGTGCTTGCCCTGCCGACTGCCGCAGAAACCGAAGCCGAGGGCGGATTTCTATCCAGGTTGATTGCGCGCGCGCCTGCCGATCCAGACGTCGTACTGCCCCAACAAGATGCCGTCGCACCCGTTTTGCCAGAGGGCGAAACTACGCTTGCCCAAGGTATTGCAACACCATCTGAACTGCCTGAAACACAAACAGTTGAGGCGGTTGTGCCTGAACAAGGCGGGCTGCGCGGATGGCTGCGCCGTTCTGCTGATCGGTCCAAATCTGAAGAAACCGTCGCAGTGATTTCGCCCGTTGTTGCCGTGCCGACGCCAGCCCAAGTTGGATCGCCCGACATTGTTGCCGAAATTGTAGAGGCCGCAGACATCGCGCCGATTGATGCGCCAGACGTCGCGGTTGCAGCCGCCATTGAACCTGAGAAACGCAAAGGCCTGTTTGGAATTTTCAAACCTGCCGAAGCTGAAACCGCTCAGGTGCGCACTGCGTCCCTATCGCCGGATCTACCAAACCCGACGGCTGACACACTGGCCAAACCAATCGCCGAACCTGCACCAACAGTAAGCGTTGAGCCCAAAAAACGTCGCGGTCTGTTCGGGGGCGTAGCCACTGATGCGCCGCGCAAAGGGCCCGACGCCCGCGATGTGGATTACGGCGCAGTCTTGGCATACGGCGAAGTCGCGCGTGTTTGCGGGGCACGTGGACGCCCGTTGGGCCGCAAAATCGACAAAGCACCAGCGCGTGGCCGTGGATATGCCCTGTTCGACAGCGATCCAAATGCCACTGCGCCACGCACATTTTACGTCACTGGTTTTAGCGATGGCTGCCCGCGCCAATTCACAGCTGCGCTTGCTTTGTTAGGCGCGCCGAGCCTGCACGAACAATTGCGCTATGGCCGCCCAAGCACAGAATACCCGTATTCCACGACCGACAAAGCCTATGAAAAAGTGAAATCTTCGGTGTGTCGTGTTGGCAAACGCAAACCCTGCGGTGCCAAAATTTCCGAGATGGAAAAGAACACGGTTTTTATCAGCACCTATGAACGCTTTGGAAACAACGCGCGGTGGGCCGATATTCTGATCCACGATGGCGCTGTTTTAGCGGCTGCGATCAAACAACCCTAAGCCAACAAACTGCCTTAGTAATGCGGCGGGCGTTCATCACCGACAACGATGCCGCCGCTGCTGGATGCCTCGCGTTCACCTTCGCGGTGCATCAACATGTGGACGCGACGCGTGAGGGTGTCGATCTCTTCGGCTTGGCGCGCGACGATGTCTGACAGGTCTTCGACCGTGCGGGTCAAATGGGCGATGTCTTCTTCTAACTTATCCATAACCGCGTCTTAGGGCATAAGTGCTGCGCGCGCCATGCTGTTCTAAGTTGCCCCGAACGACCCCATCCGATAAGGCGTGACCCAAGCGAACGATCAAGGATCACGTCATGGCAAAGCCCAAGAAAACACCGCGCCCTAAGGCCCAAGCGCCCAAAGGCTTTCGCGATTATTTCGGCACTGAAGTCACCCAGCGCGCACAAATGTTGAATGCGATTGCAGCGGTTTATCATCAGTATGGCTTTGATGCGTTGGAAACCAGTGCGGTTGAAACGGTCGAAGCCTTGGGTAAATTCCTGCCTGACGTTGATCGCCCGAATGAGGGTGTATTCGCCTGGCAAGAAGACAGCGAAGGCGACAAGCCCGGCGATTGGCTGGCCCTGCGCTATGACATGACGGCACCGCTCGCCCGTGTGTATGCAGAGCACCGCAATGATTTACCGACCCCCTATCGCCGCTACACGATGGGTCCGGTTTGGCGTAATGAAAAACCGGGACCGGGACGTTTTCGCCAGTTTTATCAATGTGATGCGGATACCGTTGGCACATCGTCAATGGCCGCTGACGCAGAGATTTGCGCGATGTTGTCCGATACTTTGGAAAAAGTCGGCATCCCGCGCGGCGACTATGTTGTGCGCGTGAACAACCGCAAGGTTTTGAACGGGGTGATGGAAGTCGCGGGTGTTCTTGATCCGTCTGATGCTGAGAAATTCACCCACGAACGCGGCATCGTTTTGCGCGCAATCGACAAGCTGGACAGGCTTGGCCTAGACGGCGTGCGCGCGCTGCTTGGTAAGGGGCGCAAAGACGACAGTGGCGATTACACTGATGGCGCGGGCCTTAGCGATGCGCAGGCAGACATCGTTGTTGGATTTATGGAAGCCAAGCGTGACACGGGCGCTGAAACCGTGGCGCGTTTGTATGAATTGGTTGGCGATTCCGAGACTGGGAAAGCCGGAGTTCAAGAACTCGAAACCATCGCGCAATTGTTGGATGCAGGTGGCTACGGCGCGGACAGGATCGAAATTGACCCATCCGTTGTGCGCGGCCTTGGCTATTATACCGGCCCCGTTTACGAGGCAGAATTGACGTTTGAAATCTTTGACGAAAAGGGACGCAAGCGCAACTTTGGTTCCGTCGCGGGCGGTGGCCGTTACGACGATCTGGTCAAACGGTTCACGGGCCAAGAAGTACCTGCAACAGGTGTCTCAATTGGCGTCGATCGCCTGCTTGCCGCCTTGCAAGCCAAAGGCCGGATGGAAGCCTCAAACCCCGGTCCCGTCGTCGTCACCGTGATGGACCGCGACCGCATGGCCGACTATCAAGCGATGGTCGCAGAACTGCGCCAAGCTGGCATTCGCGCCGAAGTTTACCTTGGCAATCCCAAGAACTTTGGCAACCAGCTAAAATACGCTGACAAACGTGCATCCCCCGTTGCCATCATCGAAGGCGGCGAGGAAAAAGACCGCGGCGTTGTCCAGATCAAGGACCTGATCCTAGGGGCCAAAATCGCCGAAACCGCGACCCTTGAGGAATGGAAAGAACTGCCCAGCCAATTCGAGGTGCCGCGTGATCAATTGGTCGCCAAGGTCAAAGAGATTCTTGCAAATGACTGATGCACGATTGCGGGCAATGGCCTTGCGCGACAGCTTTGTGACCGCAGGCGCGCAGGTCGTCGAACCCCCGATTTTGCAGCCTGCAGAAACGCTGTTGGATCTGTACGGCGAAGACATTCGTGGCCGCGCCTACATTACCAGCGACGCGTTGCGCGGCGAACAAATGTTGCGCCCTGATTTCACGGTTCCTGTCGTGCAGATGCACATGGCGCATGGGGCCGATCCCGCGCGCTACACCTACGCAGGCGAAGTATTTCGCCGCCAAGAACACGACCCCGATCGCGCAAGCGAATACATGCAGGTCGGCTACGAGGTCTTTGATCGCACTGATCCTGCCGCTGCTGATGCAGAGGTTTTTTCCCTTGTTTCACAGTCGATTACGCATTTAGACGTGCGTGCGGCAACGGGTGATATCGGCATCTTGATGGCGGCTGTTTCCGGGTTGAACACGACCGACGCGCGCAAGGCCGCATTGCTACGTCACGTTTGGCGTCCGCGCCGGTTCCGTGCGTTGCTAGACCGGTTTTCGGGCCGCGCCGATGTGCCGGAAACACGCGCAGCATTGTTGGCGCAATCGCAACCATTCGCGAACATGGCCCCGCTGATCGGCAAACGTGCTTTGTCCGAAATTGAGGCGCGCGTCACAGCCCTGCGTCACGACGCGGATGCCCCGCCAATCAGCGCGCATGAAATCGATGCAATTGACGCGTTGTTGAACGTGCGCGACACTGTGCCAAATGCGTTGATTCAATTGCGTGCACTGGCAAATGACATGCCTGCAATCAGCACGGCTGTAGATGGTTTCGAGGCGCGCAGTACCGCAATGGCCGCGCGCAATGTGGATGTGACAGCGCTGGTTTTCGAGGCCAGCTACGGGCGCACATCGATGGAATATTACGACGGTTTTGTGTTTGGGTTTTACGCAACGCAACGCCCTGATTTGCCAGCCGTCGCCAGCGGTGGCCGCTATGATGCACTGACCCGTCGATTGGGGCAGGGCGCTGAAATCCCTGCTGTTGGCGCCGTTTTACGCCCCGGCATTATCGTCGAACTGGAGGACGCGCTATGAGCATCAAGCTGGGTGTGCCGTCAAAAGGTCGGCTGATGGACGACACGTTTGAATGGTTCGGCGCGCGCGGGATCACCTTGTCTCGGGCCGGTTCAGATCGTGAATATGCAGGGCAGGTTGACGGCATCGATGGCGTGTCTTTGGTGTTGCTGTCTGCGGGCGAAATCCCGCGTGAACTGGCGGCGGGTCACATTCATCTTGGCGTGACGGGCACTGATCTGGTGCACGAAAAATTACCACTATGGGGCAGCCAAGTCACAGCACTTGCTGAAATGGGTTTTGGCCACGCGGATCTGATCATGGCAGTGCCTGCGGCGTGGGTCGATGTGGATACGCTGGATGATCTGGATGCAGCCGCTGCGGCGTTTCGCGCCCATCACGGCATGCGGTTGCGTATCGCCACCAAATATCACCGCTTGGTGCGTGAATTTTTGCAAGGCGCAGGCGTCGCGGATTATGCATTGGTCGACAGCCAGGGCGCGACCGAAGGCACCGTCGCCAACGAAACCGCCGAGGCAATCGCCGACATCACCAGTTCGGGTGCGACGCTAGAAGCGAACCACTTGAAAATCCTGAGTGATGGATTGATTTTGGCGTCACAGGCAACGCTTTGGTCGTCGCATGTCGCCCCGATCGAAGACGCAGATCGCGCTGTGATGGCAGAAGTCGTGCGCCGCCTAGGCTAAAGCACACCAATTTCTGCAAGCGCTTTGTTCAGCTCGATTGGAATCGGGTCTTCGTTTTCGCGGCCTTCGGGTAGGTCAGGCGGGGCGTCAGCGGGCTGCAAATATCGCCAACCTTGGAACGGGCGTTTGATGCTGCCGGCGACACGGATCAGCTTGGGGTCAGACACAATTGCGCAACGGCGGATGCCATCTGATCCAAACACCTCGTCCAGACGCAGCACGGTTTGACGGCATTGAATGACGCCTTTGATCACCCAATAAATTGACCCACCTGCGACAATTTCAGCCTCGCGTTTGGGCCACATTCGTGTGACATGCTGTGGCAGGCCATCGGGCGCTTGTGCGCGTTTCGTGGCCTGCCAATCGGCCAGATCCTCGACGGTTTCGGTGCCGACAGACAGCTTGATAAGGTGGATGTGTTTGCTCACACGTGTGACTCCGAGAGTTTGCGTTTAAACACCATATGTTGTGGTTGGCGAATTGTCACACACAATTTGTGTGAAATTTGCAGGATTTCTGGTGGCGTCTGTGATACAGATGGGCTAATCCAAACTTCTTTCAAGCCGCCTAAAAGAATCGCTGACCTTAAAGGGATCGCTCTATGTCACGCTTTGCTGCCCCCATCGCCGAACAAATCTGGGATATGAAGTACCGCTTCAAGGATGCCGATGGCACCCCCAAAGACATCACAGTCGAGGATTCATGGCGCCGTATCGCCCATGATCTGGCGCGCGTCGAAAAAGATGCGCCGATGTGGGAAGACAAATTCTACGAAGCGTTGGAAGATTTCAAATTTTTGCCAGCTGGCCGGATCACGGCAGGGGCAGGCACCGCGCGCAAAGTCACCATGTTCAACTGCTTTGTTATGGGCACGATTCCTGACAGCATGGGCGGCATTTTCGACATGCTAAAAGAAGCGGCGCTGACCATGCAGCAGGGCGGCGGCATCGGTTACGATTTTTCCACCATTCGCCCCAAGGGCGCGGACGTCAAAGGTGTGGCGGCAGATGCGTCTGGGCCACTGTCGTTCATGGATGTGTGGGACAGCATGTGCCGCACGATCATGTCTGCAGGATCACGTCGCGGCGCGATGATGGCGACGATGCGCTGCGATCACCCCGATATCAACGATTTCATCACGGCCAAATCTGACGCCGCGCGCTTGCGGATGTTCAACGTGTCCGTCTTGATCACCGATGATTTTATGGAAGCGGTCAAGGCTGATGGTCCTTGGGATCTGAAATTTGACGGCAAAGTATACCGCACCGTTCAGGCGCTGGAACTGTGGAACAAGATCATGCAATCCACGTATGATTTTGCCGAACCGGGTGTGATTTTTATCGACCGGATCAACACGGCCAACAACCTGAACTACTGCGAAACAATTGCGGCGACGAACCCGTGTGGCGAACAACCGTTGCCACCTTACGGCGCGTGCTTGCTGGGCTCGATCAACCTTGCGCGACTGGTGAGTGACCCGTTTGGAACAAACGCCAAACTCGACGAAAATGCGCTGTCCGAATTGGTCGCGACAGCCGTGCGGATGATGGACAACGTCGTTGACGCCTCCAGATTCCCGCTCGAGGCGCAGGCGCAAGAAGCACAAGCCAAACGCCGCATCGGCCTAGGTGTCACCGGTTTGGCCGACGCATTGTTGATGGTTGGCGAACGCTATGGATCAGACGAAGGTGCACAGCAAACCGAAGCATGGCTGAAAGCAATCGCGCGCGCTGCCTATTTGGCGTCTGTCGATTTGGCCAAAGAAAAAGGTGCATTCCCGCTGTTTGACGCGGACAAATACCTCGCGTCTGGCACAATGCAAATGATGGACGACGACGTGCGCGGCGCAATCGCTGAACACGGTATTCGCAACGCATTGCTGACCTCGATCGCGCCTACCGGCACAATCAGCCTGTACGCAGGCAACGTCAGTTCCGGCATCGAACCGGTGTTCGCCTACGCCTACACGCGCAAAGTTTTGCAAAAAGACGGGTCGCGCACCGAAGAAGAAGTTGTCGATTACGCCGTACAAATGTGGCGCGATAAATTTGGCGATGCCGAATTGCCAGACTACTTCGTCAACGCCCAAACCCTTGCGCCTGCTGACCACGTAAAAATGCAGGCCGCTGCGCAAAAATGGGTCGACAGTTCGATTTCAAAAACCATCAATTGCCCTGCGGACATCAGCTTTGAAGAATTCAAAAGCGTCTACATGCAAGCGTGGGACACAGGGTGTAAGGGCTGCACAACCTACCGCCCCAACGACGTCACAGGATCAGTTCTAACCGTTTCAGAAACGTCCGAGGCCGCGCCGCAAATCGATTCAGGTGCTGACGTAATTTACATGGCGGAACCGCTGGACCGTCCGAACGAACTTGAGGGTAACACCTACAAGGTCAAATGGCCCGACAGTGAGCACGCGATTTACATCACGATCAACGACATCGTGTTGAACGGACATCGCCGGCCCTTCGAGGTGTTCATCAACTCCAAAAACATGGAACACTTTGCGTGGACCGTGGCGTTGACGCGCATGATCTCGGCGGTGTTCCGTCGCGGCGGCGATGTGTCGTTTGTGGTCGAAGAACTAAAAGCGGTGTTCGATCCGCGCGGTGGCGCATGGATGGGCGGCAAATACATCCCGTCAATTTTAGCTGCTATCGGCGGCGTTATCGAACAGCACTTGGTCGCGACCGGCTTCATCGAAGGCGAAGGCATGGGCCTGAAATCAGACCCGCAAGCGCAACAAATCCAAGGCGGCGGCGCACCACGTGGCAAAGCCTGCTCTAGCTGCGGATCCTACGAATTACGCATGGTCGAAGGCTGCATGACCTGCGCGAGTTGTGGTTTCAGTAAATGTGGTTAGCGGTCTGATGTCGAAGTGATTGTAGCCAGAAAAAGGTGAAGCATGCGCAAAAGAAACTTGGAAGCGTGCGCAAAACTTTATCTGGGATCTGACGCGGCCTAGACACCGGACTGGTTCTGATGTCAGAAATGAAAAAGGCGGAGCATAATGCTCCGCCTTTTTGTACTTTGCGTTGGCTTTTACGCCTTTCTGACGAAGTGAAGTTCTCTACAGAAAAAATGCCATTTCGACTTCATCGCGCAGGAAGATGTTGCCGTAATCCGCTCCGTCCGGTGAGAACTGCAAAATCTCAGCTTCTTTGAGAAAAGCGGCGGAACGCTGCCACGACATTCCTGAGAACTTTGAGAGGGTCCTCAACGTGAAGAAGCGTGCATGAAAAGCTGTCATGTCTTGTGTAGAGAAGTAGTGTTGGACTGCGTTCGTCCTCGGGTTGCGCATGGATGTTGCTGACGTATGGGGCTGACTTGACTAGATTGTACGCATCAAGGGCCTCATTAATAATCGGAGTAAGTGCAGCAACTTGCATCGGAAAATTTTAACAAAAATCTAGTCCCTTATCGGCAGGTCCGTGACCCAACTGTTAATTAAATCTCGCAAGGCCTGATCCTGTGGTATCCACAAACGACCATAGTCACGAGAACTGCGAAATTTGTAATGTATCCCAAGCCGCTCATGCAGCCGGTAATCAACCTGACAATAACCAAATATACTACAACGTGCAGTGACAGGTGGACCCATAGGGGTTGGGTAGGTTTCAGGAAAATAAAACAATCCAGAGGCGAATTTTCGGCCTCCGTACTCCATGAACAATTGGTCGTCGAGTGAATCAAATCGACGGAAACCATGCGGAATGTCCAGCCATTCACGCAGGCTATTGTGCCCAATCACTTCTGAAACAGCTCGCCTCTGCCCACCACGCAAATCCAGCGAAACGATTTGCGATAGCGCGCGCGGTGGATTATTCATCGCGCGCTGAAACTTGCTCTGCATTCCCGATCCGTACACGCGACTAACCAAAACAGGTTCTTCCAAACATCCCGCATCATGCAACGATCCAGCGCCATCGCGCCCAATCATCGTCCACAAATCTGGGTTCGGAAGGGATAGGATAACTTGACCCTCGTTGGGCTGATCCGGCGCGTATATTTGTATTTGCACTTCGAGCGTTTCACCATAGCACTCGGATACGCCTTGGGCGACGGCGATATTGGCCAGTAATGACATGCCAACGAGGGCATATAGAAATCGGGAATTCAGCACGGGCGAAAATCTTTGCAACAATAGTTCCCTTTTAAGGTGAGCGAAGGCGTATGGACAGTCAAGTGGCTTTCCTAAAATTGTTCTATCCCATTTATGGGCGTTTTGAACGCAAGCACGAAACTTTAGAAAACGAGGGTTTTCCGGATACCCATGACCGGAGGTTTAGGTTCTGGGAAAAATCAGACGTAGCCGTTCTTAAAACGGCTTCCGGAAACCTTTAGTCTATATCCACTGCGGTTTTTCTAGGTTTTTGATCGCTTTCCGCTAAAGTGCGTCAAGTAAACGACCATTAACTTGACACACCACCAATACCGAAAGCCGACCTACGTGCAGCTTGCAGCATCGGTCAAAGTGGGCTCCCCGTCTTCACAGCTAACGAGAAGCCTGCGTCGAGAGTGCTCAGCTAAAGTAGGAACAAGTTTGTCAAAGCACCGCTGGATGTTTTCGCGTCCTTGCTGCCCATAGTCACGAAGAACGCCGTTAAATTCTAACCAGTTGTTTGGTCGCAGTGCGTCCAAAGATCGAAGTATTTCATCAATGACCGGTGGATAAGGTTGTGAGGGTGGCTGATCGCTTTGCCAGTCATCTCTTTTAAAGAAGCGGTCAATTACGCTGCTAAAACCAGCCCAATTGACTTGATCGGCCTCTGCTAGCTGGTCACGGATGTCCACATCGAAGCGGTTCTTTTCGATGTAAGCACCTAAGTGGTCTACTTCATCAAACAAGAGCGCTCCCTTTATCTTGCGGGCTTACTTTGCGCGCAGCATGTTGGCGGTCAGGTCAGCCATCAGCCCCCGATCTGCTTGATAGGAATTTAGCAATCTCAGCAAGAACTTCGCCATCTTGAAGGATCCTATTGTGACCCAATCCGTTGGTCGCGAACAGCTGCGCATCGGGCCAATTGGCTTGAATGCGTTCCGCTTCTCCGAAAGGAACCTGACGATCGCCGCGATCATGGACAATAAGTGCAGGCGCAGCTCTTTTTCTTATAAACTGGATAAGGTCCAGGTCGGAAGAGTGGGCTCCTACCCGCCTCCCGACTTCCTTCAGAAGTGCATCAGTAGCACGCGACCCAAGCCCAAATTTTTGTGCAGTTGCTTTAATTGCGTGAGCCATGACCGCTGGGCTCGCCATCAGAATATATGCATCGGCACCGGCGACTTCTCGCGTTGCGAGGACGCCAGCGACTGCACCCATGGAATGCCCGATATAGAGCGAGACTGGACCGAAATATTCGAACGCCGCACGGACGGCGTTGCTAAAGAGTATTGGATCGCACTGCCCTTGCAGCGATGATCCATGACCTGGAGGGTCTAAGAATATGGCTCGATATCCTGACTGCCGCACAACAGTTTCAATGGCAGACCATTGCGCATGATGACCATTGAACCCATGCACAAACAAAGCGAGAGGCATCGTCGGATCGCTGTCGTGCTCGCGCCATGCAACTATTCCATTGCCGATATCAATGGGTTCAAACGTATCGGGTAACCGCGATGGAACGTGGCGAGGTTTTAGGAGACGTGGAACAATTATGCGCGCCATTAAATTTGGTGCAATATCTGATCCAACTACGATCACCTTACCTGCAATTTTATGAAAAAGCGACAATTTCACCCTCCGATTTTAGTCATGTCCAGACGATCGTGTCGACATCAACGAGACGTGACGTTGATGTCGGCCACTGCGGTCTTTCTGCGTCGCGAAGGTACAAATCTCGCTCAGAACAGTTGGTGTGCGCACCGCGACAGTGGCCAATGTGCGAGTGGCCTATTTCATGTCGTCGAGATACGCGCGTCGCTGAGCTAGGGCCGCGATGTGTAGGCAAATCCAAAGCGGCACGGCGAAGCAGGGAATAATTAATAAGGGAAAACTTGCGAGGGCCTCGGTAGATTGTGGTGTGTCAACGAGCGGGATTGTACCGCGTGAGATAAGCCCGGAAACCACCGCGCCAACAAAATCCAGCAATCCTAGCAAGTGAAACATCAAAAAACGTCGCGACGCCAAAAATGCCCGGTTTGAAGCAATCTTGGCAACAATGAGCGGAGCCAAGAACGCGACAAGGACGTCACCCCATCCTGCAAAGAAAGCGAAAATTTGCGGAAGATGGCCGTAAGAGGCGACAAACAGAAAACCTGCGCCAAGAATACGTAAACCTTGCATCCCGTTGAGCCAGATTGGATTAATCATACAAACTTCTGCTCTAAAATCCGGGAGCCGCATGGCGATCAAAAACAAGAGTGGTGGCAACAGCATGGCCAAAATAGTTGGAATGGGCGGTTGATCTGCTTCGACCTGAAAGGCCCCATTGCGACCTAGAATTATGATACTGAGCAGCCACACGGAAATCACGATTAGTGCGGCCAATGCAAATTGAGGCGGTGCGATCCGGGCCTCGGACGTAGATTGAAGTGTCATTGAGTAACCTTTTTTAGTTGTCGTTCTTGGATGATATTTTTCTTCGCATTGCGGTCATGGTCCGATGGCCTTCCGCAAAAGAAGTCTCCCCCAGCAGGGTTTCTATTTGGGACTGTGCCTTGCTCCAGCTGACCGTAGCCTCAGCAAGCAACAGGTGTCCCGCGCTCGTCAGCTTTACGGATCTCTGGCGACGGTCTTCGCCCTTGCTCATGATTACGAAGCCATCACGCACCAAAGGATTCAACGCGCGCGTCAAGGTGGACTTGTCCATATCAATCGCCTTGGCGATGACCCCAAGCGGCAGATCCTGATCCTGTGCGTAGCCAACAGCCGTCAGCACTGAAAACTGTGTGATCTTCAAGCCCGAGCCGGCAAGAGCTTTGTCGTAAATCTGCCCAATGACTCGGGACAATCTACGGCTGGCCAAACTGAAACAATTATTTAGAGGGTCAAACATGCGAATCCTTGTGTATGCAACTATCAACTTGTCGATTTTCATTTTGATCTGCAAGTGCCAAATCGCCAACGCTCCATTTTGATTGCTTCAGCAGGTAAATTCAGGGAAAGCTATGGTCGTTAAACTGTCGTGTTTGACCAATGCGAAAAGCTGCCAAAGCCTGAGTTCGCATTACCTGCCATTGAGGAATGTGATGATAAGGTCCGCAACGCGCACCGGCTGATCTTCGGGCGAAAAATGTCCACAATCCTCAATGATTGTCAGCTCAGAACCCGGAATTGCTTGATTGAGTTTATGAGCCCAATCCGTGACCTGCCACGCATCGTCAGCCCCCCAAATCAGCTTGACCGGAACCTGACCAAGTTCGTGCATTTGATCCGCCAATTCCATTGTGTGACGGGGTTCATAGTGACGAACCTGATGTTGAAACATGCTCGCCTGCCCGACTGGGCCCGATATGAAATTAAGGAAAACATCGTGCGCGTCATCTCTTAGTTTCTGCTTGTTTTGGACCGTTGATAACAACCAATCCGAAAAATGCGACCGATGCTGCGGATCAGGGGCTTCGATGAGGACATCAAGGCCCGCGTCCATTTGCTGGCGTGTGCGCTTGGACGGATAGCTGTCGTAGCTGACCACATCAATCATGGTTAAGGAACGCAGTCGTTCGATCGACTGGATGCCAAATCGTTGCGCGATTCCGCCACCGATATCATGCGCAACCAAATGGAATGTATCGAGCCCCCAAAGGTCCAAAAGCCCTTCCAGAATGGGCACTTGTGCCGTCATCGATGTGTCAATGTTAGTGTCCCATGGACGTTCGGACAGGCCATACCCCAAAAGGTCAAACACATGCACCTGATACCCTGCCGCGACCAAATGAGGCATGACATTGCGCCAGATATAAGACGAAGACGGCGTTCCATGGATCAAAACAACAGGCTCACCCGTTCCATGTACGCCGTGGGCAATGCGGGTGTTGTTGATCAATGTATGATCTACGACGATGTGTTTCATGGGGCTCTCTGGCTTGGTTTTGCAATTGCAAACTGCCACTTGCTAGGACATGAATCAAATGAGACAATTTCATGAAACGATCTAATTTTGTCATGAATTTTTTTGTTGCGGTTTATCGTAAAGGAAACTGACATGGGCCAGCGGCTGGACATCGACGCACTTCAAGCGCTGTGCGCAATAGAAGATTTTGGCGGCGTAACAAGAGCGTCTGAACATCTGGCACTTTCTCAATCTGCAGTGAGTCACAAAATTAAACGTTTGGAGGCAGGTTTGGAGTGCGTCCTGCTCGCACGACGACCCGGTGCGCCGTTGCTGACACAGGACGGGGTACAGCTAGTTGGGTACGCCAGGCGCATTCTTGCGCTGCACGATGAAGCACTGCTGGGGCTCAGTAAAAGACCCCTAAGCGGCAAGGTTAGACTGGGGATGACAGAAGACACGACAAGCAGCGATCTGTCGCGTATTCTCGGTCGCTTCATACGGCTCCACCCGAATGTATCGGTGCGGGTACAAGTGCGCCAAAGTCTGGAACTGGAGGAAGATCTTGAAACTGGAAAGATTGATCTGGCTGTGATGCAACTGTTCACGCACCGGCTTCAGAAAACAGATAGACAACTTTATGATGATCATCTTTTTTGGGTCAAAGCGCGTGATGTTAAGATCAATTTTGATCAACCACTTCCATTTTTGGCCTATGATGCCAAATGCTTTTACAAGCACTGGGCGATGGACGCTGTTCAATCTTGTGATGTTGGTCTTGAAACGGTTCTGGAGTGCGCAAGCTCGGCGGGGATCGTTTCTGGTGTCCAAGCAGGGCTCGGAATAGCGTTGTTGCCTGGTCAGCACGTAACAAGTGAAATGGAAGTGATCAGTGAAAGGCTCCCCGCACCGCCGGGGGTCACATTTGCAGTTCGTGAAAGCACAAAGGTACGATCAAAGCCCGTTGCAGCTTTGGCAAACGAGATTGCCAACGCGAGGTCAACACTGGGGAAACTGACCGCCGCCAAGCTGTAGGTTCGAAACAAAAGCGTATGGACAGCTTCCTTTGGGTTGTTCCCAAGAATTCCCGCGGCACCCACACAGATAGAAAAGAAAAGCAGAGTTGTCTGGGTTCATAAAAGGCACTTAATATTCGCAACAATGTGGATTATGAGTAGGGCGAATGAGAAAAATCCCATCTCTTACCGCGCTTCGTGCCTTTGATGCAGTCGCCCGACACCAGAGTATTGCTCGGGCGGGTGGTGAGCTTTTAGTGAGTGCTTCGGCTGTTAGTCAGCAGGTCACGACGCTTGAGAAATGGCTGGGCACAAAGTTACTGATTAGATCAACCAACAGCATAAAATTTACGCCTGATGGGGATAAGTTCGCCGTATCTTTGGGGTACGTCTTTGATGATCTCGAAGCGGCTGTATCACAAGTGGATGGTCGAAAACATGGGGTCGGTGTTCGGCTTAGCGTACTCCCATCCCTTGCATCTGCTTGGTTGATAAAGCGGCTTCCTGCATCGTTGGAAGATCACTTTGATGGTGGTCTGAGTATCGATGCATCCGCAGGCAAGGTTGATTTCGAACGAGAAAATTTCGATTTGGCGTTTCGGTCCGGATCTGGGGATTATGATGGATGCACTGCGCTGAAGGTCTTTGACGAGTATGTCGGACCTGCCTGTAGCTCCGACTATTTCAAACAAAATCCGGTTCAATTAGACCAGATTAATGCCTGTGTGTTGCTGAGCGATACGACTGCGGGTGATACAACGAGTAACCTGAATTGGGATGTCTGGTTGCAGCGAGCGGGGGTTCCACAGTCCTTGGCAAAAACGTCGACGCACCGCTTTACGGATACCAGTCTGACCATTCAAGCGGCAAAGAATGGCTCGGGCGTAATGCTTGGCCGCAGCGCATTGATTGCCGATGAAATTGTCCGTGGCGAATTAATTTATCCTTTCCAAACCAAACAGATTTCTGATTGGCCTTACTATTTGGTCTACCCGTCCACCCCGCACGGCCCTCGAAAAGCCGTGCAGGACGTGATTGATTGGATCCTCGAACAAGGACGTTCGTCTGAAGGTGTTGTGGCGCAATAATGCGCCCTATTCCGGTTCCATCGCAGACAATGCAATCTTCCCAACCGTTTTGCCGCTTTCCAACCTTGCGTGCGCTTTGGCGAGCGTTTGCGGTGACATGGGGCCGAAGTTTTCGGTCATCACATGGGTGATACGCGACGTGTCCAGCATCTTTGACAAAGACGACAGGAATGCGCCTTGGTGCCACATTTTTGCAGTATTGTAGAGCGATGGCGTGAACATCAATTCGTAGTTGATCTGCACGCTTTTCCCCATGAATAAATCAAGGTCCAGCTTTTCTTTTGTGCTTGAGACCAGACAAACTGCACCTTCGGGGGCAATAATTCGGCTCATCAATGTCCAATAGGGGAGGTTGTTGGCGCAAATTAAAATATACGTGACGCTTGGCTCTCCGAGGTCTGCCAATTGCGCCTCTATGTCGCCGGCGTGATCAATGACGTCATGTGCGCCCATTTTCACGCACCATTCTTTGGTTTCTGGGCGTGAGGCCGTCGCGATAACCCGGCAGCCGGAAAATTGTCGGGCAAATTGAATGGCCATTGATCCAAGCCCGCCCGCGCCGCCAATGATCAAAAGCGATGGGCAAGCAGTGACATCCGCTGTCTGGATTTTCAGACGTTCAAACAATGCTTCCCAAGCAGCAAGCGAGGTCAAAGAAAGCGTGGCCGCTTCGACATCTGTGAGGGAACTGGGTTTGAAACCTGCCAGCCTTTGATCGACCAGCATATAGTCCGCATAACATCCGGACCGTTCAACATCACCCGCGGCAATGATCATGTCGCCGGGCGAAAATTTTGTCACTCTTTCACCGGTTGATACGACCTCTCCACACAGATCCCACCCCAAGACAAGAGGATCGGCGAGACGTGTCGTTAGCCCATGACGGTCTTTCATGTCGGTAGGGTTGACCGAGATTGCTTTCACTTTGACGAGGATATCGTGGCCCTGTGCCTCTGGCATCGGAGCGTTGATTTCAACAAAGCACTCTGGGTGATCCGTTGGTAGATTTTCGTAAACTGCAATTTGCCGCATAATGCATGCCCTTTTATCACGTCGGTTCAATGATCTGGTGATGGTGGTAGGGCGATTTGGACAGGGATGAAACGGCGGGTGTCTAACGCTACACTTAGCTGATCTAAGGGTTCGGGACGGGCCCGTTTTGGTTAGGAATTGGTCCGCTAGGACCAGTCAACGTCAGTAATTATAGGGTTCTCAGTTGATGTTCTGCGCCAAATTGGAAGATATCAGCTTTACCATGCGTTTAGGAAATTCCACTTCGGGCAGATGCCCCGCATCTTCCCATCGGACAATCTGACTGTTCGGAACCAGCTTGAGCAGAGACTCCGGCGTGCTATTTCGATGTGTGTTGTCCGCCCCACACCACAAGATAGTCGTCTTGGTTTGAAGCGGTTCAAATGACGGTTCAGGATTGTAGAACATCGAACCAACCAGTTGCGCAAGACACTGGCAACCACCGTTATCGAACACCTGATGCGTCCTTTTTGTCATGTCCTCTGCGTCACCATGCGGGCCGCCCGATATTTCAAACCAGCGTTTCGATGCCATATATTTCATCTGCTCGTACTTGGCAGGTCCGTCCGGTTGGCGCAGGGCTTCATGCGGATCAATGCTTTTATGTACGAAACGCAGTTCTTGTTTCCAGCTGGGGGCTTGCCAAAGAATAAGCTGATCAACCAAATCGGGACGTTTCTTGGTCAGCAGCAGCGCAAAGTATGCGTTCACACAACCAACGGCAAAAACCGCTTTGGAAACATGCGCTCGATCCAGTGCTTCAATCAACGCGCTGGTATATTGATCAAATGTGAAATCGAATTCATCGTTTGGGATTGAAAACCCGGTGCCCACTGGCTCGATCGACATAAATTTCAGGTCATCGGGCCGCGCATTAAACAAGCCCTCGTGGTGCTCAAGCATTGCCGGGGCGTCTGGGATAAAGACGACAGTTTGTGATCCTCTGCCTTCAAGTCTTGTTCGAATCTGACCCGCCGCCGTTTGAGTTATCGTAATTCCGTCTGCTTCAGAACCTTCTGTCAAAACATCGCTCCTTTAGCGGCTTAGACGGTGAATTGGGCAATGCCGGCGATCAAATTTATGACGGTCTGCGCGGCATCCATGGCGAAGATAAAGAACATCGGGCCGGACAAAACGTACCAATAGCTTTCCCCTCGTCTTTCGCCATTTCGTAGGATCGGAACGTTGAAAATAAATTGAGAGAAATGCGCCGCTGCAAGGACAACCAACAGTACGCCGCGCTCGATTGGGTCCGAAAAAAACGGGGCTTCGGTCGCCCACAATAGTATCAAGACCCAAGATAAAAGCGCAAATCCAGCATTCATCCCGCCAAGAAATCGCGCCAACGCTGCAGTTGTCAAAAATAGGGGCGAGTCCCGTGCAGTTTTCGGGATAAGCACCTTCGCTGCGGCCAATTGCTGAAAGCTAAAATATCGAAATGCAGCACTAAACCAGAGCGCGCTGGCGATCAGGGCAAATGGATACGCCATTGCTGCAATCATGATCCCTGCTCCGAAAGGCGCAACTTCTTGAAAAGTTCGGCCGACGGTCGCTTGGATGAAATTATATATTCGATCTTCATTTGTTTGGATTCCTTATGCTCAACGCCCGCGTTGCAATTTACTCCAAAACGGGTTAGTTAAAACTTGAACCATTATTAATTCAATGTTGAACTAAAATCAATGACTTATTCTTTTCGCGCCTATCACAGCTTGTATCAGGCCTATTCGGCAGTCTTTGGGGCGGCCGATAAATCCCTCAAAAACCAAGAGGGCATTAAGACTGCGCATCAGATTATTCTGTTTGTTTTATATGCGGAAGACGGATTGCTAAGCTCCGTGGTTGCCAAACGCGCCGGCATGTCAAAGTCTCGTTTGACGAGCCTTACGGACGCGCTGGAAACCAAAGACCTTATTCGCAAACAACGCGGGGCAACAGATGCGCGCCAGCAGGTCTTGTATATCGAACCCAATGGTCGTGCTTTGATTGAGCGGACAAAGAATTGGGTGTCCGAGATGAACACTAGTCTGCTCGCTGATTTCGATGAAAGTGAAAGAAAAGCCATCGAGAAGTTCTTGCGCCGTGCTGCCGTGATGGGGCGATTTAACGGTGACGAATAAGAAGGTTGCTCTAATCGGCCTTTTGCAATTTTTTGGAGAAGGTTTTGCTACTCCAAACAAACCTAGGGCTGGATTAAGGCGTTTGTATTTTTAACAAACCCATGCAGCTATCCTTGCGCTGACTCATATCCCGCAAATTGGTTAGAGCTGGAGCACATAGCGCGCCACAAACTCGACCGCGATAATATGTTCTTTATAGATATTCAGTCGATCACCCTATTCGCGATCGGCTTATGGAGCCGGCCGGCGGCGATAATCGCGAACCCTTACAGCGTGCTATACTGCCCATTTATACTCTAACTGTAGCGCGACCAAATTCGCTGTTTGCGCCCCATACCGGTGCGAGATTCGATCAAGTGTGAAGGCCAGTGCATGTGCTGGCAGACCGTCGTAGGCCGGAACTTGCTGCAGTATCGCGCCTTGTGCAGCGTCAAGGTCTGGCACGAACCGCATGCCTGTCAAAGACGCAACCTCAGCGCTATCTCCGTACGCAAAAGTTGACACTGTGGACTTGTAAGTGCGGGACCAGGCATCGGCAACAAACGCCAATTCTAATTCATCTGTGTCATCATCAAGCTGAATTCCAAATTTGTCATGCTTAGAGACAAAGTTGGATGCCAGACGTAGAATATTTTGCGTTTTCAATTGGAAATCGGAACTGTTGTGCTCTTGCCCAAAATCTTGCACCCCGAGTTCTGCCGCGGTCTGCTCGGCACGAGACCGTCCCAAAATTGCTTCAACCAAAGTCAGCGCAAACGGCAATGATGCTGAAACGCCGGTTGTTGTCGCCACGCCCCGATCCGCCAGATACCGATTGTTAAGCTGCAATTTGGTTGTCGGGCTGATGCGGATTAACCTGTCACGATCGTACCAATGCGTGGTTGCGTGGCGGCAAGACAGAAGGCCCGCATGCGCAAGCACCAGTGCGCCCGAACAAACGCCGGCGACTGTCGCCCGCTTGTCACTTTGCTGTCGTAACCAATCTGCAGCGATGCGGTTTTTTGGGTTGTGAAACGCCGGAACGATCACATGATCAGCGCCGTCAGGATACAGGGTGTCAAATTGGCCAATTGTCATATCAGGCTTGATTTTTAACGCTGGCATCAGTTGAATATCGCCGGGCTGTGTACTGACAATAACCACATCTGCGGCATTTGACCTTTTCAAAACGCTCCACGGGACAATCAAATCAGTCGTTTCGCTGCCTTTGTTGTCAGCAATAACCGCAACAAGAGGCCGCTCGCGTTTCGGCGGACGAAGCGCCGCGATGCTGTCAGACCTGGTTAGGAATTTAGCCTCTGGTGTACACCCCGCCGTCGATTGATTGCGCCCTGATGCACAGGCAAAAACGGATGCAGCGCCGACCATTCCCGCCCCGATCATAAATACACGTCTTTTCACGGTTTTTCCTTTTCTGACCTAAGACCGGATGCTACGAAACCGTTTTGTATGGCGTAAATGACATAGTATCCGTGAATTCAGCCAAAACGCGTCGAGTGGTTATCGTACTATATGATGGCGCAAATTCTTTGGATGTCGCAGGGCCGGGCAGTGTCTTTGCGCGGGCAAACGTATTGATGCCCGAGGCATATGATGTGGTTTACGCAGGTGTGGACAGGCAGCCGATCCAAGCCGAATGCGGTTTGCAAATCACAGGCCTTACTCCGCTCGAAGACATCGCCGACCCAGTTGATACGATCATTGTGGTGGGAGGATCAGAGGACGGTCTTTTTGCGCTAAGTCGCGCTGGAAAGCTTGTTCACTGGCTGCAGCAGCGCAGAAAAACGACACGGCGCATCGGAAGCATATGCACCGGGGCATTTATTCTTGCGGCATCAGGACTGGTTGATGGCAGGCGCTTGGTTTCCCATTGGGCATCTTGTGATCTCTTGGCGACGCTGTTTCCAAAGGTCACGGTCGAACCAGATGCATTGTACATCAATGAACTCGATTTATTTTCCAGCGCAGGTGTTGCCGCGGGAATTGATCTTGCACTTGCGTTGGTCGAAGACGATCTCGGTCATGAAGTTGCGCTAAAGGTTGCAAAATCCCTTGTGCTTTTTCTTAGGCGCTCTGGCGGGCAATCACAGTTTAGCAACACGCTAAAGGCGCAGCAGACCGAAGGGGGCCCCTTTGCTGATCTCCTCATATGGATTGCCGAAAACCTAGCGATTGATCTGTCAAACTCGCAACTGGCTGAGCGTGCAAATATGTCCGAACGGACATTCGCCCGAAAATTCCACTCAGATCTGGGCGCGACGCCAGCAACCTACGTTCGTTCAGTACGTGTCGAAGCCGCGAAACATCTTTTGACCAGCACGAGGCTTTCCTCAATGACAATTGCATATCAAGTTGGGTTTGGATCGCTGGATGCATTTGAGGCCGCGATCAAGGCTGCGGTCGGCAAATCCCCCCTCGCATTTCGTGAGACATTTGCAAAACGGTAACGGGTGATTTTTTGCGCCCCAGCCATATGCAGCGATATTGGTGGCTGAACTGAGCCAACAGTTAACCCGAGCCAAGCGTTTCAGAAAGGCGCTCGGACAAGAAGCTCCAGACCGTTCGGACACGTGGCGTGTTGCGCAGGGCTTCGTGTGTCGTGAGCCACACCTCATTCGCCGC
>JBLHSG010000038.1:0-37676 GCA_047626725.1 Ascidiaceihabitans sp.
TTCTTGTTCACCCAACTGCTTTCATGCGCCATCAGATGGCCGTGACCATCGTGTTCGACACCACCTGCCTCGCCGATCAAACCCGACTGAACCAACGTCATATCAAGCGTTTTGGCGATTTCCGCCGCGACACGACCATCGCGTTTATGGACCTGTTTTTTACCCCAACCATTGAACTGGATGTGGCTGATCACGCGCTGGTCGCCGCGCTTTGCAAACAGTGGCCCCGCGTCACGCGCCCATAGGTCTTCGGTTGGGATATTCCATAGGTCCACCGGTTTTCCCAACAGCTTGCGCGCGCGGGTGTGATCGCGTTTGTCGGCAAGCATGATGACCGGTTCGAAATCGGAAATTGCGTTGGCGATGTCAGCGATTGTGCGCTGCAAAATGTCTAGAAAAACGCCATCAGGATGCACTTTGCGCGACACAGGCCACATCATGAACGTCGCTTCGTGGCGGTCTTCTTCGGGCGGAACAAACAGCGGTTGATTGGCCATAACAGGGATCGTCGATGCCGCCGTCAACGCCATCGCACCTTTCACAACATCACGCCGCAACATTAAAATTCGCGGTCGTCGCCGTCATTCTGCCATGGCTTAACAAGGTTGCCAAAGCGGGTGAATTGCCCTTCGAATGACAGCTCGATGGTACCGATGGGGCCGTGACGTTGTTTGCCAATGACAACTTCGGCTTTGGCATGCAGGCGTTCCATTTCTTCTTGCCAGCGGGCCATTGCCTCTAGGTCGTGATCACCGGGTTTTTCGCGTTCTTTGTAATATTCTTCGCGGAACACGAACATCACGACGTCAGCATCTTGTTCAATCGATCCCGATTCACGCAAATCCGACAACTGCGGACGTTTGTCTTCGCGGTTTTCCACCTGACGTGACAACTGGGACAATGCGATCACTGGAATGTGCAATTCCTTGGCGATGGCTTTTAGGCCCATGGTGATTTCCGAAATCTCGTTCACGCGGTTTTCTGATTTGCCGGTGCCGCGCACCAGTTGCAAATAGTCGACGATCAAAACGTCCAAACCGTGGGTCCGTTTCAGGCGTCGCGCGCGGGCGGATAATTGGCTGATCGGCAGGGCAGGCGTATCGTCGATGTACAGCGGGCAGGATTCCAGCGATTTTGCAGCATCCACAAACCGGCGGAATTCGGTTTCGGTCATGTCACCGCGACGGATTTGTTCTGACGGTACTTCTGATGCTTCGGACAGGATCCGCGCTGCCAACTGTTCGGCGCTCATTTCCAAGGAATAGAACCCGACAACGCCGCCTTCGATTGCGCCTTCGGTTCCGTCATGGGTCATGCCGCGTTTGTAGGCTTTGGCGACGTTGAACGCGATGTTGGTCGCAAGCGATGTTTTGCCCATCGATGGACGACCCGCGAGGATCAAAAGGTCAGAGGGGTGCAAACCGCCGAGTTTCTTGTCCATGTCGATCAAACCGGTGGAAATACCGGACATTTGCCCGTCACGTTGATACGCGGTGTTGGCGACGTTCACGGCGGTGGTCACAGCCTTTAGAAAACTCTGGAATCCGCTTTCCGTTTGGCCTTGTTCTGCCAATTTATACAGTTGTTGTTCTGCTTCGACGATCTGTTCGCGCGGTTCACTGTCGACGTTCACTTGCGCCGCTTTGGCCGAAATATCACGCCCAAGGTGGATCAAATCGCGGCGTACAGCCAGATCGTAAATCATCTGGGCATAGTCACGCACGGCAAATGCACTGATTGCGGCACCGGCCAAACGGGCAAGATAGGCAGGCCCGCCAAGCTCCTTTAGCCCTTCGTCGTCTTCCATAAACGCCTTAAGGGTCACGGGGCTGGCAAGGTTGTTTTTGGCAATACGCGTGGCGGCTATGTCATAGATGCGCGCGTGTACAGGGTCATAAAAGTGAACGGGTCCGATGATCGATGCAACACGGTCATAGACGTCGTTGTTGGTCAGGATCGCGCCCAGCAATTGCTGTTCGGCCTCGATCGAGTGGGGCATGGTTTCTGCCGCCTGAACCTCGGGAGCGCCCGGATTTATTGTACTAATTTCGTTCATAATTCACCCCAATGCGCAACCGTTCGACCCCCCGGTCGTCTGTGCATTTGTCATACGCGGCGCAGGGGGGGCGGTGCAATCTGGATATCCTGTGGATATGTCTGCGTTGGGGATGTTGATACAGCATCTGGGGGTAAAATGCACTATGCAACCCAGATGCTGTAATTTTTTAGGTCTTTTTGTTGGCCTTTTGCCAGCCGCGTGGGTCATTCAGGAATGCTTCGACGCCTTTGATTGTGCTTGCGTCAAACGCGCCTGATGACTTCGCCTCGGCTAGAACATCCCACCATGTGCATAAGGAATGCAGCGCAACCCCATGATCGCCCAAGGTCTTTTCAGTTTCCGGAAAAATACCGTAATAGAAAATGACCGCTGTGTGCGCGCAGGTCGCGCCGGTTTCGCGAATCGCGTCCACAAACGACAGCTTGGATCCGCCGTCGGTTGTCAGGTCTTCGACCAGCAAGACGCGTTCGCCTTCGTTCATCTGGCCTTCGATCCGGGCGTTGCGGCCGTAGCCTTTGGGTTTTTTGCGTACGTAGGTCATTGGCAATGCCATACGTTCGGCGACCAGTGCGGCAAACGGGATGCCCGCGGTCTCGCCGCCCGCGATGTTATCAAACGCCTCGAACCCGGCATTGCGCATGACGGTGACGGTCAGGAAATCCATCAACGTTGATCGGATGCGCGGATAGCTGATCAGTTTGCGGCAGTCGATATACGTTGGGGACGGCAGGCCGGACGCCAGCGTGAATGGCTCGTCGGTGTTGAAATGCACGGCCTTGATTTCAAGCAACATACGCGCCGTCAAACGGGCCATTTCCTCGGCGGGGGGATAACTGGTGGGGATCATGGTGTTTCCTTTGCGAAATGAAGGCGGATCAGGTGACGGACCAATTTAGGTCATAACCGGGGTCAAAAACAGTGACAGGACCATCGGGTGTATCGACGTGCGTGGGGTAAACGGCGCGCGCGCCTTTGGTCAATGTTAGCGTTTCGGTGTTCACTGGTAGGCGGTAAAAGGCAGGACCATTTAGGGATGTGAACCCTTCGAGATGGTCAAGTTTCCCATCATCATCAAACACTTGCGCAAGGATCGACATGGTGTTGGGTGCTGTGAAACAACCCGCACAGCCACAGGGCAACAGCTTGTTTGCATCCGTATGCGGGGCGCTGTCGGTGCCTAGGAAAAACCGTGCCTCACCGGATGTGGCGGCGTCACGTAGGGCCAAACGATGTTCTTCGCGTTTGGCGACAGGCAGGCAATAATAGTGCGGTTTGATCCCGCCAGCCAAGATGTGATTGCGATTGATCACCAGGTGGTGCGTGGTGATCGTGGCCGCCAAACTGTCGTCTTGTGCACGGGCATAATCAACGGCGTTTTTGGTCGTGATGTGTTCCATAATCACGCGCAAGCCGGGTGTGGCGCGACGGATCGGGTCCAAAACGCGGTCGATAAACACAGCCTCGCGGTCGAAAATATCTATGTCGGGATCTGTGACTTCGCCGTGCACACACAGGGGCAGGCCGATGTCCGCCATACGTTCCAGTATGGGCGCGACACGGTCAAAATGGCTGACACCCGATGCCGAATTAGTCGTGGCACCCGCAGGGTATAATTTCACCGCTTTGATCAAACCGGACGCGTGTGCGGCGGCGATATCGTCGGGATCACTGCCTTCGGTCAGGTACAGCGTCATCAGGGGTTCAAACGTGGCCCCATCGGGCAAAGCCGACAGAATGCGATCACGGTAGGCCGCGGCCTGCGCGCTTGTGACAACGGGAGGCACAAGATTTGGCATGATGATCGCACGCGCAAAATGTTCGGTTGTGGCTGGCAACACCGCGCGCAGCATATCGCCGTCGCGCAGATGCAGGTGCCAGTCGTCGGGACGGCGGATTTTAATCGATGATGTCATGAGGCGCGCGGTAGCACGGCGCGCGGCGCAGTGCCAGTGATTTTAGCGCGCGCGTTAAGGCGCAGGTGCCGCGTTAAGCTGGGCCAGACGACGCGTAAAATACGGGGCATTGCCACGTTTAACAACCGCTTGGCACAGCATTTTCGCCAATTTCGTGCGACCTTGGGCATCAAGCTGCGCCAAAACATTACGCAAATAATTGCGGTTATCACGGCGTGCGCGAAAGATTTTGGCAAAGCCATGCGTGGTTAATTTACCTGCACTGGCCTTGGCCAATATCCGCAAAAGAACCTGCATTTCGATCAATTCGGTCTGGATCGACGTGCCCATATTGCGCAGCCGTAGCTTTGTCACATTGGGGCGGGTGAAAAGGGCGGCGTGCATCGCATCCAGCGTGGCAGCGGGATCATACAAAACATAGGCGTGTTCAGCGGCGTCCAACATGTCAGGCGCGTATCCATAGCGATTGTTGAAATCCGTCCGCCGCATATTGGTAAACCGGTCGTCCCATTCGGTCACCCGCGGATCAAGCGTGGCTTGGGGCTGGATCGCCACAACGGTTGATCCTGGTGCGGCCACAGAAAACGCAGCCGCCGCATAGGCGCAGGGGCCCGCACCGTAAAAGATTACCTTTTCGTAGCCATCAAAAAAACCATCATCAACCAGTCGATCAAAGTACCCGAAAACGCGCGTGTCGCGAAACCAGGTGTCGCCGTCAGAAACGATGCACAAATGGGACCAGCCGACGCCTTTGACCATTTCCCAACCCAGTGGTTGCGCGGTTTCAGACAGGGATCGGATGCCTTGGATGGTTTCGAAAGTAACTAACAATGTTGGCTCGTCTTCGACAAATGTTGCGAAATGGCGTTTGCCAAGGGGTTGGAAAAATCCGTGCTCTTCCGAGATTTGCGCAAGCTTTTTCAGCCATTCACCTTTTGGTAAATTAGCCAACGGCGTGTCAAATGTGTTGTCGGCGTCCTGCATCAGCCTGATCCTCAATCGCAATCATTATCGCAACGTTCCCCCGGGTTTCGGACGGAACATGGCCGCCATACATGGGCGGATTTGGATCAGGTTTACTGGTAGATTGGGGCAGAAATAGGGACACTTTGTGCTAATTCGGGGTGTTTTTGCCTCTAGCAGCGCGGGCTTTGTTGGCGAATTGGATCATGAAACTGGCCGCTTTTTGGGACACTGGCCGCGTCGGTGACGCCATCAGAAGCCGCCCGAACAACGCACGAAACGGTTCCAAAAGCATCAGTTCCTCAAAACGCGTATGGCGCCATTGAACTGCAGATTTATGCAGCTTGTCCAATTGGTTATCCGAACGCAGCTCGGTTACAATGGCGTCTGAGGCGGCGTGCATTCGCTGAATTGATGTGTCCTGATCCGCGTTAAAATTACGCTCGACCCAATAATCAAGGCCAAGGATATGTTCGGAATGAACCGCGCGACCGCGATCCGCCTTCATCACGTAACTTTCCATCGCGCCAAGCGGATAATGATTTAGTTGCGCATAGGCGTAATTCGGTCGCCCGAAATTCGAAAACAGCCGTTTGGTTTTGAATTTGTTGTCCAATTCGCGCCCTTCGCAATCAAACCATCGGGCCTGATCCAACTTGTCCTCGTCCGGGCTGCGGGGGCGGTGCACGCCGACTTTTTTGTAGATGCCGTTGTTGGCGTACAGGGTCTTGAACATCGACGCGCGCCACGGCCATTGGATCACTTCGGGCGCGCAGGCGGTAAAGGTTTGCGTGACAGGTGCATCTTTGAAACGCACCATGTCGCCATTGCCAAACAAGCGCCAGGTCAAGGTAATCGCGGTCGCGTTGGGCAAGGTCGCGAGCAAGGCGGGCAGGGTGCCATCGCCGACTTTGATGTTGACGAATTCATCAACATCCATGGGTAAAATCCAGTCTGCCTCGCGCACGATTTTTAGCTTGTCGGCTTGTTTTAGAGCGGTGAATTGAATGCCGCCTTTGTCGTAGGGGCCATCGTTGCGGATATGGGTGATGTGGCCCATTTTGTCCAAACGATTGAGAATTTTGTCGGTGCCATCGTCGCAATCATTCGAGAACACCAAAAAATCGGTGAACCCCACTGCTTTATGGTGGGCAAGCCATTCTAAAAGGAATGCGCCTTCGTTGCGGACGGTCAGGATTGCTAAAAATTTCAATGGCTTACCACGAACGACGAAAGGCGACGGTCTTGGACGAAGACCCGCGCGCATAATACGCCATTCCTGCGTCCATCATCGCTTTGAACACTGCATTTACGCCATGTGGCCCGATCCATTGTGGGTGCAATCCAATGACGGCCGCGCGCAATTGCGACAAGTCGAGGGAGGGGACCAACTCCGCCTCGCCCCCTTCGATGTCACAGATCAGCACGGTTGGGTTAATGTCTTTAAACACGGCTTTTGCGTTCAGAACGTCAACTTTTGGGGTGGAAGTCACGTTGGTTCCCTCAATCTCCTGCAGGGATGACGCCAAAATGTTGCGCCGTACAAAAAAGTCGACCGACCCTTTGCGTTTGCCCAGCACCGCGTTGGTGACGGTGGCATTTTCAACGCCGTTGGCCGCGTACACCGATTGAATGTAGGGGATCAGCGCAGGATTGCCTTCGTATGCGTGAATATGTTGGATTTTCCGTTTGGTCGCGAGCAGGGTCGACGTAAATCCAATGCCGGCCCCCAATTCGATCACAACGTCATCTTCGCGTACGACACGCAGCAGGTTTTGCGCGTCTTTACTCTCGTAACCGCCATTGCGCAGTAAGCCACGAACGCGTCCGGTCACGATGGTCCCGTCCTTGGGAAACTTTATGCCGTTTAATTTGATAAACCCTTTGGGCTCAATCACTTGGCTGCCGTCCATCTTTAGCTCTCCATGTCCAGAGCCAGCGCATAGGCCACGCGTTCTGTTTCGGTCAATTTGACCGTGAGTGCCTTTTGAAACAGGTCTTCGAATTCGGGCATGCCGTGCAATTCTACGGCCTTGGCAAGGTGCCATTCCAAGCCCTTTTCATGCCAGCCGCGCAGGTCTTTGTCCTGCATCAAACGGTCATATTCGGCCCGCACACGAGGTAGATTTCGCTGGATCGTTACATCCTTGAAATCGGACCAATCCATGCGGATCCAATAGTTAATCCCGATGGATCGATCAACGTGCAGTGCGCGCCCACGCTGGCGTTTGATCAGGAAACTTTCGGCAGATCGCAAGGCATAGTGGTTCAACTGGATCAGATCGTAACCAATTGATTTCTTTGAATTTCGCCAGCCGTTTTCCGCCGCTTCACTGGTCATATCCTGACCCGATCCGTTGACCCATTTTACTTTCGACTTCATCTTTTCGTCGAGTTTGTTGGGGCGATGGCAGCTGATTTTTTCGTAAGCCCCGATGTTTTTGAACATCGTTTTAAAACCCCACACGGTGTGCGGTTTCGGGCAAAATTTCGGGGCGCATGTGTCGAACTGGTCAATCACCAATTTATCATTCAGGCGGATCACGTCGTTGTGCCCGAACAGGCGCCACGTCATCGCGACATTGGTCGCATCAGGGACCGCATCAAAGAAATCGGGCAGGGTGCCATTGCCGGTGCGAATGTTCATGAACTCGTCCACGTCGATGTGAATGATCCATTCGGCGTTCATGATGACCGGTTCTTTTAACGATTGGTTCAGTGCGTATTGCTGGGGCGAATTGCCCTTCCAGCCGTCATTATTCCGGTGCTGGATCACGCCCATGTCTTGTAAGCGGTCCAGCAATTCAGACGTGCCATCAGAACAATCATTGGTGTAAATCAAGAAGTTATCGACCCCGATGGCGCGGTGATAGGCGATCCATTCCACGATGTATGGTGTTTCGTTTTTCATGCAGCCAACGACCACATTACCGGAATTTCCCTTGGGCAGGGTGCGCATGGGCACGTCTGTGTAAGGCGCGGCGAGGTCTTCTTCGTTAACGCTGCCCATTTTGTTGTGCGGCGCAAAGGATGACGTGCGCAGTTTTTCAAAATTTTGAATGGCCAACGGCGGCATCAATTTGCGCGCGGCATCTGACAACCCGTCAGCTGGTTGTTCGCTGACAGTTTCAGGGGCTTCCATTGCAGGCGATCCGTTGAGGCGCGCAAGGTCGGCGGATTTGGTTTTGCGTTCTTCTTTGGTCGCTTTGTCGATGCGCCACATAAAGCCCAAAAGGTATTGTGATGCGCGAAATCCAAGGGCTGGATCGGCTTCTGACCAAGTGCCTTTGGCGCGCGGTTTTTTGAACGTGTCAGCCTTTAGGTTTTTGTGCGCTTTAACCAACATCTTGTTGTCGGCTTCAAAGGTTTTTGAGATTTCCGACAGCGATGCCACATCAACCGGGTCACCGCCGATTTTGATTTCAGTCACCAAAGAGCGCCACAATTGCCGTGGCAAAATACGTTTCTTTGAGGCAAGAACTTGCAAAATCAGCGCGTTCAATTGCCGTCCACGGGCCAACCACGCGGCTGATGGTTCGTCGGGCGCAATTTCAGCCGCAGCTTTGCCGATGGCGCCCTTGATCCCGAACATATCGCGGATTTCGTCGGTGACAGTTTCGGCCGCAAATGCATCGGCGTCAAAGTCGCGCAATGCCACGCTGCCTTTGCCAAATACGTCTTCCCAAAAGTTGACCAGTTTCGCGAAGTCCAGCCAAAATGGTGCGCCTTGGTTTTCGGCAAAAATACCGGCCTGCGCATCAGTTTTAGGTTGTTCGGCAATACAATCTGCCCACCAGGTTTTAGACCCCGCAAGGGCCATTTCCTGATCCAAAGACACACCGCGCCCTTCGAGGATTTGTTCCGCGTAATGGCGCACCAAAACCTTGGCCTGTTCGTCCACATGCGCGATGACGCGAATGTCGTCCGACAGGGGCGACAACAGGGCGTAGAGGCGTTCCAATTCGGATTTGCGCGACAGCGATACCCCCAATTGCGAGGCTGATAAAATCAGGTCTTTGGGCTGATGCTGCGCGATTTCTTTTGCCAGATCACCAGCCAGCGCGTCATGCAGCGTTTTCTGTTTGTCGCCAGTGATATAGCCGCGATTATAACGCAGCGGATCAATGTGATCGGGGTCCGTCACGGCCATGAACAGGCGCGTGTGGTTTTTGTTGCCCGGACTGCGCGCAAACAACACGCCTTTACTAATCAATTGGTCGCGTTTGGACGCTAGCACCGCCTGCAAGCGATCTGCGCCGACGTGTTCCAAACCTATGTGCAAATGGATGCGCATCAGGCAACCTCACTCTCTGTGTCTTTGTGTTCAGGGTTGGCATTTGCGCGACCCCACCATGCTACGGTGCAGCCAAGAAAGCCGCTTAGCAAATCTTTGATATCGGGGTCTGCGACATCGTATTCTAGGAAATCGTCGTCTTTTCCAAACAGCGCGCGCAGGTGGGCATAGTGCCCTTCGATCCATTGCACGCGTTCTTTTGATGTCTCGCCGTAGCCTTCGGGCAGGCCGGGAATTGCGTTGTCGGGCAGGCGGGCCATGCCAAGGTTGGACCACGCGAGCATGGATTGCGAAATGTCCCAACTGTCACGATTAGAGGCGAGGAATTTGACGCCCGGATGATGGTCGCGAATGGCATTGATCAGGCCAAAATCCATCTGCGGCCAAACCGATTTATCATCGCCGATCATGCTCATCTCTGTGATCACGTCAAAACCGCCCAACAGGGTGCCGGGGTCGCCGGTTTCATAATACCCACGGTACAAAAGGTCCGCAACATACTGATTATGAAGGGTTACATCGTCAGTTTGTTTAGCCCTGATTTTGTGATCAGCAACACGGTAGCCAGCACGACGCAGCGCTTTTGCCAGCGTTGTTGTCCCGGTTTTGGGCAGGCCTAGATTGACGATTTTCAAGGTCATTCAGCGGCGTCCAATTCGATCAACCCAAGGTCGACCAGCATCGCCTCTTCTTGGGGTGGCAATTTAGAGGCGGCGCGCAGTTGTTTCTGCATCGCCTGATATTCTGGTTGGGTCAGCAATTCATCACGTTTGGCAATATGCGCTTTGACCGATGCCTTGTGCAAATCCGCAATCACCTTGTCTTTGGTCAGCGCCGCGATTTCCTTTTTCAGGGCGGGCATGTAGCGCATGATTGACGTGTCTTCCCATGCGGGATCGTTGCGTTCACGCCAATATGTATCGTCAAAGGCGCGGTTTTCGCGGTTCACATCGCCGCGGTCATTCTTGACCAGATAGCTGTCTAAGGATCGCAACGCATAGTGGTTCAGCGTCGCAAATTCGCGCGCGCCTGTGGCCGGAAATTTGCGAATACGGCGGGGGTTGGCGGCGACCAGAAAACGGTGCGGCACATCACGCCCTGATCCATCAGTCCAGGACGGGCGTTCTTTTGACGGTAATTTGCCTTTGAAAAACGGGCGGTGCGCCCCGTAATATTGCAGCGGAAAATCATGGCGAACAAGCGACTTTACTTCGATCGCGGCCTCACCACACCACAGGTCAGGATTGTGTGAACGTTTAAATTGTTCGATCACAGGCTGGTCCACGTAGGCGTCGATATCGTCGTTGGCAAAGAACTGGAATGTCAGGCTGATGGTTTGCGGATTGCCGCAGGCCTCGATCAGGGCAGGGATCGTGTGATCGCCCACATGAATGTTTAGGAATTCATCAACATCCGCGATCCAGACCCAATCGGCGTTGATCACGCAGTCTTGTTTGCGCGCGTCTTTTAACGCTTCCATCTGGTAATTGCGCCCTTCGGCGGGGTTCGGCAAATGCTGTACATTGCCAAACTCAGCACCTCTAGACGCAAGCGCGTCCAGCATGGTGTCAGTGCCGTCGGTGCAATCGTTCGAATAAAACAGAAAATCTGTCACACCCAAAACACGATGAAAAGCGATCCATTCCAATAGGAAAGGACCTTCGTTTTTGACACATGTCACTGCGGTTATGCGCATTTCTGCCCACTTTCCGCGCTCAAATCATTTGCGCGCATTGCTAACTGTTCCGCCTCTTGGGTTCGATGGCCTTATGCCCCGACACCTCTTTTATCTGGTTAACATCATGCCTCATTGTGCGAATCAGGTCAATCTTTCGAACATCGCGCAACGCTTTTGACGGGGCGATTTGAAGGGCTTGATACTTTAAGGGCACTTGACCTTCACGGTAGGCAGTGCACCTTTGCGCCGTAAGGGGAGTTTTTTATGGCTGACATCAATACATCCATCACGTCGATTGACGGGGTTCAAAAGATGCTCGCGGATCAGGGGTATGTTTGCGGGCGTGCCCTTGGGACGGTGGTGTTTTTGTCGCTGAAACTAGGGCGGCCCTTGTTCCTAGAAGGCGAGGCTGGCGTTGGCAAAACCGAGATCGCCAAGGCCATTGCCGCCGCGATGGGCAAGCGGTTGATCCGGTTGCAATGTTACGAGGGGCTAGATGCGTCAACGGCTGTGTACGAGTGGAATTTCCCCGCGCAAATGGTGGCTATTCGCACTGCCGAAGCAGCAGGTGGCGCGGATCGCGACGCGCTTCAGGAAGAACTGTTTTCCGACAAATACCTGATCGAACGCCCGCTGTTGCAGGCCATGCGTCCGGATGAAAACGGCGCGCCTGTGTTGTTGATTGACGAACTTGATCGCACCGATGAACCCTTCGAGGCCTTCTTGCTTGAGGCGCTCAGCGATTTTCAGGTCACGATCCCTGAATTGGGCACGATCAAAGCACCAGAACCGCCGATTGTCATTGTCACGTCAAACCGTACACGCGAAGTCCACGATGCCCTGAAACGGCGCTGCCTGTACCACTGGGTCGATTATCCGGATTTCGACCGCGAGATGGAAATCCTGACCGCCCGCGCACCCGAAGCCGCCGACAGCCTTAGCCGCGAAGTTGTGGCGTTTGTGCAAAAACTGCGCACTGAGGACCTGTTCAAAAAACCGGGCGTCGCCGAAACCATTGACTGGGCAAAATGCTTGTTGGCGTTGGATGTGATCGCCCTAAGCCCCGCAGTCATCGCCGACACGCTTGGTGCAATTTTGAAATATCAAGACGACATTGCCAAACTTCACGGGTCCGAAGCAAAGCGTATTCTGGACCAAGCCAAAGCCACTCTAGACCCGCATTGATGCAGGTTGTGATCCCAAACGCACAGGACGCAACCGTATGGTAGAACATATTCCGCTTGAGTTGCCCGAGCATCCGAAACTGGCGGGCAACATCACCCATTTTGCGCGTGCGCTGCGCCGTGCCGGACTGCCGATTGGGCCGGGGCGGGTGATTGATGCGATCCGCGCGGTTGAGGCCGCAGGCTTTACGGAACGGCTGGATTTTTATTGGACGTTGCACGCCTGTTTCGTCAATCGACCCGAACACCGCGTTGTTTTTGCTCAGGTTTTCCGACTGTACTGGCGTGATCCACGCTACCTTGAACACATGATGGCGGCGATGCTGCCAGCCATTCGCGGGGTCCAAGAAGAACGTAATGCGCAAGCGGCAGAAAAGCGCGCGGCAGAGGCATTGCTAGACGGGGCCGACGCGCCGGTTGATCAGCCCGAAACACCAAAAGACGACGCAGAATCCGAGATTGAGATTGATGCGTCTTTGACAATCAGTTCGCAAGAACGCCTGCGCAGCCTAGATTTCGAACAGATGAGCACGGCGGAAATGGCAGCCGCCAAACGGATGTTGTCACGCATGCGGCTGCCGGTCGAACCCATCGCATCGCGGCGCACCAAGTTGGCCCATCGTGGTCGCGTGGACGCTGGAAAAACGATGCGGGCTGCGATGCGCAAAGGCGGTGATATTCACAAAATCGTCTATAAAAAACCGCGTGAACGCTGGCCCAATTTGGTGGTGTTGTGCGACATTTCGGGATCGATGAGCCAATACAGCCGGGTTGTGCTGCATTTTCTGCACGCGGTCAGCAACGCCAAAGGTGCGGGCTGGGCCAAGGTGCACGCGTTCACGTTTGGCACGCAACTGACCAACATCACCCGCCATTTGGGACAACGCGATGTGGACGCAGCATTGGCCGCCGCAGGGGCCGAAGCGCAGGATTGGGAAGGTGGCACGCGCATCGGGCAATGCCTGGAGCGGTTTAACAAAGACTGGTCGCGCCGCGTGATGGGGCAGGGTGCGGTGGTGCTGGTGATCACCGATGGGCTGGACCGTGATGATCCGGATGAATTGGCGAAACAAATGCAGCGTTTGCACCTGTCATCGCGCCGCCTGATCTGGCTAAATCCGCTGCTGCGTTGGGATGGGTTTGCGCCCAAAGCCCGTGGGATCGCAGCGATGCTGCCGCATGTGGACAGCTTTCGCGCAGGTCATTCGATCGCGTCCCTAGAGGAACTGGCCGAGGTGATTTCACGCCCCGATGATGTGGGCGAAAAAGCACGACTGATGCGTGAGATCGGGCAGCCCTGATCCAAAGGCGCCCGCTGGTGCGGGCACATTATTTTTTGATTTGGCGCTTAGGCGACAGACGCTGCGAAAGACGTGCGGTAGATTTCGGACAGCTCGGCCAAAGGCGCGCTGCTGGTGTTACTGAACCAGACTGTGTCGCCCGTGAACTTGCCGACCGATTGGATTGTCACGCCAGCTTGACCTGCGGCCAGCATCAAACCTTCGGCTTGATCAAAGTTGCAGGCGATCAAATAGCGCCCCTGATCTTCGCCAAACAGGGTCGGGGTGTCGTCACTGTCGAGCCAAATTCCGACGCCAGCGTTTTCTGCCAGCTCAAATGCCGCCAATGCCAGCCCGCCGTCAGACAGGTCTGTGCAGGCCTTGATCATGTCGCGGTTGTCGCGGATGAAATTGCCGTGTTTTGCCTCGGCTGCAAGATCGACGTGCGGTGCGTCGCCGTCTGTGCGGTTGAACACTTCGGCCAGCAGCGCGGATTGCCCAAGATGCCCTTCGGTGTCACCGATGACCAAAGCCACGTGCCCTTCGCGGACATCACAGCCGATGATTTCGTCGGTGTGCGCGAGCAAACCAACCGCGCCAATGGTCGGCGTTGGCAAGATCGCAGTGCCATCAGTTTCGTTATAAAGCGACACGTTGCCAGATACGATTGGCATATCAAGTGCGGTGACAGCCTCGGCTATGCCTTTGATTGCACCGACAAATTGCCCCATGATTTCTGGTTTTTCTGGATTGCCAAAGTTCATGTTGTCGGTTGTGGCAAGCGGCGTTGCACCCACAGCGCACAGGTTGCGGTAGGCTTCGGCGACGGCTTGTTTCCCGCCCTCGAACGGGTTTGCCATGACGTAACGCGGGGTCACGTCAGAGGTAAATGCCAGCGCTTTGTCCGTGCCGTGGATGCGGATAATGCCCGATCCGATGCCGGGTGTACGTGCTGAATCGCCCATAACCATCGTGTCGTATTGTTCAAAAACCCACTGTTTGGCGGCGTAGTTTGGCGATGAAATCAGTGCGCGCAGGCCATCAATCGGATCAATGCCCGGGACGTCTGACAGCGGTTCGGCGGCAGGGGTTTCAACCCACGGGCGGTCATATTCTGGGGCGGTGCCGGCGAGGGTTTTAAGCGGCAGGTCCGCCTTGGTTTCGCCGTTGTGCACGATGTGAAAGCGATCTTCGGCCATGGTTTCGCCGACGATAGCAAAGTCGAGGTCCCATTTGTCGAACACGGCTTTTGCTTCGGCTTCGAGTTCGGGTTTCAGAACCATCAGCATGCGTTCTTGGGATTCTGACAGCATCATTTCATAGGCGGTCATGTTGACCTCGCGAACAGGTACTTTTTCAAGGTACAGACGCACGCCAAGGTTGCCTTTGTCGCCCATTTCAACCGCGGAACAGGTCAGGCCAGCGGCCCCCATATCCTGGATCGAAATAACCGCGCCAGTCTGCATCAGTTCCAGCGTGGCTTCCATCAGGCGTTTTTCGGTGAACGGGTCCCCAACTTGAACGGTGGGGCGTTTTTCTTCGATTGTGTCGTCAAATTCGGCAGAAGCCATTGTCGCGCCGCCAACGCCGTCACGACCGGTTTTTGCGCCCAAATAGACAACCGGCATGCCAACACCCGATGCAGCAGAGTAAAAGATTTTGTCGCTGTCGGCCAAACCTGCCGCAAACGCGTTAACCAAGCAGTTGCCGTTGTAGGCCGGATCAAACCGGACTTCGCCGCCCGCACAGGGCACGCCAAAGCAGTTGCCGTAACCACCGATGCCGGCCACAACGCCGTTTACCAACTGTTTGGTTTTGGGGTGCGAAGGTTCACCAAATGACAGTGAATTCATCGACGCAATCGGGCGCGCGCCCATCGTGAACACGTCCCGTAAAATGCCGCCCATGCCGGTCGCGGCCCCTTGGTAGGGTTCGATGTAGGACGGGTGGTTGTGGCTTTCCATTTTGAAAACAATGGCTTGCCCATCGCCGATATCAACAACACCGGCGTTTTCACCGGGGCCGCAGATCACTTGGGGGCCTTCCGTTGGCAGGGTCCGCAGCCATTTTTTCGAAGACTTGTAAGAGCAGTGTTCGTTCCACATAGCCGAGAAAATACCAAGTTCGGTAAAGGTCGGCTCGCGTCCAACAATCTCTAGAATGCGATCGTATTCATCCGGGCTAAGCCCGTGGTTGGCGATCAATTCTGGTGTGATGGCTGGTTCGGTCATGTGGCGCGGCCCCCCAAGGCATATTGGTTTGCGCACCTCTTACAATGGCGCGCGCGCGGGGGGAAGGGGCGGCGATGCGAGAGAGGGGTATTGGTTGGTATGGGGACGTGTACTGTGAAAGTCTACTTCGATCCCAGAGCTCCAGAATGCTGCGCCACATTCAATGGCTGCTAAGCGGCAACATTGTTGACTCTGCTATCTCGGGGACCTTATCGATGACGACATGATGAAACCGTTCTTCGCATTGCAGGACTATTACCCTCAGCCTCTATAGCTGCGGGTGATTTATCATGAGTTTTCCGCTGCCCTGTCAGCGGTCAACATACAATCGACCTTGTGCTGGGCGGCAAATCTAAAGGTCGAAAAATGAAGAATAACAACAGAAGTCAAAACGCGTCGTTAGGCATCGTGGGATTTGGTGCATTCGGACAACTTGCAGCCCTTCATTTGGGCCAGCATTTCGAAATAACAGCCTACGATCCGTCCCCAGACATTGCCAAGGTCGCAAAACAATTTGGTGTGCGCCTGTCATCATTGAACTCAGTATCGCAGGCTGATGTGATCCTAATCGCGGCACCAGTGTCCTCATTTGAGCAAGTTGTCAGCGAAATCGCGGTCGAGTGTAATCCTGGCGCGCTGATCGTCGATGTCGGCTCAGTCAAAGTGCTTCCCGCGGAAATCATGCAGCGGCTGCTACCTGACCATGTAGACATCGTGGCAACTCATCCATTGTTTGGTCCTCAAAGTGCCACGACGGGTATTAGGGGTCTAAAAATTGCGGTCTGTCCCATTCAGGGAAAACGACATGCGAGGCTGGCTGCGTTTTTACGCAAGGCACTAGGTCTGACTGTCATCATGACGACACCAGAAGATCACGACCAAGAAGCAGCAGTTGTTCAAGGGCTCACGCACCTCATCGCCAAAGTGCTGCTGAGAATGGGGCCTCTGCCAACGCGCATGACAACGAAGAGCTTTGACTTATTGTCTGAGGCGATTTCCATGGTTCAGCATGATGCGCCAGAAGTATTCGAAGCGATTGAGAAGGCCAATCCCTACTCAGACACCGTGCGACGACAGTTTTTCGGCTTGGCCGCAAGTTTGAATGTCGAGCTGGAAACAGCTTTGAGGACACCGCCACACAATGAAACCGGACATTGATGGAGCAGCATCCAAGGGCAGCTTCGTCCGCATAGCGGCCTTAAAGCTCTGTCAGTGTTCGAGCAAACCAAAAAGCCAACCCCGAACGCAAATACCAAAAAAAAGGCCGAGCACAGAGGCTCGGCCAAGTCCAACAGGGAGGTGAAGATGCTAAGCGTTACAGCGTTATCATCTTCATGTTGATGAATTATGGTGCGTTATGCCCATCATCAAGGCACATTGTGCGAAAACGTGACATGCCCGCTATGCGTTTTTTGCATAGCTGGTCAGAAAATCAGGTATTTCCCTGTTCTCTCAATTGCTTACGGTATGCGATGATCTCTTCTTGGACAAAGTCCCGGAAGGCGGCAATGCGCTTGGATTGCCGCAGTTCTTCGGGATAGGCCAGAAAAACCGGCACTTCGGCTGATTCAACCTCGGGCATAACGCGCACAAGGTCAGGAAAATCCTGTGTGAGGTAGTCCGGCAGGATACCGATTCCCAAATCCTGAAGCACGGCCTGAAGCACGCCAAAGTAGTTATTGACGGTCAGCATCGATTTCACATCGTTTGTCATCAGCGACTGGACAAGGCTGACACTGGCCCCGACTTGGGCGGAATCTGTATTTTGGCAGATCAAACGGTGGTTCGCCAAATCTTCGGGGTTTTGTGGAAACGGATGCCCCTCTAGGTAGTTTGGCGTCGCATAGGCCCGCATACGCACAGACATCAGGCGTTTGCGGATCAAATCAGCCTGTGAGGGTTCTTTCATCCGAATGGCGACATCGGCCTCGCGCATGGGCAGGTCCAACACTCTTTCCTCAAGCATCAAATCAACCCGCAGATCGGGGTATTTTTCATACAACTTCGGCAGGCGCGGGGCCAACCAGAGCGTGCCAAAACCGGTGGTGGTCGTCACGCGCAGATCGCCAAACACTTCTTCTTCGCTGTCACGAATACGCGCACTGGCCGCATCCAGTCGTTTGGACATAGCGGATGTTGCATCAAACAACAGTTCGCCCTGTTCTGTCAGGATCAGACCACGGGCATGACGGTGAAACAGGGTCGCATTCAACGATTCCTCGAGCGCGCGCACCTGACGACTGACCGCAGATTGCGACAAGTTCAGCTTGTCACCCGCGTGGGTCAAGCTGCCGGCATCTGCCACAGCGTGAAATATTCGAAGCTTGTCCCAATCCATAGTGCTGTCTTTCTTGTGCCGGTTTTCCGCATCGGCGCGCCGCATGATATCCACCTGTATAGCCGCAATTTGCCCCATCACACAGGGGGAGAAACGCCGATTTTTGACCAACAGCGAAAAAAATCTATACAGGTCAATAATTATGACCTAATATCGCTTAAATATTATGCACGACTGATCCGACGCTGGGGAGGCACAGATGAGCACGCAAAAGATTTCGCTAAATGACCGGTATGACCTGACCAAAAGCCCGATTTTGCTGAATGGCACGCAGGCACTGGTCCGCATGACCATGATGCAAAAGGCGCGCGACACGGCGGCGGGGCTAAACACCGCAGGGTTGGTGACGGGCTATCGTGGATCGCCGCTTGGGGCTGTGGATCTGCAAATGCAGCGCGCTGAAAAACAACTGACACAAAGTGATGTGACGTTTCAGTCCGGTCTAAACGAAGACCTCGCGGCCACTGCAATTTGGGGGGCTCAACAGGCCGAACTGCGCGGTCAGGGCAAATACGACGGTGTCTTTGGTCTGTGGTACGGCAAGGGGCCGGGCGTGGACCGGTCTGGCGATGTGATGCGCCACGCGAATATGGCGGGTTCGTCCAAACATGGCGGTGTGCTGATGGCGATGGGGGATGACCACACGGGCGAATCCTCGACTGTGCTGCACCAATCCGAATTTGCGATGATCGACAGCTATATGCCGGTGGTAAGCCCGGCTGGCGTGCAGGAAATCATGGATTACGGGCTGTATGGCTGGGCTTTGTCACGGTTCGCTGGTGTCTGGGTTGGTCTGAAAACGATGAAAGACACAGTCGAAGTCACATCGGTGGTCGATGGTGATCCGCACCGTTTGACCTTTGTGACGCCAGACTTCGACATGCCCGACGGGGGGCTGAACATTCGTTTGGTCGATGACCGGGTTGATCAAGAAACCCGCCTGTTAAATTACAAACGGCACGCCGCCGAGGCATTTTCCCATGCCAACAAGATGGACAAGCGGATGTGGGGCAAGGCCGGTGCAAAGATCGGGTTTGTGGCTGCGGGCAAGAACTGGCTTGATCTGACCCACGCGATGTCTTTGCTGAACATTGATGCAGCCGAGGCCGAGCGTTTGGGCATCACCACCTACAAAGTCGGGCAAACTTGGCCGCTGGATATGCGCGGGTTTAACGAGTGGGCGGATGACCTTGATCTGATCGTTGTGGTCGAAGAAAAACGCAAACTGATCGAAGTGCAAATCAAAGAGGCCTTGTTCGACAATCGCCAAGGTCGGCGTGTCTATGGCGGCACCAAAGACGGCGTTGAATTCTTTACTTCGGGCTGGGCGCTGGACCCTGTCGATATCGCGGAAAAGCTGGGCAATGTGCTGTGTGACGAGGGGCGTAATACCGACGGGATCAAAGCAGGGCTTGCCGTTCTGGACGAAGCCCGCCGTTCCGACAACGCCGAAGAAATCGCCGCGCGCTTGCCGTACTTTTGTTCGGGCTGCCCGCACAATTCATCAACCGTGGTGCCAGACGGTTCACGCGCCTACGCCGGCATTGGCTGCCATTTCATGGTGCAATGGATGGACCGCGACACGCTTGGCTTTACCCACATGGGCGCAGAGGGCGCGAACTGGATCGGGGAGGCCCCGTTTTCAACCGTCGACCACGTGTTCCAGAACCTGGGGGATGGCACGTACAACCATTCGGGCATCCAAGCGATCCGTGCCGCCGTCGCTGCGGGCACCACGATGACCTACAAAATCCTGTATAACGACGCAGTTGCCATGACGGGGGGGCAAAGCCACGAAGGCGAATTGCCCGCAGAACGCATCGTCGAAGAACTCGCAGCGATGGGGATCAAGAACCTCGCCGTGGTCTATGACGAAAAAGAAGACGTGAATTTTGCGGCCTTCCCAAAAGGCGTCGAGGTCCACGAACGGGCCTATCTGCCAACCGTCCAAGAAGATTTCGCAAAACTTTCCGGCGTCAGCGCCATCGTTTACATCCAGACTTGCGCGGCTGAAAAACGGCGTCGGCGCAAACGCGGGCTGTTTCCTGATCCGGACAAACGTTTGTTCATCAACACCGACGTCTGCGAAGGCTGCGGCGATTGCGGCGTGCAATCCAACTGCGTGTCTTTGGTGCCTGCGGAAACCGAATTGGGGCGCAAACGCAAAATCGACCAATCCTCGTGCAACAAGGATTTCTCTTGCGTCAAAGGGTTCTGCCCATCGTTTGTGTCCCTCGAAGGGGCGATTGTGCGCAAAGAAGCGACCACCGATCTGGTGCTACCTGATTTGCCCACGCCAAACATCCCCGCGATCAACGGTACGTTTAACGTCGTCATCACCGGCGTTGGCGGCACGGGCGTTGTGACCATCGGCGCGGTCTTGGCGCAAGCCGCGCACATCGACGGCAAAGGTGCTGGCATGATGGAAATGGCGGGCCTCGCGCAAAAGGGCGGCGCTGTGCACATCCACTGTCGCCTTGCCAATGACCCTGCCGATATTTCTGCGATCCGCGTGGCCACGGGCGAATGTGACGCGCTGATTGGCGGCGATCTGGTGGTGTCTGCGGGGTCCAAAACGCTTGGGCTGACCCAAGGCGGGCGCACGGGCGCTGTGGTCAACAGTCACGAGATTATCACCGGTGACTTTACCCGCGATACCGAATTCACACTGCCGACTGATCGGTTAACCTTGGCGCTGCAGGCGCGTTTGCGGGATGGTGTGGCGTTGTTTGATGCCTCTGATCTGGCAAAGGCTGTGTTGGGGGATTCAATCTTTTCCAACATGATGATCTTTGGGGCGGCATGGCAGCGCGGTTTGATCCCGATAAGTCACGCGGCGTTAACCCAAGCGATCACGTTGAACGGGGCCGCGGTTGAACGCAATTTACGTGCCTTTGAAATCGGGCGCTGGGCGGTGTTGCATCCCGAAGACGTGCAAACTGTGCTGACCCCTAATGTGATTGCCTTGCCAACCACGCCTGCGGAAAAAATCGCACATCGCGCAGAACAATTGACCGCGTATCAGGGACCAAATCTGGCACAAAAATACACACAGTTTTTGGACAAAATTCATGACGCGGATGTTAAGGGCGCGGCCTTAACCGGGTATCATAAGCTGTTGTCTTACAAGGATGAATACGAGGTTGCGCGTTTGCTGCTTGGCACCCGTGACAAAGCTCGCGCTGAATTCGACGGTGATTTCAAAATGACCTTTAATTTGGCACCACCGATGATTTCAAAAATGGGTCCGAATGGTCGCCCGATGAAACGCGAATTTGGCCCGTGGCTAGAGCGTCCGTTGCGGGTTTTGGCAAAAATGAAACGCCTGCGCGGCACTGCGTTAGACGTTTTTGGCTACACTGGCGAGCGCCGTATGGAACGCGCGCTTATCACCCAATACGAGGCTGATGTGACGGCTGCGTTAACCAAATTGACGCCAGACACCAAGGACGCGATTGTGGCCCTTGCCGAGTTGCCATTGCAAATTCGTGGCTTTGGTCCCGTCAAAGCAGAGAACGAGGTAAAGGCGGCAAAGCGGCGCGAAGAATTGCTGTCGATCATTAATATGGGCGGCGCACCGATGGCCAAAGCCGCAGAGTAACCCGCGTCACATCACAGTCACACAGCGCGGGCATAATTGACAATATGCCCGTCGTTGGCTGTGTTTTAGGATCACCATGCTGAGCCAGAATTCAAACACGGTTTCAGAAATCAGTTACGCCCACGCCGCATCGACGCGTGGGGGGCGGGCGATGATCCGTTTGATCGAAAACACCACCGGTCGGATGCGATTAATCAGGCGTGCGTCGGGGTACGAAATTGACGTGGCAATGGGGCGTGATTTTTGGGCGGTGATGGCCGAACGCTACGGGCTAAGCCTTGATGTTGTTGGTGGCACGCTGAACAATATTCCGTCAAACGGGCCGCTGATCGTGATTGCGAACCACCCTTACGGCATTCTGGATGGCATGATGATGGGGCATATTTTGGCGCAAACCCGCGGCGATTTTCGCATTTTGGCGAACTCGGTTTTTCGCAAAGCGCCTGATGTGAACCGCAGCGTTTTGCCGATTTCGTTTGAGGGAACAAAGGACGCAGTCACGCAGAATGTTCAAACGCGCAAGGCGGCGCTGAATTATCTGGATCAAAACGGCGCAATCGGTGTTTTCCCCGGTGGCACGGTCAGCACGGCGCAGCGCCCGTTTGGTACGCCGATGGATCCGTGTTGGCGGGGATTTACCGCCCGCATGATTGCCAAATCAAATGCCACCGTGGTGCCGATATTCTTTGACGGGCACACCAGTCGATTGTTCCAGATTGCCAGCCACATGCATTCGACGCTGCGTCTTGGCTTGTTGATCAAGGAATTCAAAAAACGCGTCGATACGCCTGTGCGTGTCGTGATCGGCGATCCGATCGGGCGGGCGCAATTGGACCCATTGGCAGGCAGCCCTAAACAGATGATGGATTTCCTGCGCAAAGCCACGTATGACCTGAACCCAAGCCCTACAAAAAGTTTTGACCTGGGTTTTGATTTTGAACAAAAGCGCCGCACGTAACGGCGGCAACGCATAGGCTAAAGCGCAATGGCAGTTGGCATTTTTGACAGTGGTTTGGGTGGTTTAACCGTTTTGGAGGCTGTTCAAAAACGGCTGCCTGACGTCGAATTTGTGTACCTCGCGGACAGTGCAAATGCACCCTACGGCGTGCGCACGGCGGATGATATTTACAACCTGACCTGCGCGGCTGTGCAACGCCTGTTTGATGCCGGCTGCGATCTGGTGATTTTGGCCTGCAACACGGCGTCAGCGGCGGCATTACGCCGAATGCAAGAAGGCTGGGTTCCAACGGACAAACGTGTTCTGGGTGTCTTTGTGCCCCTGATCGAAGCCTTGACCGAACGCGATTGGGGCGACAATTCACCGCCCCGCGAAGTCGAGGTGAAACATGTCGCCCTGTTTGCGACACCCGCAACCGTATCGAGCCGCGCATTTCAGCGCGAATTGGCGTTTCGTGCTATCGGTGTCGACGTCGAAGCACAGGCGTGCGGCGGCGTTGTGGATGCAATCGAAGACGGCGATATGATCTTGGCCGAGGCCTTGGTGCGCAGCCATGTGGACGCGTTAAAACGCAAAATGCCGCAACCGCACGCCGGCATTTTAGGCTGCACGCATTACCCGCTTTTGGCCGAAACATTCCAAGAGGCGTTGGGCCCCGATGTGATGCTATATTCCCAAGCGAATTTGGTGGGCGACAGCCTTGCCGACTATCTGACACGTCATTCTGACAAGGTCGGCAGCGGCACGTCCGCCTACCTTACAACGGGCGATCCCAAACGCGTCAGCGACCGCGCCACACAGTTTTTGCGACGACAAATCACGTTTGAAGCCGCGTAAAACCTGTACTCAAAGACAAAGAAGAACCATGACACATTCCATCGCTATTCTCGGGGCCAGTGGCTATACTGGCGCTGAATTAATCCGGCTGATTTCTGAACATCCTTCGATGAAAATCAAAGCCTTAGGCGCGTTTTCTAAAGCAGGGCAAACGATTTCTCAGGTGTTTCCACATTTGCGTCACCTTGATTTGCCAACAATGGTTTCGTTTGATAAAATTGACTGGTCGGGCATTGATCTGTGCTTTTGTGCGCTGCCTCATAAAACCAGCCAAGAGGTCATTCGCGATCTGCCATCGACCCTTAAGATTGTTGATCTCAGCGCTGATTTCCGGTTGCGTGACCCCGACGCTTACGCGGCATGGTACGGCAATGCGCACGGGGCTGTCGCGATGCAAGCCGAGGCAGTTTATGGCCTGACAGAATTTTACCGCGAGCAGATCAAAAACGCGCGTTTGGTGGCTGGAACCGGATGTAATGCCGCGACTGGCCAGTTTGCCTTGCGCCCTTTGATTGCCGCAGGTGTCATTGATCTGGACGAGATTATTCTGGATCTGAAATGCGCGGTTTCAGGGGCAGGGCGCGCGCTCAAGGAAAACCTGTTGCACGCTGAATTGTCCGAAGGTTACCACGCCTACGCGGTGGGTGGCACGCATCGGCATTTGGGCGAATTTGACCAAGAATTCAGTGCCGTTGCAGGACGTGATGTTAAGGTTCAGTTCACCCCGCATCTGGTGCCTGCCAACCGCGGAATTTTGGCGACCAGTTATGTCAAAGGTGACGCTGCCGAAATCCATCAGACATTGGCGCAGGCCTACAAAGACGAAGTGTTCATCGAAGTTTTGCCACTGGGCGACGTCCCAAGCACGCGCCACATTCGCGGATCGAACTTTTGTCACGTCGGTGTGGTCGCAGACCGGATCGAAGGACGCGCAATTGTGATCGCAGCCCTCGATAATTTGACCAAGGGCAGTTCGGGCCAAGCGTTGCAAAATGCCAATCTAATGCTAGATATCGAAGAGACAGCAGGGCTGATGATGGCACCGCTGTTTCCATAACGCATAGCCAAAAGCCAAGGGTCGTTCATGAAATCGCTTAAGAAACAGCGCCGCATTCAGGTTGTCATAATCATCGCATTGGCATCTGTGGTGTCGGCCGTTTTGTTCGGAATGGCGTTCAAGGAAGGCATCAATTTGTTCCGCTCACCTAGCCAGGTTGTCGACGCACCGCCGTTACCAGGCGAGGTGTTTCGCATCGGCGGCTTGGTCGAAGACGGCACATTGGTGGTTGGTCAGGGCGAAAGCATCACCTTTGTCGTAACAGACGGCGGCGCGTCTGTTCCCGTCAGCTACACAGGTATTCGTCCGGATTTGTTTGGCGAAGGTCAAGGCACTGTGGCGACGGGTCGTTACATCAACGGTGTCTTCGAAGCCACTGAAATACTTGCCAAACATGACGAAACCTACATGCCATCCGAAGTTGTGGACGCGTTAAAAGAACAGGGCGTCTATCAAGACCCCAACGGCTAAATCACGCGCCACCGTGCGCACACCCCACGCTTCATTAACCCCGAAATCGCAATCTCTGATCCAATCAGAGCAGCGAAAGCGTGGGAAATTATGCAAAGTGTCAAACAGATCGCGACCGAGATCGTGCAGCGCGAAGGCGGGTATGTGAATGACCCCGATGATCCGGGCGGTGCGACTAATTTTGGCGTCACGATCCATACGATGCGCCGCCTTGGCCTAGATCTGGATCGCGACGGCGATGTCGATGCAAGTGACGTCAAACGCCTCACGCGCGATCAGGCCATCGACATCTTTATCACTCATTATTTCGAACGCCCGCGCATCGCCGAATTACCGGGCGCGCTGCAACCGTCGGTGTTTGACATGTACGTGAACGCAGGCGGCAACGCGATCAAGATCCTGCAACGGCTTTTGCGCGATATGGGGTTTCAGGTCAGCGTCGATGGCGCATTGGGGCCACAAACAATTGCAGCTGTCCGTGCAGCACACGATCAGGCGGCGGATCATATTGTGGATGCATACGGTATTGCGCGGCGTAACTATTATTTCCGACTAGCTGATAAACGTGCCGCCAGCCGCAAATATGCGCGCACGCAGGCAGGTCGCAAAGGCGGGTGGATCAAACGGGCCGAAGAATTCATGGCCCCCGCGTACCACCTGAGCATGGATGAGTTTCAACGGAGGGTGGCGCGATGGGCCTAGTAGAACGCGTGTTTCAAGTGATGTTTGGCGGCGGCAATGTCGTGCGCGAAACGGTCGAGGTGTTTCGCGAAAACGCCGAGGCAGGTGGCGGGCGCGCAGCCCAAGTACAGATGCAAGCGATGCAGCAATACGGCGCTGAATTTGCGGTGCCACGGCAGGGCTGGTTTGACCGGTTCATGGATGGCGTAAACCGTTTGCCACGTCCGATGCTGGCGCTTGGTACGTTGGGGTTGTTCGTCACGGCGATGATCGATCCGCTGTGGTTTTCACAACGTATGCAGGGGATCGCGCTGGTGCCGGAACCGCTTTGGTGGCTGTTGGGTGTCATTGTGTCGTTTTATTTTGGCGCGCGTCATCAGGTGAAAAGCCAGCAATTCCAGCGTGAAATCGTCGGCACAATGGCTGCGGTGCCGCAGGTCATGGAAAACATCCAAGCACTGAAAGCACTGCGCGCCCAAGATGTCGGTGCGGCAAACACATCGGGCGACAATCGTTTGGCGGCGGCGTCGATCTTGCCGGACAGCAATGCGGCCCTTGAATCGTGGCAACGCCGGCGCAAAACCTGACACCCGCGACAATGTGAACCTGCTTGCGCGTCGAATCCCATTGGCGCGCAGGCCGCCGCGACCTATAGTTGGTTCATGATTACAGAGCTCGGTCACTTCGCCCTTATCCTCGCCTTTATGGTGGCAATTGTTCAGTGTGTGGTGCCGCTGGTTGGTGCGCACAAAGGCTGGCGGTCGTGGATGGCATTGGCTGATCCCGCTGCATCGGCGCAATTCTTGCTGACCGCGTTCGCGTTTGGGGCCCTGATGTGGGCGTTTATCACGTCAGATTTTTCACTGCGCCTTGTGGTTTTGAACAGCCATTCCGCCAAACCGATGCTGTATAAAATCAGCGGCACATGGGGCAATCACGAAGGATCAATGCTGCTGTGGGTGCTGATCGTGACCCTGTTTGGCGCGACGGCTGCGTGGTTTGGTGGTAATTTGCCACCGACGTTGCGCGCACGGGTTTTGGCCGTTCAATCTGCCATCGCAGTTGCGTTTTTTGCCTTTATTTTGTTCACGTCAAACCCGTTTGCGCGGTTGGTGACGCCGCCCTTTGACGGGCAGGATTTGAACCCGCTTTTGCAAGACCCCGGATTGGCCTTTCACCCGCCATTTTTGTACCTTGGCTATGTTGGTCTAAGCATGGCGTTCAGCTTTGCTGTGGCGGCATTGATCGAAGGGCGCGTTGATGCGGCTTGGGCGCGCTGGGTGCGCCCGTGGACGTTGGCGGCGTGGATTTTCCTGACGATCGGCATCGCGCTTGGCTCTTGGTGGGCCTATTATGAACTGGGTTGGGGTGGTTTCTGGTTCTGGGACCCGGTCGAAAACGCATCGTTCATGCCGTGGTTGTTGGCCGCCGCCTTGCTGCATTCCGCCATCGTTGTTGAAAAACGCGAAAGCCTGAAATCCTGGACAATCCTGCTGGCGATCCTTGCCTTTGGGTTTTCGTTGATCGGCACGTTTATCGTGCGATCCGGCCTGCTGACATCGGTGCATGCCTTTGCGAATGATCCCGAACGCGGCGTGTTTATTTTGATGATCCTCGCGTTCTTTACGGGGGGGGCGCTGATCTTGTTTGCCTTTCGCGCCGGCGCACTTGAGGCCAAGGGCGTGTTTGGTGTTGTCAGTCGTGAAAGCGCGCTGTTGACCAATAATATCCTGCTGGCCGTCAGCTGTTTTGTCGTTTTTGTCGGCACAATGTGGCCGCTGGTCGCCGAGATGTTCTTTGATCGCAAGCTGTCTGTTGGGCCGCCGTTTTTTAACATGGCCTTTACGCCGTTCATGTTGGTGCTGGGGCTGGTCATGCCTGTGGGCGCGATGATGCCGTGGAAGCGGGCCGAACTGAAACGCGCGATGTATCCGTTGCGCTATGCCTTTGTGCTGGCGATGGCGATTGGTGCGCTGGTGTGGGCAATGCAAACTGGGCGATCTGTTTTGGGACCAATCGGTGTGTTTTTGGCCGCGTGGGTGGTCATGGGTGCGGTGATTGATCTGGGATCGCGCACTGGTCGCGGTGGTGATCGCTGGGGTCGGTTGCGTCGTCTGCCGCGTGCTGATTGGGGTAAAATGACAGCGCACGCTGGCCTTGGTATTACGATGTTGGGGGTCGCAGGCATCACGTCGTGGCAGTACGAAGACATTCGTGTCGCCCAAATCGCGCAGCCCTATGATGTCGGTGCGTACACATTCACTTTAAACGACGTGCGCGAGGCAGAAGGGCCGAATTATCTGGCGACAATTGCCGACATAACATTGGCGCGCGACGGGCAGATTATCAGCCGCATGTACCCTGAAAAACGCATTTATCCCGTGGCGCAAATGCCCACAACCGAGGCGGCGATTCATTACAATCTGGCGCGCGATGTCTACGTTGTGATCGGCGACGCGCAGGCAAATGGCGGCTGGGCCGTGCGTGTGTATGTGAAACCATTGACCAACTGGATCTGGATCGGCTGCGCGCTGATGGCGCTTGGCGGTTTGCTGAGCCTGTCAGATCGGCGTTTCCGTGTCGCAGCAGGCGCACGCAAAGCCAGCCCAATGCCCGCATCAAACGAAGTTCCGGCAGAATGAAGCGTTTTGTTTTCATCCTGATGATGTTGGCAACACCAATCTTTGCCGTGGAACCGGACGAAATTCTGAGCGATCCGGTTCTGGAAACCCGCGCGCGCGAAATTTCCAAAGGGCTGCGGTGCCTTGTGTGCCAAAACGAAAGCATCGATGAAAGCCACGCATCGCTGGCGCGTGATTTGCGCATCCTTGTGCGTGACCGGCTGGTGGCGGGTGACACTGATACCCAAGTCGTTGATTTTATTGTTGAACGCTACGGCGAATACGTGTTGCTACAGCCGCGCGTTACCGGGGCAAATTGGCTGCTATGGGGGGCAGGGCCGCTGATGCTGTTGATCGCCTGTGGCTCTGGTTTGATCTACATTCGCGGGCGTTCACGGGCCACAACACCCAATGATGACGCGCTAAGCGACGATGAAGCCGCGCGTTTGGCCAAGATATTAGAAGAATGACGCGCGGTTTCGCTTTTCTGAACCGCTTGGTTTGATATTGAGGGACCAACACGCCCTCAATAGGAAGCCGCGCCCATGGATTATCAAACGCTTACCCTGAACATCACCGACGGTGTCGCCACGATCATGTTGGAGCGCCCCGATGTGATGAATGCGATGAACACGCAAATGCGCGCCGAAATTCAACACGCCATGACCGCGTCGGGGAAAAAAGCCCGCTGCGTTGTGTTGACAGGATCAGGGCGCGCCTTCTGTTCGGGTCAGGATTTGGGTGATCGTTCCGGTGGGGACGGCGATCCGGAACAGTCTTTGCGCGATGAATACGAACCGATGTTGCGGGCGATTTTTGACTGCCCCGTGCCGACAATCGCCGCAGTAAACGGTGCAGCAGCAGGGGCGGGTGCAAACCTGGCGTTGGCGTTTGATGTCGTGATCGCAGCAGAAAGCGCATATTTCATGCAGGCCTTTACGCGCATTGGCCTGATCCCCGACGCCGGTGGCACCTACACAATGCCGCGCACGATGGGCATGGCCAAAGCCATGGGCGCGTCGCTGTTTGCAGACAAAATTACCGCGCGTCAGGCGGACAACTGGGGCATGATCTGGGAAGCCGTCGATGACAATGTGTTCGCAGAACATTGGAAAGCACGCGCAGCCTATTTAGCAAACGGGCCCACGGCCGCCTATGCCTCTGCCAAGATCGCCATTCGTGGCACATGGGACAACACCCGCGACGAACAGCTGGCCCTAGAGGCAAAAGAGCAGGGCAATTGCGGCCGTACCCGTGATTTCAAAGAAGGCGTTCTGGCCTTTATGGAAAAACGCAAAGCTGACTTTGAAGGGCGCTAAACCCGTTTAAGCGCGGTGAAAGGCGTGGCGCGCAACAAGCACCACGTCGTTTGCATTTGGCACATGTGCCGCGTCCCGTGACAACACTGCCAACGGGGCGCCATCTGCGCGCAGGGTAAAGATCGACGGGCTGTAATCTGCATCGATGGTCACAACCGGCGGCGCATTGCGGGCGTTGTAAATGACCACAATCTGATCCGTGTCGGCCTGCGGGTCCGGCACAAACGCGACTTCGGTTTCGGTCATTGGCGCGCGCAACAGGGCATCCCACTGCGCGCTTGATGTGTCTGTGTAGCGATCTGAGGTGTCCATTTGGTTCTCCTCGTTGTTTGCATTTTTAGTGCCGTCTTGATCGTATGACCGGACGTCGGACCCTATAGATTAGGATCCAGATCGCCGACCCGTGGCGCTGGCATAATCGAAATGTCGCTGGCGTTCAGAGTTGCCCCTGCGCCCGTGACACGTGCCAGGAATTCGCCGTTTGCTGTAACCAAGGCATCCTCGCCATCCACGGTCACATCAATCACGGGCGATGTGGCGTTGTAGGTGATCACAACCAAAGAATCCTCGTCCGTAAAATCGCTGATCAGGGCAGGGTCCCCGAACAATGGGTCGCCCGTCAAAGCATCGGTGCCGACTTGGTCAGCGAGCAGCGAAAACATATCCTCGCCTTCGCCGCCAATGGCCGTGTCGCCTGCGCCAACGATCAACAGGTCATCGCCTGTGCCACCGTTTAGCGTGTCTGCTTCGTTGTCATCGCGAAACAACGCCGCGTTGTTCGTTGACGAATTCAAAATGTCGGCCAACGGTTCCCCATCGCGCAAGGATACCATTTCAGTCAGGCTCAGCGGCGTGCCCGCAATTTTGCCACCAAACAGCAAATCATCGCCTTCGCCGCCCGAAACCTGATCGCTGCCTCGGCCGCCAAACACCAGATCGGAATCCGCGCCGCCATCCAGCGTGTCGTTGCCTGCGTCGCCTTCGACCCAGTCTTCGCCTGCATCGCCCGAAACGGAATCAGCGCCTTGGCCGCCTTGCAGTAAATCATCGCCTTCGCCGCCGATGATCACGTCGTTGTCGAGTTCGCCAACCACCACATCGTCGCCAGTGCCGCCGTCGATTGTGTCGTTGCCGCTGCCGCCTTCGATGTTGTCATTGCCGCCAAGTCCGGCGATCAGATCGTTGCCGTTTTTGCCGTCGATGTTGTTGGCTTGATCGTTCCCAGTGATGGTTTCGTCGCCATTGTCGCTGCTGCTGTCGTCAACAAGCTCGTAAATACCATACCCGAGCAACAGTCCCGGAAGTGCAAAAAGTAAAATCTGTAACACGTTTAACCCACCATAAAATCGCTTCAAAAATAAGCTAAAGTGCGATCGCCTCACAGGTCAAGATATGGCCTTGAAATGTTCATACGCTGGCAACAATAACTTATAAACCACCCCTATTGCGCGAAAAACGACGCTAGTCCTTCGCGATAGAGTTGTACGTTCTCGCCTAAGTTGGACGCTGCGCTAGCATCACATCAGCCAAGGTGAGTGTGCTGAAATCAATGCCCTGCAAAACCATCGCAACTTCGCCATTGATTCGCACTTCGGCGTCGTCACCGTCAGCGACTTCGGTGAATGAAACAACGGGTTCCGGCGTGTTTGCCGCGTAGGAATAGACCAACACATCGGTGCCGCGTTCATAGTCGGTGATGATGGCCGCATCGCCCGGTTCCATCCAGTCGCCGCCTGTCAAAATGTCCTCTCCATTGCCGCCGGACACAACGTCGTTGCTGCCAAACAAAATCAGATCATCGCCAGACCCGCCAAAGACTGTGTCGGCTTCGTCCTCGTCGGTATCAAAGGTGAAATTGACGTCGATATCGTCGATGTTTTGCGCGTTTTCGATTGAGGCCAGATAGGCGACCTCGTCCAGCAGATCGGCACTTAGGATCAGGTCGTCGCCCGCATCGCCGCGCAGGGTGTCTTCGCCTTCGCCGCCGGTCAAAAGGTCGTCGCCGGTGCCGCCACGTGCAAAATCATCGCCGTCTTGACCCAACACAATGTCAGTGCCCGCGCCGCCAAACAATTCGTCATCACCAGCGCCGCCAGTGATCAGATCGTCGCCGCCGTTGCCAAAGATTCGGTTGTCGCCCGCGTCCCCTTCAAGGATGTCAGAGCCATCTGTTGATGGGTCTGTGGCCTCGGTTTCGCCTGATCCGTCTTCTCTTGCAGCGCTTGATGTGTCGTCGTCGTCATCAAACACCAATGTATAAACCAGGCCCCAGCCCAACAAACTTAACAATACTATACCGGCCATTTCACAATCCTTGTTTACACGCGATTTTCATCATTTGTTAACGAATGAGAAATGCGAATTCAAATTTTGACCCGTGACTGTTTCAAGCTGAGAAACAAAATTGAAAAGTGCAAAAGATAACAACAAAAAACCGCCACAACATGACGTTGCAGCGGCTTGAAATCTTGTGTTTGATTCGGGCAAAGCCGCCCAAATCAGGCTTAGCGGTTTTCGATATCCACGTAATCGCGGCTGGTGTCGCCCAGATACAACTGACGCGGGCGCCCGATCTTGTTTTGTGGGTCGGCGATCATTTCTTTCCACTGTGAAATCCAGCCAACTGTACGCGAAAGCGCAAAGATCGGGGTGAACATCGACGTCGGGAAACCCATCGCTTCGAGGATGATGCCCGAATAGAAATCGACGTTCGGGAACAGTTTCTTTTCTGCGAAATACGGATCGGCAAGGGCCGCTTTTTCCAGCTCCTTGGCGACTTGCAGGGTCGGGTTGTTTTCGACGCCCAGCAATTCCAGAACTTCGTCGGCGCTTTCTTTCATCACAGTCGCGCGCGGGTCAAAGTTTTTGTAAACGCGGTGACCAAAGCCCATCAGACGGAACGGATCGTTCTTGTCTTTGGCGCGAGCGATGTATTCAGGAATGCGATCCGGCGTGCCAATTTCTTGCAACATTTCCAAGCATGCCTGGTTCGCACCACCGTGGGCAGGGCCCCAGAGGCAGGCAATACCGGCAGCGATACAAGCAAACGGGTTCGCGCCGGACGAAGATGCCAAACGTACAGTCGATGTCGACGCGTTCTGTTCGTGATCCGCGTGCAGCATGAAAATGCGGTCCATCGCGCGGGCCAAAATCGGGTTCACTTCGTATTCTTCGGCTGGCACAGCAAAGCACATGCGCAAGAAGTTAGACGCGTAATCCAGATCGTTGCGCGGATACACAAACGGCTGACCAATGGTATATTTGTAGGCCATCGCCGCAATTGTCGGCATTTTCGCGACCATCCGGATCGAGGCGACTTCGCGCTGCCACGGGTCGGTAATATCGGTGGAATCGTGGTAGAAGGCAGACATCGCGCCGACAACACCGTTCATGATTGCCATCGGGTGCGCATCACGACGGAAACCACGGAACAAATACATCATCTGTTCGTGAATCATCGTGTGATTTGTGACGCGAGATTCGAAATCTTCCAACTCAGCTGGCGATGGCAATTCACCATACAGCAACAGATAGCAGACCTCTAGATAGTGGGAATTTGCGGCCAGTTGGTCGATCGGATAACCACGGTGCAGCAGTTCACCTTTATCGCCGTCAATGAACGTGATCGTGCTGTCACAGCTGGCAGTCGATGTGAAACCCGGATCATAGGTGAACACGCCCGCTTGGGCATAAAGTTTACGGATATCAAGGACATCAGGGCCTGCGGTGGGCGAAAATATTGGCAGCTCATACTCTTTGCCATCAATGCTCAGCGTTGCGGATTTTTGCGTCTCGGACATGTCATCCCTTCCTATATCGGCCGCAGGTTTCTCCTGACGGCATGAGGCCCTGCGCGCAAAATCAAGGCGCGCGACCGGGTCCATTCGTGAGGGGCAAAACCCGCCCCAAGTGCTTCGTTATCGCGGCGGACCTTACCAACGGGTTAAAACCGTATCAGTGCGCGGCGTCTGTCAGGCGAGCGAGCGTTTCTTCACGCCCCAAAACCAACATCATATCAAAAACCGACGGCGTAGCGCTGCGTCCTGCAAGGGCGGCCCGCAACGGGCCTGCCAACTTGCCAAACTTGGTGTCTTTACCTTCGGCGAAATCGTTCAGCACAGTCTCAAGACTGTCTCGCTCCCAGCTAACAGTTTGCAAGTGCGGCGTCAATTCACTCAGTATACCACGGGATACCGGATCAAGGTGCTTGGCCGCTTTTTCATCCGGTTCAATAGGGCGTGAAGCCAGAATAAATTCAGCCTTTTCAATCAGTTCAGGAAAAGTCTTGGCCCGTTCTTTCAAAAGCGGCATCGCGCGTAAAATACCGTCAGATTGCGCATTTGTGAACGCAGGTAGGCCAGCGGCGTCCAGAAAGGCGATGATTTCGTGCTGCAACGCAGCGTCACTTGCCGCCGCAATATGCTGACCGCAGATGTTTTCCAGCTTTTTAAAATCCAGACGGGCAGGGCTTTTGCCAATGCCATCCAGATCAAACCAGTCGCGCGCTTGGGCGTCGTCGAAAAATTCGTCGTCCCCATGGCTCCAACCCAGGCGGGTCAGGTAGTTGCGCATGCCAGCCGCGGGATAGCCCAAAGCCTGATACTCCTGCGCGCCCGTCGCCCCGTGCCGTTTCGACAGTTTCTTGCCATCCGGCCCGTGGATCAGCGGAATATGCGCCCAAACCGGCACATCCCAGCCCATCGCGGTGTAGATCGTCATTTGACGGGCGGCATTGTTCAGGTGGTCATCGCCGCGGATCACGTGCGTGACGCCCATATCGTGATCGTCCACAACCACGGCCAGCATGTAAACCGGCGTCCCGTCAGAGCGCAGCAGGACCATGTCATCCAGCTGGTCGTTGCGGATTGTCACGTCGCCCTGCACCTGATCGCGGATCACGGTCACGCCGTCGATGGGGGCCTTAATCCGGACCACAAACGGGGCATCGGGGTGATCAGTTGCGTCACGCCACGGGCTGCGAAACAGGGTTGATGTGCCTGCCGCCTTGGCCGCATCACGGAATGCCTGAATTTCATCCTGCGACGAAAAACATTTGTAGGCTTTGCCCTGTGCCAGCAGATCATTCGCGACCTCAGCGTGGCGCGTGGCCCCGTCAAACTGGCTGGTCATTTCACCATCATAATCCAGCCCCAGCCATGCCATGCCTTGCAAGATCGCCGCTGTTGCCTCGGGCGTTGAACGCTCGCGATCCGTGTCCTCGACGCGCAGCAGGAATTTGCCGCCACGACCACGGGCAAACAGCCAGTTAAACAAGGCCGTGCGCGCCCCGCCAATGTGTAAAAAACCCGTAGGCGAAGGGGCAAATCGCGTGACAACAGCTTGGGACATGGGGGAACTTAACCTTTCAGTAACCATCAATAAGATAGCATCAGACACTATCTATCCAGCGGTGGGGCTCGGGGCAAGTATGCGGCAGGCATTGGTTGCGCACATATGTTAGCGACGATCATTTTGACGCAGCGTGGGCACATGTTTGCGTGGGTTCCGGTGTGCATGGCGATCGGAATCGGGGGCTATTTTTCGCTCAGGTTTGAACCGTCTTTGGCACAGATTCTAATGGCATGCGCGCTGGCCGCGATATTCTTGTTGATAGCGATCCGGTCGAACGAGATATTCGCGCCCTTTGCACTGTCGATCACATTGGTATTAGGCGGTTTTGTATTGGCATCCGCGCGCGCCAATGCCCTTGATCATCCGGTTCTAAGTTTTCGATACTACGGCCCGATCGAAGGGCGGATTATTGGCATCGATCGATCCGCATCTGACGCTGTGCGCCTGACATTGGATAACGTCCGACTGGATCGGGTATCGCCGGATCGCACCCCGTCACGTGTGCGCATTTCATTGCATGGGGACAGCATGCTTGGGATCACGCCAAAACCGGGGTTGCGGGTGATGACCACGGGTCATTTATCGCCGCCCAGTGGGCCTGTTGAACCCGGTGGTTTTGATTTTCAGCGACATGCGTGGTTCGCCAAATTGGGGGCGGTCGGGTACACGCGGGTGCCGCTGTTGGCGATTGCACTGTCCCAAAATGACTGGTCGCAGGTTGTGTTTCGTATTCGCATGGATGTCTCGGCGCATGTGCGCAGCCTTTTGCCCGGCGATGTGGGTGGATTTGCCGCCGCGGTCACTACGGGGGATCGCAGCGGTTTGTCACAAGATGCGCTGTTGGATTTACGGGCCAGCAATACCGCGCATTTGATCGCGATTTCGGGCCTGCATATGGGGTTGCTGACCGGTTTTGTCTTTGCACTGCTGCGGTTGGTTTTGATCATTTTACCCTATGTTGGCCAACGGATGCCGGTGCGCAAGGTCGCGGCAGGTGGCGCGCTGATTGCTGCGGCTGTTTACCTTGGGCTGTCGGGCGGGAATGTATCCACAGAACGTGCGTTTGTGATGGTGGCAGTGATGCTAATGGCCGTGATTTTAGACCGGCGCGCCATCAGTTTGCGCAGTGTTGCCATCGCCGCCATCGTGGTTTTGATCCTGCGACCAGAGGCGTTGTTAGGCCCCGGTTTTCAGATGTCATTTGCCGCCACTGCCGGCCTGGTTGCGGTGTTCGAATGGCTTCGCAATAATGACATTCGAATTGGTCCGAAATGGGCGCAACCCGTTGTTGCTGTTGTGATTTCGTCTGCCGTGGCAGGGCTGGTGACAGCCCCCATCGGTGCGGCGCATTTTAACACGGTTGCGTATTACGGGTTGCTCGCCAATTTGCTTAGCGTGCCGTTGATGGGGTTTCTTGTCATTCCTGCGGCAGTTTTGTCGCTGGTTTTGGCACCTTTCGGGCTTGAGGGCGGCGGCCTGTGGTTGATGGGTTTGGGCCTGCGCTGGATCCTTGGCGTCGCGGATTATGTGGCCGCAATGGATGGTGCGCGTGGTTATGTGATTGGGCCCGGCATGATCGTGCTGCCGATGCTGGCCTTGGGTTTGATTTGGCTGATTTTGTGGCAAGGGCGCAGCCGCTTGATCGGTGTGATCCCGATGATCGCGGCCTTTTTTCTATGGGGGCAGGGTGATCGGCCAACGGCTTTAGTGTCTGATTCTGCGTCAATTATCGGGATCATGACCGAAGATGGCCGCGCGCTGAGCAAACCCAAAGGTGCGGGATTTGTCGCGTCGAACTGGCTCGAAAACGACGGTGACCCTGTGGATCAAGACAAGGCGGCATTGCGATGGGGCGGGGACACAGGTCGCATCAAATCGAAACAAATCGGCGATATCGAATTGGTTCATGTGATTGGCAAAAAGGCGGTCGCGACCATCAACACATGCCGTGCCGATCAGGTGATCGTTGCCAGCGTCAAACCAGAGCAAACCATCACAGGCTGCACTGTCATTGACCCGATCACGTTGCGTGACACAGGCGCAGTTGCGTTCTACGAAAAAGCAGGAAAAATCACGATGCAAACCGCGCGTGATGCCAGCGGTGATCGGCTTTGGTCAGGCTGGAAATAGCAAAAGGCGGGCCAGTTAGGCCCACCCTAAAATCACATTAGTAGGTGCGGATCAAGCCGACCAATTTGCCCTGAATTTTCACACGATCATCGGTGAACACACGCGTCTCATAGGCAGGGTTTGCAGCCTCTAGCGCGATTGTATTGCCGCGACGCATAAAGCGTTTCAACGTCGCTTCTTGATCTTCAACCAAGGCCACAACGATGTCACCATTTTGCGCAACCGCAGTTTCCTCGATCACGACCACATCACCGTCATTAATGCCGGCTTCGATCATCGAATCGCCTTTGACTTCAAGGGCATAGTGATTGCCGCGACCTGACAGCATTTGGCCCGGAACAGCCACAGAATGCGACATCTGGTTGATCGCCTCGATCGGCACGCCAGCCGCAATTTTGCCCATCACAGGCACATCGAACGCATCGACAACCAATGGAATAGCAGAGGACGGCGGCGGCCCATCAGGGCGATCACCTTCGATAACACGTGGGGTAAACCCGCCTGTCACGCTTGACGCGCCACCCATGCTTTCGGGCAGTTTCACGATCTCGATGGCACGGGCACGATGCGCGAGGCGGCGGATAAATCCACGTTCCTCTAGCGCTGTGATCAATCGGTGAATGCCGGATTTAGATCGCAGATCCAGCGCCTCTTTCATCTCGTCAAAACTGGGCGGCACACCGTCGCGCTGCACACGTTTGTGAATAAA
>JBLHSG010000039.1:0-36990 GCA_047626725.1 Ascidiaceihabitans sp.
CGCTTTGAAGTCACCAAAATACTTGGTGATCGCTGCCGTCAACGTCGTCTTGCCGTGGTCAACGTGACCAATCGTGCCGATGTTTACGTGCGGTTTATTACGTTCAAACTTTGCCTTAGCCATGGTGCCATCGCCCTTTGATTGAGGGACCGCGCGTCGCGGCCCGAAGTTCTTCTGCCGCGCGATTTATTGTCATTTCACAGATAAATCAAGCACCTCTTGTGCCTTGGTGCGCGCCTGTCACTTGCAAGACGCGGTTGTGTGCGGAATTATACGTAATTTGAAGGCGTTACTGTGCGCCGCCAAACCAACCTTGTTCTTTTTGTTGTTTGACCAAATAGCGTTCAATCGATTTGGCCGCGTTTTGGGACAGGTTTTTCAACTGCTCTGCTGCCGACATCGTATAGCCGGAGCCAACAATTGTGCCGCCACTAAACGACTCGATAACTGTGATCTGGTGCGGTTTTTCGTTCAGCTTTTTACCCGCTGCATCATCGTAAACCGTGAGGTTGATAATCAGGACGGACTTGGGTGACAGAACCACTGGAATGCCGGGTTGTGCTAAAACGTAACCTTCGACGCTGACGCCAAAATGATAGCGTTTTGCACCTTCGTACCGATCAAAGCGTTCGGCGATTGCAGCCTTCATTGCGGCCGACAATTCGTCTTTGCTGACCTCGCGGCTCAGTGGCCCTTTTACGGCTTTGGGGGCGACTACAATGTTATGAACAAGGCTGAAATCACCAAGCGGGACAGCCGCGTCTTGCAAATCTGCAGCGCCATTACAGGCCGCAACACTTAACATCAACAAAACACCAGAAACCCAACGTAGCATGCGCGTACTCCCCAAAAATATCACACCCGCGATACCCGACGTCGGCCCTATGCGCAATTGGCAGCACACGTTTGTCAGAACCGGTGCGGCACTTATATCAACAGATGTAGAACGGGGCGGCATCATTCGGCCAATCGCCGAACCTGATTAGTTGAACTTGTTATCGCGCGGGAAACCACGTGGGGCCATGCGACCGGTCCCTGCCCGCTTGCCGATCCATTCGTCCAGTTCATTTTCAGTCCGCGTACGTCCAGCAGGGTCTAGCCAACTCAGGCCAAGTTCGCGCACAAAAGTGGTCGCGTCAGACAGCCCGCCATCTTTGTATTTTTGCAGTCGAACGCCCTTGCCACGACCCATTTCTGGCAGGTCTTCTAAGGGGAACAACAGCACTTTGCGGTTTTCACCAACCACCGCGACAAAATCGCCCTGAACCGGTTTACAGACCAAAGCGCGCGTATCGCCGCGCACATTCAACACCTGTTTGCCGGACCGTGTTTGCGCGACAACGTCTGCTTCGGGCACGATAAAACCGTCGCCCGCAGAGGATGCGACCATCAATCGGCGGTCTGGTTTGTGGATGAAAATATCAAGGATTTCGGCCTCGTTTGGCAGATCAACCATCAAACGTAACGGTTCACCCATGCCACGCCCACCAGGCAAGTTTGACGCGCTCATCGTATAAAAACGACCATTCGCGCCAAAGACCAACAGGCGGTCAGTTGTTTCCGCATGGAAGGTAAACCGTGGCCCATCGCCGTCTTTGAATTTCAGCTCGCGGGTCAAATCGATGTGGCCCGTCATCGCGCGAATCCAGCCCATTTCACTGCACACAACGGTGATTGGCTCGCGGTCGATCATCGCCTCAAGGGGGACATCCGCAACTTCGCCAGCTTCGGCAAACGTCGTAAGGCGCTGACCGCGATTGACGCCGTCGATCACCCAGTTTTTGCCAAACTGTTTTTTGGTTTCTTTCAATTGCGCCGTGATGCTGTCCCATTGGACCCCATCGTTTTCCAGCAAATCCTCAAGCCCGGCGCGTTCTTCCATCAAGGCAGATTGTTCGCGTAGCAATTCGATTTCTTCTAAACGGCGCAACGACCGCAAACGCATGTTCAGGATCGCGTCAGCCTGCACTTCGGACAGTTCGCCATCAGACGGACCCGGCGGCACATAGTCTGCCTCGCTCATCGCGCGCACATGATCCTTGGACCAGTCTTCGCGCATCAGGCCTGCTTTGGGATCATCATCGTAACGGATAATATCGATCACACGATCAAGGTTCAGGAAGGCGACGATAAAGCCTTCGAGCACTTCAAGACGGTGATCGATTTTTTCCATCCGGTGGGTCGAACGCCGGATCAGAACCTCGCGACGGTGATCAAGGAAGGCGCGCAGCACTTCTTTCATCGAGCAGACTTTTGGCGTCAGCCCGTCGATCAACACGTTCATGTTTAGCGAAAACCGCACCTCAAGATCAGAGTTGCGATACATCATGCCCATCAGCACATCCGGATCGACGTTTTTCGACCGCGGCTCCAGAACCAGACGAATATCATCCGCAGATTCGTCACGCACATCCCCAAGGATCGGTATTTTCTTGATTTGGATCAGTTCCGCGATCTTTTCGATCAGCTTGGATTTTTGCACCTGATACGGAATTTCAGTGACGACAATCTGCCACTGACCACGGCCCAGATCCTCGACCTCGTAACGACAGCGCAGGCGGAAACCACCTTTGCCAGTGCGATACGCGTTCGCGATGCTTTCGGGGGTTTCAACAATGATACCGCCCGTCGGAAAATCAGGGCCAGGCACGTAGTTGAGCAAGGTTTCGTCGCGCACATCCGGCACTTTGATCATGTGAATACAAGCGTCACACAGTTCCGCGATATTGTGCGGCGGAATGTTGGTCGCCATGCCCACAGCAATGCCGGTGGATCCGTTGGCCAGCAGATTCGGAAACTGCGCAGGCAACACAACCGGTTCGGTCAGTGTGCCGTCATAATTTTCACGGAAATCAACGGCGTTTTCGTTCAAACCCTCAAGCATGGCCTCGGCCACGGCGGTCATGCGCGCCTCGGTGTAACGGGCAGCAGCTGGGTTATCACCGTCGATGTTGCCAAAGTTACCTTGGCCATCCACCAGCGGGAATCGAACGTTAAAATCTTGGGCCAGACGGGCCATCGCGTCGTAAATCGCGGCGTCCCCATGCGGGTGATAGTTGCCCATCACGTCGCCGGAAATCTTGGCTGATTTGCGGAAACCGCCATTAGACGCCAGTCGCAATTCACGCATCGCATACAAAATACGACGGTGCACAGGCTTTAGCCCGTCACGCGCATCAGGCAGGGCACGGTGCATGATTGTGGACAACGCATAGGTCAAATACCGGTCGCCCAACGCGCGGCGCAGCGGTTCGCTTAGGTCCATGTTGGGGGTATCTGTGGTATCTGCCATAGATGGTGTGTAGCGTCGCGGCGTTAAACGAACAAGCCGACAATCGCCCCATATCGAACGGTTTTACGTCATAGCGCAAAATTGCTGCGCACAACCCGGCCACAATTGTCGTTGCATCCAAGCCACGTGTGCCGCTTACGGGGAAAAATTCGTCACCTTGCCCCTGAACCAAATCGCTCAGTGTGTTAGCTTTGCCCGACTCGCTAAAGCCTTACTGAGTTGTGATCTGGGGGTCGCTGTTATGAAATCGTTTATCCTTGTTACCTTTGGCCTGCTTGGCTTTGCATTTTACGAAATGAGCGATGGCGCTGATTTTGATCCGAATGCACTGCGCGTTAGCCGTATTGACGACGCTGTTTTGTCAGTTCCGGCCGAACCGGAAACGCAAATCGCCAGCGTTCAGTCAGACACGCCTGTTGTTGTCCCTAAACCAAACGAGGTTTCGCGCAGCAGCGTCACCTTGGCCGCGTTGGGCACCACGGACACCACGCAATCGGACACACCGGTTGCTGCAAAATTGATCCCTGCAACGGCGACAACAAATCTGGATACGTCCATCGAAACCGCGTCGAAAATCATCTTGCCCAGCCTGATCACCGGCCTGTCTGAAACAGCCGCCGCCGTTTTGCCCGCCTCACTAGAGGCAGAAACCCAAGCGATCGTTCGGACCGTTTCGGGCAACCGCGTGAACGTGCGTGGCGGACCGGGAACAAATTATGATGTGGTCAGCCGCTTGATTAAAGGCCAAGAGGTCGAAATCCTGTCTGATCCAGGCCAAGGTTGGGTGAAAATGCGCCCGATCGAGGGTGGTTCCGTTGGGTGGCTCGCAGATTTCCTGCTAAACGAGAGTTGAGAACAACATAATTCAGCTTATGGTATACGCTGACCTAATTTTAGAAATGCGTATATGACCCAGAAATCGATTTTGATCACCGGATGTTCGTCAGGCATCGGCCTCGCATCAGCGATGGGTCTACGCGAACGCGGCTGGCGAGTGTTCGCATCGTGCAAGCAACAAGTCGATTGCGACCGCCTTCGTGCGATGGGATTTGACAGTCCAAGGATCGACTACACCGACACGGCCAGCATCCACAGCGGCCTGAACGAAGTGTTAGAAGCCACAAACGGAACTTTGGACGCCCTGTTTAACAACGGGGCGCATGCGATTCCGGGGGCCGTCGAAGACGTGCCAACTGATGCGTTGCGTTCAATTTTCGAATCGAACTTTTTTGGCTGGCATGAACTGACCCGCTGTTTGCTGCCGGTCATGCGCGCCCAAGGGCACGGGCGAATTATTCAATGTTCCTCGGTGCTTGGCTTTATTACGTTGCCATGGCGTGGGGCCTATAATTCCACCAAATACGCGCTCGAAGGGCTGACAGACACGCTGCGCATTGAAATGCGTGACACCGATATCAAAATTATCCTGATCGAACCTGGCCCCGTGACATCAAAAATTCGGGTCAATTCGATCCCGCATTTTGAACGCTGGATCGATTGGGAAAAAGCCCCCCGCGCCGAGGAGTACAAAACCAAATTGCGCGAACGGCTGTATCATTCCAGTGGGCCGGACACGTTTGAATTGCCGCCCGAAGCCGTGGTGAAAAAGCTGGTGCACGCGCTGGAATCCAAACGCCCGCGTCCGCGTTATTTTGTCACGACACCGACATATTTAATGGCCACCCTGCGCCGTTTGCTGCCAACACGGGCTTTAGATTGGGTTCTATCGCGCTGAGCGGCGGAAATTTCTTCGCTTTTTGGTGCGCTACCACTACATCCCAATCACGACAGTAAAACAAATCGCGCAACGGAAAGCCTGAACTTATGTCCGATCCTCTCTTCTCTCTTGTTGTCATTGCCGTCCTGATTGTGGCTGGCATCCTTGCCCTTGGGTTGTTCGGATTCGGCAAAGGATCAGGTAAAATGCATAGTAATTCCAATCGGTTAATGCGGTATCGGATCATCGGACAGGGTGTCGCTGTTGTGTTGATCCTGATCTATGTTTTCCTCAAACGCCAAGGGGGCTAACAGCCATGGTCGTTCTAAACAAAATCTACACAAAAACGGGTGACGCGGGTGAAACCGCCCTTGGCAATGGTGCGCGAGTCGCCAAACACGCGGTGCGAGTCACAGCCTACGGCACGTCAGATGAATTGAATTGCTTTGTCGGCGTTGCACGGCTCGAGGCCGATGGCGCAGTTGATGACGCGTTAAGCCGCATTCAAAATGACCTGTTCGATTTAGGTGCCGATATGTGCCGCCCTGACATGGAAAAAGACGCTGATTCTGAATATCCGCCCCTGCGAATGGCCGATGCGCAGGTCACGCGACTGGAAAATGAAATCGACGCCATGAACGAAGTGTTGGAACCCCTGCGCAGCTTTATCTTGCCGGGTGGGTCGAAATTATCCGCGCATTTGCACGTCTGTCGGACCGTTGCGCGTCGCGCAGAACGGCTCGCGGTCGAGCTGGCCACAATGGAAGCCGTAAACCCGTCCGCAGTGAAATACCTGAACCGGTTAAGCGATTGGTTCTTTGTCGCAGCGCGCATTGCCAACGATGGCGGCCGTGCAGATGTTCTGTGGGTTCCGGGCGCAAATCGCTAATTTCGCGTCAGACTGGCCAAAACAAACGAAACGCGGCGTCGGTTTGCGCCAATATGACGATTTTGCACTGTCAGCACTGGCGCGGCTTCGCTAAGAAATGTTCAAAGTGTCAGACTTACCCGTTTGGGTGAATCGAATAACAGAGGAGAGACGCTCATGAAGGTGCTTGTACCTGTCAAACGCGTGATCGATTATAACGTGAAAGTTCGTGTCAAAGCGGACGGTTCAGGTGTTGATCTCGCCAATGTAAAAATGTCGATGAACCCGTTTGACGAGATTTCCGTCGAACAGGCGATCCGTCTGAAAGAAGCGGGTCAAGCGGACGAAGTTATCGCCGTATCCGTTGGCGTCAAACAATCTCAGGAAACGCTGCGCACTGCGCTGGCGATGGGTGCGGACCGCGCCATTCTGGTGATTGCAGCAGACGATGTGCATCAAGACATCGAGCCACTGGCCGTTGCCAAGATCCTCAAAGCGATCGTGGACGAAGAACAGCCTGGTCTGGTTTTGTGTGGCAAACAAGCGATCGACAACGACATGAACGCCACGGGCCAAATGTTGTCCGCCCTAATGGGTTGGTCACAAGCGACATTTGCCTCTGAGCTTGAGATTTCTGGCGACAAAGCCAAGGTCACACGCGAAGTTGATGGCGGTCTGCAAACCATCGAAGTGTCGATGCCAACAGTTGTCACGGTTGACCTGCGTTTGAACGAGCCGCGTTACGCGTCCCTGCCGAACATCATGAAAGCCAAGAAAAAGCCGATGGATGAAAAGACAGCGGCCGATTACGGCGTTGACGTCACGCCACGTTTGGAAGTTGTCAAAACCGTTGAACCAGCGTCGCGTGCGGCCGGTATCAAGGTTGCATCCGTGGATGAACTGATCGCGAAACTTAAAGAAGCGGGGACTGTATAATGGCTGTACTTCTTCTGGCAGAAGTCAACGATGGCGAACTGGCAATGGACGCCACAGCAAAAGCTGTGACAGCCTGCGCAACGCTGGGCGACGTGACCGTTCTTTGCACAGGTGCCACGTGTGCTGCCGCTGCAACCGAAGCTGCGACAATCACTGGCGTTTCCAAAGTGCTGTGCGCCGAAGACGCGCTATACGGCAAACGTTTGGCCGAACCTGTAGCCGATCTGTTGGTATCTTTGGCGGGTGACTACGAACACATCGTAGCGCCAGCGACGACAGATGCGAAAAACATCATGCCACGTGTTGCAGCCTTGTTGGACGTTATGGTGATTTCAGATGCCACAGCCGTGGTTGATGCCAACACATTCGAACGCCCGATCTATGCAGGCAACGCGATGCAGACGGTCAAATCTGTCGATGCGAAAAAGGTCATCACCTTTCGTGGTGCGACGTTTGATGCTGCTGCAACAGGCGGTTCTGCTGCTGTCGAAAACATTGGTGCTGCTGGCGATCCCGGCCTGTCATCATGGGTCGAAGACAAAGTTGCAGCCTCTGATCGTCCAGAACTGACATCTGCGGGTGTGGTTGTGTCCGGTGGTCGTGGCGTCGGGTCCGAAGAGGATTTTGCGCTGATCGAAAAACTGGCTGATAAACTGGGTGCCGCTGTTGGCGCATCCCGCGCAGCTGTCGATTCAGGTTATGCACCAAACGATTGGCAAGTTGGCCAAACAGGCAAGGTCGTTGCACCTGAGCTGTACGTGGCTGTTGGTATTTCGGGTGCGATCCAGCACTTGGCCGGCATGAAAGACTCCAAAGTCATTGTTGCGATTAACAAAGACGAAGAAGCGCCGATCTTTCAAGTTGCCGACTTTGGTTTGGTCGCCGACCTGTTCGACGCCGTTCCAGAAATGATCGAAAAGCTCTAAGCTTTTCGCGATAACGTGTAGAAAGGCCCGCTGTTTTCAGGCGGGCCTTTTTCGTTTCTAAACGATCATGTCACGCAACTTGGCTGATACAGCCTCTGCTGCTTCTTGATGCGCTGCTGGACCCATAAGGTTTGTCGCCGCAGGCGTTTCCATTTGGCTGAACACCATACCTTCGGTGCCCAACGCTAGTGCCGTTTCCGACGCAACGATTTCAACAACTTCAGTGACTTCGGATCGGAGCTGTTCGATCATCTCGCGTGTCACAAACCACGGATCACGTTCGTCATCGGGTGCCAATTCATCCTCAGGGGCATGATCCGCAAACCAAAGCAGTACCGTTTTACCACTGATTCCACGCAACATCCCGTGCATGCGCCCAACCCATGCTGCGCGCAATTCATCGACCACATTTTGAAAGCGTTCCGGCGACAATGTAAGCAATCGGCCCAACATGTGTTTGTTGAAATTGAATTCTGCAAAATCGACTTCGCGATAGATTGCCTGCAACAAACCAGACGCCTGCAAAAATCGGTCGTTGCGGCGCGGATGCACCGAATAGAACCGGTTCGACATGTTCTGCGCGCCCATGACCTGAATAACAGTCACCGCCGCATCATTTGCCATTTCTGCGATCTGCATGTCTTTTGAAAACACATCAATGCCGGCATTCACACAACCCAAGTTAATGCAGGTCATATCGATCTGCTGTTCGACCAGCGCTGGAAATGGATTCTCGATGAATTTCCCATAGGTTTCGGTACCACCCAGAAACGCCACATACGGTGCCGTCGTCGTGCGTCGCGGCCCCCGAAACAACAGTTTAGACGTGCCATAACGACACGGTAGATAATCAAGGGCACTCTCGCCCAATGCATCAAAGCTCATGCAAACCACCTTTCTACTCACCCGTGGATACATATGGCAGCGATGTGCTGACAAACCCCTAACCAAATGTGGCGATACCATGTCGTCTTGTCGCCTTGCTCTTGCGCGTATCAGACCGCTATGGTGCTGGAGTGTGGTCAAAAAACGGGGCAACACAGGACTGGAAAAGGTATCGTCATGGACATTCAAAAAATCGGAATCGTGGGCGCGGGGCAAATGGGCAACGGGATTGCCCATGTGATGTCACTGGCCGGATATGATGTCTTGATGAACGACATCAGCGCAGACGCATTGGCCGCCGCGGTTGCGTTGATCGACCAAAATATGGAACGCCAAGTCAGCCGTGACAAAATCAGCGCCGCAGACAAAGCCGCCGCGATGGGCCGGATTTCAACAACCCAAGACCTATCTGAAATCGGGCCAAGCGATCTGATCATTGAGGCCGCGACTGAAAAAGAACCGATCAAACAACAGATTTTTGATGCCCTGCTACCGCATCTACAACCCCATACAATTCTGACATCCAATACCTCGTCCATCTCGATTACCCGTTTGGCCAGCCGGACAGATCGCCCTGAAAAATTCATGGGGTTTCATTTTATGAACCCTGTTCCGATCATGCAGTTGGTCGAATTGATCCGCGGTATTGCCACCGACAAGCCGACCTATGATGCTTGTAAAAAGGTTGTCGAGCGTCTGGGCAAAACCGCCGCCTCTGCCGAAGATTTTCCGGCCTTTATCGTCAATCGCATCCTGATGCCGATGATCAACGAGGCCGTCTATACGCTGTATGAAGGCGTCGGGAATGTGCAATCTATCGACAGCTCGATGAAGCTGGGCGCGAACCATCCGATGGGGCCGCTCGAATTGGCGGACTTCATTGGTTTGGATACCTGCCTTGCGATCATGAACGTGCTGCACGACGGGTTGGCCGACACAAAATACCGCCCCTGCCCTTTGCTGACAAAGTACGTCGAAGCAGGCTGGTTGGGTCGTAAAACGCAACGTGGGTTTTACGATTATCGCGGGGACGTTCCTGTCCCGACACGGTAATTTATAGGCGTAGGATTTAGCCCCTTAGGGCCAATGTGTGATCGCGCAGCCACGCCATAAATCCGCGTGGATCGTCTTTCCACTTTGCGACGTCTTCATCACTTAGCGGGTCACCGACCACAGGACCTTGGGGTTTGTTCAGCGAAAACACGATCTCGTGCAGCAACAAACCCTGTCGCAAAATCGGTGAGATTTTGTTGGCGATTTGATAGATACGGCTGTTTTGGCCGGGGAAATGCATCGGCACGACAGTTGCGCCAGACCGGCGGATCAACTGCGCGGTAAACACGTTCCATTCGTCTTCGATTGCGGGGCCAAACCATGTTTCGGAATGCGCAACACCACCTGACGGAAACAGCGCGACAACGCCACCATCCTTAAGGTGCTTCATCGCGGCAGCCCGCATCGCAACGCCTTTGGTCAGCGCCTCTGGATCGTGGGCAAATGGCACGGCAATCATGTAGCTGCCTGCGACCTCATCAATTGCTGTCAGCAAAGAACGTGTGAGAATACGGTAATCAGGACGCACACGGCCAATCAGATCGGCAAAAATCATGCCATCAACCATCCCGTGCGGGTGGTTCGCCACGACAATTACAGGGCCAGTTTTCGGGATGCGATCCAGCTGTTCCTGCGGGGTCGTCAATTCGATCCCCATCACATCCAACGCCGCGCGCCAAAATCCTTGGCCGGTCGGAGTGCCTTTTTTCTCGAACTTTTTAATCAAACGCAGGACAGTTAGTTTGCCTGTCAGCGCTTCCATGATGCGAATAACTGTCGATTTCCACGGGTCGTCAAAGGTCGATGCATACGACAGGCTGCGCCGATCGTATTTTTTGAAGTTTACAACTTCTACCTGCCCTTCGGCATCCATATCCTGAACGCTATCGACCAACGTGTTCATACCTTTGTGTTATCGCATGGTTGGACCTGAATTTAGGCCCCTTCACCGAACATCTCAGCAACCAAGGCGGTCAATGCATCAGACAAAGCGTCCGCATCTGGCCCCCTAGTTTCGATTTCAATAATACTTCCCTTTGATGCTGCCAACATCAAAAGCCCCATAATACTGTCGCCTGATGCAGACATGCCATCTTTACTGACCTCTGCTTGGGCGTCAAACGCCTCGACGACCTCGACCAGCTTGGCTGACGCACGCGCATGCAGGCCTTTTTCATTGACGATTTCAAGAGAACAGGTGGTCATAATAGGGGATTAACTTTCGGCGCTGACATTTTGACTGTCTATATACTTACGACCCGCATCTAAAGCAGCACGCACGGCATCGGCTACCGGCTTGTGGCGAGATTTAGCTAATTTGATCAACATCGGCAAGTTTGCACCGTATAATATGCGCCGCCCTTGGGGCTGACACGCCATCATGCTTAGGTTTGACGGCGATCCGCCAAACAAATCGGTCACCACAACAACGCCGTGGCCCGTATCAACAGCATCTGCCGCTTCGCAAATTTCGGATTGTTTATCGCTGCGATCGTGGTTTGCTTCGATCGAAATGGCCCGCACGCCGGTTTGTGAGCCCACAACATGTTCAATCGCCGCGAGGTATTCGCGCGCCAATCCTCCATGTGCAACGATCACAATGCCTATCACGTGTTGGTCTCTTCTCTCTTTCGGCGATCAAGTTCACGGTGTCGGAGCGACACCTGCCATCCTGCGTCTCTTAAAAACTGGTTCAAAGACTCAGCCATGGCAACGGACCTGTGTTGCCCGCCTGTGCAGCCAAATGCAATGGACAGATGCGATTTGCCCTCATCTAAGTAGGCCGGCAACAACCACAAGGCGAGGTCCTGAACCTTTTGGCGAAACGTGGCGTAACGGGGGTCTTTGTCGATGTAATCTGCCACCGCTTTGTCCTGGCCTGTGCCACTGCGCAGGGATGGTTCCCAATACGGATTGTTCAGGAACCGGCAATCGAACACCATGTCGACACTGCGCGGCAATCCACGTTTGTACGAAAACGATTGCACCGACACAGACAGGCGATCCTGCGAACCGGTCGAAAACCATTCCTCAACCTCGGCGCGCAGTTCGTGCACATTTAGGCTGCTGGTATCGATCAGGACATCCGCGCGCTCGCGCAGCGGGCCCAGTATTTCCAATTCGCGTGTGATCCCAGCGGCAGGGCGGTCGCCCATCGGATGACGGCGGCGGGTTTCAGAAAACCTACGCAACAAAACATCGGTGGAACAATCAAGATATAACAGTTCCGGCACAAACCCCGGCAAACCTGCCATTTGGCCCAACGCATCCATCACAGCAATTGTCGAAAAATCGCGATTGCGCGGGTCGATACCCAAGGCCATTGGTTTGCCAGCGGCAGGGTCGCTCAGCAATGCAGGGATCAGGCGCAACGGCATGTTGTCGATTGCCTCGAAACCCAGATCCTCAAGAACGCGAATTGCGCTGGATCGACCGGCCCCGGACGGGCCAGTGACCAAGACGACTCGGCGTGGGTTGGGGTCGGATGTGCTCATGGCGTATTCTGACGTCCAGCCTTAAGGAATTGCAAGAGTGCAGCGGCAAAAGCCGTGTTCTCAACTTTGTGAAGCAACGGAATTTCCAATCCCAAAAGCGGATAAAAACGTGGGATCGGCAGGCGATCTTGTTCGGCGTTATCCATATCCACGACACACGTTATTTCGGTTTGGGGTGCGGCGGTTGCGTTCAGAATACCAATGCCGCGTGCCTCGATCATGTTGGCAATGTTCGCAGGGGATCTCGCGACAACATCTGGGCCAACACGCATCAATTTCGTGCAGTCATCCGCGATTAAATCCGCACCAAATGCCATCAACTCAAGAGCGAGCGATGATTTGCCTGAACCGGATGCGCCAATGATCAAAACACCTTTGCCTTGAACGGCGACGCAACTGGCATGAAGGGTCACAAAATCCATCCACCTGCCTTTAGACAGGCAAGCCAACGACAAAACGCGCGCCCAACGGATCAGACGTAATGTCAGCATTTGTCGGGCGAATATTCTCGGCCCAGATCACGCCACCATGCGCTTCGACGATCTGTTTTGAAATCGCCAACCCAAGACCGGAGTTGTTGCCAAAGTGCTCTTCGGGACGTTGCGAATAGAAACGTTTGAAGATCTTGGACAACGCCTGATCAGGAATACCTGGTCCGGTGTCTTCGACCACAACAAGAATGCGGTTTTCACGTTTGCGCGCCCAAATCCGGATCGCATCGCCATCTTCACAAAACGAAATTGCGTTGGTGATTAGGTTTACAAAAACCTGCGCCAAACGGGCCTCGAGCCCATGAATTTCGATCGGGTTAGGTGGCAGATCCGTGATGAAATCGATGCCTTTGGATTTGGCGTCTTCGCCCAGATACTGGCCCAAATTACCGAGCATGTTTAACAAGTTGAACGGCTCTTCTTCTTCTTTGACCAGTTCACTGTCCAGACGGGACGCATTCGAAATGTCACTGACAAGCCGGTCAAGACGGCGCACGTCGTGGTCGATAACATCCAACAACTTGTCACGCTGGTCTTCGCGCTTGATCATTCGCAATGTGCCAACGGCAGAGCGAAGCGAGGCAAGCGGGTTTTTAATTTCATGAGCGACGTCCGCTGCAAATTGTTCGTTACCATCAATGCGGTTGTAAAGCGCGGCAATCATGCCTCGCAATGCACCACTGAGGCGACCAATTTCATCCGGGCGAGCAGTCAAATCGGGAATACGAATACGGCCCGGATTAACCTTGCGCGCATTTTTGTCGCGACCCAATTCTGCAGCCGCCGCCAGATCTGACAGTGGGTTCGCTATTGTCGAGGCAAGTACGAGGCTAAGGCCGATAGAAACCAGCGTTGCGATGATAAACATCTGCAACATGCGCTCGCGTTCACCACGTACCAGCGTGTCAATTTCACCGCTCGCGCTGGTTACTGCAACCGCGCCAACCGCAAGAGTACCCTGCCGAATTGGCGTAACGACACTGAACAGCGCGCCGCCGTCAGCATCTTTTGCATCACCGATTTGCGTGCCGTCAGTCAGGCTCAGCGCGACGCGCGCGGCCAATTGGTCTTGGATCGGAACAACCGGTTCGGCCACTTTGTTGGTAAATGGCGACGAAATCTTGGACCACAGCCAGCTTAACCCATCCGTCAGGATTGTCGCACCACCATCGGTCGACGATTGGGCACCCGGAATGGCAACGCTGCCTTTGGTACTCGCGATCAACGCGTCGGTCGGGTCAAAAATGAACACTTCGATCCCGTTGCGCAGATCAAGACCGTCCAAGGACGCGTCAACATCAATGCCATCGCCGGTGGCCAGATTAACGGGCGCACCTGTTGGCAATTGCGCCTCAAGAACGTCAGCGATCAATTCTGCTTCGCTGACCAGCGAAACGGCGCGCTGCACTGCCAAACTGTCACGCGAAGAATTGAGGTACAGGATACCTGCGACCAGAACATTCAACGCAATCAGATTAAATGTGATGATTTTGCGCGTAAGCGCAGATGCGCGCAACGAAAATAGCCCCCGCCGTTCACGGCGAGCGCGCATTTCAGAGGGTGCTGTGGCGTCCGGGGCGACCCAATCGTCGCCCAAAACCACATCACCATCCCGCGATGGAGTTGGTGCCATATCCCGCACAAACGTCCTTTCGGCCAAAGCCAGAGGTTACACTTAAGTTTTAGTCTTCGTTATATCTGTAACCGATACCGTACAGCGTCTCAATCGCTGAGAATTCATCGTCGGCTGTGCGCATCTTTTTGCGCAAACGTTTGATGTGGCTGTCGATTGTACGGTCATCGACGTAAACTTGGTCGTCATAAGCCACGTCCATCAACTGATCGCGCGATTTCACGAAACCGGGACGCTGGGCCAATGCCTGCAACAGCAGGAATTCAGTGACCGTCAGGGACACATCGTTGCCCTTCCAGCTGACCGCATGGCGCAGCGGATCCATCCGCAATTCACCACGTTCCATAACTTTGGTTTCTTCGCTGTCAGCAACGATTTCACCAGCTTGCGCATCTTGACGGCGCAACAGCGCCCGGATGCGTTCGACCAGCAAACGTTGGGAAAACGGTTTCTTGACGTAGTCATCGGCGCCCATACGCAGGCCCAACACTTCGTCAATTTCATCATCTTTTGAGGTCAGGAAAATGACTGGCATCTGCGATTTTTGACGCAAGCGCTGCAATAAATCCATTCCGTCCATGCGTGGCATCTTAATGTCCAGCACGGCCATATCAGGCATCTTCTTGTTAAATGCGTCAAGCGCTGCCTGTCCGTCGTTATATGTCTCTACTTCAAAACCTTCGGCTTCGAGAGTCATTGAAACCGACGTCAGGATGTTCCTGTCGTCGTCCACCAATGCAATCCTGTTCATTGCCTGTTTCCTTGTACTACTACTGCCACATTATTTTTTTACGTCACTGTTTGCTTTTTGGCCGCTCGAATCAATCCAAAAGTGCGAATCGGCCATTCTACGCGCCACATTAAAACCACAAACAGGTTAGGAATGGCTAAATTGCCGCACTTTCGCGTCAGGCGGGTAGGAAACGTCGCACTACAGGGGCGCAAAGTTGAAATTGGTGGCGCTAACTGCGTCAAACCTGCCTGTTCATCCTTTGAACCGCCATGTTAAGACCCGCACATCACACGAGGGTGACCGCGCAGTTGCCTCTCATTTTGATCATCCGCCCAGCATAACGTCTGGCGGAAACAGGAGACGGCATATGACATTTGGACGGGTAAACCCGCAATTCCAGCTAAGCGATCAAGGCATCAAAGGGCTGGGCAATGTTTATTATAACCAGATAGAGCCTGTTCTGATCGAAGCTGCGGTGAAACGCGGCGAAGGCACATTGGGCAAAGGTGGCACATTTCTAGTCACCACTGGCAAATTCACGGGACGGTCCCCAAAGGACAAGCACGTCGTGAAATCAGCCAGCGTGATCGACACCATCTGGTGGGAAAACAACGCTGAAATGTCCGAAGCCGGATTTGATGCCCTGTATGACGACATGCTGGAGCACATGAAGGGCAAAGACTATTATGTCCAAGATCTAATCGGTGGTTCTGACCCTGCGTATTCAATCAATGTGCGCATGGTGACGGAAATGGCTTGGCATGGCTTGTTCATCCGCCACATGTTGCGTCGTCCCGATCGCGAAGACCTGGATGATTTCCTTGCGGATTTCACCGTCATCAACTGCCCCAGCTTTCAAGCGCAGCCTGAAAAGCACAACTGCCGGTCTGAAACTGTCATTGCGATGAACTTTGATAAAAAGTTGATCTTGATCGGTGGCACGGAATACGCCGGTGAAAACAAGAAATCTGTGTTCACGTTGCTGAACTACTTGTTGCCCGAAAAAGGCGTGATGCCGATGCACTGCTCGGCCAACCACGCGACGGGCAATCCTGTTGATACGGCCGTGTTCTTTGGTCTGTCCGGCACTGGCAAAACCACCCTGTCCGCTGACCCTGCCCGCACGTTGATCGGTGACGATGAACATGGCTGGTCCGATCGCGGTACCTTTAACTTTGAAGGCGGGTGTTATGCCAAGACGATCAACCTAAGCGCCGAAGCCGAACCAGAAATTTACGCCACAACCGAGAAATTCGGCACTGTAATCGAAAACATGGTGTTTGATCCGGACACCAAAGAACTGGATTTCGACGACGACAGCCTGACGGCCAACATGCGCTGCGCCTATCCGCTGCACTATATCTCGAATGCCAGCGAATCTGCGCAAGGTGGCCACCCCAAGAACATCATCATGCTGACCTGCGATGCGTTTGGCGTTTTGCCCCCCATCGCACGCCTGACACCAGCCCAAGCGATGTACCATTTCTTGTCCGGATTTACGTCAAAAGTTGCGGGCACAGAGCGCGGCGTGACCGAACCAGAGCCGACATTCTCGACCTGCTTTGGTGCACCATTTATGCCACGCCGCCCAGAAGTTTACGGAAACCTATTGCGCGAAAAGATCGCACAGCATGGTGCGACGTGCTGGTTGGTAAATACCGGCTGGACAGGTGGCGCATACGGCACCGGATCACGCATGCCAATCCGCGCAACACGCGCCTTGCTGACGTCCGCGCTCGACGGCTCACTCGCTGGTGCTGACTTCCGCAAGGATCCGAATTTCGGCTTTGATGTGCCCGTTTCCGTGAACGGAGTGGCCGACATTTTGCTCGATCCGCGCCGCACTTGGGACAATGCAGAAAGCTATGATCGTCAGGCCGCAAAATTGGTCGCGATGTTTGCAGACAATTTTCAGCAATACATGCCGCACATCGATGATGACGTAAAATCTGCTGCAATCGGTTAACCCTGATTGCACCCTCTTAAATTGAAAAAGTGCGGCACCTATTTTGGTTGCCGCACTTTTTTATGTCTTAAGGGTCGCGTAGATTATGCAGCTTCAAGTAGAGCCGTTTTGAGCGGAATATCGAGCAAATAGTGCAAATCTTCGCGGTGTAGGTAGCATAAATAGCCACTAACCGGTTTTTCGCTACCGACCGCACACATGCTGACAGCGTTCGGTTCTGTGTGCATCATGCTTGCGCGCTCAACAAATCCTTTCATTGCCGTACCTTGGGCGATGATGCTGATAATGTGGTCAGGGTCCCAATGCTGCAAAGTCTGCCACCAGACGTAGCGGCTGAGGATGTAGGACAGGCCCGTGCCGCGGAATTGGCCCGGCTTGCCACCAATCCAGTATTCGCCGCAGTACGCAATGCGTCCACTCATGCGTGAGGCACCAGGGCCAACACGGTAACTGCTGCGTTCCATGTCTAATTCCATGCCAGCCGGCGCGAATTCGTCGAACCGTTTGGTCATGAAATCCGCCAAATTGCGCGGGCCGGTTTTCAAAATACGCATGGCTTGGGTATGAATTATTTCGCCATCTTGGGTCTGACCAATGATCCAAAAGGCACTGCCGTCATTTAGCTCGTGCGAATCAGGGTCGAACATCATTCCGAGCTTTCGATCGGGAAAATGCTGCTTTAACAGCTCTCGGAAAACGCGAAAGTCGTAGCCGATGGTCAGATGCACACCTTGCAAATTCAATAACTTAGTAACAGAGTTAACAAGATCTTCATCGCCGTGAACATTGTGAAAAGTCATTTGTAGCCCCTAGTGAGTATTATTCACTAGGAAGTGTAGCGCACTTGGGCGGAAAACACTCAGAAATTGGTTAACTCGTCAGAATTCTAAAGCGACATCAATCGGCATACTCTCCAATATTGAACTATCAATGCCTTCAATCAGCAACTCTTTGGCCCCGTCGACCACTACAACCAGAACGGAAGTACCATCAGGCAGGCGGGCCGACATAAGGAGTCGATTGAAGACTAGTGTTGTGATCTCTTTGTCAGGTCCTCGTGGCAACAATGTGGCAACCTGATCCAAACGTAGACCTTGGGTTGCCTGCACCTCGAGGAAGGGCAATTTCATGATTGCTCCGACCTCTTCGCCACCAGGAAATTTGTCGAGCGGGCGACCGACGCTTGATCGTGCTTCGGCCCAACCCCACCATTTTGAAAAGAACGACATCTCGCCGACTTCGCTACACAACCACCCAGCCGGCGTATCGCGATACACCAAAACATAGGGGCGGATCGCTTGCATCGCTTCGCTTTCCAAATTGCCTTCTGACTCTGACCACGCCTTAACAGCGGTTTTTAACAGATCGGACCCACAGCTCCATAAGCTGCTAAACTTTTGTTTTTGAATGTGAAAATACCAACCTTCACCGTCATCATACGACATGCGCATCATGCCATCGGTTTCGCTTAGATCGCCGCGCAACCACAAACGCCCCTGCGCCTGGATCGACAAAGCAGAGGGCAGCATGCGCTCCCCCTCATCGGTCAGTTGGTACCGCCTGTCTCGAACTTCGAACAATGGATCGCCCATGGCGGTCTCCAAAGCTTCGATATGGCGGCGCACAGTCTGGCGCGTGCTTTTTAATTCTTCGACAGCGTGGGACAGATTCAAGGTCCGCGCCAACGTGGTAAACGAGCGGATCATTTCAAAAAGTAAGGGCTGGTTAATATTCGTCATTCTATAAAACAACTCATAAAGATCGGGACTGAAAACGCGATAATGGGTGATTAATGCACACGCGATGGTAACTTCATTTTACCTTATAGGTAAATAAATAATACATCAATGCGTTATCTATGGTTGCATTATGTTTATCATTACCCAATTGCCGGATGCCTTGAAATTTAAGATCAAAGTAACAGTTCAACCGGAGATAAAAAAACAATGCCACATGCAGTAGACATTCACGTCGGGCGCCAACTTAAGCAAGCCCGCACCCTGCGTCGCCTGTCTCAGACAGATGTAGCACGCCGCCTTAAGCTTTCGTTCCAGCAAATCCAAAAATACGAAATCGGATCTAACCGGATCGCAGCCAGCCGTTTGTTTGAGCTTTCCAATATTTTGGAAGTGCCAACGTCCTACTTCTTTGAAGGTCTGGACGAAGATGCAAACGCACAAAAAGACAACGCGATGGATATCGTCAGCGCCGTCGCCTCGATCAAAGACGAACAAATGAAGGCACGCATCGTGACCTTTATCCAAGACGTAGCCGGCACAACTGTCGCACGGCGCGCTTAAGACTTCAGAATTTTTAACCAGTGTTTAAGTTACGTGGGTTCGGCCAGTTTGGTCGGACCCATTTTTTTTGAAGCACCCTTTAACCGATCAGTGCCCGACGCAGCAAATTTAGGCCTGCGACCAATAAAACCAACAATATGGCACGTTTAAACACCACCTGATCGATCCGATCCAACACTTTGCCGCCGATCCACATCCCGATCACAGCCGTGGGCACCATCGCAATTCCTAGCGGCCAGGTCTGCGCACGCAGCACGCCCGACCCCATATGCGCAAAGGTTAACGCCAATGCACCCAATCCATAGATCACGCCCTGAATGCGCATAAAGTCATTTTTGCCCACGTTCAGCGCCGTCAGATACGCCACAGTTGGCGGCCCCCAGATACCTGACAGCCCCCCCATCAGTCCGGTGAACGCGCCGACGATAACCGCAACCTTATTCGACACACTGGGCAATGTCGGGGCCCAGCCAACCAGCTGCATGCAGGCAAACGCCACCACAGGCACCCCGATGATAAGCAACATTGTCGATTGATCCAGCACACGCACAGCTTGCGCGCCAATCACCAAAGTGACCAAACCAACGCCCAAAAACACACGGAATCGTTTGACCGTTTCCCACGCCGCGCGGGGCCCTTGGCGCAATGACTGCATCATGTTCGTTACCAGTGTCGGTAGAATCAGTCCGGCCAATGCCAATTCAGGTGCTAAAAAAGTGCTAAGTCCCGAAATAAAGACCATCGGCATCGCGAATCCGACGACGCCTTTGACGAATCCAGCCAACAAAGCGATGCAGCACGCTAAAAAAAACTGCTCAACGCTCATGATTTCGAACAAAATATCCATGGTTTCGCTATAGCAGTTGGTGCCAGCGCTGCACTGCAAAAATCAACGCGTAATTTTCGAACAAGATGTCGCACTCAGGGGTATTTTTGTTGCGCTGCACCTGCGAAAGGATTAATCCATGAGCCAACCTAAAAGGAAATGATTCATGGCACATGATGGGCAACACCTTACAATGAACACTGCTATTATCCTTGATGATCTGCTGTCGCTTACAGGCGCGGCCATTGCCCCTGTAGACCACATTCTGGACACAGCAAAAGATCGCCTTCGCGTTCTGGTATCCAAGGACGGCCGCGTGTCGGCAGCCCTTGTTGAACAGCACCAAACGGCCACGCATGGCCTTGCCTGGCTTGCCACGTATGCCCAATCGTTGCACCAAATGCAGGCCTGGGCCGAAGCGCTAAAAGCCGATGGGAAATTTGGTGAAGTCGAACAACTGATCCTGCAAATCACCTTTGGTGAATATCTGTGGCAGGTCTATGGCGGCATTCAAATGAACCAGGGGGAAATGCTGCGGCTGCAAGATATGGGCTTGGAACAGTCCGATATGCACGGCCTAATGGAACCCGCAGTTCAGACCCTAACCCAAGGCGGCAACACCCAAGCCGCGCGTGTGCGTTTGGTCGAATTGATGCAGGAACAGTCCGCCAATGTGACTGTCGGTGCCACCGGTCTTGATGACGAACTGGAAATGATCCGCGAACAATTCCGTCGTTATGCCGTCGAAAAGGTCGAACCCTTTGCGCATGATTGGCACCTTAAAGACGAACTAATCCCGATGGAGATCATCGACGAACTGGCCGAAATGGGCGTGTTCGGTTTGACCATCCCCGAAGAATACGGCGGTTTGGGCCTGTCCAAAGCATCCATGTGCGTTGTGTCCGAGGAACTATCGCGCGGTTACATTGGCGTTGGATCGCTCGCGACCCGCTCTGAAATCGCGGCAGAATTGATCATCGCTGGCGGTACGGACGCGCAAAAAGAAAAATGGCTGCCGCGACTGGCCTCTGCTGAAACGCTGCCGACGGCCGTGTTCACCGAACCCAACACCGGTTCAGATCTGGGCGCGTTGCGCACCCGCGCGGTCAAAGACGACAATGGCGATTACAAAGTGACCGGCAACAAAACCTGGATCACCCACGCAACACGCACGCAAATCATGACATTGATGGCGCGCACCGATCCCGCGACAGACAACTACAAAGGTCTGTCGATGTTCTTGGCCGAAAAAATCCCGGGAACCGAAGAAAACCCGTTCCCGACTGACGGCATGACCGGCGGCGAAATCGAAGTGCTCGGGTATCGCGGCATGAAAGAATACGAATTGGCCTTCGACAACTTCCACATCAAAGGTGAAAACCTGTTGGGCGGCGAAGAGGGCAAGGGTTTCAAGCAGTTGATGGAAACGTTCGAAAGCGCGCGTATCCAAACGGCGGCCCGAGCAATTGGTGTGGCACAATCGGCGCTCGATATTTCGATGCAATACGCGATTGACCGCAAACAGTTCGGCAAATCCCTGATCGAATTCCCACGCGTCGCCAACAAGCTGGCGATGATGGCCGTCGAAATCATGGTCGCCCGTCAGCTCACGTATTTTAGTGCCTTTGAAAAAGACGAAGGACGCCGTTGCGACGTAGAAGCCGGAATGGCGAAACTGCTCGGCGCTCGCGTAGCATGGGCGGCCGCTGACAACGGTTTGCAAATCCATGGCGGCAACGGTTTCGCGCTAGAATATAAAATCAGCCGCGTTCTATGCGACGCCCGTATCCTGAATATCTTTGAGGGTGCCGCCGAAATTCAAGCGCAAGTCATCGCGCGACGTATTCTGGGCTAAGCCTCCCTAGATCTAACACAATTCAGGGCCGGCCAGTTTTCTGTGCTGGCCCTTTTTCCATCCATCACCAAAGTTTTTCAAATTTATTTCAGAAAATTGTCGATCCGCGCCCCCCTTCGTTCGTCATGTCTATGAAAGCGTCAAATGCTTTTGCCCATGACACGAAGGAGAAACCGACATGGCCCTCGCACAAACCCTAACCATTGCCGCCGCTGGCATTGGCCTACTGACAGCCGCAACATTTCTGCTGCCGCGCGACGTTGTTGTCGAACGCACAGCAGTGGTTCAGGCCGCGCCCGCCGACATCATTGCGCGCGCATCCTCAAACACCGGATACCAAAGCTTTAATCCCTATGCCTCGGCTGATCCTGACCTAAAGATCACCCATTTCGGGCCCGAACGCGGTGTCGGATCAGGGTTTCATTTTGAGGGCAAGGACGGCAAAGGCCAGCAAACCGTATCCACAATCACCGACACATCCGTCACCTATGCCATCGACCTTGGCGCGATGGGTCAACCCACCCAAACCCTAACCGTCTTGCCCGTCGCAAACGGCACTAAAGTCACTTGGACGATGCAGGCAGACATGGGCCTAAACCCGATCAAGCGCACATTTGGCCTGTTCATGGACAAGATGATCGGCAAGACTTTGGAACAGGGTCTCAGCAACCTCAACACGGCCACTTAAGGAAAACACGCATGCGTTATACATTTTTGCTTTATACCGATCCCGCCAATTTAGCCCACCTGACTGCTGATGACTGGGACGCCGAAAAACAACTGTACGGGGCCTATATTCAGGACCTGAAAGCAGCCGGTGTGTTCATTGATACGGACCGTTTGCATGGCTCGGATACGGCGACAACAATCACATTATTGGGCGGAACAGAACGTATTCAGGATGGCCCGTTTGCCGACACCAAAGAACGGTTAGGCGGATTGTTTATGGTCGATGTTCCCGATCTGGACGCCGCGATGAACTGGGCGCGAAAATGTCCGGCAGCGCGCTTTGGCAAAGTTGAAATTCGCGCCTCGATGATGGGTTAATGGTACATTCGGCACATGCAGCAGAAGCGGCTGCGCGTGCCTCTTACGGGCGGCTGGTCGCGATCCTTGCCAGCCGCAGCCGTGATATTGCTGCAGCCGAAGACGCGCTGTCTGATGCGTTTGCCAAGGCGTTAACCACGTGGCCCACAGGCGGTGTTCCCGACAATCCCGAGGCGTGGCTTTTGACCACAGCGCGCAATCGGCTGACGGATACGCAGCGCCGCGATGCGCGGCATGTACCTGAAACGGACGTTCCCGAAATGGCCAATCCTGACCTTGATGAATTTCCCGATGCGCGACTGAAACTAATGTTTGTCTGTGCGCATCCTGCGATTGATCGCGCGGTGCACACGCCTTTGATGCTGCAAACGGTGCTTGGGGTTCAGGCCGCGGATATTGCCCGCGCGTTTGCTCTACCGACAGCTACAATGGCGCAGCGGCTGGTGCGTGCGAAATCGAAAATCAAGGCCAGCGGCATCGCGTTTTCCATTCCCGAAGATGCGGATTTGCCCGCACGTGTCGCGGCGGTAACAGAGGCAATTTACGGTGCCTACGCCCTTGATTGGCTGGCCGGCGGCGACACCTTGGCAGGCGAAGCGCTGTACCTTGCGACCTTACTAACCCAGTTGCGCCCTGATGATCCGGAGCCCCTTGGCCTTGCAGCCCTGATCGCGTTTGGCCAGTCGCGCGTAGCGGCACGCATCAAAGACGGCGTTCTGGTACCAACCCATTTGCAAGACACGCAAACTTGGGATCATCGGTTGATCGGGCATGCCACTGCGATGTTGTCGCGTGCGCAAAAAATGGGACACATCGGACGTTTCCAGATCGAAGCCGCGATCCAGTCTGTGCACGCCAACCGCGCCAATACTGCAAAAACCGATTGGACCGCGCTCGTGCAATTAACGGACGCACTGCATCATCTGTATCCGACCCTCGGCAGTGCCGTGGCCCAAGCCGCCGCAATCGCGCGCACCAAAGGGGCGGCAACTGGTTTAGTCCTGCTTGACCAAATCCCTCCCAAACAGATTGCCAATTTCCAACCATTTCATGCAACACGCGCGCATCTGCTCGCGATGGATGCCCAGCCCCAAGCTGCCCATGCGGCGTACCAAGATGCCCTGAAATTGTGCACAGATGCGCCGTCGCGCGCGTATCTTATGCGACAAATCGCCGATCTGCCCAAAACCTGAACCCAATTGCTTGCGCCATCCAATACGCAGCCGTATGGCGAATGTATGAAAACAAAACGCCTTAGCATCGACACGTGGACCGCAGCGGGCTTGTCTGCTCTTGTCAAAAACGGACCAGACGCATTGCGCGCAGAACCTTTGGCGCGGGCAATTGGCACCACCAAGGGGTCGTTTTACTGGCACTTTGCTGACGTTCCCGCCTTTCAAAACGCGGTCGTGAAACGTTGGCAAAGCGATGCTTTTGCACAGGTCGTGACCCAGCTGTCTGCAACCGGAAGCGCCGACGCACGCCTGCGCGCTTTTGCAGCCCAAATTAACAAGTCAAAAGCCGACCCAGCCATTCGTGCATGGGCGCAATCCAACAAGGTTGCGGCGCAGGCTGTAGCCCAAGTTGACGAACAGAGATTGGCGCATGTTGCACGCCTGCTCGCGCAGCTTGACCTTAAAAATCCTGCCTTTGCATTGTCGTGCTACGCGACATTGATCGGGGCCGCGACTGTCAAATCCGACACGACCCCGCAGATGGCGTTTGACGCGCTCATCGACCTTGTGCTGGCCCTTCAATAGGATTTTCCCAATGCGTTTTGCCCTGTTTTTTGCTGTGTTGTTAATTTCTGCCTGTCGCGGCGATGAAACCGTGCGCGCCTATGGGGCCGCCGATCGCATCTGGGTGCTGGACGAATTGGACGGCAAACCATTCACAGCGCGCGCGACGCTGGAATTTGCCGAAGACGGGCGGATCAGCGGCCAAGCGCCCTGCAATCGCTATTTTGCCGAATTGACTGTGCCGTATCCGTGGTTCGAAACCGGAGCCATTGGTGCCACAAAAATGGCCTGTCCAGATCTGAAAGCAGAGGCGCAATTTTTCAAAGCTCTCGACGCAATGACCCTGTCCGAAGTGCTGGGAAATGTACTGATCCTGAGCACCCCTGAAGGGCGCGAAATGGTGTTCACATCTGTCGAATAAATGCGTCGATGAACCGCGCACGGGCTTCTGGTAGCGGGCGGTTTCCCAAATTGACAGCCAAATGCGCGCTTAGAAAATGCCCTGTCGTGCGAAACCCATCTGCGATTTCCGCATCACCAGCAGCGCCAATACCGCGCAAAACATCAGGCAACGGCAACAACCGATCTGCCCATTCGCCAGCCGCGCCACGCGACACAGCACGACCCGATTTGGGCGACACATAGGCCAAGTCGTCTTGCGACCCCGTCACCGCACATTTATCCAGTTCCAGCGCGTATCCGGTTTCTTCTAGCAGCGCCAATTCCCAACGCAGATAGGCCAATGGCCATAAATCAGGCTGATCCAAAAGGTCTAACAATGCCTCGGTTCGCCGATACAAAGGCGCGTGAATTTCACGTTCAGGCAAACAAAACGTCAGCAATCCAGTGACGGTGTTCAGACCAGCCAGCATCAACCGGTTCGACATAGCCGCCACCGCACGCGAGCGCACTGGTTCAACTGTGAAACTGCCAATGTGACCTTCGAGGCGGGCACGCCATGCCACATCCAGCTGCGCGCCTGGCTGCAGAATCGGCGCAATTTTACGGCTGGTTCCACCGCGCACAACACCCGCATGACGGCCATGGGTTTCGGTGAACACCTCGATGATTGCAGAGCTTTCGCCATGCCTGCGCACCGCCAGCAATATGCCCGTGCCGCGCCATTCCATGCTAGGCTAACCCGTCCTGATCTAACAAATGACGGCCCTCGCGATCCTCGACTTCGATCACCCAAAGGTCCGGATCAAATTCACGCTGACGGGTGATTGCGGCGTCGACATCCGGCTCGGCCCCCGCAGACAATTCCATCCAAGTGCGCGTGCCACTGATCATATCGAATGACCGCTGATAAAGCGTTGCGTGTCCATCCAAGGTCGACAATTTCACCAAAACTGCGCCACCCGTATCATCACCATGCGCGACGACAAACGCGGCAATATCATACACCCGCAAACGGGCCAGATAGGCATCAACCCAAAATCTGGATGTCAGGCGCACCATGGCGTCATACCGCTACAAAGGTGGTCACTCATTGCCATCTTTGAAATTCAAACCCATTTCGGAATAACGCTCTGCCTCGTCCAGCCACCCACTGCGCACTTTGACCTGCAAGAAAAGGTGCACGCGGCGACCAAGGAATTCTTCGAGCTCTTTGCGAGATTCCTTGCCGACAGCTTTGATTGTCTCGCCTTTGTGACCCAGCAAAATACCTTTGTGGCCGTCCCGCAAAACGTAAACAACCTGATCGATTTTGGCGGATCCGTCTTTGCGGTCTTCCCAATTTTCGGTCTCGACGGTCATTTGGTAGGGCAATTCCTGATGCAAACGCAAAGTCAATTTCTCGCGCGTCATTTCGGCGGCGATCATACGCATTGGCAAATCGGCAATCTGGTCTTCGGGGTACAACCACGGACCTTCGGGCAATTCACCGGCCAACCATTCGCGCATCGTATCAACGCCGTGTCCTCTTTCGGCAGAGATCAAGAACGTCTCGACAAACGGATATCGGTCGTTCAAATTTTTGGTCAGGCCCAGCAAAACGGGGGCTTCAACGCGGTCGATTTTGTTTACGGCCAGCGCGACTTTGCGACCCTTGCCGATGTCGGCCAAACCCTCAAGGATGCTCTCGACGCCTTCGGTGACACCGCGATTTGCCTCGACCATCAACACGACCACATCCGCATCCGCAGCGCCGCCCCAAGCAGCAGCAACCATCGCGCGATCCAAACGGCGACGCGGGGCAAACAGACCCGGCGTGTCGACAAAAACGATCTGCGTTTCGCCTTCCATGGCCACACCGCGAATACGGGTACGCGTGGTTTGAACCTTGTGAGTGACGATCGAAACCTTGGCCCCGACCATGCGGTTCAGCAAGGTGGATTTGCCGGCGTTCGGTTCTCCGATCAAGGCGACAAAGCCTGCGCGGGTGGTCATTGTGTGCTTTCCAATTCTGCCAAAAGGGCTTTGGCTGCGGCCTGTTCGGCCTGACGTTTTGATCCGGCGGTTGCCGTGGCAGAGGTGCCATTGTCCAGTTGCGCGGAAATCGTAAAGACCGGCGCATGGTCCGGCCCACTGCGCGCAGTTTCAACGTATTTCGGCGGGGCCAGCTTACGCGCTTGCGCCCATTCCTGCAAAGCAGTCTTTGGATCGCGGGCATCGTCGTCTACCGTTTCGATGCGGGTTTTCCAAAGGCGCAAAATCATCGTGCGCGCGGCATCATAACCCGCGTCCAGATAAACGGCTGCAATCACAGCTTCCATCGCGTCGCCCAGCAGTGCTTGTTTGCGACGCCCACCTGAAATCATCTCGGACCGGCCAAGGCGCAGCACGTCACCGATACCAATATCACGGGCGATATCCGCGCAGGTTTCCTTGCGCACCAACGCGTTAAATCGCGGGGCAAGCTGCCCTTCGGCGGCTTCGGTATCGGCAGAATACAACGCCTCTGACATCACCAGACCCAAGACGCGGTCACCCAGAAATTCCATCCGCTGGTTATCGCTGCGCGTCGGCGACGACATCGACGAGTGCGTCACCGCACGGGTCAGCAAAACAGGCGTGGCAAAGCGATGCGCGATGCGGTCCTCAAAAGCCTTAAGCTCGGCGCTTAGTTTCACAAAGCACCTACCGATTTTGTCAGATCACAGATCAATCGACAGCCTTAAAGAAACGATCGCCGCGCCATGTCCAGAAGAACAGCATTGATCGGCCCGCAGACGAGAACATGATCCGATCAGCGCGCCCGATCAGGTTTTCGTAAGGCACAAAACCAACCCCACGGCTAAGTTGCGAAACGCGGCTGTCGTTAGAATTGTCGCGATTGTCGCCCATAAAGAAATAGTGGCCAGCCGGCACCGCGAACACCTTGGTGTTGTCGGGTGATCCGGACTGGTTGAAGGTGTTCAAAACGACGTGTGTGTTCCCTTCGGGGAATGTCTCTTGATAACGTTCTTTTTCACAAACGCCGCCAGCCCCGACAGGGCCATTCGCGCAACGCGGGCTTAGTTGATGCGGCCCTTGAGGTGCTTGTTTTTCAGTAAAATTGCCGACAGGAACCTGCGGAACCGGCACGCCATTGAGGCTGATAATACCGTTGTTCACTTGGATTTTATCGCCCGGCAAACCCACCAAACGTTTGATGTAGTCGGTGCCATTGGTTGGGTGACGGAACACAACCACGTCGCCGCGATCAGGTTCACCTGCCCAAAAACGCCCATTGTCGCCATCAAAAACGCCACATAGTTTTTGCGCGTCCAGATCAACACCGATGCTCGCGATGCGAATGCTAGGGCAAGAGGCGTAGGAATATCCGTAAGCCATTTTGTTCACGAACAGGAAATCGCCAATCAAAAGCGTTTCTTTCATCGACCCTGACGGAATCCAGAAGGGTTGAAAAAACAGCGTCCGAAACACACCGGCAATCAAAAGCGCATAAACTACGGTTTTGATTGTCTCGATGATCGAATTGCCTTCTTTTTTTTCAGCTTTGGCCATCTTCGAAATTCCCTGCTCAAGTGTTGCAAGCTACATGCGGTTCCACTGGGCGCAAGTCAAGCCATGGGGGCGCGGCGCGATGGCGCGCGGCATCCTGTTTTAGACCGAATTTCGTGGATTAACCTACCAATGGGCGTGCTTCGATCACCACAAACGCCTGGGCCCACGGGTGGTCATCTGTCAGCGTGACATGGATAATCGCGTCATGACCTGCTGGCGTCATACTTTTTAATCGCTCTGCAGCCCAGCCTGTTACGGCCATAACGGGCTGTCCGGTTTCCAAATTGCTGACGGCCATGTCTTTCCATGAAATGCCCATTCGCAATCCGGTTCCCAGCGCTTTGGAGCAGGCTTCTTTTGCGGCCCAGCGTTTTGCATAGGTGCCTGCCACGTCTTTGCGACGCGCGGCTTTGGCCTGTTCGGTGTCAGTGAACACACGATTGCGAAACCGGTCACCATGCCGATCCAGCACGCCTTGGATACGTTGGATATTGGCCAGATCTGTTCCGATACCAAGGATCATTCGAAATCCTTGGTGATGTTTTTGTCGACCAGTTTCATTTCGTTTTTTGCACCCATGCCGACAAACAGCCAGCTTAGGAAAAAGAAGATCGCGATCATAAACAGGATCAGACCCAAGACCAGTGCGGGGCCAAGTGTTTTCATCAAAACCGGGCCGAACTGCGGGTTAAGCAGAATCGCAACAAACACCAGAACGCTGCTCCAAGCGACAGCGATGCACGTCAGCATGCGCGCGATCAACAGGCGTTCTTTACGGCCAGGTACCCGTTTGGTCCCACGGGCGAATTGCACCCCTTCTTGCATTGATGCGATCATCACCGGAATGATGGAACCGGCAAATTGCCCCAGTTCAATGCCCGTTGCAGCCTTTAGCGCAAACGAGGCCAGCGGGATCAAGATCGATAGGCCCAAAAACCAAGCGCTGAAACGCCAGTAGCCAATTTTGTATCCTTCGGTCATGCGCCTGCTCGCGCTTCATCCATCAAGCGACGCATTTCGGCAATTGCGGGTTCCAGCCCTCGAAAGATCGCCTCGCCAATCAGGAAATGACCGATGTTAAGTTCAATCGCTTCGGGAAAAGCAGCGACAGGTTGCACGGTTTCATAGGTCAAACCATGGCCGACGTGCACCTCTAGTCCCAATGAATGTGCGTAGGTGCTCATCTCGCGCAGGCTCGCCAATTCGCGATCGCGATCTTCGATGCGCCCCTCGTGATGCGCATCGCAATACGCCCCCGAATGCAGTTCGATAACCTGCGCGCCGATGCGGTGGGCGGCCTCGATTTGACGTTGATCCGCAGCAATAAAGATCGACACACGACAGCCTGCCTCGCGAAGAGGTGCAATAAAATGCGCCAGCTTGTTTTCTTCGCGTGCGACTTCCAGCCCGCCTTCGGTCGTGCGTTCTTCGCGTTTTTCCGGAACGATGCAGACGGCATGCGGCTTGTGGCGCAACGCGATGGTTTGCATTTCGTCCGTGGCTGCCATTTCAAAATTCAGCGGGATGGTCAGAATATCCATCAACCCTTCGATATCGGCATCCGAAATATGGCGGCGGTCTTCGCGCAAATGCGCCGTAATTCCGTCGGCCCCGCATTCTTGGGCAATCCGGGCAGCGCGCAACGGATCTGGCGTATCACCGCCACGCGCATTGCGCACAGTTGCGACGTGGTCGATATTCACGCCAAGGCGCAGTTTGCTGGAATAGGTCATGCTGATCCCCCGATAGAAGTCACTAATTTGCTTAAGCGCACTCTAATCCGTTTGGCATGGCAGGGGAAAGACGCGCGGCCAAGAGAATTGTATCCACACAAGACTGCGCTCTATCCTTGATCTTCGACTTTGCGTTTTGCTTCGGCTTTGGCGGCTGCCTTGGCTTTTAGTGCTTCGAATTTCGCTTTGATCACGCCCTTGCGACGGTGTTGATAGGCGCGGATCAATGGCACGCTGACGTAATACACAATCGTTGCGGCGATAATTCCAGGGACAATTCCGCCAACCATATAGGGGTAGAATACCTCGTCAAAGAACACGGACAGGCCGCGCCAATCCGTCTGCCCCCCCATCAACAACGCCTTAAGGTTGTACCAAAGGTCAGCGCCTGCATCCCAAAATTTGCCGGCAAACGAACGATGCGCGCCTTCTTCCATTTCGGTGCCAAGCATCCAGTGGCCGGTTTTCAGCGCCGCAAAACCAATCGGGAAATACGTCAGTGGATTGCCAAAAAACGTGCCCATCAACGCGGCAAGCATATTGCCACGCATCACGCGCGCCATCACGATTGCAACGACAAAATGCAGGCCATAAAACGGAGTGAATGCCGCAAAAACGCCAGACCACATGCCGCGTGCAATGCGTTCAGGGCTGTCGGGCAAACGGCGCAAACGGTGGCGCACATAATGAAACGCGCGCGCCCAACCGCCGCGCGGCCAAATGAATTCGACCGCCGCTCGCAGATAGGTTTTTGGATCGCGGCGCTTAAATATCAACGCTTAGCCCTTTTTAAGTGTGACGCGATTGCGTTCCGTCCGGTTCAAACACTGCTGTATTGCGATACCGCTCGATGGTCGCAACTTCGTTTTCGGCTTCAAGAACACGCATCAACGCATGCAAATGCGCAGCATCCCTAAGTTCCACATAGATCAGCAAACGGTAAAAGTCAGGTTTGCGATCCACAAAATGTAAATCTGAGATATTTGCGCCGGTCTCTCCGATCAAGGTGCAGATGCGACCAAGAACGCCCGCGTCATTGCCGATCGTCATTTGCAAGGTCGCGCCGTATTCTGCGGCGTGCGTGCCTTCGTGCCAACGCAGGTCGATCCAACGTTCGGGATGGTCCTCGAACGATGCCAATCGCGCGCAATCAATCGAGTGCACCATGACGCCTTCGCCGCGAAATGTGATGCCGATGATCCGCTCACCGGGCAACGGTTCACAACAGGCCGCGCGCTTGAACGACTGCCCTTTGCCAAGGCCGATAACCGCACGGCTGGAATCAATCGCTTTGCCTTCTTTCGGCGAAAGATCGGGATAAATCGCCGTCACGACTTCGCGTCCTGTCAGTTCCGCACTGCCAAGGCGCGCCAAAACTTCATCCGCGCCAGACAAAAGCAAATGTTTAGCGGCGGTCGACAATGCCTTGTCGGTCGCTTTTTTACCCAACTGACCAAACGCTGAACGGGCCAATTCGCGCCCCAGCTTGATGAAACGATCACGGTCCGCCTCGCGTAAACTACGCCGGATCGCGGTCTTTGCTTTGCCTGTGGTGGCAATTTCCAACCACGTCGTTTGCGGCGTTTGCCCCTCGGCGGTGATGACCTCGACCGACTGGCCATTTTTAACCCGCGTCCACAATGGTACGCGCATGCCATCAATCTTGGCACCAACACAGGCGTTCCCGATTCGGGTGTGGATCGCATAGGCAAAATCAATTGGCGTCGCCCCGCGCGGCAGCTTGACCACCTCGCCTTTGGGCGTAAAGCAGAACACCTGATCCGAATACATTTCCAGTTTGACGGCCTCGAGGAAATCTTCGTGGTTTTCCTCGGCATCGAACTGTTCGGTCAGTTGCGCGATCCATTTTGACGGGTCCACGGCAAACGGGTTTTGCGACCGGATCCCGTTGCGATAGGACCAGTGCGCGGCAACGCCAGTTTCAGCCACATCATGCATCTGACGGGTCCTGATCTGGACCTCGACCCGTTTGCCATCGCGGCCTGAAATGGTGGTGTGGATCGAACGATAGCCGTTGGTTTTGGGCTGACTGATGTAGTCCTTAAAACGGCCCGGCACCGCAAACCAACGCTGATGGATTGCGCCCAAGATGCGGTAACATTCGCCTTCGGATTCAGTAATCACCCGAAACCCGTAGATGTCGGACAGGCGGCTAAACGACAGTTCTTTTTCCTGCATTTTACGCCAGATCGAATAGGGCTTTTTGGCGCGGCCATACACTTCGGCTTCGATGCCGGCAGCGGCCAGTTCAAGACGCATATCGCCAGTAATTTTCTGGATCACGTCGCCGGTATCGCGTTGCAGCGACACAAAACGGCGCATGATGCTTGAGCGGCCCTCGGGATTCAGCACGCGAAACGACAGATCCTCGAGCTCTTCGCGCATCCATTGCATACCCATACGACCGGCCAAGGGGGCATAGATATCCATCGTCTCGCGGGCCTTTTGAACCTGCTTGTCGGGACGCATGGATTTGATCGTGCGCATGTTATGAAGCCGGTCCGCCAGCTTGACCAGAATGACACGCATGTCCTTTGACATCGCCATGAACAACTTGCGAAAATTTTCGGCCTGTTTGGTTTTGGTGCTGTTCAGTTGCAGGTTCGTCAGCTTGGTCACACTGTCGACCAGCATCGCAATTTCCGCGCCGAACAATTCAGTCACAGACGAAAACGACGCCTTGGTGTCTTCGATGGTGTCGTGCAACAGGGCGGTGATGATGGTGGCGTCGTCTAACTGTTGTTCCGTTAAAATCGCGGCAACAGTGACGGGGTGGCTGAAATAGGGTTCGCCCGAATGACGGAACTGGCCCTCGTGCATAAGGCCGCCATAGTCATAGGCGGCCTTGATCAGCGTTTCATTGGTTTTGGGATTATAGGTGCGGACCAGAGCGATCAGATCGTCGGCAGATATCATTTGGTCCGCGTCCTAAAGGTGTGCGCCTTAGCTTTGGCCTTGTGCAGCCATCAACTGACGCAACAACATTTCTTCGTTCATGCTATCTTCGTCAGGCTTGTCTTGCTCGGCACCCATCAAAAGCGCCATGGCGTCTTCTTCGGCTTCATCAACTTCGATCTGGGTCTGGTTGCTTTCGATCATCCGCTCGCGCAGGTCATCCGCGCTTTGCGTTTCGTCAGCGATTTCACGCAAGGATACGACAGGGTTTTTGTCGTTGTCGCGATCAACGGTGACCGCAGATCCGGCAGAAATTTCACGGGCACGATGTGCCGCCAACATAACCAGTTCAAAACGGTTAGGGACTTTGTCTACGCAATCTTCGACGGTGACGCGGGCCATGAGCAAGCTCCAGTATCATATATGTTCAGTATTAGAGGCCGGTATCTATTGCCCTTCGGCTGGATTTACAAGCGCATATTGCATACAATTCAGGGCGATTTCAGCGCCACAACCGCGTCGATTTCAGCCTGTGGCAGACGTGATAACATCTCTGTTACGCTGTGCCCTGACACCGGATGCACCCAATTTGGCACAACATCGGCCATCGGCACCAATACAAATGCACGATCCTGCAGGCGCGGATGCGGCAAGATCAGTTGTTCAGGCGCGCGAATTTTCTGGGTTTCAATCTGTAGATCACGCCAAGTCTGGTAGGTTTCCATGTCAGGTGCCACAACATCGTCGTATGCGATCAGATCCAGATCCAGCGTGCGCTGCCCCCAACGCTGTTCACGGGCACGCCCGAAATCGTGTTCTATGCCATGAAGAATCACCAAAGCCTGCGCCGGTGACCAATCCGCAGAAATCAGAATGGCGGCGTTTAAATAGTCAGGCCCAGCGCCAATCGGAAAGCATGGCGTCTGATAAAACGGGCTTACGGCGCGAATCACCGCACCCTTTTCACGCACTGATTGAATTGCCTGACCTAAGGTAACCTCTAGGGTTCTATCGGTTGTTCGTTGATTTGCCCCTAGGGCAACGACCATATCTGATGGCTTCATAGGCGAAATTCCCCCCTCCTATACATAATCGTCACTTGCAGCATTGGCATAAACCCCTATTTTCATGCTTGTGCGTAGCCATATTTTATTTAAACGCCTCACACCACTCAACACTCAGGCACGCACGGTTCTTCGGAAGGACAAATAATGTTTTATAAAGACGAGCGCTTGGCTCTGTTCATCGATGGATCGAATTTATACGCCGCTGCGAAATCGCTTGGCTTTGACATCGATTACAAACTGCTGCGTACCGAATTTATGCGTCGCGGCAAACTGCTGCGAGCGTTCTACTATACAGCGCTGTTAGAGAACGACGAATATTCGCCGATCCGCCCGCTGGTAGATTGGTTGAACTACAACGGCTTCACGATGGTGACAAAGCCGGCCAAAGAATACACCGACTCGATGGGTCGTCGTAAAGTCAAAGGCAACATGGACATCGAATTGGCCGTGGATGCGATGGAACTGGCCTCACGCGTTGACCACATCGTGCTGTTTTCCGGTGACGGAGATTTCCGCCCGCTGATCGAAAGCCTGCAACGCCAAGGCGTGCGCGTGTCTGTTGTATCAACGATTCGCAGCCAGCCTCCGATGATTTCGGATGACCTGCGTCGCCAAGCAGACAATTTCATCGAACTTGACGAACTCAAGGACGTGATCGGCCGCCCACCACGTGAATTCACACCAGAACCACGCGAAACAATGGTCGCAGTCGAAGACTAAATTCCTCACCCCAACCGGGATGAGTGTTCAAGCGTCGGTGGGGAAACCCGCTGACGTTTTTCGTTGTGCGGGGTGCACCTGTTGTCTGGCAAACAAATCCCTATTGCCGCACCACTGGACCCCGCGCGCCCCTAGCACTATCTCTTGGGTAACCGAACCGGAGACAGCCCCATGACCAAAGCCCCCCTCACGCTCTACCTTGCGGCCCCGCGCGGATTTTGCGCAGGCGTTGATCGCGCGATCAAGATTGTCGAAATGGCCTTGGAAAAATGGGGCGCGCCGGTCTATGTGCGCCACGAAATCGTACACAACAAATTTGTCGTCGACGGGCTGCGCGACAAAGGTGCGGTATTTGTCGAAGACCTGTCTGAATGCCCCGATGACCGGCCCGTGATTTTCTCGGCCCACGGCGTGCCAAAATCAGTGCCAAACGCCGCAGCCGCGCGCAATATGGTGTTTGTCGATGCCACCTGCCCGTTGGTCAGCAAGGTCCACATCGAAGCCCAGCGCCATTCTGACAACGGCCTGCAAATGATCATGATCGGGCACGAAGGCCATCCTGAAACCGTCGGCACGATGGGGCAATTGCCCGACGGCGAGGTCCTGTTGGTCGAAACCCCTGACGATGTGGCGAACATCACAGTGCGTGATCCCGCGCATCTGGCCTATGTCACCCAAACCACGCTGAGTGTGGATGACACCGCTGACATCGTTGCAGCGTTGCGAACACGGTTTCCCGCAATTGTCGGTCCGCACAAAGAAGACATCTGCTACGCCACCACAAATCGCCAAGAGGCAGTCAAAGCAATGGCCCCGAAATGCGACGCGATGCTGGTTGTCGGTGCGCCCAATTCATCAAATTCCAAACGGCTGGTCGAAGTCGGCGCGCGCGCAGGCTGCCCCTATGCGCAACTGGTACAACGGGCCACAGACATCGATTGGCGCGCTTTGGACGGGATCACATCCATCGGCATCACCGCAGGCGCATCCGCCCCAGAGGTTTTGATTAACGAGGTCATCGACGCCTTTAAATCACGCTATGACGTCACCACAGAAATGGTCGAAACAGCCGTTGAAAACGTCGAATTCAAAGTCCCGCGCGTGCTGCGCGAAATCGCATAATCGCCGCGCGACGGACCGCTATTTCCACGCAAACGCAGCACGTGGGCTTTGCGCATATCTCGCACTGGACAGCGGTGGGCTTGTGACGGAGTATCCCGCTGTCTGTTTCCGGCAATAGGGTTTCCAATATGATCTCACTCCAATTCCTGCTCACTGCTTTTGTCGTTGTTATCGCGCCGGGCACGGGTGTGCTGTACACGCTTGCGCTTGGGTTGGGCCAAGGGCCGCGCGCGGCGTTTTGGGCAGCATTGGGGTGCACGTTCGGGATAGTGCCACACCTTGCCGCGGCCACGCTTGGACTGGCGGCAATTCTGCACACATCCGCCCTGCTGTTCACGATCGTTAAATTCGCCGGTGTCGCGTATCTTTTGTACCTCGCGGTTCAAAGCCTGCGCAGCGGTGGTGCCCTGTCGATTGATCCTAACCGTCAGGCTGAATCCGGTTGGCGCATCGCAAGGCGTGGCGCGTTGATCAATATCCTGAACCCGAAACTGTCGATATTTTTCCTTGCGCTGCTACCGCCGTTTTTGTCGGGGCACGCAGGCACTGCCACGCTTGAGATGAGCCTGCTTGGCGCGATCTTTATGCTGATGACGTTCGTGGTCTTTGTGGGCTACGGATTGTTCGCCTCTGCGGCGCGGCGGTTCATCCTTGGCTCTGTCACCATCATGCGCTGGTTGAACCGTGGTTTTGCTGCCGTGTTTGCCGCCCTCGCC
>JBLHSG010000040.1:0-35245 GCA_047626725.1 Ascidiaceihabitans sp.
CCGTGTCACTGTGCCTGATGGCGCTGGTGATGCTGGCACACGTCTGCTGAGCACGCTAACAGATGCCTTGGCGCAAGAACCGCGCGGACGGGTTGCAGGCATTGTTGCCCTCAGCGATGGGCAAGTTCACGACGGCGATTTGCCGATTGATCTGCCCGCCCCATTGCACATGTTACTGAGTGGGAAAGCCACCGATTGGGACCGTCGCCTTACGATCCGTAATGCCCCTGCTTTTGCCGTGATTGGCGAGCCCGTAACGCTGACATTGCGCATCGATGACATGGGCGCTGTTCCCGATGTTGGCCGCACTGCACCCCTTGATATTTCGATCGATGGGGAACCTGCACAGCGCTTTAACATCCCTCTGGGTCAAGATTTAGAACTGCCCGTGACCCTGCCCCATGGCGGACGAAACGTGCTGCAATTCACATCCCCTGCGCTGGACACAGAATTGACGGATCGCAACAATACCGCGTTGGTTCAAATCAACGGCGTGCGCGATCGATTGCGGGTTTTACTGGTATCGGGCGAACCACACGCAGGCGGGCGTACGTGGCGCAATTTGCTGAAATCTGATAGCTCCGTTGATCTTGTGCACTTTACCATTTTGCGACCACCGGAAAAACAGGATGGCGTGCCCGTAACTGAGCTAAGCCTGATCGCATTTCCAACGCGGGAACTGTTTTTGGAAAAGATTCACGATTTTGATTTGATCATCTTTGATCGCTACAAAAGGCGTGGAATTTTGCCAACGCTGTACCTTGATAATGTGTCGAATTATGTCGAACAAGGCGGCGCAGTTTTGGTGGCGGCAGGCCCCGATTATGCCAGCGCTGCCAGCATCTATCGATCACCTTTGGGCCGCGTCATTCCGGGTGAACCTACAGCGCGCGTTCTAGAAGAAGCATACCGCCCCAAAGTCACTGATTTAGGCGCGCGCCACCCTGTCACAAACGATCTGCCTTCGGACGGCGATTGGGGTCGGTGGTTACGCCAAATCGACGTGCGTGCCACCTCAGGCAACACCGTGATGGAGGGGATCGACGGGCGCCCATTGTTGGTCTTAGACCGCGTCGGCGAAGGTCGCGTCGCTTTGCTGGCATCTGATCACGCATGGCTGTGGAATCGCGGGTACGAAGGCGGGGGCCCACAATTGGAATTGCTACGCCGTTTGTCACATTGGATGATGAAGGAACCCGAGCTCGAAGAAGAAGCATTGACCGCCATTGCCACAGATCAAACCATGCGGATTGAACGACGCACGCTGGCAGAAACTGTCCCTGGCGTGACGATCACCGCGCCAGATGGGTCGACCACTGTTTTACCAATGATCGAAATCGATCCCGGACGATTCGAAGCTGAATTTACGGGACCAGAGATTGGCCTTTATCGTCTTGAGAACGGCGATCAAAACACCGTTATTGGCCTTGGCCCCGCCGCCCCGCGCGAATTTGTGAACACCATTGCGACACCAGATATTTTGCAGCCTTTGGTCAGTGCCACACGCGGTGGAATTCTGCGGCTCGAAGACGGTGTTCCGTCTGTGCGCAGTGTGCGTGCAGGTCGCGTCGCGTCGGGTAGAAACTGGATCGGGATTACGCCCCGCAATGCCTACGAAGTACGCGATGTGCGCCTGATGAAATTGCTGCCCGGCTGGTTGGTTTTGTTATTGTCGTCACTGTTGATCGTTGGCGCGTGGTTGCGTGAAGGGCAACGCTAAACGCTAGGCTTACGGGGTCAATTGGATCTGGATAGCTTGGCTTTGGCCCGTCGCATCAACGACCGAAATACGACTAAATCCAAGGCCAGGATTGCTTAGAAACACCTCGCGTCCGCGCAGGCCGGTGATCTGTGCGCCGTCATTCACAAGCACCGTAAAGGGCGCAGTCCCACCACGTAATTTAAGCGGCAGATCATCGTACATTTCCAACACCGCACCATCTGGTGGAAAGGCCACGCGCAGATCATCCGCATTGGTTTGACCGCGTCTATTCCCAAAGTTCTGCAAGGGTTTTGGCAACCGCGCTGTAGGCAAAATTAACGCATCGGCAGGTGGGCTCGGCAGCGGCTCAAAATCCGGTTTTATCCGACCAAACGCCTCGAACATTATTGGCGCAGCCAGATCACCGCCAAAGGCACCGGGCACCGGCGTGCCATCAGGATGCCCCATCCAAACACCGACAACGTGCTGCCCGTCAAATCCGATCGCCCACGCATCGCGGTGCCCATACGACGTGCCGGTTTTATACGCCAAACGCCCCTGCTGCGCGCCCGCAGGTGGGGCCAAACCGCCAAGGATATTGCTGACGTACCATGCTGATCGTGGCGACATGAAACGCGTGGTTTGATCGACATTTTCCTGCGTATCCGATGTTAAAATCAGCCCTTTCCCGCCCTGTGCAATACCCGCAAAAATCTGTACTAAATCTTGCAAGGTCAAACCGACACCACCCAAGGCAACAGCAAGACCCGGCGCGCCATTTCCAGGCAATTTCGGGGTCGCGCCCGCACGTTTCATACCAGCCATCAAACGGGTCGGACCCATCGCGTCAACCAGTTGCACCGGTGGAATATTCAGCGACAATTGCAAGGCTTCGCGCGCCGTGACTTCACCACGAAACTGGCCATCGAAATTGCGCGGTACATACGACCCAAACGCGGTGAGGGAATCGTTAAAAATCGTCTCGGGATGGGCGAGCCCTTGATCAAAAGCCAGTCCGTAAATCAGCGGTTTCAATGTCGATCCGGGGCTGCGCACCGCACGGGTCATATCAACAAAACCAAGCGCGCCATTTGCGCTGGAATATGACGATGATCCGACAGACGCGAGGACCTTTCCAGTGGTATGATCCACCACAAATATCGCGGCAGAAACGCCTTTGGCTTGGCCTCGAACAGACCAGAGCGCCAGATTTTCAAGTTGTGCCTGCAAGCGTGCATCAAGGGTCACACGGTGGATTGGAGAAAGCGGGTGTTGGCGGCGCAATTGATCGCCCAAATGCGGAGCAAGACGCGGAAATGGCGTCATTTTCGACGGGATAACGCCACGCGTGTTTTCCAGATCAGCGCGCACCAACACGCGATTGCGCGCCTGTTCTGCGGCCAGCGGATGGCGATCAGGACGGCGCGTTTCAGGGGCTTGAGGCAAAGCAATCAACAGCGCTGATTGCGCCGGTGTTAGCCGTTTGGGCTCCTTACCAAACCACGCAAGCGACCCCGCGCGAATACCTTCAACCGCGCCGCCATAAGGGGCGTGCTGCAGGTACAATGTCAGGATATCGGATTTGCTTAGTCGCGCCTCCAAGGCCCACGCAACACGCATCTGCCGCAGCTTTCCAGACCAGCGTCCAGTGCCTGAGTTTTCCAGCAATCGCGCTGCCTGCATAGACAGCGTCGAGCCACCTGAAATCACACGACCATTCCAAACCGCCTGCACCCCCGCCCGCAACACGGCGCGCGCGTCAACACCGCTGTGTTGCCAGAATCGTTTGTCTTCAAACTCAATCAGCATATCGATGAATTCAGGGTCCACATCATCCAGATGCACGGCAAGCCGTTGACGCCCGTTTTCGACTGGAAAAACCCGCAGCAGCACATCATTTTGTCCGCGTACCTCAACAGAGGTTTCGGCCAAAAGTTGCGGCAATTCAGTGCGTGCCACCCAGTCCTCCCAACTGTCGCGCAGCACTGCAGTGCTGAACGCTAGAAAGGCCAGGATGAACAGGAAGCGCGCCATGATTTAGCGGCGAACAGTCATCGTGCCGCTTGCCGTTAACGCCCGATATTCAGGGCGGTACATGTCTTCGACCAAAGCGGCAGGATGATGGTAATCACCAGGGCTGACCGCGCGCACGATGTAGGCCAATTGGAACCTCTCGTTGCCCCGATGATCAACGGCAGCAAGGAAACGATCCGCCCGGAATTCAACATGCAACGCGTTCTTTGGTTTCAGCCAATCTAGACCTTTGATGTCACCTGAGCGGAGCAAATTTGGATTGTCGATTTCTAGTCCGGCTGGCAGTGCATCATCCACGATCAGACGCGCGCCAACGGTTTCAAACGGTTCGATCGTTAACACAACAACGCGACGTTCCCCTGCTTTGAAATCACCGGATGCCAATTCGCCCTCGAGTGTGAAATATTCGCGGGTGATCGCATAGCCATAGCCTGTCGCGGCCTGCGGTGTGTCGGGCACGCCGTAGGTCGTTAGCGTGACGTCCATCGCGGTGTCAGATGTGTTGCGGATGATTTGTGACTCGACCTGCGTATCCGACAGTGTTTGCGTGAATGGGCCGAGTATGGTTTCGCCGTTAACTTCGACGCCGCCTGCCCCGACATTTTGACGCAACGCTTGGGCTGCCATCACGACTTGTGCTGCTTCTTGGGTCGACAATCGTCGCCCTGCGCGCGTCACCCAAGCAGACAATGCGTTTTGATTTATCGCTGTACTGCCTGCTTCGGCTGCCAGTCGTAAAACGCCCGCTGTGTCACGCAATTGCGATCCGAAATCCACGCGCCAAACGTTTTTTGGTGGCTCCTTGAGCAGCAATGCAGCGGCGCGACCAAACATGCGATCTGCGCGGGATTGGTCGCCGTATTGCGCAAGTGCCGCCCCAAGTTGTGCAGCCCCTAGAGGCGTCGAAAACGCACCGGCCTTGGTATCTGAATAGTAGCGCAAATCACCCATGGATGCGGCCCCTTCACGGGCCAGAACCAACAGGGCATAAGCGATGTCTTCGCCGCCTTTGTCAAAATCAGGGGCGTAATTCACACGATTTCGCAGATTATCTAACGCGATATCAAACGCCAGTTTTGGCACCTCGTATCCACCAGATTTTGCACGGCTTAGAAAATCGGTGACGTAGGCATCAAGCCAGAATTCACCTGATTCAGCACGCCACAATCCAAAGGCTCCGTTGCTGGATTGGCGGGTCAAAACGCGGGCAATTGCGTCATCAATACGTTTCTGAACATCGTCGATACCTGCCTGATTGGCGAGCGCCCCAACGCTGAGCAACGGCATCGCCGCTGAGGTCACCTGTTCGGTGCAACCATACGGATAACGGTCAAGTTGGCGCAGCAATCCGGGCACATCAAAACGTGCCAACGGGCCGGCAGTTAGGGTCGCGTTTCCGGTGCCTGCCAGTAGCCCGGCAAAAACGTTGGCGTCGTATGTAAACGTCTCTCCTGCGCCAAGGCTAAAGCGGCGGGTCGTGGCCGTGACCGCATCGTTGCTGCGCACGCCAAGGGTCAGATTTTTGGTCAGAACATTCCCGTCGGGCAAGGTCAACGTGATGCTGATCGGATGATCGCCAACATTAATTGCAGTCAGTCCAAGATCGATCTTGGCACTGCCTTTTTCAGCGAGCGTGACAGATACAGGCGCAGTTTCTAACATGACGCCGGTCGCTTGCACTTGCAGTTTGACGTCACCTGCCGGACCGTCTGCATGGACCAGTTCCAGCAAAAGACGGGAATTGTCGCCCGGGGCAAGGAAGCGCGGTAACGATGCGGTCAGAACCACAGGATCACGCGCAAGAATGTCTTTCGACGCTTGCCCCACGCCACCTTTCGACCACGCAACCGCCATCAAACGAATTGCACCGTTAAAATCCGGACGATCGATTGTGATGCTCGCAGCACCATCTGGCCCGATAGTTACGGGACCAGAGAAAAAGGCCATCAGTTCTTCGGTCGGCGGCGGCGATTGCAGGCGCATGCTAGATGCCGCGTCCCCGCCGGAACGAACCTGCCCCACAGCACCGTTTAAACCGTCGATCAAACGCCCATAAACATCGCGCATTTCCACGCCAAGACGGCGCTGACCAAAGTAGTGACCTTGCGGGTCCGGTGCGTCAAACGCCGTAAGGTTCAGGATGCCCAGATCGATAGCGGCCAACGTGATGTAGGCTTGATCGCCTGCCGCGACACCGTCCACTTTGACCGTGATTTCCGTGCTTCCCGATTGGCCAGATACCATGTCAGGTGCATCGATTGAAACGTTCAATGCCTTGTCTGCGGGGTCGACACTGGCATGCGCCAATCCAAGGCTGCGCGCAGGGTTTTGACCCGCATCCACATCCATTGGGCGGATCACTGTGGCGCTGACATACGCGCCTGTGCCCCATGCGTCAGACACAGTCAGCGGGATCACGTTTTCGCCCATCGACACCTCAACGACCAGCCGTTCGATCACGCGACCAGACAAGACGCTGATCAATGCAGTTCCAGCGTAGCGTGGCACAATCCGAAGGCGGGCCGTATCGCCAGAATTGTACGATTTCGCGTCCAGTGAAACGTCTAATCGATCGGGTGTCGCAGACGCATCGCCGCCGCCGTACCAGCCCGATGAAAACCCGAAAGAAGAGCTGGTGAACTGGCCAGAAACGCTTTCGACGACCAGTTCATATTCGCCCCATTGCGTCGGCGCGCTGATGGCTGTCGGGGTTGCGCCCAACGTGGCCTCGCCTGCCGCGATGCGGGTCCGGCGCGTGATTGGTTCCCAGTTCCAATTGCCGTACAAACGGTACCATTGATAGCGCGTGCTGACGCGGTTCACGGTCCATTTGACGGGCATGTCTGTGGCCTGCCCATTGGCCCCGACTGCGATCAATTCAAACAACGCTTCGCTGTTTTCGCTAAGCACATCGTCAAAGCCAGGATTGATGCCAATGACGGGTTGATCAGGCGTAATGGCCTTGGTGATGCGACGTTCAACAGGACGGCCTGATCCTTCAGCAACATCGATAATCGCTGTCGCTTCAAGGATCGGATAATCGCCCTCGATGCTTGGCAAAACCAGCTCCATTTGCGCGATGCCATCCGAGTCTGTTCGCGCGCCGTTCAGATAGGCAGTGCGGGTCGTCAACTGGGCATCATGACGGCCAAAGGCATAACCGTTCCAGCCGTCAAGCGTGTTGCGACTGCGCAGGCGAACCGATCCTTCGACAACCAGATCAGCGCCCGGCGCGCCGAACAAATATTGCGCATTCACGGTCAACGGCGGGCGGTCACCCAATCGCAGCGGGGCATCCGGCAAGGTCAGTTCAACATCGATCCGTTCGGGCAGGAAATCCTCGACCAAAACGGTTTGAGTGGCCAAAGGGGCTGCCTCCAGATCAGACATCAATTGCAAGCGCCATGTGCCGCGCGGCACGGTGTTCGCGACAGGCAGCGCAAAGACGTGGCCGCCGGCCAAACTGCCTGCGCTGGTGTGTCGGCTGTATTCGACACCGTCGGGGCGGCTAAGGATCGCAGTTAGGGGCAAGTCAGTGATCGCTTGCGCCTGTGCATCGCGGGTCAAAACCGTCGCGTGAATAACATCGCCGGGGCGGTACGCACCGCGGTCTGTGGTCAAAAACGTATCGATGGGCGGCGCGGGTGGACGCCCTTCTACGCCGCGATCCGACAGGTCAAATGCGGGGTCGGTCAGGGGCAAGAACGCGATGTCATCATCGCCCAAACGTGCCACAACCAATGCAGGCGCGGCGGCCCCAGTACCGCGGGTCAAACCAGCTGCGAATTGTACAAAACCTTCGTCGTCCGTAGTGCCCGTGCCCAGAACGGCGTTGGCGCGTGAAATCAGCGTAACCTGCGCACCAGAACGCGCGCCCGCGTCACTTAACCCACGCAATCCAACGGTCAGGCCATCGTTGCCCTTCCATGTCGAAATCCCCAGATCGGACAGCACAAACCACTGCGTCGCGCCGGTGTTTTCGTAAGGATCAGATCCCGGCACGCGAGCACTGAGCGCGTAGATCCCAGGTTCTAGATCACCGATCACGTCGCCCATCGGCAGGCGCGTTGTCATCTCTGCGTTCAGCGTATTTTGCACATCTGCGGATCCGGTCCAGATTTCTTGCGCGATGTCTTTGACAAAATTCTGATCCTCCCAAGAGCTAAGCGGTTTGCCGAAATAGCTGTCTTGGATTGCGCGCAAAACATTGCGTTCACTGACGCGGCGCAAGCGTAAATCTAGCGTACCTAAGTTGACCGTTTGAACCGGCAATGCGGCGTCAGGTGAACGCGGCAGCACAAAGGCGCGGCCCGGAAACCGGACTGATCCGGGGCGGTCGCGCACGTATAGATTTACGCTGATATCACGCACCAGTGTTTCGCCCGTGTCGCTGGGCAAACCGTTGCGAAACGTCACGCCGTAGCGTGCCCCGAATTCGACGCCTTCGATGCATAAATTCTGGCCCTCAGCCGTCACAACCGTTCCTGCAGCATCGATGCGAACGAAGTCTTCGTAGTCTTGGCCTGCCGCTAAACCGTCAGAAAATTCGGCGCAAATACGTGGCACCGCGCTGTCGTTGTCGACGCGTGTATCAACGATGCGAAATCCGTATTTTGCGACGGCTTTGTCCAATGCTTCGCTTGTGCGTTGGGACGGTTGAATGTCGTAGGCAAGGCGTAGGGCGCGCACCATGTCTTTGCCGCGGCGACGTTCCTCGTAGGCTCGGGCCAACTGGCTTAACGCCCATGATTGATCGCCATCCGTTTGTGCACGCAAATAACCGTTTAGTGCGGCGGGAATCGCATCAACCTTTGATTTGTTTTTCAGGGCCAAAGTTTGGCGGGCATAGCGGGTCCATAAATCGCCGCGATCACTGACCGCGACGGCTGCACCAACCTGCGCACGTGACGATGCAGCATTTCCTGACGACCATGGTGACAAGGCAGCAGCCAACACCAGATCGTAATTGCGACCATTCAATGCGTAACGTTCGCCGATCCCACGCGCCAAAATGCGCGCTTTTTTCACATCGGCTTGCGTCACAAAATCAGCACGCTCAAGACGGTCTTCGGCCACGGCAATTGCGCCGTCGGGTGTAACAACTTTTTGTGCCGAAACAGCACCCGCATATGGGGTTTGATCCGTGATCGCGGATTTGGGGAAACATGAATTTGAACGCGTATTAAACGTGAACGCGACACAGGATGATGCGGCAGAACAACTGCGGCGGCAGGCGTCTTGGCTGGTATCAAAAAGCGGGGTCAGATCGGAGCCGTAAAAATCCACACCCGAGGAATAAATGTACCGGTCTTTTGGCAGGCTCGATTGCGCGAAAGCCGCATGCGAAATCATCATCGCAAGGACCGTCAGGATACAGAAAAACCGATTCATCGAAATGCTCCACCTATTAAACACGTCAAAGTTCGCACAGGAATTATGCAAGTTGCAACGATTCCCCTCAGATTAAGGCGATGTTCACTGAACTGTCCGATTTTGGCGATGAATTAAATCTATGGGGCTGCGTAAAAGATGATTCTTGCCAACAAACTGGCAGAAGAACGCCGAGGGCGATTGGCGGCAGAACGTTTGCTTGAACTAAAGCAAGCGGAGCTGTTTGCAGCCAATCGTAAACTTGGGCGTCACGCGCAGGCGTTGAGCGAGGAAATCGTCGAAACCCGCGCCGAAGTCGAAGAAGTGCGCGGCGAAAACGAGCGGGTGAAATCGGACCTGACGGTCGCTAACCAAAAAATCATGATTGCGGAACGCCGTTTGTGGCATTCGGTTGAGACAATCACCGACGGGTTTGCGTTTTTTAATGCGGAAAACCGGATGGTCGCCGCGAACCAAGCCTACCTTTCTATTTTTGACGGCCTCGAAGACATCAAGCCAGGCGTGAATTACATCACGATTTTGCAAGCCCTCACGGATGAAGGCATCGTTAACACCGAGGGCATGTGCGCGTTTGAATGGCGTGAAATGATGACGCAGCGCTGGTTCGAAGCCGAGCCAAGCCCGATTACTGTGCGTCTATGGAACGATGAATACGTCAAACTGGTCGACAGGCGCGGACAGGCCGGCGATATCGTGTCCCTCGGGCTTAACATCACGACAATTGTCGAAAAAACCAAAGAACTGGATGACGCGCGCCAGATTGCTGAATCTGCAAACCGTGCAAAATCTGCATTCCTCGCCAACATGAGTCACGAAATTCGCACCCCGATGAACGGCGTTGTTGGCATGTCTGACCTACTCGCTGAAACAGGGTTAAGCGAAGAACAACAGCTGTATGTGGACACCATCAAAAACTCTGGCGAGGCGCTGTTGGTAATTATCAACGACGTGCTGGATTACTCGAAAATCGAAGCGCAAAAGATGGAGCTGTATCCGGAACCCTTTGATCTGGAACGCAGTATTCACGAGGTCATCATGCTGTTGCAGACCTCTGCGCGGGACAAGGGTCTTAGTATTGTTCTGGATTACGACCTGTTTCTGCCAACACGTTTTATCTGCGATCCGGGGCGCATTCGCCAAGTTTTGACCAACCTGCTTGGCAACGCTGTCAAATTCACAGCCAAAGGCCATGTTCTGGTGCGTGTGTTAGGTGTGCCGAACGAAGAACTGGGCAGCGCCGATGTTACGATCACGATCGAAGACACCGGTATCGGTATTTCAAAAGACATGGTCGGGCATATTTTCGGCGAATTCAATCAGGTCGAAAACGAACGTAATCGCCAATTTGATGGCACCGGACTGGGGCTTGCGATTTCCAAACGGCTGGTGAATCTAATGAATGGTGAGATTTGGGTCACCAGTGAAGAAGGCGTTGGATCCTGCTTTGGATTCAGTGTTCCGATGGACACAACTGAAGTCGACCTTGATGCACATCCGATCATTCCGGATGGGCTGCGTCACGTGTTGATCGTCGATGACATCGCAGCCAATCGCACCATTCTGGAACGGCAGCTAGAACAATTGGGGTTAAAAGTGACCTCCTGCGTCAATGGAAAAGAGGCGCTGGTACATTTGGTATCAGGTCAAAATGCGCAGATCGATTTAATCCTGACGGACCACAACATGCCCGAAATGGACGGGTTGGAATTGGCCGATGCCTTGCGTCAGCGCGGCAATGAAACGCCGATCATTTTGCTAAGTTCGAACCCGGGATTTGCAGAAAAAGACCCCGCACGGAGACACCTTCATGCATTGATGCAAAAGCCGGTTCGACGCAAAGAACTGTTTGCAAAACTGGAATCTTTGGGTGGAATTCACGACGATGTTGTTCTGCCAATGCCAACACCTGTGTCCCTCATTGCTCCTGTTCGCCGGATGCGGGTTCTTGCCGCTGAAGACAACAAAACCAACCAGCTGGTTTTTAGCAAAATGGTCAAGGATCTGGATATTGAGTTGGAGTTCGTCAACAATGGGATCGAAGCCGTCGAAGCGTTCAAATCTTTCGCGCCAGATTTGATATTCATGGATATTTCCATGCCGCAGATGGATGGCAAAGAGGCCACGCGTGCAATTCGAGCGCTACAAAAAGATGGAAAAGACCAAGTTGTCATCGTCGCGCTTACCGCTCATGCGATGGATGGCGACGATCAAGGAATTCTTGAGGCAGGGCTAGATCATTACCTGACCAAGCCGCTGCGCAAGCCACAAATTTACGCGCAAATTGAGCAAACTTGTCCCAAAGACGCGGTGCCGCCCTTGCCGCCTGCCGTTCTCGAGGGGTAGATCAGGTTAACTTGTTGCCGAAACGGGACCACTCGCATGCCTTCGATCAAACTTTCTCCCAATAGCGCTGGCGCAGTGTTCGCCTTGATCGGCTTTGCGGTATTTTCGACTCATGATCTGATTATCAAGCAGCTGGGATCCACGTATTCGACCTTTCAGATCGTGTTCTACACGGCCTTGTTCAGCTTTCCATTGCTGACGTTGGTGATGATTCGGGATCACAAACCAACCACGCTGCGCCCCGTGCATCCCTATTGGATTGCAGTTCGTAGTTTGGCGGGTGTCGTGTCTGGATTGTCTGCGTTTTATGCGATCAGCACGCTGCCATTGTCACAGTTTTACGCGTTTATTTTTGCCTCGCCTTTGCTGATAACCTTGCTGGCTATTCCAATCCTGGGCGAAACTGTGCGCCTGCGTCGTGGATTGGCCGTGTTGGTGGGGTTGGTCGGTGTTTTGATCGTTATTCGACCCGGTATGGCACCTTTTACAGACGGTCATATCGCAGCCCTGATTGCTGCGTTTGCAGGCGCAATGGTCTCGATTATTACTCGCAAAATTGGTCGCGATGAACGCGGTGTTGTCATGATCCTTTATCCGATGATGACCAATTTAATAGTCACAGCAATGGCCCTACCATTTGTGTACATTCCAGTGCCGTTGGAACATCTGGGCTTGCTTGCTGTGGATTCAGTCTTGGTGCTAATCGCGATGAGCTTACTGGTCAAAGCATACACACATGCTGACGCAATTTTGGTCGCACCTATGCAATATTCACAAATCATCTGGGCGACGATCTTTGGCATATTTCTATTCAACGAATACCCGGCATGGCAAACGTATCTGGGCACCGCAGTGATCGCACTGTCCGGTTTCTACATCCTGCGTCGTGAGGCAACAGGCAACGTTTCGTCGAACACACCCGTGTCTAAAACCCGCACGCGCATCGGCCACACGATGGCGATGCGCGTTGGTGATGCATTGCGAAAACGGCGTTAGGTTTTCGGGTAAGGACGCACAAAAACAGGTTTGTCAGCAGTCGATAAATCAGGTTGAAAAGCATACCCGCCAATATCAAAATCCTGCAATGCTTCGACATCGGACAAACGGTTTTGGACGATGTAACGCGCCATTGCGCCGCGCGCTTTTTTAGCAAAAAAGCTAACGATCTTTGGCCCCTGACCTTTGTCTTCCATGAATGCGGGTGTGATCACGCGCAGTTTCAGCGCCTTAAGTGCGACGGCACCAAAGTATTCTTGGCTCGCGCAATTCACCAAAACCTCTGAACCAGTCGACTGCCCTTGGGCGTTTAAGGCGTTCGACAAATCATCACGCCAGTAGTCGTACAAATTCCCACCACGGCGCGTCTTTAGGCGACTGCCCATTTCCAAACGATACGCTTGGATCGCATCCAACGGGCGCAACACCCCGTAAAGGCCGGACAAAATGCGCAAGTGATCTTGGGCATAAGCGATTTCATCGGCATCCAACGTACTCGCCTCGAGCCCTTGATACGTGTCGCCAGCAAAAGCCAACGCTGCTGGGCGCGTGACGTCATCATCGGGTGCGTCTTGAAACGCTTTGAACCGATCGCGATTAAGGCGGGCCAAATCATCGCTAAGATGCATCAGGCTTTTGAGGTTCCCAAGCGTCAAATTTCGGGCTGTGCGCGCCAAACTGATCGCATCATTTTGAAAATCAGGCGCAGTTGCGACCACATCCCGTTCTGCCCAATCCAGCCGTTTGGCCGGCGAAATTACCACTAGCATCGCATCACCCCTTGTTGTTGAAACAGGACTTAGCCCGCCTCTCTTAGTACGTCCAGAAATGCGGTGCCAAATCTTTCGGCACGTCGCTCTCCTAACAATCGATTTATACCAACGTTATCGCCCGATCGCATTTGTGCAACCTTGGCTAACATCGCCGCCGAACAGCTTAGCGGCTTGTCGATACCTTCGGAACCACGGGCCAATTCCGCCTGTACTTCAAGCAATCGATCATAAATTGACGCGGCCTCACGACCTGCCAATTTACGCCGCTTCGGGTGCATTATTTCGGCCTCACCGTTTATGACCTCTAGAAATGCGGTTCCGTAGCTTTCTAGTTTTTTCGCACCAACACCGCCAATGCGCGCCATCGCATCCAAGTTAGCGGGGCGCGTTTCAGCCATTTCGATCAAGGTTTTATCGTTGAAAATAATATACGCGGGCACTTTTGCGTTTTCCGCCAAACCACGGCGTTTTGCCTTTAGCGCGCTCAGCAACGGCGCGTCTTCTTCTGATACCATTTCTTTGGCCGCAGGACGTCGAACTTTGCCAGCTGCCTTGATTGAATCGCGGCGCAATTCGATCGTTGCCTCGTCGCGCAAAATTGGCAGTGCGTTATCGGTCATGCGCAGCGCACCGTGGCGTTCTGGGTCCGGGCGCACCAAATCGTGCCCCATCATTTGGCGAAACACGGCCTGCCATTGGCGTTTGTCGTATTCTTTGCCAACCGCAAAAGTCGGCAAGGCGTCATGCCCACGTTCGCGAATACGGTCTGTCATATTCCCCAACAAAATGTCGATTAAATGCCCAGCACCAAACCGTTCTTCGGTTCGCAAAATCGCAGACAACGCTTTGCGCACTGCCGTTGTGCCATCAAACACATCGACGGGTGTGTCACATAAATCGCAGTGTCCGCAGGTGATGTCGTGTTCATCAAAATAGGCCAACAGATTTTTACGTCGGCATTTCAACGCCTCTGCCAAACCTAACAAGGCATTCAGCCGGGCATGATCTGCAGCGCGGCGTTCTGGCGGTGCCAATCCTTCGTCGATTTGGGATCGGCGCAAGCGGATGTCTTCGGGCCCGAACAAAGTCAGGGTTTCGGCCGGGGCACCGTCACGCCCAGCGCGCCCGATTTCTTGATAATACGCCTCAATTGATTTGGGCAGATCGGCGTGTGCGACCCAGCGAATATCGGGCTTGTCGACACCCATTCCAAACGCAACCGTGGCCACAACAATCAATCCGTCTTCTTGTTGGAAACGGCGTTCGGCGACGCGGCGGTCTTCGGCGTCCATCCCGCCGTGATAATGCAACGATGTATGTCCGGCCTGACGTAATGCGCCAGCGAGCCCTTCGGTTTTGGCGCGGGTTCCGCAATAAACGATGCCAGATTGGCCTTTGCGCGCATCTGCAAAATCTAGGATTTGACCCCTAGGGCCGTCTTTGGCTGCAAACGCGAGGTGGATATTTGGCCGATCAAAGCCACGCAAAAACGCCCGTGGCGGCGTGCCATCAAACAGTTTTTGGACAATTTCGACCTGAGTTTCCGCGTCAGCCGTAGCGGTAAAAGCAGCCAGCGGCACGTCCAGCATGCGGCGCAATTCACCGATGCGCAAATAGTCCGGACGGAAATCGTGGCCCCACGCGCTGACGCAGTGTGCCTCGTCGACCGCAATCATGCTGACACCAACACGCCGCAACATGTTCATCGCACCACCCGAGGCCAATCGTTCAGGCGCCATGTAAAGCAGTTTCAAATCACCGCGTTCCAGTCCTTCCCAGACTGCATCGGTTTCTTCGGGTGTGTTGCCTGATGTCAAAGCGCCGGCGCACACACCGGCTTCTTGCAGGGCGCGGACCTGATCCCGCATCAATGCAATCAGCGGCGAAATCACCACTGTGACCCCTTCGCGCATCAACGCAGGCAATTGAAAACAAAGGGATTTACCGCCACCGGTTGGCATAATAGCCAGTACGTTTTCACCCGCAGTTACGGCTTCAACAATCTCTTGTTGGCCGGGGCGGAAGGCGTCAAAGCCGAAAACTTCGCTTAGCAGCGTGGCAGCGCTGGCCATAAAAGGAACCCTGTAAGATTTTGATTATTTGCTCTTACGGGCGACAATTTCACACTACGATTCGGGGAACAAGGGTTTAGGCAAACCCAAAGATCACCGGCAGGATGTATGCGCGCAACGAAATGATCACGATCAATGCGACCAGCGGTGCCAAATCCAGCGGCCGTGTGTCCGGCAAAATCCGGCGCAGTGGTTCATAGATCGGTTCAAGCAGGCGATTGATGCCGTTCCAGATTTGCGAAACCAAGGGCTGATGCAGGTTTAAAACCTGAAAATTGATCAGCCAGCTCATGATGATGTGAACGATCATGACGGTATAGACGATCCCGAGGATCAGTTGCAGAGGTCCGTAAATGGCCAACATGGTGACGTCCTTTAATCTCGATACAACGCAGTTAAGCAGCGTGACGATAAAGCGCAAGCCTGCCGCGAGGTCGTGCCTTGTGCGTGGCATGTGCGCGATCCATTTTGCCAGCAATGGGTTAAAGGAGCGTTCCGCTATGTTTCCATTTGTTCGATTTATCAAAGACATCGCGATGGCACGTCGGTTACCGCCGATGACCAGCTTTGATGACATCCACGTCTCGCACCACATTTGTTGGCCTTGGGATTTGGATATGTTCGCCGAAATGAACAACGGACGCGTGCTAACTATTTATGACTTGGGGCGGTTTGCGTTGGCCCAACGTGGTGGTTTGATTGCCGCCCTGTTCAAACATAAATGGGGGCTGACGATGGCCGGTGCATCGGTGCGTTATCGCCGTCGCCTTACCGCGTTCGAAAAGTTCGAGATGCGCAGCAAGATGGTGTGTTGGGATGATCGATTTATGTATCTTGAACAATCGATGTGGAAGCAAAATGGCGAATGCGCCAGTCACGTGATTTACCGCGCTGCCCTAACCGAAAAGGGCAAGGGAATTGCACCCACACGCATGGCCGAAGCATTGGGACAAAGCCCGATATCACCCCCAATGCCCATCCATATCGCTGCTTGGATCGAAGCGGAGGCAAAACGTCCATGGCCACCCATGGTTGAAATCTGATAAAATTCCCAGTGACATCGCCTGAAACCATTCCTTGCCTAATTTAAGTGCGCCTGCTCTTAGTCTTTCAACAAAAAAAGATTGGGACAGACAATGGCCGAGGTTTCACTGCGCAAGCGCATCTGGGGATGGTATTTTTTCGATTGGGCCAGCCAGCCGTATCACACCGTTCTGAACACCTTTATTTTCGGCCCGTTCTTTGCTGTGATCGCGGCGACCTATTTCCTTAATCTGGGTCTGACCGAAGACGTCGCAGATGCAAAAGCCCAATCATTGTGGGCTTGGAGCACCGCGTTATTCGGCCTGATCATCGCATTTTCTGCACCAATCTTTGGGGCGATGGCAGACAGCACAGGACGACGGATGCCGTGGATTGTCGGCTTTAGCATCATGTATATCGTCGGGTCCGGCCTGTTGTGGTTCACCGACCCTGCTGCGGGCAATTTGTATTGGATGCTGGCCGCGTTTGGCATGGGATTCATCGGGGCGGAATACGCGCTGATTTTTATCAACGCACAACTGCCAGCCTTGGGTACCAAAGAAGAGATCGGCAAAATTTCGGGATCAGGATTTGCATTCGGATACTTGGGCGGTGTGATTTCACTGGCTATCGTTCTGGTGTTTATCGTCGAACAAAACACCGGAAAAACCATTGCCGGGCTTGATCCATTGTTTGGGTTTGACGCGTCAGCGCGCGAAGGCACACGCGCAACCGGCCCGTTTACCGCCCTGTGGTTCGCGGTCTTTATGATCCCGTATTTCATGTGGGTACGCGAAGTCAAAACCACCCGCAAACGCGCCAGCGCCGGTCAAGCGCTCGGCACCGTTGTCGATACAATCAAACGCCTGAAATCACGCCCGAGCCTTGGCATCTATCTGGTATCTTCGATGCTGTATCGCGATGGGCTAAACGGGCTTTACACCTTTGGCGGCGTCTATGCGGCACTGGTTTTGAACTGGCAAGTCAGCCAGATCGGTGTGTTCGGCGTTATCGCGGCCATCGGTGCTGCGATCTTTAGTTATTTTGGTGGCATTCTGGATCGCCGTTTCGGACCCAAACCCGTCATCATTTGCGCGATTGTCATGCTAATGATTGTCAGCTTTGTGATCATCAACCTGTCACCCACGACCTTCTTTGGTGTGTCCCTCGCCCAAGGTACCGGCCTGCCGGACAACGTATTTTTGGTCTGCGGTGTGTTTATCGGCGGCATGGGTGGCATCGTTCAATCGGCCAGCCGGTCACTGATGGTGCGCCATTGCGATCCAGAATCGTCGACCGAATATTTTGGCCTTTATGGGTTATCAGGTCGCGCCACTGCGTTCCTGGCCCCCTTGTTAATCGGCATCACAACCCAAATCACTGGCAGTGCCCGCATCGGGATTTCACCAATTCTTGTCCTGTTCGCGATCGGCTTAATCATGCTGATCTGGGTCAATGCAGAGGGCGAAGACAGCGCGGAAACCTGATTGCCTTCGGTTCACATCTTTTCATTTGTCCGGCGGTGCTGCTACCATCACGATTAAGCGATGTGAGGAATAGTACGATATGGTCAAGTTACGGCGCACACTTTGCCTGATAATGGCGTTCACGATGACAGCCTGTGCGGGTTCATCTGACACCAGCATTGATGGCACACAGGTCAAAGAACCGGCCCCCGCAGAAATTCGCGGGCTGGCTAAGTCGGCATTCGGGGCAGCACGGTCCGGATCAACGCAAAATTCTGCACCCTTTGGTGGTTATGCCAAAGGATGTTTGGCAGGCTCCGAACAATTGGCAGAAACTGGCCCCACATGGCAGGCGATGCGTCTGTCGCGTAACCGCAATTGGGGCCATCCTGAACTAGTCGATATGGTTCAAAAGCTGTCCAAAGTTGCAGCAGCCCAGCCTGGTTGGAACGGTCTGTACGTCGGCGACATGAGCCAGCCTCGCGGCGGCCCGATGTTGACAGGACACCGCAGTCACCAAATCGGGCTGGATGCAGATATCTGGATGTTGCCCGCGTCGAATTTGAATCTGTCGCCAAAAGATCGCGAGAATATCTCTTCGATTTCGACCCGTCGATCCAGTGGCGCGTTCACCAATTCCAGCTGGTCACGTGCGCATCACAACATCATCAAGGCCGCAGCAAAAGACAAACGCACAGCGCGTATTTTTGTGTTTCCCGGGGCCAAGGTCCAGATGTGTAAGGACGAAAAAGGCAACCGCGATTGGCTGCGCAAAGTGCGCCCATGGTTCGGGCATCACTATCATTTCCACATCCGGTTGGCGTGCCCGCGTGGGGCCCGTGGGTGCAAAGACCAAAATCCGCCGCCAGCTGGTGATGGCTGTGCAGATGCGCAGGAATGGGTGAACAATATTCTGAACCCACCGCCACCAAATCCAAACCCTACACCCCGTAAAAAGCGCCGTGAATACACGGTCGCAGATTTGCCGCAGCAATGCTCAAACGTTTTGCGCTCGCAATAACAATTTGCAGTGGTTGCGCCGCCAACGCGCAGTCGCTGCAATTTGTATCTGCCACCAACATGCCTGATCCGTTTGGCACGTTCGGCGGGCTGTCCGCGATTGAACTGTCATCCGATGGCACCACCGCGCTGACCCTGTCTGATCGCGGTCACATCTTTGATCTAGCGATATCGCGCGATACGGCAGGCGACATTTCGGACGTGACAGTGACCCGTTCAAAACTCCCAGCCTTTCAGCGCGACACCGAAGGGCTGGCGATCGGCATCGGCGGTACGTTTGTATCGTTCGAAGGGCCGGCACAGGTGCGCCGAATGGGCGGCAAAGCCTTACCAGATCATTCTGATTTCAAAAACATGATCCCCAACAGCGCGCTCGAAGCATTGGCGATTGACGATGCAGGCACGCTTTTTGCCCTGCCAGAGCGATCGGGTGGCGCGCGCAAACCGTTCCCTTTGTACGCTTATAAAAACGGTGAATGGACCATCACACACCAGATTCCACGCGAAGGACCATTCCTGCCTGTCGGTGCTGATTTTGGGCCGGACGGGTTTTTCTATCTGCTAGAACGGGCGTTCACACCGCTTGGGTTTCGCACACGTATCCGTCGGTTTGATCTGGACAAAAGTGCATTGAACCCAGTCGAATTGTTGCGCACGTATCCGGCACGTCACGACAATCTAGAGGGCCTCAGCGTCTGGCAAGATTCCGACAACCAAATTCGCCTGACGATGGTTTCCGATGATAATTTCCTGCCAGTTCTGCGCAACCAAATCGTGGAATACGTTTTGCAATAGGCTTGCACTGGCCATGATCCGCGCCTACAGACCACCCGTCTGCATGGTGCAGGCCGAGTTCTCCGCTACCTTGTAAAACGGATCAAAATCATGACACGCATTCACCTTCCCGGCATCATTGCCATGGCCGCCATCGTTGTGGCCTCTAATATTCTTGTGCAGCACCTGTTTGGCCAATGGCTGACCTGGGGCGCATTCACCTATCCGCTGGCATTTCTGGTGACAGACATCATGAACCGCGTTTACGGTGCCGGACCTGCGCGCACTGTTGTGCTGACAGGATTTGTTGTTGGCGTGATTTGTTCCCTGATCGGGACGCAGATCATGGGCGAATACGGGCCACTTGTGACGATCCGCATTGCCATTGGATCTGGCCTCGCGTTCTTGGTCGCGCAAATGTTGGACGTCGGGATTTTTTCCGCGCTGCGCTACGGTACATGGTGGAAAGCGCCGCTGGCCTCGACGCTGATCGGATCAACAATCGACACGGCGCTGTTTTTCACAATCGCATTTGCCGCGCCGTTGACGTTTCTAGAGCCGGGCAATGACGTGTCATGGGCGAATGAAATTCTACCGCTTTTGGGCACAGGTCCGATGGCCCCCTTGTGGGTTTCGTTGGCCGTGGCCGATTGGGGCGTCAAGCTGTCGCTGGCCTTGTTGGCGCTGATTCCGTTCCGCCTGATTACTGCGCGTTTTGGAACGGCAGCGGGATAAATTTAAAAAAACGCTTTGCGATTTGGGGAACCTGTGCAACGATTCAGGTGAGTTCAACAAATGTAAAGGAGGTGATCTAGTGTCGAGAAAGATATTGGAGCGAGGTTTTGGAACAGCTTGGGAGGTCGCCCGTTAAGGCAGCCCATGACGGTGTAAACCGTCCAAGTGGATCCCTTCGGTCTAACCGAGATCCCTCCTGAAACTTTCGAAAGGGCCGCCTGTAACAGGGCGGCCCTTTTTCGTTGGCGATTGGTGCCGTATAGAGACCGCATGGTTCGGATCAATGATGACATAACCCTGCACGATTGGGAGCTAAGCGAGAGCTTTGTACGCGCGTCCGGCCCCGGTGGGCAGAACGTGAACAAAGTGTCATCTGCTGTTGAGTTACGGTTCGAAGCCGAGCGCAGCCCGTCCCTGACTGCCCCGGTCAAAGTACGGCTAAAACGTCTGGCAGGACGACGCTGGACGTTGGATGGCGCGCTGATTTTGCAATGCGACGAAACACGATCCCAAGCGCGCAACCGCGATATTGTGCGACAACGTTTGGCCGATCTAATCCGCAAATCGCTGGTTGCCCCCAAACGCCGGATCGCCACGCGCCCGACACTGGGATCAAAAAAGCGGCGCCTAAAGGCAAAGAAAGTGCGCGGTGAGGTCAAAAACATGCGCGGACGTGTGGACCCTGACGATTAATGGTGACGCCCCCTTGGTTGCGTCGCTTATCGCCATGACACGACTGACTTTGGCCCTAAGGTGGGCTGAACGACACCTGACATTGGACCTTTATGCGCGCCCCTGACAGAACCGGCCTCGCCATTATTCTGAGCCTTGTTGCCCTGACGTTGTTTGACGCGATGGGTCTGATTATCAAGCATCTGTCCGATGGCTATTCGGCTGCGGAATTGTCCGCGTGGCGCAACCTGTTTGGGTTGATCCCATCCATCATCGCGCTGTGGTCATCCAGGGCATGGCACGCGGGCGGCAGGCGTTTGAAAATCCGGCAATGGAAGCTGGCCTTGATCCGCGGGGCAGTCGTCACCTGTGCCCAGCTTTGCTTTTACATGTCATTGGGGTTGATGGCTTTTGCGACGGCGTCGACCATCACCTATGCCAGTGCGCTGTTCACAACGGCGCTGGCGATCCCGATCTTGGGCGAAAAGGTCGGCTGGGTCCGATGGATCGCGGTCTTAGTTGGTTTTGTCGGCGTCATTATGGTGGTGCAGCCGGGCAGCGATAGTTTTTCCGCTTACCCATTATTACCGCTGGCAGCGGCGGCATTTTACGCATTGGTCGGGGTGACGGCGCGCCTGTTTGACGACGATGTGCCAAGCCCGCTGGTGAACCTGTATTCATCAATTGCTGCTGTCATCGGTGCCTTTACCATCGCGTATTTCTGGGGAGGGTTCACGCCAATCGCATCCCTCACAGATCTGGGTTGGATTATGGCGATGGGCGGATTTGGCGGAACAGCCGTGCTGTTTCTAGTCGTCAGTTACCGCATGACCGAACAAAGCAACCTTGCCCCGTTCAGCTATTTTGGCATACCGCTGGCGTTTGTCATGGGCTGGGCGTTTTTCGATGAAACACCGTGGAACACGTTATTCCCCGGCGCAATTCTGATCGCAGCCGGGGGATTGTTGATTGTGTGGCGAGAACGGATGCGCCAGCGCGCTTAAACCACCACGTCCTGTTCGTCCTGATCGCCCACCCCAAACACACGTTTGTAGCGCGCAATTTCCGAAGCAGGGCCCATCGCCTTTTTCGGGTTATCAGACAATTTCACAGTCGGTTTGCCGTTCGCCTTAACCGCTTTGCAGACCAGCGAAAACGGGGCCAAGGCATCATTCGGCACCAGCCCGCGGAAATCATTGGTCAGCAGCGTGCCCCACCCAAACGAGATGTTGGTTTGCCCTGCGAACTGCCCCTGTAGTTCCTGGATTTTTTTGACGTCTAAACCGTCGCTAAAGATCACGCGCTTTTCACGTGGGTCTTCGCCCCGCGCACGCCACCAGTCGATTGCCATGTTCGCCGCAGTCGCAGGGTCACCGCTGTCGATACGGATACCCGTCCAGCCGGTCAGCCAATCAGGGGCGTTATCAAGGAACCCTTGCGAGCCATATGTGTCAGGCAAAATGATCCGCAAGTTGCCCTCGTGTTCGTCATGCCAGTCTTGCAAAACATCATAAGGGGCCTGCGCCAACGCCGCATCATCAGGGGCCAAAGCCGCATAAACCATCGGCAATTCATGGGCATTTGTCCCGATCGCTTCGACCTCGCGATTCATCGCAATTTTGCAGTTGGATGTTCCGGTAAATTTCGGTCCCAATCCCTCGCGCATGGCCTGCACACACCAGTCTTGCCACAGATAGGAATGGCGACGGCGCGTGCCAAAATCGGCAATCGACAGGTCGGGCAATTCGCGCAGCTTTTCGATCTTTTCCCACACACGGGTCATCGCGCGGGCGTACAGAACCTGCAATTCGAACTTGCCCATTTCATCCAGAACAGCACGGCCGCGCAGCTCCATTAGAATGGCAAGTGCAGGGATTTCCCACAGCATGACCTCGTGCCATTTGCCTTCGAATGTCAGTTCGTATTGATCGCCTTTGCGTTCCAGATGATAGGGTGGCAGGCGCAACCCTTCGAACCATTCCATAAAATCAGAGGTAAACATCTGACGCTTGCCATAAAACGTATTGCCGCGCAGCCACGTGCTTTCCCCACGGCTGAGGGATAGGGATCGCACATGGTCCAATTGTTCGCGCAACTCGCCTTCATCGATAAGATTGGCAAGCGGGATATGTTTGGATCTGTTGATCAGGCTGAACGTGACTTGGGTGTCAGGTTTGTTGCGATAGATGCTTTGGCACATCAAAAGTTTGTAGAAATCCGTGTCGATCAAAGACCGCACAATCGGGTCGATCTTCCACTTGTGATTCCAGACGCGGGTGGCGATGTCGACCATTGGTTCAATTCTTTCTTTTACGCAAAATATTCAGCAAACATTGCCTGTCTGATTTCAAGATACATGACCCAGATCAAACGTCCATATCTGCGCGATAGACGTTTGTACCTGCATCAGTCCAACAGCACACCGGCTGATTTCATGCCAGTCATCGCGGCATCCAATGATCCGTTCATGTCAATCGCGCGGCACAGGTCGGTTTTTACCGTCACTACAAAACCCAAATTCGCAGCATCCACAGCAGAGAAATTCACGCAGAAATCCAAGGCCAATCCAACCATCACCAATTCGGTGATCCCACGGTTTTGCAAATAACCGGTTAAGCCCGTTGGCGTTGTTTTGTCGTTTTCAAAGAATGCGGAATAGCTATCGATCTGCGGGTTGTAGCCTTTGCGAATGACCAAGTCCGCGCGGTCACGGTGCAAGGCGGTGTGGAATCGCGCGCCAGTTGATCCAATAATACAGTGATCAGGCCACAAAACCTGATCGCCATAGGGCATTTTGGTCAAGTCATAGGGCGCTTTGCCGTCATGCGAGGACGCGAAAGATGAATGGCCCGCGGGATGCCAGTCTTGGGTCAGCACCACCGCATCGACGTCGTTCATCAGCGCGTTAATTCCGTCCACGATCTCGTCTCCGCCAGGAACGCCAAGCGCACCGCGGGGGCAAAAATCATTCTGTACGTCGATCACAATCAAGGCTTTGGTCATTTGGGCGCTCCGTATTGGTTAACAACATGGGTAGGCGGCGGCGCGTGTGCCGTCAATGTTGCGCCATCCATTCAGCAATACGAGGCCAAAGGCTGGCCGCGGCGGCACGTGATCTGATCAGGCGTCCATGGTTAAAATCTTCGCTATAACCTTGGGCGCGACCGCATGTTTCAAAGGTCGCATTTGGCCCGAATCCCTTTGCGATTTCGCGGCACCCTTCGGATGGGGCGATGAATGTATCAGCCGCACCTGCCAAAACCAAAGTCGGCACTTTGACACCTGCAAGCTGCGGAATAACATCACGCCCAAGCCGGTCAGAAAACTGCCGACTTCGGTTCCATTGCGCCCAGTTTTTCATAATGCCATTGGCCTCACTGCAAGGCCCAAGGCGCACGTAATGCGAAGGCCAATATCCCAACCATTTCCCTAGATACCCCATGATTTTCATGAACATTTGCACCCGCTTCGGGGCCAAATGCGAATGTGTCGCCTGCGCGCCCAGCAACGTCAGCGAACGCACCATTTTTGTAACCTCAGGCGCATGCAGACACGCTAAAACCATCGCCAAACCACCGCCGGAATGGGCAACAATGTGCACACCTTTGTCAGGATATCGCTGCGCCAAATCGGTGATCGCCGCGCACATCTCACCCTCCGCAAGGTCGTGGTAATCAAACTGCGAAACGTTACCGCTCTTCAAATCACGCGAACGCCATTCGATCACATAGGTCGGGGCCGATTGTCCAAAAAACTGCGCCATGGGCAGGCACGTATCGGCATTGGAAAATGTACCATGGGTGATCAGAACAGGCGTGCCGGTCATTGGGGCAGACTTCAAACGCCACAACTGACCGGAGCCTGTCCAATCGTCTACTTTGATCAAATCATGCGCTGTCATGGGGGAATGGTTGGGCACGCGCACCGCTTTGGTCAAAGGTTCCGTCGCGTCGCGCGCCCCTTGCTTGCGAACAGGGATCGGCGTATCTGAGCGCGCATGTATACAATTGCCGCGCTCTACCATTTCACCCGCTTTACCGATCCTGATGGCTTGCGCCCTGCCCTGCGCACGGTCTGCGAAGCCAACGCTGTCAAAGGCACGTTGTTGATTGCAGGCGAAGGGATCAACGGCACAATCGCTGGTCCGCGTACTGGAATTGATGCCGTCATCGCACATATTTCCGCACTGCCCGGGTGTGACGGTCTGGAGTGGAAAGAAAGCTTTTCCGACACGCCGCCTTTTGGCAAAATGAAGGTCCGGCTAAAGCGCGAAATCGTAACGATGGGCCAGCCTGATGTTGATCCAAAAGCGCGCGTTGGGAATTATGTCGACGCAACAGATTGGAACGATCTGATCGGGCGCGACGATGTGGCCGTGATCGACACGCGCAACGATTACGAAGTTGCGATTGGCACGTTTGATGGTGCGATTGATCCAGAAACATCAACGTTCGGTGAATTTCCCGCGTGGTGGGAGGCCAACAAGGGCCGCTTTCACAACAAAAAAATCGCGATGTTTTGCACAGGCGGAATTCGCTGCGAAAAATCGACAAATTATTTGCTCGGCCAAGGGGTCGACGATGTGTTTCACCTCAAGGGCGGCATCCTAAAATATCTCGAAGAGGTGCCAGAAGCGCAAAGCACGTGGCAAGGCGATTGCTTTGTTTTTGACAACCGTGTCAGCGTTGGACATGGCCTAAAAGTCGGACCGCACCAGCTGTGTCACGCCTGCCGCCGCCCGCTGTTTCCCGAAGACGTCAAGAAAGCGGAATTTACAGTCGGTGTCAGTTGTCACCAGTGCATTGGTGAAACGTCAGAGGCCGATAAGGACCGGTTTCGCGAACGTCAAAAACAGATCGAATTGGCACGCAAACGAGGCGATGAACACTTTGGCAGCTAGGTGTGCGACACGCACATCTTACGTAAGGTGGGTCTAGACCCACCACACCCCGTCATGCAGCCCGAAGAACCCCGCGCGCGCGGCTGCGCATTAACAGCCAGACTAGTATTCCGATGTTCAGGAAATTCCACACGATTCCGTTTATGAACGCCAGTTGGTACGATCCGCTAACGTCATAGATCCAGCCTGACATCCATCCGCCGATCGCCATCCCAAAAATCGTCGCCATCAGGACAAAACCAACACGCGCGCCTGCCTCGCGGGCGGGCATATATTCGCGGACCACAACCGCATAGCTGGGCACGATTCCACCTTGGCTAAGTCCGAAAATCAGGCTGACCAAATACAACGACACCAGCGCATCGGACGGCAGATACAAGAAAAGCGCGAGGCATTGTAACGCGGACCCGATCAGGATCGTCCGAACGCCACCCAGCCAGTCAGCCAAAGCACCAGAAATCAAACGCGACACGACGCCGCCCGCCAACATCAATGCCAGCATTTCGGCCCCAACCGCCGGTCCGTATCCCAAGTCGACGCAGTAAGAAACGATGTGAACTTGCGGCATCGACATCGCCACGCAGCACCCGATACCAGCCAGCCCCAAAAGACACGCCAATGCGGTTGGTGACAGGCCAGAACTTGTCGCGTTCGCAGATGAAACTGCCTCGGCTTTGGCGTGGGCTTCTTCCGGGACTTTGCGCCGTAAAATCAACGCCAAAGGGATGACAACAGCCAGCGTCACAATCGCCATTGTGGAATAAACGCTGCGCCAGCCTTGCTCGGCTAACATGTCCGACAATGCGACGGGCCAGATCACGCCGCTCAGGTAATTTCCGCTCGCCACGATCGCCATCGCGATGCCACGTCGGCGCATAAACCAGTGGGAAATATCTGCAATCAAAGGTCCAAACCCGACCGCAGATGCGAACCCAACCAGCAATTGCGCCAGCGAGATCATGACAATCGAGGTGCTGCCAACGGCCAACATCATCCCCAACGCCACGCCAATTGCGGCCCCAATCAAACACAGGCTAACCCCGAACCGGTCAACCGCCCGCCCGATAAAAAAGTTGCCCAGCGCAAATCCGATCATCGTCAAAGTATAGGGCAAAGACGCATCCGCGCGGTCCACGCCCAGCTCGACCTGCATCGCTGGCATGATCGAAATAATCAGCCACATGCCTGCATTAATAACCATCGCGACGGTCACGGTTAGACCCATGCGAACCCATGAATAACGGCTGTCCAGAACGGTTGATGCTGACATGAATATACCTCTTGCGTCTTTTTGAGGCCAATTCACACGCACGTGCAACCCATGTCGGAAAATCGTGACAATTTGAGACGTTAAGGCAAGCGTAAGTTGCGCCTGCTAAGTCTGCCATTCGGTGAACCAAAGGTAGTGAACATGACCGCGCCAGCAAACGTCCGTCCGATCATTATCAAGCGTAAAAAGGTTATCAAAGGCGGTGGCCATCACGGCGGTGCCTGGAAGGTTGCCTACGCGGATTTCGTGACCGCAATGATGGCCTTTTTTATGTTGATGTGGCTGTTGAATGCGACAACTGAATCTCAACGCAAAGGGCTTGCGGATTACTTTACCCCGACGATTCCAATCAACCGGATTTCTGGTGGTGGTGATGGCGCGTTTGGTGGTGATTCTATCTTTTCTGAAAACACATTGCCACAGAATGGCACAGGCGCTTCGGCGCAGCGTCCGACTGAACAGAATCAGGCACGCGGTGACAGCGGTATGTCAGATCAAGACGAGGCGGCAGGCGCGTTAGAAGAAGAAGTCCTGACATCGCTCGAGGCAGAGCTATTGGGCAGAGGTGGCGAAAGCCAAGTCATGGAAAATGAGCTTCAGCATATTATCACACGCGTGACCGACGAGGGCTTGGTCATTGAATTGTTTGCCATCGAAGGTAAGCCGCTGTTCGAGGCAGATGGTCTAACGCCAACCCCACTTTTACGCAGTTTGGCTGCTATCATTCAGGATACGACAAAAACCGTGACCAATAAAATGGCAGTCGGTTCACACGTTGCAGCGCAGCCCATCGTACTCGTAAATAATAGAGTGTGGAATACATCAGCCGCGCAGGCCGACGCGATGCGGGAACTGCTACAAGAGGTCGGTGTCGCCCCTCAACGTATGCAGCGCGTGACGGGTCATGCCGATCGCCAATCCGTGGTCCGTAATCCGATGGCGATCCGCAATAACCGGTTAGAAATCGTGTTGCTGCGCAAATAACCAAGGGAATTGGTATTAATTTGTCGGACAAATAGAACGCATTTTATCTGTTAGGGGCACGTTAAGCGGCGATGTCTAAGTTTCAAGAGAATCTTAGGTGCAGCAGAAAGGCGTATCCATGACAATATCATCCTCCCTCAATGCAGGTGTGGCAGGGTTGCAATCAAACGCAACGCGACTGGCGTCCATTTCCGACAATATCGCAAACTCTTCGACCTACGGGTACAAACGGGTGACGACTGATTTCCAGTCCATGGTGATCTCGTCTGCGGGTGGTACGTATTCAGCTGGCGGCGTGCGCGCCACTACGGAACGGCTGATCGACCAACGCGGGTCTTTGGTTTCCACCTCAAATGCGACCGATCTTGCTGTGCGTGGCCGTGGCATGTTGCCCGTTGCGCAGGTTTCCGAAGTTCAGGTCGGCAATGGTGACAATCAGATGTACCTAACAACGACAGGTTCATTCCGTACCGACGCCGAAGGGTATATGGTCTCGCAATCGGGACTAGTGTTGATGGGTTGGCCCGCTTTGGCCGATGGGTCAATTCCGACATATCCGCGGGACACATCCGATGGGCTAGAACCCGTTCAGATCAATGTGAACCAATTCTCAGGTGAACCGACGACTCGCCTGACATTGGGCGTTAACCTTCCAGCGACAGAAACTGATGCGGGTGCCAGCGGCGATAACCAAGAACTCTCAGTAGAATATTTCGATAACCTTGGCACGTCAGAAAGCATCGGCATCACCTTTACACCAAACGTTCCAGGCGCAGGGTCGTCTAATGAATGGACAGTGTCATTGACCGACTCCGCCCAAGCAGGCGCGGTGATTGGCGAATATGTTTTGACCTTCGATGACGGCCGCGCTTCGGGCGGTACGCTGCAATCTATTGTGACTACAACAGGTGGCACATATGACCCTGCAACTGGATCGATCATCGTGAACGTCGACGGTGGTCCGATGGAAATCAACATTGGTAAAATCGGTGACAGTGACGGCCTGACCCAGTTGTCTGACAACTTTGCGCCCGTTTCAATTTCGAAAGACGGATCGCCCGTAGGCAACATGACCAGCGTTGAAGTCGACGCAAATGGCTATGTTCATGCATTTTTTGACACAGGCATCACGCGCACGATTTACCAAGTACCCTTGGTTGATCTCCCCAATCCGAACGGCATGGTCGCGCTAGATCAACAAACATACCTGCCCTCTCCTGAAAGTGGTTCATACTTTCTTTGGGATGCCGGGGATGGGCCAACAGGTGATGTTGTGGCTTACGCCCGTGAGGAATCCGCAACTGATGTTGCAGGTGAATTGACGGCGCTGATCCAAACACAACGCGCGTATTCTTCGAACGCAAAGGTCATCCAAACGGTGGATGAAATGCTTCAAGAAACCACGAACATCAAACGATAGTTAGGTGACCCTTCGGGGTCGCCCATCTCGCGTATTTCCAGGTTCACGAATCGAGGTCTAAATGACGATTACAGGTGCATTGAACAACGCAATGTCTGGGCTCAGGGCTGCAGGCTACGCATCACAAGTTGTGTCTTCAAACTTGTCCAACGCTTTGACACCGGGTTATGCGCGACGCAGTCTTGAGTTGTCGTCTTCTGCTTTGGGCGGCAACGGCGGCGTCCGTGTCGACGGGCAAATCCGTCATGTTGATCCTGGCCTGTTGGCGGATCGGCAAATGGCTAGCGCCAGCTTTGGCAATAACCGCGACACAACTGCGTTTTTGTCTGAACTTGAAAGACTGCTTGGAACACCGGATCAAGCTGGGTCCTTGGCTGGGCGAATTGCCGGTTTCGAAAGCAGTTTAATCACAGCAGCCAGTCGCCCAGATGCGCCTGATAGGCTTTCATCTGCAGTGAACGCCGCGCGTGATCTTGCTGATACTATCAGCAATGCCGCAACCGGTATCCAAGAGCAACGCACACGGGCGGATCGCTCAATCAACGCACAAGTCACTCGACTAAACGGTGCGCTTGAGGAACTTCAGGCTCTTAACGGCCAAATCACGGCTACGCGCGTTCAAGGCGGCGACGATGCAGCGCTGCAAGATCATCGTCAGCGATTGGTCGACGAAGTCAGTGAAATGGTGCCAGTCCGCACAGTGCCGCGCGCAAACGGTGCCATTGCACTCTATACCAATGGCGGGGCGAGCCTGCTCGACGGTAAGGCTGCCGAAATTGGGTTTGAACCCGTCAATTTGGTTGTCTCTGGGCTTTCAATAGAATCCGGATCGCTGTCTGGTCTAACAGTCAACGGAAATAGTGTCAGAACCTCATCTGATCGCGGTGCATTGTCAGGTGGCACGCTCGCCGCACAATTCGAAATTCGGGACGAACTTGCACCTGAAGCGGAGGTAAATCTTGATACAGTTGCACGAGATCTCATCGAACGATTCCAAGACAGTGGTGTAGACCCGACTTTGGCCGCGGGCGCTGCTGGTTTGTTCACCGACGCGGGTGCAGTGTTTGATGCGGCAAACGAGGCGGGTATATCGAGCCGACTGTCCTTAAACGATTTGGTCGATCCAGACCAAGGCGGCGATGCCTCCCGTATTCGGGATGGTTTGGGTTCTGTAGTTCCGGGAAATGTAGGGGACGCACGATTGCTGCAAGCCCTTGGCGATGCGTTAACTGTATCTCGCGTTCCTGCCTCTGGGTCTTTTGGTTCCGGTGCCTTCAACGCATCCGGATTGACCACATCAATGATGTCTCAGATTGCGGTAGATCGCACAAATTCGGAACAACATCTGAGCTTTGCGTCTTCGATGTTGAACGAGTTAACCAACCAAGAGTTGGCACAAGGTGTCGACAGCGACGCGGAATTACAGCGCTTGATCTTGATCGAACAGGCCTACGCCGCCAACGCGCGGATGATCCAAACAGTAGACGAAATGATGCAAACTTTGTTGAGGATATAACGTTATGAATAGCCTATCCATTGGCGATCTGGCCAATTCTTTCCTGCTTCAACGACGCGGCACTGCGTTAAAAGTAGAAATGTCCCGCCTGACTCAGGAACTGGCGACGGGTCAAGTTTCTGACATTAAAACAGTTCTAGCTGGGAATTTTAGTTACCTTAGCGATATCGAAAACAGTATGCGGACATTGGCTGGTTATAAAGTCGCGAGCGCCGAAGCTGCTCAAATGACTGGCACAATGCAGGCGGTTTTGGAAAACGTACAAAACGTCAGCAGTGATTTTGCCGCTGATCTTATTGCGGTATCCACGGGTGGTTTGGATTCCATTGCAAAGCAAAGCGCGACAGAAGCACATCAGCATTTAGACAGTGTGGTTTCCGCATTGAATACGAATTTTGCAGGTCGAAATCTGTTTTCCGGTACTGCCACAAACACAGTTCCAATGCCGTCATCAGATACAATACTAAGTGCGCTACGCGCTGAATTATCTGGCATCATCGGGGCGGATTCCAAGGCTGCCGCCGCTAAGGCCTGGTTTGATGATCCTGCCGGTTTTGATAGTGTGATTTATCAAGGTTCCGCCGATGATCTAGCCCCGTTTCGCTTATCTGATACCGAGGATCTATCACTGAACGTTCGGGCGAATTCAGGTGAGTTAAAGGATATCATTCGTAACCTCGCAATGGCCGGTTTGGCCAATGATGCTAGCCTCGCGATTGGCGCGGCAGAGCGAAAAGACATCCTCCTTGCATCAGGTGAAGGTTTGATTTCAGCCCAAGATAATCTGACTTCACTGCGCGCAAATATAGGCTTTGCCGAAGAACGGATTGACCAAATTGCGACACGAAACGCATCCGAAATGACCGCTATGGAATACGCCAAAGGAAGTCTGTTAGCTGCCGACCCTTACGAAACCGTCACCCGTCTGGAGGAAGTCCAATTTCAATTGCAAAGTTTATATACAATTACATCAAGATCTTCGGAACTAACTCTAGTCAATTTCCTAAGATGAGTATTTTCAGAGCTTTCATCGCTTGGTTATGTCTGGCCAGTTTTGCGTTTGCAGGGCCTGTGCGTATTAAAGACTTGGTTGAATTTGATGGTGTGCGTGGCAACGACTTAGTCGGTTATGGGCTTGTTGTTGGGCTGAATGGCACTGGCGATGGTTTGCGAAACTCTCCCTTTACTGAAGAAATTATGTCCAACATCCTGGAACGCTTGGGCGTTAATGTAACGGGCGAACAATTCAGGCCAAAGAATGTCGCGGCAGTTCTTGTGACTGCTAGTTTGCCCCCGTTCGCTCGAGCTGGTGGTAAAATTGACGTCACCGTTTCTGCAATCGGAGACACTAAGAGCTTGCTCGGCGGCACATTAATCATGACCCCGCTAAATGCAGCTGATGGTGATATTTATGCAGTTGCACAAGGAAGCATTATTGCCGGAGGTGCCGTGGCTCAAGGCGACGGTGCAACTGTTACCCGCGGTGTGCCAACTGCTGGTGTGATCCCGGCCGGTGCTCGTGTGGAACGTGAAATCGATTTTGAACTTAGCAGTCTTAGCACTGTTCGTCTTGCGTTGCGTGATGCCGATTTCACAACCGCTGCTAGGATTGAACAAGCCATTAACACAAATTTTGGCCGGCGCGTGGCATTGATGTTGGATTCCGGAACAGTTTCATTGGACATCCCGCAAACACGTATGGCGTCGGTGGCACATGCTTTAGGCCGCATTGAAAACATAGCAGTAGAACCGGAGCGAAAAGCCCGCGTAGTTGTTGATCAACGATCTGGCACAATAGTTATGGGAGAAGACGTCCGCATCTCTAGGGTAGCAGTATCGCAAGGAAACCTCACTTTGCGTATCCAAGAAGCGCCGATCGTGGTTCAGCCAAATCCTTTTGCTGAAGGCGAAACCGTTGTGGTGCCACGAACAAACGCCGCCATCGAAGAAGAACCGGGAATTGGGCTAGCTGAAATTCCAGACGGTGCTTCGTTGTCCGAAGTCGTCGCCGGCTTGAACGCGCTTGGCGTCTCACCTCGAGATATGATTGATATCTTGAAAAGCATAAAAGCAGCAGGCGCGTTACATGCCGAATTCGTCGTAAACTAGGACATTATCCCAATAGTCGAATTTGCTTCACAAATAGTGCGGTTGGACCTGGCCAAATCCCGTTCGCTTTTATCGTCCAGATACTTTGGATCGCAGCACCCGAAAAGCGATATAGAAAATAGGCAAGCGCTAGGTCCTGCGCTTGAATACTGGTTTGAATGATCAGCGTTAAAAATGCAGCGCCAGCACCTGCTAGATGGGCAATCCGTTTCACAGATTGTGATAGCAATAACTGTGTTACAATCGATGATTGACCGAGTGCTGCGGGGAGAAAAGCTCCGAGCATAAGATAAATCGTAGTTTTGCTTGTCATATCAACGTTCATAGCCGGCAGATTTGCCATCGGTTGGACAGTCAATAACATTACAGCGATTGCAGCGGCTGTTAAAAAATAGCTCAGGTTTACACGAGCCATAACTTGTACAAATTCTGCGGGCTTTGACTGACGGTGTGCATGGTAGATCGCCGGCGCAACCCATGTTTCGAAGCTGTTTAAAAGCGCCGGCAACATCATGATCAAAAGACGCACACTAAAATAGTGAATGGCTTGCGACGGTGACAATAGGAATGGTGCGATCAAAATATCTGGAGTGTTCGCCAAAGTAAGACAGTTCAGTCTAGGCTTTAGATGTTTGGTTTTGTGGGTTCTTCCAAAAGACAAATCCCACACTGCTAAGATTAGGGATGTCAAACACATCAACAAGACGACAGCATCGAAGTCCAAGTTGGCCAAGATACTCAATCCAGCGATCAATCCGGATGAAAATCCTAGGATAAGAGCCGTGCCGTTCACCCCGCGGCCGGGTGTATTACGTGTGCTGACAGCGCAAACTTGCGTTAGGCAAAAAGCACTTGCGATGAACAGAGATGGTAAAAAGCCATTTATCCAAAGAACGCTGGACGTCAGAATACAAATGAACAAAACGCCAAGTGTGATTGCAGTGCTACTTTTACTTAAGTGCTTATTCGACGCGAATGATTGCATAATTCCAGTCACCGCAGTCAGCGTTACGACTAGCACAACAATGCCATGAGAACGCAGTGCCTCTGCGCCGGACACTGTCACCGCACACAGTAAAATCCCGGAAATTACCGTTATAGGCCACTCAAACATAGCAGCGCGTCCAACTTGATTGGTTTGGTCAGACATCGCATTGCCTAAGGGCCCTACGCGCATTGCTACCTAGAATTCTCATTTTCATTTCACCCCGTCTACCCGAACCACAAACTCGCAGAAGACCAAAAACAGGGTGTTAACAACCACAGCCACCGCCATACAAAAGAGCGGTGATTGTGATTCAAATAGGGTGTATCGGCGCATGTAGGGACACGCGTAACGCTGCGCGATCAGCATTGAAATTATTGGGTGATTTTTCGACTTTTCGCCAAAAGTCTTGCAGGTAAATTGCGCAAAACTTTGCGCGTTTCGACCAACACATTGCGCGAATAACGACATGCATCTGGCAGTGCCTCGTACACGTTTTTAGTAGTGCATTTCTTTTTTCCGTTTAACAGAAAACGACACCATCTTCTAATGTCTTTTCCGTGTGCAATTTTTTCTGACACAAAGATGGTCATGCTTTTTCCCTCGCTCACCCTCCTACGTGGAGAGGAAAAATCCATAGCTTCGCTCTTCGGCTTGCGAAGTTCAGTCCCACCTGAACTTGGGAGCCGACGCCAAAAGCACCGATCCATTTGCTGTTAAACTAATGAGAAAGCTTGAATAAGTTGCATTAACAGTAGGCTCTGTCCACACGCATTAATTGCACGATGCAATCACAGACATTCCTGAACATTTTGGCCGCAAAATCGATAAATTGAAAAATCCCTCGTAGACAGCCGCCTGCAAGAATTGCGTAAGCGGTTGCTCGACTCATCTCGTCGCGATCCACTTATCAATGTGCAGTTTTCTGCTACATCGACGTCAATTCTCCGCGTGGTTGACGAATTGCCCGATGTATTGCGCCACAGCCTAACGACAAGCAAGTCGATGCGCATCGTTCCACTTCCAGCGCTGGAATAGGAACTTCCCAACGAGCAAGATG
>JBLHSG010000041.1:0-34125 GCA_047626725.1 Ascidiaceihabitans sp.
GTCATCAAACTGTCGCTCGAAGAGGCCAGCAGCGCGGATCTGGTGTTCTCGTGGACGGGTGATGCCGAAACCGGTGATACCGAATTTGAAACCCGCCTTCGCAATGGTCGCGGCCTGTCGTTGGTCGTGAACATCGCACCGAACAACCTGACGTCCGAGCAGCTTGAAGACGAAATTGCCAAGGCTGCAGAAGTCGGGGCCGCGGTGATGGTCGGGATCGCCGCCGTGGGGTCCGCCGTGGGTCACGTCGCCAGTGGCACAGACAGTGAGTTGGGCGAATTCACAAACATCCTGACGGGCGCCATGAGTGGTTTGTTGGCTGCCGCTGGAGCATATTCGGCCGCAGAAGGTGTCCAGCCAGACACCACCAAAAAGCTTGAAATCGGTCTTGGCTACAGTTTCGGATCATCCCGCAATTTGACCAAGCTGAATGACACCGAAGACCCCCTTGGCAACAAACTGTTGGCGCTTACCGGCTGGTTGACATCGGCCGTGGGTGGCGAATTGCTAAGACTTGGCGCGGGCGCTGCCGTTGACTTTGCAGCCGCTGCCGTCGCCGCCGAAGCAGGGGCAGGCGACATCGCCGTTGATGCCACCGCAGACGCAGCCGCCGTTGCAACAACCGACACAATTGCAGTCACCGCCGGGGCAGATTTTGAAGGCGTCGAAGTCACCCAAGCTGCGCACGATACAATCGTGGACTCCGCAGGCAGCGTCGCAGATACCGTTGACGGGGTCGAAGAAGGCGACGATTTCGACAAAACCAAGTTCGCCTTTGATCTTGCGCAGACACTCCTGACCTTTGGATCGACGGTTCTGCTGGACCAACTTATTATCGGTCCTTTGTCGCAAAGTGTTGAAAAAGAACACAACGAACGCATCGTCGAAGATTACCTAGCCAATGATCCAGAAGAACGTGGCGAACCGCCGGCCTATGTCGACTACTTCCAGTCTTATGGCGGGGCATCGACTTATCTTGCAGACAGATTCACCCTCGTGCCAGAAGTCCTGCCAGCGTTCGAACCACTAAGCGGCAACACCCCCGTCGTGCTGGCCAACAACATTGGCAACGGTGGCGTACGTTACAACAAGACAAACGGCTGGTCACTTTCGGGCGCGGATGTTGATTTCTTCCGAGGACGAAGCACGGGTCTGACGCCGCCTTTGAAAACATATGTTGCTGATGTGACGTCAACAACCACGGGTCAAACGCTGCAAATCGATACCAGCAAATTCAAGGAAGAAAACGTGCCACTTGGCATCAGTCTTGAGCTGGGGAATACGCTGCTGAACCAACACCGTGCAGCAAACCCCGACGGTACCTTTAGTGATCTGAATGTGGGTGATGTGACCCATGATGGAAAGGGCAATTATTCGGTTGCCATTTCGTTTGAGGAAGATGGTGAAACCGTTTCCGAGGCGTTCTCATTCACCTATGAAAACGTCGCGGTCGAAGATTACACCTCCACAGTGAACAGCGTCAGCGACACCACAATCGAGGACTTTGAAGTCAATGTTATCGATGCCTCACCGGTTGGTGCCCAGGATTCTATCATTGCTGAAATCATGGAACGTTCACATCCGGCCCGAACTGATCCGGACACACAATGGGTCTATGGCGAAGCGTCCTCAGGACCAGTGACGCCTGTGGCAGGGCTGGAAGATACCTATTCGGTGACAATCTATCAGACGGCCACAAAGCCTGATGGCAGCGAAGAAATCATCGAAACCGAGTATCAATTCCTGCTCGAACAAACCGACGATCTAAAGTCGACATGGTGAGCCAGCTACCGATACGATTGAGATAACTGAATAAACTGACATCCCGCTCGACGCCGAAATAAGCGTCGAGCGGGATGCGCATTCGCCATTTATATCGACGGCACGATCTGATCAAATTTTGCAGGCTCGCATTCACACGTCGGCGAACCTGTTTTGCTGACGGGGCACGTGAAAATTGCTGAGCAATTTAAGCGACAACAACAATTTCGCTGCGAATATATGTAATTGGAGCGGGTAACGAGAATCGAACTCGTAACTAAAGCTTGGGAAGCTGCCGTGATACCTTTTCACCATACCCGCGCGCCGCTGTAGCAGGTAGGCGATCGGGGCGCAGGGGTCAAGTCGCAGGCGTGCGCGTTCGGCTATTTTACCTGCGCTTGATACAGGTTAATGGATGCGGGAATGTCCAGGCCGTGTGCGGTTTCAAAAGCGCTAAATCGATCCGCAATGTCATCGCGTAACGCGCGCTGTTGATCCGGCGTGGCCTCAAAATGATGGATCGCATTATCGGCCGGTCCAATCAGGCAACACAGGTCCGCGGCCTGTTGGGCAGTGCCATGGTGGGTCAAGGCCAATTGGTGCGTTGTGCAGGTGATATTTTGCAAACCTGCGGCCTTAAGCATCGGGATAATGCGGGCGCTGTTTTCGAATGCGAAGGGGCCCGGCGCTGTGCGATCGGTTTTTGGCATCGTGCCCAAAGTGTTTCGCGCGGCGGCCGCAGGAACCATGAACCACGGATTGTCGGGGGCCGCGGCCCACGCTGCCATCGTGATGTGCCCGCCGGATTTCACAGCGCGCGCGATATTGGCAAACGCCGCCGTTGTGTCCGCAAAAAACATCACACCAAAGCGCGAGATCACAGCGTCAAACGCATCGTCCTGAAACGCATGAGTTTGCGCATCGGCCAACAGCCAACGGACGTTTTGCGCGGACGTCTCTAGGGCCGCGTGCGCCAACAATGTTTGCGAAATATCGAGGCCAGTGGCGTGTCCTGCTGGCCCAACCAGATCACCTGCCTGCCGCGTGCTGGTGCCTGCGCCGCAGCCAATATCCAGAACGATGAAATCCGCGCGCAGGTTCGCGTACTGCAGCACCAAATCCAGAACCGGCGCCAACAGCCTGTCCATATTGGCCTGCTGCGCCACCCATTTATGACCCGCTTGGGTGGACCAAAACTCTGCCTGCTCGCTGTTCACGCTCATTTTCGAAACGATCCTTATGCGTTTGTGATGTTAACCTCTGCGTCTGCGACGACGTCCGCCGTCTTCGCCATTGCCGCCGCCGCCGGTGTTGAATGTCCCTGTCGGGATCGTCACGATCGAATTCAAAATCGGGAACGGTTCGACGGAATTCGGGATAGCAGATGCGTTCACGAAATGCTCTTGGAACCGAGGTTCGAGCGCGGTTTCGATCTTATGAATGGCGCGCACGGTTGCTTCGATTTCGGCGCGGGCCTCGCGGTTCAGCAATGCGATGCGCGCGCCTGTGCCGGCCGCGTTACCGGCTGATGTGACCTTGTCCAGCGGTGCGTCGGGGATCATGCCCAAGACCATCGCGTGTTTGGGGCTGATGTGGGCGCCAAAAGCACCGGCCAGCACAATCCGGTCCACGGATTCGACGTTGAATTTGTCCATCAACAAACGCGCACCAGAATAAAGCGCGGCTTTGGCCATCTGGATTTCGCGAATGTCGCGGTTGGTCACGGTGATCTTTGGACCGCCGTTTTCAGTGCCGTCATAGACCAGATAGGAATAGGTGCGCCCGTCCAGAAAACAGCGATCCGATCCGGTTTGGGTTGGTGATCCGATCAGGCCGGGGCCGTCGACAATGCCAGCCAGCCGCATTTCTGCGACCATCTCGATGATGCCAGATCCGCAAATGCCGGTGACGCCGGTGGTTGCGATGGCCTCGCCGAATTCAGGTTCGTCTGACCAGATGTCTGATCCGATGACGCGGAAACGCGGGGCTTTGGTCACAGCATCGATTTCGACGCGTTCGATGGCGCCGGGGGCCGCGCGTTGGCCTGAACTGATTTGTGCACCTTCAAATGCGGGGCCGGTGGGGGACGAACACGCCAGTACTTTTTCTTTGTTGCCCAGCAGGATTTCGGCGTTGGTGCCCACGTCGACCACCAGTACGAGGTCTTCGGATTTATCCGGTGCTTCGGACAGTGCCACAGCAGCGGCGTCAGCCCCGACATGACCCGCAATACACGGCAGCAAATAAACGCGCGCAGAGGGGTGAATGTTCAGCCCCAGATCATCGGCCCGCAATCGCAGCGAATCCGATGTGGCCAAGGCAAACGGCGCTTGACCCAATTCAAACGGATCGATGCCCAAAAACAGGTGGTGCATGACCGGATTACACACAAACACGGTGTCAACGATCAGCGCCTTGTCGATCTCGGCTTCGATGCTGATTTGGGTGAACAGTGCGTTCATACCTTCGCGCACAGCGTTGGTCATTTCGGCGGCACCATTGGCGTTCATCATCGAATAGCTCACGCGGCTCATCAGGTCTTCGCCAAAGCGGATCTGCGGGTTCATGATGCCTGAGGATGCGACAACTTCGCCGGTTTGCAGATCACACATGTGCGCGGCGATGGTGGTCGAACCCAGATCAACGGCAAGCCCATACACCGTGCCTTCGTAATAGCCGGGCCAGATGTGCATGATGCGCGGGGCGTTTTCATTGTCGCCCAGATGCACAGCACAGGTGACCTTCCAACTGCCTTTGCGCAGGATCGGTTGCAGCACTTGCATGATGTGCAAATCGGCGTGCACATTATCAAGCTGCCACTGTTCGCTTAGGGCGGCGCGCAGGCGTTCCAGATCACCGGTGGGGACGTGCATGTCGGGTTCCTGAACCTCGACGTAATACAGTTTGGTCGAGGGGTTCATCGTGATGTCGCGCGCCTCGGCCCGTTTGCGCACGACTTGTTTGTGCACTTGGGATTCCGGCGGCACGTCAATCACCACGTCACCCTGGACTGCGGCCTGACATCCCAGTCGGCGCCCGTCGATCAAACCGCGTTTGTCGTGATACCGCTGCTCGACGCTGTTCCATTCGCTAAGCGCGTCTTGCGCAACCGTCACGCCGTGCTTGGAAAATTCACCATAAGAAGGCGTGATCTGGCATTTGGAACAAATCCCGCGACCGCCACAGACTGAATCCAGATCAACGCCAAGCTGGCGCGCAGCAGTCAGGATTGGTGTGCCCAACGGGAAATGCCCGCGTTTGCCGGACGGGGTGAAAACGACAAGAGGATCACTGCTCATTACGACTGCCTATGCATTGTTTTGCCAAAGCATAGAACGCGGGCCAAAAAGCGAAAGACAAAGAGCGGCAATATCCGTCCCATGGGCGTCATAGTTTGCATAAAAACTATGAATGGATCGGGGGTCTTTTGGCTAGGCTTTTGGCTAATCCACACCGCGCGCATGAAAGATAAAGCCAAGCAGGTTCAGCAACACCTGCGCCGCCAAAATCGCGGTTGATCCCGAGGTGTCGTAATCCGGTGCGACTTCGACCAGATCAATGCCGACGATTTCATGGCGTTTGGACACGTGTTGCAGCAGTTCCAGCACGTCATAATACAAGAACCCGCCGTGACTGGGCGTGCCGGTTCCGGGCGCAATCGACGGGCAAAACGCATCAATGTCGATGGTGATATACAGGCGCGCACCTTTGGGAATGCGTTCGGCGGTGGCCTGTGGCCCAAGCGCACGCATTTGACGCACAGACAGAATGTCAGACCCCATGGACCGCGCATCCTCGTAGCCTTCGCGCGCAGTGGAACTGACGTTGCGAATGCCAACTTGTGTCAGACCCGTCACATAGGGCTGTTCGGCTGCACGCCGCATCGGGTTGCCGTGCCCGTGGCGCACACCGTGGCGTTCATCGACAAAATCCAAATGCGCGTCGATTTGCAGAATGTGAATGTCGTCCTGATCATCAAAGGCGCGGATGCAAGGAATGTTGATCGAATGATCGCCGCCAATCGTGACGGGCAGGGCGCCTGCGGCCAATGCGGCGCGCACGCCTGTTTCGATGTTGTCGTGGCTTTTTTCCGTATCGGTGTGGACGATATCCGCGTCCCCCATATCGACGATTTGTACATCCGCCGGCAGGTAGGTCGCGTCGTCTTCGTGATCATAGGCCCCTGCATGGCCAAAGCTGAACAAGGTCGATGCCTCGCGCACTGCACGTGGACCAAACCGCGCACCGGATCGATACTGTGTACCTGCATCATAGGGCGCACCCAGCACCGCCACATCAGCGTCGATCTGATCCCAATCCGCCACATACGGGCGTTTGCCAAATGTCGCGATTCCCACAAACGGCAGATCCAATCGGCCCGCGTCATACCCGTGTTTGCTCATTTTATACGTCCCTTGATGCATTTTCGGCAGAGTGCGTCATCAAATCGCGCATATCAATCGCTCTGGGCCTCTTTTCTTTTCCCCCAAGCCGTGAAATAGGAAACCGCCAAATGAACAGTCCTATTCGAGGTACGATATGGAAATTCGTGAGGCTTTTACCTTTGATGATGTTTTGCTGGTGCCGGGTGCGTCCAGTGTGTTGCCGTCCACGGCTGACACGCGCACGCGGGTGACCAAAAGCATATCAATGAACATCCCGTTGCTGAGTTCTGCAATGGATACCGTAACCGAAGGGCGCATGGCGATTGCGATGGCTCAGGCGGGCGGCATCGGCGTTGTGCACCGCAACCTGACAATCGAAGAACAGGCCCGCGAAGTGCGTCGTGTCAAACGGTTCGAAAGCGGAATTGTCTATAACCCGATAACGTTGACCCCCAATCAAACGCTGGCAGATGCCAAGGCGTTGCAAGAACGCTACCGCGTCACAGGATTCCCTGTGGTTGATGATGCGGGTCGTGTTGTGGGGATCGTGACCAACCGCGATATGCGTTTTGCATCTGATGATGACACGCCGGTTTCGGTGATGATGAGCACAGAAAACCTTGCCATTTTGCACGAACCAGCGGACCGCGACGAGGCGATCAGCCTGATGAAAGCACGCCGGATTGAAAAGCTGTTGATCACCGATGGTGCTGGCGTTTTGACCGGTCTGTTGACGCTCAAAGATACAGAACAAGCGGTTTTGAACCCGACAGCCTGCAAAGACGACCTTGGCCGTTTGCGCGTGGCTGGTGCGACAACGGTTGGTGACGCAGGATTTGCCCGCTCCGAGGCGTTGTTTGACGCAGGCGCGGACATGATAGTGATCGACACGGCACACGGGCACTCTGCTGGCGTCGCAGAGGCTGTGCGCCGCGTTAAATCATTGTCCAGCGACATTCAGGTTGTCGTTGGCAACGTCGTCACAGGCGAGGCCGTGCGCGCGCTGATTGGCGCTGGCGCTGACGCGATCAAAGTCGGCATTGGACCGGGATCAATCTGCACCACACGCATGGTTGCAGGGGTCGGCGTGCCACAATTAACCGCAGTGATGGATTGCGCCGCAGCGGCGGGCGACATCCCGATTATCGCGGACGGCGGCATCAAATTCTCGGGTGATTTTGCCAAGGCAATTGCAGCAGGCGCGTCCTGTGCGATGGTCGGATCGATGATCGCGGGCACAGACGAATCCCCCGGTGACGTGATCTTGTACCAAGGACGTTCGTTCAAATCCTATCGCGGCATGGGGTCTTTGGGCGCCATGGCACGTGGATCCGCGGATCGGTATTTTCAGGCAGACGCAGCGTCGGACAAACTGGTGCCCGAAGGCATCGAAGGCCAAGTGCCGTACAAAGGCAGCGCCGGCGCGGTTATTCACCAATTGGTCGGCGGTTTGCGTGCGGCCATGGGATACACCGGTTGCGCAACTGTTCCAGAGATGAACAAGAACTGCAATTTTGTGCGCATCACCGGCGCTGGCCTAAAAGAAAGCCATGTTCACGATGTGCAGATCACGCGTGAATCCCCCAACTATCGAATTATGTAAGGCAGCAATATCATGGGCTTGTGGATCGTTCTTAATCTTGGGGTTGTCCTTTGACACCCGGCGCACGCGTGGCCGCAGCCATCGATGTTCTGGAATTGATCGCAGATGGTCAGCCTGCTGAAAAGGCACTGACGTCTTGGGCGCGCCGCAGTCGGTTTGCGGGATCAAAAGACCGTGCGGCTGTGCGGGATCATGTGTTTGCGACCCTGCGCAACTGGCGGTCTGACGCTGTGCGTGGTGGCAGCGAAACTGGTCGTGCGCGTCTGATCGGCAGATTGCGCGATCAGGGCGATGATCTTGATGCGCTGTTTCACGGTGAAGGCCACGCGCCCGCGCCATTGTCAGATGATGAACGCGCGATCGCCGCACAGCCGGTCGATGAGGCAGACGTTTGGGATTTACCCGACTGGCTGATTGCTGAATTCAAAACTTCTCTGGGTGATACGGCGCCAGACATTGCGCAAATTTTAAAATCGCGCGCGCCTGTGACCTTGCGTGTGAACACGGCCAAAACCACGTTAGATCAAGCGACCCAGATGCTTGCCGATGCTGGCGTTTCGGTTGCACCAAATCCGCTGTGCGATACGGCGCTGACAATCACGGACGGCCCGCGTAAATTGCGCAATTCCGAAGCCTACCTTGATGGCATGGTCGAGCTGCAAGACGCCGCCAGCCAATCCGTGATCAGCGCGCTGCCCAAGGGGCAAACCGCCTTGGATTATTGCGCAGGCGGCGGTGGTAAATCGCTGGGCATGGCCGCGCAAGGACGCACGGTTGTCGCGCATGACATCGATTTTGACCGCATGCGTGATCTGCCTGACCGCGCGCGCCGTGCTGATGCGCAAATCAAGTTGTTGGCGACGGATATGCTGACCGAAGAAGGGCCGTTTGACATCGTTTTGGTCGACGCCCCATGTTCGGGCAGTGGCGCGTGGCGGCGTAGCCCCGAGGCAAAGTGGAATCTGACGCCGGAACGCTTGCTTGAATTGACCACCATCCAAGACCAGATTCTGGATCAAGTTCAATCGTTTGTAGGGAAATCCGGAACTCTGGTTTTCGCGACCTGTTCCGTCCTCAAATCCGAGAACGAGGATCGGGTGGAGGCCTTTCTAAGCCGTCATTCCGATTGGACGTGCACGCAGCAAACCCGGATCAATATCAGCACAGATGGCGATGGATTTTTCCATGCACACTTGACGCGCGTAATTTAAACGCCAAACTCAACCCTTACGGGATTTTCAGCATGTGGCAATCATCCGGTCATTTCGATCGGGTTAAGACGCGGTTAACCGTTTCTGCGCCACAAGAGAGTAGCTGAGTCGAATGTTAGGGGGCCATGTTGCAAGACCGTGCGTTAACCACAGGGGCTGTCAGTCGTCTGTCTGAAAAAGGCATGACGCGGATGCGTAGCCTATTGATTGCGGCAGTTTTGCTAGGCGCTATGACATTGCTGGCCCCAATCGGGCGCATTCAGCTTGGTTTTGGGGCGGCGTCGGTAACGTTGCTGACCTTGGGCGTTGTCATGTTTGTCTTTTCGCGCCGCCGTCAGGTGACGCGCCAAACTGCGCAGGATGTGATTGCGGATTTCATCTCCAAAGATGCATCACCTAGTTTTGTTGTCAGCGACGAAGGTGCGATAAAATCGTTTAACGATGCGGCACAAAAGCGGTTTGATACCCCAATGGGCGAAACATTGGTCGGCGCGCTACGGGCGACATTTGCAAACCCCGGCGGTATTGTTTTTCGCCTCAAAACCCTTGCCGAAAATGACGGTGCCGCGCGCGAAGACATCGTGACGCGAAAGGGCCATGTGCGGCTTTCTGTGCATCGCATGGGCACGGATTCATTCCTGTGGCGCTTCGAAGACGTACCAGAACCCGCAGCAGGGCGCGGCAGTGATGGTCCGTTGTTGCCAATGATGATGATCGGGCGCAGCGGCGCAGTTTTGTTCATGAATGATGCCGCCCGCAAACTGATCGGCCAGCGTGTGAAATCGCTGCAACAACTGCTGGGTGAAGCGCCTTTGGTGTCAGGTGCAGAACGTGATATTTCCACAGAAGACGGCGATATGAAGGTGCAAATCGTTGAGATCGAAGCTGGCGTTGGCCGTCGTGCTTTGTATTTTCTACCAGCATCCCAAGAAGACACAGGCGATGTTTGGTCGTCGTTTCACGATCTGCCAGTACCATTGCTGCGGGTTGAACCGGATGGGTATGTGGCTGCGCACAATGCTTCTGCTGCGGAATTGATCGGTAGCGAATTAAAAGTTGGTGTCCATCTGTCCGAATTGATGGAGGGATTGGGCCGACCAATCACTGATTGGTTACGAGAAACGATCTCGGGTCGGGCGGTACAGCGGTCTGAATTTCTACGTCTTAAGCGGCGTGATAAAGAGATGTTTGTCCAAGTCGCTCTCAGTTGCGTGACCGAAGAAGGTGCATCGTCTTTGGTGGCAGTACTCACTGACGCCACCGAACTTAAAACGCTCGAAGCGCAGTTCGTACAAAGCCAAAAAATGCAGGCGATTGGCGAACTGGCTGGTGGCGTTGCCCATGATTTTAACAATCTACTGACTGCAATTTCGGGTCATTGTGATCTACTGCTACTGCGCCACGACCAAGGCGATGCAGATTACAGCGACCTGATGCAAATTAACCAAAATGCCAATCGTGCAGCGGCCTTGGTTGGTCAGCTTTTAGCCTTTTCTCGCAAACAGACACTGCGCCTAGAGGTGTTGGACATGCGCGATACCCTTGCGGATTTGACCCATCTTTTGAACCGCCTCGTCGGTGAAAAAGTCAGCCTGACACTTACTCATGATCCGGTGCTCCAATCCATTCGCGCGGACAAACGGCAGTTGGAACAGGTCTTGATGAACTTGGTTGTGAACGCTCGAGACGCGATGCCCGAAGGTGGCGAAATCCAAATCGAAACTGAGCGGCTGTCGCTGAGTGTCCCGTTGGATCGTGACCGTGCTTCTGTTCCTGCTGGTGAATATGTCATGCTGAAAGTGACGGATCACGGCGTTGGAATTCCGGCGGACAAGCGTCAAAAAGTGTTCGAGCCGTTCTTTACCACCAAACGCACGGGTGAAGGCACAGGGCTGGGTCTTTCTACTGCCTACGGAATTGTGAAACAAAGCGGTGGTTACATTTTCCTCGACAGTGAGGTCGGGTCTGGCACGTGTTTCACGCTTATCTTTCCAGTTTTGGACAGTATTGAAACACCCGTTGTTGCAACGCCACGCGCGGCCAAATTTTCCGCACCAAAGCAGGGCGATGGCGTGATCCTACTGGTCGAAGATGAAGCGCCGGTTCGGGCATTTGCGAGCCGCGCATTGCGACTTCGAGGTTACACTGTACTCGAGGCGGATTCAGCAGAAGCAGCATTAAAAACACTCGAAGATACATCTCTAAACGTGGATCTGTTTGTAACAGACGTGGTCATGCCGGGCAAAGACGGCCCAAGCTGGGTACGCGAAGCACTTCAAGCCCGCCCCAACGTCCGAGTGGTTTTTGTGTCAGGCTACGCTGAAGAAAAGTTTAGCGAAGCGCAAAGCAAAATACCGAATTCGGTATTCCTGCCAAAACCGTTCTCTCTCAATGACTTGACCGAAACAGTTCATCAACAACTTCACTAAAGTCGCTGCCTTAACTTATGCTGTCATACAGCCTAAATTCATCAGCACATTTGCGACGGAATCGATCTTCAACATCCGAAGACAGCTTTTGATCAATTGAAGGTGAGACATTCTCACGACCCAATTCAAAGGTCACATCCAGGCGATCTGTTAGAAAAGACTGCAATTTCGCCTGATCTTCATACTTGAATAAATGCGTCACAGCCGTGCCATTTGGCTGCGCCTCAAGAAATTTTGACTGCGCGCCAACATCCGCAAACCCAGGTTTTTTGCCCTTCATATACGCGAGCACAAAATCATCAAAACTGATTCCATGGGTCGTGTTTGGTTTGTCTTTCATAAACGGGCGTTGGCGATATCGCCACCAACTGCCAAGCCAACTGATTGGCTCGCGCATCACGGCCATTAATTCCAGTTCGACATCGCAAACGTTCAAAAACATTGGGCGGATAAAGCGGTTATAACGATAAACTGCTGCGTGTTTTAACATCGGCGGTTGTGAAATCACCATATCAGCGCGGTCGCGCAATGCGGTTTCATAAGCCGTCGTGCCGGTTTTTGGAACGGATAGAAATGCCAAACGTTCTTTGTAAAAAATGAGCATTCGCGCCAGCCTGATCCAAATTTAGTTAGATGTATGTTGCGCAACTCACGGCTGGGATGCAACCGCACAAAGGAAAACCGCCCACAACGATTGTGTGGGCGGCTCAATTTTAGTTTAGCAATTAGGATCGAAAACTTAGCTCGCTACCGCCGTCATAAAGCGTGCGCGGATTTCAACTGGATCCATCGTGATGACAGGCAGTTTGATATTGCCGCTGTCACATTTGCTAACGATGATTGTCATTTTTTTGCTGTCGATGGCAGCTTGCAAAACCTTACCGGTGTCGACGTCTTGGCATGTTACGACGTTTTCACATCCACAGGCTGACGCCACGGCTTCGAGTTTGGTTTTCTTGCCTGCATAGGTCGGTTGATCGCCAGTAGAACCGTAGGATCCATTGTCGATAATCAGCAGAATAAAGTTGTCGGCCACGTTGTTGGCGATGGTCGGCAAGGTGCCCAAGTTGGTCAAAACAGATCCGTCGCCGTCAATGGAGATGACAGTTTTATTTTGAGACAAAGCAAGGCCAAGACCGATGGATGACGACAGACCCATGGTGCCCAACATGTAAAAGTTGGATGGCTGATCGTCGATCATGTGCAGCTCTTGGCTTGGCAGACCGATGTTACAAACGACCAATTGGTCACGAAGGATTGGCGCGATTTCGCGCAGAATTTCAGAACGGATCATTGGTCGCCGTAGCCTCCCCAAAAGGACGCATCCGTCAGGATCGCCACAGGTTTGTTGCACATAAAGGTGTATTTCAGGATCGCATCCAATTCGTCTGCGTCTGATTCCTGGTGGAAATGGTAGGTCGGGATGTTCAATTGGTTAAGCAGCGCTTTGGTATGCACAGCCATTTCAACTTGGCATGCCACTGGTTCGCGCAATTCACCACGATAAGAAATCAGCATTGGCAGCGGCATCCGGTAGTATTGGGTCAGCGTCGCCAGTGTGTTGATTGTGACACCAATTGCGGTGTTTTGCATGATGATTGCTGGGCGTTTGCCACCCATAAATGCACCGGCGCACAGGCCCATGCCTTCGTCTTCTTTGTTCGACGGGATGTGGAAGATTTCGGGGCGGGCCTCGACTTCTTCGATCACACCTGCCAGCTGTTTGCAGGGCACAGTCGTGATAAATTCGACGCCATTGGCAACGAAGTCATCCACAATTTTAGAGCTGATAGACACGTTTGGTTACTCCTCGTGTTCGGGTATTAGAATAATTTTTGGTGCGGCGACGCGGCCGGCGCGGATGTCTTCAAAGGCGGATTGGCCGTCAGATAATGCGCGTGATTGCGTCCAATCCAATGCGCCGAGTTTGCCTTGGAAAATTGCAGTTGCGGTGTCGATAAAGTCACGCGCGGTGTAAGTGTAAGTGCCGATAAACGTGATTTCTTGCAGGGTCATGCGGCGGATATCTAGCCCGCCGGTGGATTCGCCCAAACCGATGTGAACAATCACGCCGCCGGGGCGGGCATAGGCCGTCGCATCAGCGCGTGTTGCGGCATAGCCCACTGCGTCAATCACGATATCAACAGTGCCAAGGGCTGGAATTTCGGCGTCACCAGGGGCCAATGCCGCAAAACCTTGGATGCCCAAAAGTGTATCGCGGCGTAGATCGTTTGGTTCAATCAATGCGATGTTGCGCGCGCCAAAGGCAAACAAAGAAAGTGCCGCACCAACACCGATCGCGCCGCCGCCAATGACCAAACAGTTCAATTCGGTCAGGGGTTTGCCAACCGCATGTTGGGCCAGTCGCACACCGTGCCAACCACAGGCCAATGGTTCTGCGAGGGCGGCTTTTTCGAAGGATACATCGTCAGGAATGGTCACGAGGTTTTTGCGCGAAATACAAACGTACTGCGCAAATGCACCTTCACGTGGCGGCATTGAAATGATCATCCGCTCTGGACACAGATTAGAACGACCTTCTTTGCAGGCTGGGCATTTTCCACAAGAAACCAACGGGTTAATCGTGACGCGACGGCCATCTTCGTCGCCACCAACAACGATCCCTGCGGCTTCGTGCCCAAGGGTCAAGGGGGCGGGACGACGTTCGTCATGCCCAAGAAATGCGTGCATGTCTGACCCGCAAATGCCGGAGGCCATGATTTTCACCAAAACCTGACCCTTGGCCGGCTTTGGCATGTCAACATCGCGGTACGTCAGCGTTTCGACATCTGTGTAAACGAGCGCTTTCATTTTGCGGTATATCCTCCATCGACGTATAGGGTTTGGCCGGTGACATAGGCCGACGCGTCAGAGCAGAAAAACATCAATGGGCCATCCAAATCGCTGGGATCGCCATTGCGCCCGATGCAGGTTTGGTCGGCGTTTTTCTGGGCCAATGCGGCGTCGTTAAACACGGCGGCGGTCAATTCCGTGCGGAAAAAGCCGGGGGCAACTGCATTGGCTGTAATCCCAAAACCGGACCATGCTTGCGCCATTGCGCGGGTCATTTGCGTGACGCCGCCCTTTGATGCGCCATAACTAATGCCGTTTGGAAAGGCGCGCGTGGATTGCAGGGACGCAAAATTTACGATCCGCCCCCAGCCTTTGGATTTCATCGCAGGAACCATCGCTTGCGCCAAAAAGAATGGCGCGGACAAGTTCAAATTCAGGGTCATGTCCCAGCTAGCATCATCCACGTCATCTGCGTTTTGACGGGTGTTGATACCCGCCGCGTTGATCAAGATGTCAGGCGCGCCAAAGGGCAGGGCGACTGCAGCGGCGATGTCCTTTAGGGTAGAACGATCAGCCAGATCAGCAGTCACAAACGCCGTTTCACCAACCGCTTCGGTCTGCCACGACAACAACGCATCCTCGCGGCGCGCAACCCCCACAACTTTGGCACCAGCAGCCGACAGCATCAGCGCAGCCGCGCGGCCTAAACCGCTGCTTGCGCCAGTGACACAGGCGATTTTGCCGCTGACATCAAAGAGTGGAGAGGCCATGATCAGTCTTCCGCCGTCAGGTCAAAGTTCTCTTTGGGGAAGTATTTGAACAAGCGTGCATCAGCTGCGCGCGCGTGTCCTTCCATCCCTTCAAGACGTGAAATCCGTGCTGTTGCAATCGCCACATCACGTGCGCCGTCTTGGGTCGAACGCTGCCAGGTTACGATTTTCATGTATTTGTGAACCGACAGGCCGCCGGTGTATTTGGCTGACGCCGAGGTTGGCAAAACGTGGTTTGTACCGGATGCTTTGTCGCCGAATGACACTGTGGTTTCTTCGCCAAGGAACAAAGAACCGTAGCATTGCAGGCGGTTCAGCCACCAATCCAGATCTTCGGCCTGAACGGTCAGGTGTTCTGGTGCGTAGTCATCAGACGTGGCCGCCATTTCTTCGCGGTCGGCACACACGATAACTTCTGCGTAGTCGCGCCATGCGGCTTCGGCGTTTTGACGATTCAGTTCGGGCAAATCAGCGATCAGGCCTGGAACCATGTCCATGACTTTTACCGCCAACGCGTGATCATCTGTGACCAACCAAACCGGAGAATTATAACCGTGCTCGGCTTGTGATACCAAATCTGTTGCAACCATATGTGCGTCAGCGGTGGCGTCGGCCAAAACCAGACTGTCGGTTGGGCCTGCAATCATATCGATGCCAACACGACCAAACAGGATGCGTTTTGCTTCGGCGACAAATTGGTTGCCGGGACCGACCAGAATGTCTGCAGGTGGTAAATCGAACAGGCCAAATGTCATGGCCGCGACCCCTTGGACGCCGCCCATTGCAAGGATTTTATCAGCGCCACACAGGTTCGCCGCATAGATGATTGCTGGTGCAATACCTTCACCGGCGCGCGGTGGAGAGCACGCAACAATGTGTTCGCAGCCCGCAACCTTGGCGGTGGTGACTGTCATGATTGCGCTTGCGATGTGGCTATAGCGACCGCCCGGAACATAGCAGCCTGCATTGCGCACTGGGATCACTTTTTGACCGGCGATTAGGCCTGGAACGATTTCCAGCTCGACGTCGGTCATTGTTGTTTTTTGAACTTCAGCAAAGCGGCGCACGTTGTCGTGGGCGAATGCGATGTCGTCTTTTAACTTCTGAGGAACCTTGGCTGCGGCTGCTTCGATTTCTTCTGCCGACAGGATCACGGATCCTTCGTATTTGTCGAACTTTGCGGCATATTCCAACGCTGCGGTGTCACCGCCGGCTTCGATGTCGTTCAGAATTGTTTGTACGGTTTCGCGAACATCGCCCGCATCCGTCATCGAAGTTTTAGAAGCTTTTTTAAGATAGTCGCGCGCCATAGTTCACATCCTATAGGTTGTTTTATGTGGGTCTGGCGATGCGCGCTGTGTGCGTTCATCACCGTTGCTTAACGTTGGTGTAGGGGAGTGCGAATATCTTTGCAAGCGCTTACATTATTTGATAGGTTTGTTTTGCGAACCTTATCCTTTGATTTCAAAAAACTGAATAAGGCTGCGCAAAACCGATCAAATCATGCGGGTACTATAACAATGTCGAAATCAACGCCACCGACACTAGAGGACGTTTCCCGCCTTGCTGGGGTGTCCACGGCCACGATTTCGCGTGCATTAAATGACCCGAATGTTGTCGCCAAAAAGACCCGCGACAAGATCGAAACGGCGATTAACACGTTGGGATACACGCCAAATTCCGGCGGGCGCATGTTGGCGTCTGCGCGCAGCAATACGGTGGGCGCAATCATTCCGACAATGGCCAACGCGATTTTTGCCAACGGCTTGCAAGCTTTTCAGGAAGCGCTTTCGGATGCAGGTGTGACGCTGTTGGTTGCCAGCACCGGTTACGATCCAAAAGCTGAACTTACGCAGATCCGAAACCTGATGGCGCATGGGGCAGGTGGGCTGCTCTTGATCGGTCAGGAACGTCCAGAAGACTCAAACCGATTTTTGGCTATTCGAAATATCCCGCATGTGTTGGGCTGGTGTTATGGCACCGATCCCGACGCCGTTTATGTGGGGTTCGACAACAATGCTGCCGCCTATGATGCCACGCTAAAGGTGCTGGATATGGGGCACCGCAGGATCGCGATGATATCTGGAATTCTGGATGGCAATGATCGTGCGCAAGCCCGTCGTGATGGTGTACACGCGGCCATTTCGCAGTTTGGGAAAGGGGCGGAATTGGTCGCCTCAGCCGAGGCCCCGTATGTTTTGCAAGGCGGGCGTGACGGGTTTGACAGTGTGCAATCGGCGCGTCCGACGGCGATCATTTGTGGCAACGATGTTGTCGCAGCTGGTGCCATGACGCGCGCCCAAGAGGTTGGCCTGAATGTTCCGCGCGATGTGTCGATCATCGGATTTGACGACATCGGTTTGGCCTCTGCTGTGTCCCCACGCATGAGCACAGTGCGGGTGCCACAAGAACAAATGGGCAAAGCCGCAGCCGAAGTTTTGATCGCACGCATGAGTGGCGGGCAAGGTGGCACAAGCGTCAAATTCCCCACCGAATTTATCCAACGGGGATCACTCGCGCCACCACGCGTGGATTAGATCAGTTCGATCATCACGTCACGCGCCACTTGAACATCCGCGCGCGTCGCATCGAATTGGCCAACCTGAAACCGCACGACAATGCGCCCATCGACCTTGGTTTGAGTGATGTAAATGCGCCCGTCATCGTTGATCCGGTTCACATAATCGATCATTTCCGCGTCGTCTTTTCCGGTCAGACCAAAGGTGAACAGCGACAAAACCGGATCGGTTACAATTTCAAAACGGGTATCTGCGCGTAGCTGATCGCATAATTCCTGCGCCCAAGCGACATGATTACGCAGACGCATGCGCAGACCGTCCAGCCCATAGGACCGGATCAAAAACCACAGTTTCAGCGCACGAAAACGACGACCCAATGGCACAGACCATTCGGAATAATTGATCAGATTGTCGTGGCCATGGGTTTTTAAATACTCGGGTTGGATCGCCAGCGTTTTCACCAGTGTACTGGGGTCTTTTAAGAAATGCGCGGAACAATCGAACTGCGCGCCCAGCCATTTGTGCGGGTTGAAGACAATTGAATCCGCCAGCTCGACGCCCTCCCAAAGGGTCCTGAATTCGGGGCAGATCATACCGGCACCGGCCCACGCCGCATCGACATGAGAATACAGATCGAAATCGCGCGCAATCTGAAGCACTTTGGTCAGATCATCGCTGGCCCCCGTGCCGGTGCCGCCGGTGCACGCAATCACGCCAGCAGGGCGATGCCCATCGGCAATGTCGCGTTCAATAATCGCACGCAAAGCATCTGGATCCATGCCGCGCAACGCGCCTTTGACCGGCACACGCACCAGATTGTCTTGACCAATGCCCGCCACCCAAATCGCGCGATCCACAGATGTGTGCACCTCAGCTGAGCAATAAATGCGCAAGCGTGGTTGGCCTGACAAACCCATCTGGTTGCCCTGCCAATTCAGGGCGCGTTCCCGCATTGTCAGCACCGCAGCCAGTGTCGCAGAGGATGCGCTGTCTTGGATCACGCCGGCAAATCCTGTTGGCAGACCAATCGCTTGGCGCAACCAATCCAGCATGACCGTTTCCATTTCTGTGGCGGCCGGAGACGTCTGCCACAACATGCACTGCGCCGCGATTGTCGACACCAACATCTCTGCCAATATCGAAGGCGGCGCGGCATTCGCCGGAAAATACGCGAAAAACCTCGGGTGTTGCCAATGGGTAATGCCGGGCATCACGATGCGTTCGAAATCCGCCATGATCGTGTCCATGCCAGTTGCGTCTTCGGGCGGGGAGTGATCCAGTTGCACGGCGATATCACCGGGGCTGGTTTGCGCACGCACAGGCCGGTCGCGCAGCGTTTTGTGATAATCAGCGGCCCAGTCCGAAATTTTTGCACCCCATTCGGGGAATTCCTCCCAATTCATGTGATGTTCCTTTCGAAGCCCGTGCTATTTAGTTGCTTTGTTAAGGGTATTCTAACGTGATTTCTAACCGCAGGTAAATCGAAACTAACCAAATGGTCGCGATTGTTCTGGTGGCCTTTCGATCCAAACCGGCGCATTTGCGTGAAATATCCGACCTAAACGGGCATTACGCACCACAATATGCTTGAAACACTGTCTCAAAACTGTCCAAATGTGGTGTGAGAGTAATATCTGAATGCAAATAGAAGGAGATTGGCAAATGGGGTTTCAAGAGGCTATTCGCACTTGTCTAAGAGAGAAATACGTCACGTTTAGCGGGCGGGCTTCACGGTCCGAATATTGGTTTTTTGTCCTGTTTTCTTATCTGCTTATTCTAGGTGTTGGTGCGCTATTCTTCCTGTTTGGTGGTATGGGCGCGATCGAAAACGGCAGCCTGAACGCGGCGCATTACATCCTGGTGATCGCCTATGTGATCATTACTTTGGGCCTGTTTTTGCCATCTATCTCGGTCTTGGTGCGTCGTTTTCACGATCGCAACATGTCGGGTTGGTGGGTCCTTGCCTTGATGGTTGCGGGCGCAATTCCATTTGTTGGCATTCTGGCAAGCATCGGCTTGTTGGTTCTGCTATGCCTCAAGGGGACTGACGGCGAAAACCGGTTTGGTGACGATCCATTGAACCCTTCGACTGGTGCAGACGTTTTTTCCTAAGGAATGACACATCTTTTTTCGTAACTATTTTGTCTGTGCGGTGCTGTGTTTCTGGAGTTTTCCAGGCGCTGGCATCGCACAAACCACTGATCAATCGAGCACCGGTTATTCGGTGCTCGATTCCGTAACAGCGCCTGTTGGCAGCAGCACCGACGACTATCGCGCGGTTGCCAGCCGCGCAGGCGCGCGCACGGACGTTATTTATGCCAGTGAAATTGATGGCGAATTAACCGGCGAACCCGCCAAAGACCAACCAGTAAACAATTACACGCGACGGGAACGCGCTGCGATAAACCTAAATGGGTTTGGTGTTTTGCTTGCCGTTGGTTTGGTGGTCGGCGCGCTATTTTTGTGGCTCAAGTTTGGCGGCGGCGGTGCGCTGTTGGCGCGCGAACCGCGAGAAGACAAGCGGCCCAAACACGCCACGCCCGAGGCTTGGAAAATGGGCAACGAAGCAATCAAAGACGCCGATGGTTTGCTGGCGCAGATCGCCATGATGACAGACCGCACCGCTGCGATGGTTTTGTTGCTACGCCACTGTTTGTTGGCTGCTGCCCGCGCGACCGATGCGCGATTTGCGCGCTCTGATACGGAACGCGGTGCGTTCGGGCGTTTGCCGGATCATTGGGTGCATTTGTCGCGTTTGGAAACCATGTTGCAGCACACTGAACTTGCGCATTACGGGGGGCGTGATGTCGCCCAAGACCGCTTTGATGATGCCTTGGATTCCGCACGCCGGATTTTATCGACTGCAAAAAATGCAGGGGGCGCACGTGGCTGATACAACGCCAAAATCCAACGCCTCAAGCGTTATGCCGGCGGTTGTCGTTGGCGGTTTGCTGCTGGCCGGTTTCTTGATGCTGACTTTGCTTGGGGCGGGTGCACGCGATCGACAATTGAACCAATCGCAAATCGGTTTGGGGGCGCTGACACCCTGGCTGAATGATCAAGGGATTACCGCGCGCAATTCCCATGCCCGCCTTAGCCCGCGTTTGGATGCGCTAAGTTTGCGGGTGATCCCGATCTTTGATTTGAACTTGGCTGTGACCCGTTCGTCTCCTGAAACCCGCGAGGATCGGATCAAGGATTTCAACCAACGTGATCTGGAATTGCAGCAATTTCGCGACAAGCTTGTTGAACTGGAAAGCGTGGTTTTGTTTCCAAAGTGGCGCGGCGCGCTAATTGAAACCGGCATTGCGCATGAACAGTCGCTCGCGCCGCTGGATCGGTTTTCGACGTTGATCTACCAGCTTGAACTGGACGGGCTAAAACTGCTGCGCGGTGGGCCTGAATTTTCGACCGAAACCCTGTGGGATGACTACGATGTGTCGCTGTTTCATGCGCAGCGATTTGATGTGGCGACCTTGCCAACGCAGTGCCGGTTGAGCGTTGGATTTGGGCGTGATGCCTTGGTGATTACTTGCGATCTTGAGGGTGCAGATCATCCTGTGCATTTTGTCGCTGATCCGGATTTGATGAACAACCACGGTATGATCGCGGCGCAAAATGCCGCTTTTACATTGACTTACATCAAAGAAATCGTCGGTTCATCGCCGCATCCAGTCTACATTGATAACAGTCCTGACCTGTTGACCGCGACCCAGGATTCCGCGGAACGTCAAGATTACGATCGCGGCACCGAAGAACTTTCGCGATTTTTCATGTATCCGTTTTCGCTGTTTTGGGCGGTGTTGTTGATCGTGCTGGCGGTTCTGTTTTGGCGGGGATCACGGCGGTTTGGTCCTGTTCAAAACCACGGGCCTGCGCCGCGCGAATTGTCCAAACGTGCCGCAATCGCCGCCAAGGCGCGGCTGTTACGCCTGTCCGGAAATGACGGCCACATGGTGTCAGATTTTGTGCGCTTGCAGCTCCAAGATCTTGGCGCGCGGTCCTTTGGCGGCGCGTTGGGGCAGGGCAGTGAGGCGCGATTTATGGCGCTGTTGGCGCGTCGCGATCCCGAACTGGCCCAAGAATTTTCATCCGTTACCGATGTCTTGATCAACGATGGGGCCGACATGACCCCGCAAACGCTTGATCGTCATTTGGCCACCTATCAAACGCTCCTCAAGAAAGTTGTGCAACATTATGAACCTGTCTGAATTCCAAACGCTGGCCGATGATATTCGCGGTGAAATCGGGTCAGTCGTACAAGGCCAACGCGGGCTGATCGACATGCTGCTGGTGTCCATTTTCGCGCGCGGGCACATCCTGCTAGAGGGTCCTCCGGGAACGGCGAAAACGCTTGTTGCACGCTGCATGAGCCAGGTTGTCGATCTGGATTTCGGGCGCGTGCAGTTTACCCCTGATTTGATGCCGGGTGACGTTTTGGGCGTAAACCTGTTCAACTTTGAAACCAACGAATTCCGCCTGACGAAGGGCCCGATCTTTACCGATATTCTGCTCGCAGACGAGATCAACCGCGCGCCGCCAAAAACCCAATCGGCCTTGTTACAAGCGATGAACGAGCGCGAAGTCACAATCGACGGCACCAACTATCCGCTGGGCGACAACTTTTTCATTATTGCCACGCAAAACCCGATTGAACAGCACGGTACATATCCATTGCCCGAAGCGCAGCTTGACCGGTTTTTGTTCAAAGTTTTGGTTGATTTTCCGGACCGCCAAACAGAGATCGACATCCTACTGCGCTCTGCCGGATTACCGCTGGGAAATGGCAGCGGTGGGGCCGCGCTGCGCCGTGTGATGGACCGCGCCACGTTAAAGGCTGGGCACGAATTGGTTGACTCAATCCGGCTGGATGAAACGATCCTGACCTACATTGTTGATCTGGTCCGCGCGACCCGTGATGACGGTGAAATTCAACACGGTGCGTCGACCCGTGCCGCGGATGCGATTGCCGGTGCCGTGCGCGCCAAGGCTGCATTGGAAGGACGAGATTATGCGATCCCGGATGATGTGCAAGCCTTGATTATTCCGGCGTTGCGCCATCGTTTGGTGCTAGGCCCGTCTGCCGAAATCGAAGGGCGCACCACGGATGATGTTCTGACGACCTTGTTAAATCGCACGGACGCACCACGCTAGGATGCGCCCGTCTGCTCGCCTTATTGCGCTGGTTTTGGGGGTGGCTGCGGCCACGGTCCTGATCGGTATGGTCCGCACGGATGGTGCGACATTAGCCATCGTTTTGTGGATCGCGCTGATTTGCGCTGCTTTGTTTGACCTTGCGATGTCTGTCGGTGCGCGTGATTTTGACATTAAGACCGACATGCAGGACACTGGATACGTTGGAAAAATATCGTTTCTTGATCTTGGGTTAACAGCCAGGAAATCTGCATTGCCAACGAACATAGCAATGCGTTTGGATCACAGTGCAGCGTTGGGGTTGCAAGACGACACTGTGTATTTGGAATGTGACGCAGGCACTAAAAATGCGAGTGTCAAAATCCCGGTGGATTTACGTGAACGAGGGACGGGGCAACTGACGCGATTGTCGTTGTTTTACGCCTCGCGGTTTGGGTTGTTCGATATTTTACCAAGTTGGCCACTGGATATCGATATCGCGATTGTGCCTGACATTGCGCCGGTTCTGAACGGTGAAATTCACACTCAGATGCTGCCGTTGCTTGACGGGCTCAAGGACATGAACCTGCGCGGCGAAGGGTCCGAATTTCATCAGCTTCGCGAATTCCAAACAGGGATGGATCCGCGGTCGATTGATTGGAAACGTTCAGCGCGCACGCGCAATCTGGTGGCGCGTGAAACCCGTGCGGAACGCAATCATCAAATCATGTTGTGCTTGGATCAAGGGCACCTGATGGGCGAACGCATCGGTAAGTTGGCCAAGCTGGATCACGCGATTAATGCCGCACTTTCGCTGGCATGGGCCGGTGGGTTGGGTGGTGACAATGTCGGCTTTTACAGCTTTGATGCGACGCCGCAGCAGTTCATTCCGCCGCGCCCAGGTCGGCGTGCATTTGCTCATATTCAAAAGGTCAGCGCGGGGCTGGAACAAGTCGCGCGTGAAACCAATCACACGCTTGGCATTACTCAGTTAAATGGCAATCTGAAACGGCGGTCTTTGATCGTGGTGTTTTCGGATTTTGTTGACAGCGTCACGGCAGAATTGCTGGTCGAAAACCTAACCGTGATTTCACGTCAACATCTGGTTTTGTACATCGCATTGCGTGATCCCGATGTGCAAGCCATCGCTGAAACTGATGATACGTCAATGAATGCAATCGCCAAATCTGTGTCCGCGCGCCAATTGTTGCGTGAACGTCAGGCGGTTCTGGACCGTTTGCAACGCATGGGTATTTTGTGCATCGACACGGCGCCTGAACAGCTCACGGCGCGCCTGATTTCGCGCTATATCGATATCAAATCGCAGGAAATGATATGATGATCCGATCCTCTCGGTTTCGTGCCGAACGTGAAGCGGGCTGGAAACAGCTGGAAAATCTGGTGACCGAAGCCGAGGCAAACGGCATGGCCGCACTGAGTTATCAAGAGGCGCAGGCCCTTGCCAGCCTGTATCGCCAAGCAATAAATTCGCTTAGCGTTGCGCGGTCCATTTCGATGGACAAGGCGTTGTTGGCGTATCTGGATGCCCTTTGCGCGCGGGCTTATTTGGTTGTTTACGCCCCCCAAGAAAGCATTCGCGGCGCTGTCGCACGCCTGTTTTCATCCGGAATTCCGAGGGCTGTGCGCCGGTCTGCATTGCCATTGTTCATCGGGTTTTTGGCAATGATTTTGGGGGCTGTTGTTGGTTATCTTTTGTATTTTCAGGACCCTGAATGGTTCTTTACGTTTGTGCCGCCAAGCATGTCGGACGGGCGCGCGCCGGGGGCGTCGGTTGAATATTTGCGCTCGACTTTGTTTGATGATGATCGTCAAGACGGCGAAAGCCTTGGCGTCTTTGCGTCGTTCTTGTTTTCGCACAACACCCGCATCGCGATCTTTATTTTTGCGCTCGGGATTTTTGCGTCGTTACCCAGTTTTGTTCTGACATTTTACAACGGCCTTTTGCTGGGTGCGTTTTTCGCAATGTTCGCTGAAGCCGGGCTGGGTTACGAGCTGTTTGGCTGGTTGTCGATCCACGGAGTGACCGAATTGTCGGCGATTTGTGTCGCCTGTGCGGGTGGTGCCCAATTGGGACTGGCGGTGATTTTACCGGGCAACACAACCCGTCGCGAAGCGTTGCGTTTGGCGGGCAAAGACGCTGTAAAACTGATGATTTTGGCAGGGCTAATGTTGATCGCCGCTGCCATCATCGAGGGGTTCTTTCGTCAATTGGTACAAAACACGGAACTGCGATTGTTCATCGGCTGGGGCATCGGGGCGCTGTGGCTTGCGTGGTTAATGCTGGCTGGTCGTGGCCCCGAACGAGAGCGTGATTTATGAAGGATCGCCGCATCGAAATCGTACCGCCCGAAGGCGTGCCTGTGTCACTTGTGGTGGCGACTGGCGGCTCTAGGTTGGGCGCGCAATCACTGGACATACTGATCACGTTTGGTGGCATGTTCCTGTTTTTGCTGTTTATTATCTATGCAAACCTCGTGGACGATGGGCTGCTATCATCGCTGTTCTTCCTTTTGGTGTTTTTCCTACGGGTGCCTTATTACATCTTTTCCGAACTGGTCTGGAACGGGCGCACATTGGGCAAGCGTATCGTTAAAATTCGGGTGATCAGTGCGGATGGTGGTCGTCTAACGCCGCATCAAATCGTGGCGCGAAACCTGATGAAAGAGGTCGAGGTGTTCTTGCCTGCGACCACATTGTTGACCGGTAGTTTTGGCAGTGGGTGGACCGGATTTGCGATCTTTATCTGGATGTGCGCAATTTTGCTGTTTCCGCTGATGAACAAACGCCGTTTGCGCCTGGGTGACATGATTGCGGGCACGCTGGTTGTCGAACAACCCAAGGCGCAATTGCTGCCTGATTTGGCCGCGCAAAAGGTGAAAACCCAGATTGGATTTGTCTTTGATGTGTCACACCTGAACATTTATGGGCGATATGAATTGCAAGCGCTAGAAAGCATCCTGCGCGAACGCCCGACGACACCAGAAGCCAGCCAGCGGGTGTCTGATGTGGTCAGAACCATCCGGCGCAAAATCAATTATGTGGAACAATTACTACCCAATGATCACTGGGTGTTTTTGACCGATTTTTACCGCCAACAGCGTGAATATCTAGAAAGCCGTCAGTTGTTTGGCGATGCGCGCGAAAACAAGTTTCACGACACACCAAAAACCTAGCAATCAGCGGTTTAAAACGCATCGAATTCAGGGACTTTTCCGAACCTGGCAAGGAACGTCGGTGCGCCAACTTCGCCTGAATTCGAATCCTCAACGACCATGTAGGCATCCGCACCAACGCACTGTTCAGACCGGCATTCACGATCGGCGCGTTCTTCTGCTTGTGACGCACTGGTGTACTGAAATTGCTTATCCAGCTGTAAACTGGACTGTCCCGCATGTTTGCCCGCTTTTTCGACATATGTCTGGCAGATGTAGTGGGTTTTTGTGGGTTCGTCGTTTGATTCTGTCATGGCTGCATCCCCAGTTGATCGCCAGAACAAAATAGGAACAAGTCGCGGGTTTGGCAAGTTGATTTGATACAATATGCCTGTGCCGACAGTCCACATGTTGGCCGTCATTCAAATCAAAGCTGCGCGATTTGATAAACCCGTTGTTCGGATGCTCGCGATTTATCGCGCTTACGTAACACCCTATTAATTTTACTATTCGTGCAGGGAGGCATAGGGTCAAAAAACGATTTGGCCCATCACTTTCACCATCTTTAACGAAGGCTTCCTCATGGCCACCAAGACCAAGCTGCACCCCCGTAATCAGCACAGAGAAGGTTACGATTTTGCGCGTTTGGTTGCGCATTTGCCCGAACTTGAGGCGTTCACGATCCTCAATCCTGTTGGTCAGACGACGATAAGTTTTCAAGACGCGCTGGCGGTTCGTATGCTAAATCGTGCGTTGCTAAAGGCGAATTACGATATCGATTTTTGGGACATCCCAGCCAATTATCTATGCCCGCCAATTCCCGGTCGCGTCGATTACATCCACTATCTGGCGGACCTGCTTGCCAGCGATAACAATCACGAAATCCCGCGTGGGCGTAAGATCAAAGCGTTGGACATCGGCACCGGCGCCAGTTTAGTGTACCCGATTATTGGCCAAAGTGAGTACGGCTGGCACTTTACCGGCGTCGATATTGACCCTGCCGCGATTAAATCAGCGCAGCAAATTTGCCAATTCAACAAACTGAAAGTCACCCTCAGAACCCAAAGAAATCGTGAGAATACGTTTAGAGGCGCGATCGAACCCAACGATGTTTTTCACGTCACCCTGTGCAATCCGCCGTTCCATGCGTCGATGGAACAAGCCAACAAAGGCACAGAGCGCAAATGGCGTAACCTTGGTAAAGGGCATTCGCAAAAGCTAAACTTTGGCGGTCAAAACGCCGAGCTTTGGTGTCCGGGTGGCGAGATAAAGTTTATCGCGAACATGATTGAACAGAGCACGGAGTTCGCCGATCAGTGTTTGTGGTTTAGTTCGTTGGTGTCGAAAAAAGACAACCTTCAACCGCTTTTCAAAGTGTTGGCAAAAGCTAAGGTTGCTGATTTCAAGGTCGTCGAAATGGCACAAGGGCAAAAAGTAAGTCGTTTTATTGCATGGACTTACATCAAGAAAAGCCGACGATCTTTGTTTCTGAACCGATCCTGACCAATACGGCGTCGTGCATGAATTACTGGTTCAGAACGCGTCCACAAATACAGAGAATTCCCTTTATGCAATACCAAGACTTCCTCGAAAGCGTGATTGGTGGCAACGCTTTCTGACGATCAAAAGGCACTGCGCGCCAGATATTTTGAGTTGGTAACGAACTGGATCGCGAACAACGCAGGTGGAATTCCGGCGTCTTGACGGGCCTTAGGTGCCGACATTTGTTTTTCTTTCACCGATGCCCCGTGTTTCAATTTAACGGGCGCTCAATCAACACATGATCAAAGCAAAAATTTCATCAAATGTTGATCCATCCGAGGTCGTATCTGAGCTATGCGCGGTCATGTTTTTCCCCAGATATGCCCAATAAAGAATGAGAGCTCTGTCATGGGCTTTTTGTTTCGGAAACCGTTCTGCACGCAGCAGTTCGATGATGAATTGGATGCGTTCTTGGTCGACGCTTTCAACCATTTTAGTCGCGTTGGAATCTTGGGTGGCCCACGCCCTTACAGCACGCTCCAATTGGAATTCGGCCCGGCCTGCGCGAAAAATCAAGGCTTTCAAACGCTCTTTTGGTGTGTGCTGATTGTCGAGGTCATCAATGACGCGCACCGTCGTTTTAACGCGCCAAAGCTCCAAAACCTCGTTTCGAAAGGCTGAAATGTCCTTGAAGTGCCAGTAAAAACTGCCCCGTGAAACGTTCAAAGATCTGGCAAGGGGGGCGGCCTTCATTGAGGGGAAGCCACCCAAAGCAAGAACTTTTAGTCCATGCTCCAACCATTCTGTTTTGCTTAATCGGTCATCCATCTAGGTTCCATACACTACTGTATTGACTTGGTCTATATTACTTCGGATAAGAACCATACACTAATGTATGGAGATTCGAATGTCTGACTTTTTTCTAATTTTTTCGGGTGTGGGTGGCATTTTGATAGGGCTGTTCCACGGCTACATCGGACAGACAAAAATCCTTTCAAAGATTGGCGATCTTCCGACCTCCCTTTGGCGCGTGAACTTTATCGTTTTCCAACTTAGCGCCGTTTATTGGGTTTTGGGCGGCGTTCTTTTGTGCCTCGCACCGTTCTTGTTTTCTGACGAATTGCGGACTTATGTCGCTTTGACAGTGACATTTTTGTACGCCAGTGCATCTGCGGCAAACCTCTGGGCAACGCGTGGCAAACACTTTGGCTGGCCTATGCTTGCCGTGGTGGCCACTGGCGCATTTCTGGGTGCGTGAACGATTGTGTGTTCCATTTCGCCCGCATTAAAATGGGGGGCGAATTGGCCAAACCCAAAAGCTATGAGCCCTTTCTAGACCGCGCATTTTATCGTACGTTACCCATCTAAATCGGGATGAATCTTAACTTATGTCAGTACACAGCCGCCCTGATTTGACCGATATTCATAAGGGTGATTGGGTGGATCGTTACCTTCCACCAATGCTTCGGCCGTACGCACGCCTTGCGCGTCTCGATCGGCCGGTCGGCATCTGGCTCACGCTTTTTCCATGCTGGGCGACACTGTTCCAAGCGGCGCAAGGGTTCCCAAGCTTTACCAATTTTGTCGTGTTCACGCTGGGTGCGTTTTTGATGCGCAGCGCGGGGTCTACAATCAACGATATGGCCGACCGGAATTTCGACGGGCATGTTGAGCGCACACGGTTTCGTCCACTTGCAAACAACGAAATCAGTTTACCCTCAGCGTTTCTGTTTCTGGCAGTTCAACTGGCATTTGCCGCGTCTTTGCTGATCTTTCTGACGCCATACGCTCGTTTATTGGCAATCTGTGTTGTGCCGCTGGTCATCATCTATCCATTTTGCAAACGGTTTACGCATTGGCCGCAGGCTGTGCTTGGGGCAGCCTTTAATTGGGGCATGTTAATGGCATGGGCACAGACCACGGATCACGTTCCAATTGGGGCGTTCATTATGTGGTTTGGCGCGATTGTTTGGCAAATTGGCTACGACACGGCCTATGCCTATGTCGATATTCAAGACGACAAACAGCTTGGGCTAAAATCCACCGCGATTTTGTTCGGGGCGAATGGTAAAACCTACATCGCTGTCTTTTATGGCCTGACCGTTTTGGCATGGACCGTGGGGGGCTGGATGCTGGGCATGTCGTCGCTATACTTTGCGGGGATTGTTGTGATTGCTGGCCACCTCGGATGGCAAGCATGGCGGTTTGACCTTAACCATCCAGATGTCAGTCATTCGCTGTTTCTTGCCAATATTCTGACTGGCGCGGTTTTGGCGGTGTCTGCGTTACTCGGAACAATCTGACGCTCGGTTGCCGTGTGACTTTGCCCCAAAGCGGGTCTGCCGTCTTGAACGGGAAAAAGTTTAACCTTCAAACACACGAAGGTTAAACTTTTGCATCAACAACGCAGTGTCACCACATCGCGCAGATCTCGGGCACGACGGGTAACACGCGGATAAAACAGACTAATGATTGTCCGTTTCGGGTTTGGTAATCTTGGCATCAACATCGCTGTAAACGACTGCCAGAAACTTTGCAGACTCCGTTGCGCTTGGATTTGAGGTTTGGCTGTGGAGCGCGTCGGCTTCCTCGATCCAACTTTGCCCCGCGACGTACTCGATAGGATCTTGGTTTTCCATTTGGCTGCGGACACGTCCTTCTAACAAGTAGACGTAAATAAACCCGCCATGGCGATGTGGACCAACCACGGCACCGGGCGCAATTTCGACCGTCAGTGCCGTCACCATTTGCCCTGGGGACTCCGGTAGCGGGGATTGATACAGCATGTGACGTTCGACGCCCGGTGTGATTGCTTTGGCGTTGTCAGCATGGCTGGCCGATGAAATCGCGGCGGCTGATAGCACGGCGAGTATGCTGGCACGCCGCATGGTTTTGCGGTTCGGAAACATGATGTTTCTCCTTTTTTTGGTGTGTAATTCGATTACGCAGGCATCTGCGCGCCAACACCGATGCGGTTCCACAAGTTCATGGTGCCAACAGCAACGGTCAGGACTGACAGTTCGGTTTCGGAAAATGTGCTGCGTGCGACGTCAAAATCAGCGTCCGAAACGCCAGTGCCCGCAAGCAGCGTAAGTGCTTCGGCCCATGCAAGTGCGGATTTGTCCCGCGCGGTAAAGGCACTGGATTCTCGCCAAACCGATAGCAGGTGCAGTTCTTTTTCCGTCACACCGTCATCGATGGCTTCTTTGACGTGCATACCGACGCAAAAGGCGCAGCCGTTGATCTGGGAAACCCGAATTTTGATAAGGTGTATCAGGCGAGATTCAATGTTTGCCTCGGCAACAGCGCCATTCAAAGACATGAGGGCATTGTAAAGGTTTGGCGTGTCTTTTGCGACGTTGAAACGCATGTTCATAGGGGTATCCTTCGTGTTTGGTTGAGGTTGATTTCGAATCGTAGACAAGTTATATCCATGATAAGACATCGCAATACCGATGGTGTAAAGTGACAAAATGTAAGGAATTGGAGCTTCGATGCGACGTTTAGGTGATGGTGTTGAAGCCGCATTGCACTGCGCAGTTATTCTAGCCGCGTTGCCGCGCAATAACGTGTTGTCAGGCAAAGACCTCGCTGCGCTGCACGGGCTTTCCGAAAGTTATCTTTTGAAACATTTGCGCGCGCTAACAGCCGCAGGTGTGACCGAAGCGTTGCCAGGCCCGCGCGGAGGTTATCGTCTGATGCGACCGGCCAACGAAATATCAATGCTGGATGTGGTCGAGGCAATTGACGGGCCGGGGCCGTCCTATGTGTGCCGCGAAATCCGCCAAAAAGGCGATGTCACGACCAATGCCTCATGCGCCTACAAAGGTGACTGTTTTATCAAGCGCCGCATGCTGACCGCCGAAAAACTATGGCGTGATGCATTGCGGGCCCAGACCTTGAAGGATTTGCTTGATGACGGGGATGTTGAAATTGGCGATCACAACAAACAAGCGGTGAAAGATTTTATTGGCGAAAAGCAAAGGTGAATTACAGGGTGAGGGGCCGCGATACGATTATCGCAATCCCCTGAAGGGTTGGATGGCATCCTGAACATTCAGGCCATCAGTCTTTTTTCACTTTCTTTCCAATTGACCACGGCTTCGGGCAGGGGGATATCGGGACTGATTGCATCAAGCGCTGCGAACGCGTCATCTGTGTGGATCAGACCCTTGTGCGAGATCATGGCCCCTTTTGAATACCCCTTGGCGCAGACCGTTCCTGAGGGTGTGAGGAATTCGAACAGGAAATAGTGCCAGTGATCATCGCAGCCCGCCCAACGATATCGAAGGCGGTATTTCTGGCCAAATTTGATCTGACGCCTGAACGTTACAATGACACCGCCCGCAACCGGTTTCCATTTTCGTTTGAACAGCAGACCCAGAAATCCGGTGCGAACAAAAAACTCGATTGTCATCAGGTCCGCCACGGTCATGTAGCGGCCATTGTTCATATGCAGATTTACATCGATGTCATTAGGGAGCACTCTGAATTCTCGTTCGAAAACCTCTTCGGTCTGCAACTTGGGAAGGCGCCATGCGCGAAAAAGTGTCCAGATCAGCCTAAAGTAGAGGTTCATGTTCACATCCATTATGGTTCACTATTGAACTATATAGTTCAAAATTGAACTTAACAAGACGCTGTCACGCAAGGTCATTCATGAAGAACCCAACATCTGAAACCTATGAGGACATCATCACCCCTGCGACAGGAACGTGGATTGCGGTGGTGCGCCTTTATAATGAATGTACCGCGACGCTGACCCATTTGCTTGCGCCGCTGGGGGTTTCGCTGTTGCAGCACGAAATCCTGATGAACTTGTTTCGAACGCCGGGCCTGACCCAACAACAGCTGGCGGAGCGGTGTTTTTCAGCGAAAAGCGGGATTAGCATGCTGGTCGCGCGTTTCGAAAAAGAAGGCATTGTTCAACGCATACCCGCGCCCAAAGATCAGCGCGCCTTGAGCCTTTCCTTAACAGATGCGGGCAAATCGCTGGCGGTACAGGTGGTCCATGTGCAAAATAATGTCGTCACCGAGATGGCAAAAGCGTATTCGGCGGATGACCTGTTGATCGTAAAAGACCTTATGGAACGGTCGTCTGTATTGCTGAACGACCTGCGCATCAGGAATGATGATTAGCTAGGTTTTTATCCCGTAGACCCTTTGGGGGGCTAATGTGGCGGCGTTTTCCTCACCGGCAAAAATTTCGCCGGATTGGCCTTGCGAGGGTTTCCAGTGTGTTCGCGCAAGGCCCAAGCCGTTTCAATCCAGCTTTGCCCGATGCAACTCACCGACACCGCTGCATTTTTTCGGTGTGCCGTTAAGCATACTTGGCCTGCATATTTTGCAGATAAGTCACTTCAGTCTGGAAAAGTTTCGCGACAGTTTCGCGATCCATCATCTTCTCAAAATGGTTCATCAGGTTCGGATACAGGCTTGGCTTTGGAAGGTGCTGCGTGTGCTTGAGGTTTGCCATCTGCGCATAGATTGAAATATCCGCCAAGGTAAATTCGCTGCCACAAAACCATTCATCTTCGGACAAATAGGACTCCAGATAGTCAAAGCAGGGCGGCAATTCTTCTTTGATCGCACGTGCCACACGATCCATATCGATCGGTTTTCCAAGCAGGCGATTGACCATGAGGGGCTGGAAAAATCCTTTGCTCACCACATCAAACACCGCGGTGTCCGCATACTCTTCGATCCATAGGATCCTGGCGGCGTCCTTTGGATCCTCGGGGATCAAATAGGGCGTGGGCGGTGCAATCATCTGCAAGTAGGCGCAAATCGCAGAGCTGTCATTGAGGGTGAAATCGCCGTCCTCCAAAACAGGAGTTTTGCGAAGCGGGCTCATCTCGTTAAATGCTTTGGGAGCAGTGTAGGGAATGAGTTCGTTGGATGCAAAATCCATTCCCAATTCCATCGCCAATAATGTCACCTTTCGCGTGAACGGGGACAATGCCGAGCCATGAATTTGTAGGGTCATGTGTGTATCTTTCATATAAGTTGACATCGTCAACATTGACTATCTGACAATCGCTGTCAATAAGTCCATATGGCCCAGAAAAAATCATTCCATCACGGAGACCTCAAGCGTGCGCTGCTGGATGCCACGCTAAAGTTGATTGATGCCGAGACGGTGTCTGGCGTCACGATACGTGCTGTTGCCAAGGCGACGGGCGTGTCACATGCGGCACCGATCAAGCACTATAGTGACCGGCGCCAGCTGCTGACGGCGGCGGCGCATGTTGTGTTTAATGAAATTCTCGAGCTGACGCGCCTTAGTCCGGTGCCCCCGGAACAGCCTGACCACGCGCGCCTGATTTCTACGGCAAACGTGCTTTATGAATACGCTCTGGAACATCCAAACCGATATGAATTTATTTGGCGCAGCGATCTGGTAGATCATGAAAACGCTGATCTTCTAGCATCGATGGACGCGCTTTATTTTGGGCACAATATTGGCGAACAGAACACTGTGAAAACCGGTTTTGATCACGACACATTGGCTGTCATGATCTGGTCGATTGTTCACGGATATGTAGACCTTCGAATGAAAGGCATGTTCGAAGAGAAACAGGATCAAAAGACTGGTCAGGATCGACTGCCAGCAATGCTTGAGCTTTTGACCGAGGCCCTTGTTCGGAACCGTTAAACGCAGCCAAACCTTGGGCGGTTCGGGCCCTCACAACACAAACTGGATGTTGTATTCAAACCTATCAAATCCTGGCGAGGGATTTTTGGCGGAGGAACAGGGATTCGAACCCTGGGAACCCGTTAAGGCTCAACGGTTTTCGAGACCGCCACGTTCGACCACTCCGCCACTCCTCCGCGGGGATCATGCTGGGTCTGTTAATAGCGATTGC
>JBLHSG010000042.1:0-26542 GCA_047626725.1 Ascidiaceihabitans sp.
TTTGGTGGTTGATTTGGATGCGACTATGATCTCGCAAGCGCTGACAAATCTGATTAAGAACGCAGGGGAAGCCATTGAAACCTTAAAGGAAAAAGGTGATGTATCAAACCTGATCCCGCAAGTTCACGTAACCCTGAAACACAGCCAGCACGGTTTCGAAATCACGATTGCCGACAATGGTATCGGGCTGCCCGAAGACCGTGCGCGCCTGTTTGAACCCTATGTGACCACGCGCAGCGAAGGCACCGGATTGGGGCTGCCAATTGTGAAAAAGATTATCGAAGAACACGGCGGTACTTTGGTACTGGACGACGCCCCGATCTTTGCGGGCCAAACACATTACGGGGCAATGGCGGTGATCTCGCTGCCATTTGACGTGGCCCCGACGACTGATGAGGCTGGCGACAAAATCGCCCAACAAGACAACCAAAAGGTGACAGGCAATGAGTGATATTCTGATCGTTGACGACGAACGCGACATCCGCGAACTGATTTCCGAAATTCTAAAAGACGAGGGGTTTCAGACCCGGCTTGCAGGCAATTCTGACGATGCGATGGCCGCTATTAATGACGCGGCCCCGTCGCTGATGATTTTGGATATCTGGCTCAAGGACAGCCGGATGGATGGGATCGATATCCTCAAGACTGTGAAGCGCGACAATCCTGATATTCCGGTCGTCATTATTTCGGGTCACGGCAATATCGAAATTGCGGTCGCGGCGATCAAACAGGGGGCCTACGATTTTATCGAAAAGCCGTTCAACATCGACCAGCTTTTGGTTGTGATCCGCCGTGCGATGGAAACCAGCCGCCTGCGTCGCGAGAACCAGACGCTGAAACGTCAGGATGGTGCGCAGTCCGAAATGATCGGCAATTCCGCGTCCTTCCGTGGTTTGATTTCGCAGCTGGATAAAGTCACCAAATCCAATGGTCGGGTCATGCTGACGGGCCCTGCAGGCAGCGGCAAAGAACTGGCAGCGCGCTACATTCACGCCAATTCCAATCGCGCCTCTGCGCCGTTTGTGACGATCAATTGTGCGGGCGTCGCGGCGGACCGGATGGAAGAAGTGCTGTTTGGTCGCGAAAGCGCGGATCGCGGTGTTGAGCCGGGATTGCTAGAACAAGCGCATGGCGGTGTCGTTTATTTTGACGAGGTAGCGGATATGCCGTTGGGCACCCAGACAAAGATTTTGCGGGTCTTGGTCGACCAACAATTCCACCGTGTGGGTGGTGCCGACAAAGTGCGTGTTGACCTTCGGGTTATTTCAAGCACAAACAAGAACTTGGAAGCCGAAATTGAAGCAGAAACATTCCGTCAGGAACTGTATCACCGCCTGAATGTTGTGCCAATTGCGGTCCCGTCGCTAGAAGAACGGCGCGAGGATATTCCGCTGCTGGCTGGTCATTTTATCGCTGAATGTAACGCCAACCAGGGCTTGGCTTTGCGTGAATTGACCGACGATGCGGCGGCCTTGATGCAGACAATGATCTGGCCGGGCAACGTGCGTCAGCTGAAAAACCTGATCGAACGCGTGCTGATCCTGTCCGATGGCACTGGCCCGATCGAGGCGCGCGAATTGCCGGGCGAAGACGAGGGAACAGCCGAAGAAGGGCGCGTTGTTTTGTCAGGCGCATTGGCGACTTTGCCGCTGCGTGAAGCGCGCGAAGCGTTTGAACGCGAGTACCTTTTGACGCAGATCAACCGCTTTGGTGGCAACATCAGTCGCACCGCGAATTTTGTCGGAATGGAGCGCAGCGCGTTGCACCGTAAATTGAAATCACTGGGCGTTGTGACCTCGGCAAAGGCGGGCGCGCGAGTGGCACACGTGGATGACCAAGAGGCCGGTTAACGCCAGTTATCCTTGGTTCAAAATCCGCAATGTGCCGTCTGAATTGCGCAGGAAACACGACCGATCCGTAAGCGGCGGCAATGTGCTTGCCCCGCTTGTTGGTACGGTCGCGGTGCCTTTTTTGCAGGGTTTGATCTGCGCCGGTGCATAGCCTTTGCTTGCCATACACTGGTTTTGAACGCGGTCGCGCAGGCCCTTGTTGACGTCGACCTGATAGACATTTCCAGGCTGATAATAACCCGCATATGTGGTGCAAACATTGGGGGCGGTGCAGGTTTGACGCGGTGGCACCCAGACGGGCGGCGACACTTTGGTTTGCAAGCGCACAGGCGCATCCCGCAGGGCGTTTACCTCGCAGGTTGTGATGTCGGATTGCTGCTGTACAGGGCTGACGCCGGCACGATAATAGGTGGTCAAAGGCAAACACCCCGTGGCCACCAGCGGCAAAATCAAAAAGCAAAAGCGTAATTTCATACCGCAAACTGTGCCGTATTGAACGCGCAGACACAAGCAGGCGGCGACAGGCAGTATTCACTGTACATTCGACACACACAGTCGGCCCACACAATCACGTTGACCGGACTTGGCCCGATGTGTCATGCACTTGGTTCGGATCAGCCCACCTCTGGGCATCAGGCCAAAGGATGGACCTATGAAGGTCATTATTTGTGGTGCGGGCCAAGTTGGCTGGCAAATCGCCCGACATTTGTCAGGTGAACGCAACGATGTAACCGTAGTTGACAGCAACGCAGAATTGGTGCGGCGCGCCACAGAAAGCCTTGACGTTCAGGGTGTTACCGGATTTGCAAGCTATCCGGCTATTCTGGATCGCGCCGGTGCTGGTGATGCGGATATGATCATCGCGGCCACCCATTCGGACGAGGTCAACATGGTCACCTGTCAGGTGGCGCATTCGGTGTTCAGGGTGAATCGCAAGATTGCGCGCCTGCGCAGTCAGGCCTACCTGGACGCGATGTATTCCGATTTGTACCGTCGTGATCACATGCCTATCGACGTTGTGATCAGCCCCGAACGCGAAGTGGCAGCGGCGGCCTTGCAGCGGCTTTCCGCACCGTCAGCCTTTGATACGGAACGGTTTATGGACGGGCAGGCGCATCTGCTGGGCATCATGATCGAAGAAGAATGTCCTGTCGTTAACACGCCGTTGCGCCAGTTGACCGACCTGTTTTCGACCTTACGCACCACGGTTGTGGGTGTGCGCCGCAAAGGCACGCTGTTTTCGCCAGAATCCGGTGATCAGCTGTTTGTTGGCGATGAATGTTACGTGTTTAGCCACGTGGATGACATTGCCCGCACAATGGAGATTTTCGGCAAGCGTATGGGCAAACAGGAACGTGTTGTGTTGGTGGGGGGTGGTAACGTCGGTCTTGCCGTGGCCACCGAACTTGAACAGCGCGCGACCCGTGTACGTACCAAAATCATCGAGAAAAACCGCGCCTGCGCTGAACACGCGGCCGAAGCGTTGGAACGCACAATTGTTCTGAACGGCGATGGGCTGGACGTCGCATTGTTGGCAGAAGCAGGCATTTCGCGCGCCGATGCGATGTTGGCTGTGACCGATGACGACAAAACCAACATGCTGGCCGCCGTGCGCGCCAAATCTGAAGGCTGCCCTTATGCGATCGCGCTGATCAACGACCCGACATTGGTGCCGTTGATGGGCCCGCTGGGCATTGACGCCTACATCAATCCGCGCGCCACCACAGTCAGTTCGATCCTGCGCCACATTCGTCATGGCCGTGTGCGCGCTGTCTATTCCATCGGCGATGCAGAGGCCGAAGTGATCGAAGCCGAAGTGCTTTCGACTTCGCCAATGGCAGGCAAACGCATCAGCGACATCGGTTTTCCCGAAGGCGTTTTGGTGGGGGCCGTGCGCAAAGAAGGCAAGGTGATCAGACCACTTGGCACAACCCGCATCGACGAAGGCGACGTGATCGCACTGTTTGCCCTTGCCGGTGACGTGCCCGAGGTCGAGCGCCTGATGCAAGTTTCGATCGACTTTTTCTAAACCAATGCCCCGCATGCCCCAATCCCCAAGCCTGACTGATCGTTTGATGCAGTTGCCGCTGTTTATGCTGGTGTTCGGTGTCGCGTCATTGTCGATGCTGGTGCCGGCCGTTTACGCAGGTTTGGTGCGTGAATTGGAAACGGCGCGCGCGTTTTTATACAGTGGGTTGCTGGGCAGTATTCTGTTTGTGCTGATCGCGTTAGCCCATGCCGGACGATTGCCACGTCACGGCGCGCTTGGCCCGTTGATGTCGTTGTTTGCGACCTTTGTATTTCTGCCTGTGGTGCTGGCGATCCCGTTCTTTGAGGCCTTGAAAACCACAACGTTTCTAAACGCTTATATCGAAATGGTCAGTGCGGTTACGACCACGGGTGCGACGCTGTTTGACGACCCTGAACGCCTGAACGGGCCGCTGCATTTGTGGCGTGCGCAGGTTGGCTGGATGGGGGGGCTTGTGATGTGGATCGCGGCCTCGGCGATTTTGGCACCGCTGAATTTGGGCGGGTTCGAGGTAACGGCGCGCGCGCAACCCGGGCGGCGCACTGCGGGCTTGGGGCGTGTCGGTCAACCCGAAGGGCGCGCGCGGCTGATGCGAGTCATCGCGACGCTGTTTCCGATTTATGCCGGCTTGACGCTTTTATTGTGGGTGTTGTTGTGGATCTGTGGCGAAACACCGCTGTCCGCGATTTGCCATGCGATGTCGATCCTTGCGACCTCGGGCATTTCGCCTGTGGGTGGTATGGACGGGGCAAGTTCGGGCATTGCCGGTGAAATGGTGATGTTCCTATTTATGCTGTTTGCGCTGTCGCGGCTGACGTTTTCATCTGACACCGTGACCAGCGAAAGCGGCGGTTTGCGCCATGATCCGGAATTCCGCATCGGCATCGCGTTGGTGTTCCTTGTGCCGACGCTATTGTTCCTGCGCCACTGGTTGGGGGCCATCGATGTCGAGGCGCAGGCAAGTTGGCAAGAGGCCGTGATAGCGTTCTGGGGGGCCACGTTTACCGTGCTGTCCTTCTTGACCACAACGGGGTTCGCAAGCGCCAGTTGGGGCGAGGCCCAAAGCTGGTCTGGGCTCGCCACACCGGGCCTTATTCTTATGGGGCTTTCGTTGATTGGTGGCGGTGTTGCGACCACGGCTGGTGGTGTAAAACTGCTGCGGGTTTTTGCGCTTTATCGCAATGGAACGCGTGAAATGGAACGTCTTGTGCACCCGTCATCGGTTAGTGGTGCGGACCCGTTGGCGCGGCGTTTACAAAAGAACGGGGCGTTCATCGCGTGGATTTTCTTTATGCTGTTTGCCCTGTCTTTGGCGGCGATCACGATGATACTGGCCGCCCTTGGTGTCAGCTTTGAAGATGCCCTCGTGTTAACAATTTCCAGCCTGTCCACCACAGGCCCGTTGCTGGAATGGGCCCCTGAAACACCGATCAGGCTGGCTGATTTAGGGCCATGGGCCAAGACGGTTGTGGCAGCTGCGATGGTCATCGGACGCCTTGAAACATTGGCCATTATTGCCCTTTTGACCCCGGATTTATGGCGCGGCTAAGGGACGTTAAGGAAATAGAACATTAGGCAACGGTTTTTTGGGCTGGAATCTATTGGATTCATTATACATACTAATCCCAAGAGGGATGGCTTGATCCGCAGGCCGAACAAAAAGAATAAAAGGCAAGACTGGCATGGCTTCGGACCGACAAAATTTGCAGGACGCGTTCCTGAACCACGTGCGCAAGACCAAAGTGCCCGTGACCATTTTCCTGATCAACGGCGTAAAGCTGCAAGGTGTCATCACGTGGTTTGACAACTTTTGCGTATTGCTGCGTCGCGACGGGCAATCCCAGCTGGTCTATAAGCATGCGATTTCGACAATCATGCCAAGCCAGCCCATCAGCCTATATGAGGGCGAAGACTCAGCTTGAGCAAAGAGCAATTTCAGATCGATGACAGCGACGGGCCACGCCTGACGCGAACATGGGTCCTGCATCCGGATATCAAATCAGACTGGAACCGGCGCGATGCAACACTCGCGCTGGCCGAAGCTGTATCACTCGCACATGCGCTCAATGAACTTGAGGTCATCGGCAACGATGCCGTGCGCTTGCCAAAACCACACGCGGGCATGTTGTTCGGAAAGGGCAAGATCAAGGAACTGCATGACGTTTTCGAGGCCGAGGATATCGACCTTGTGGTCATTGATGGCCCCGTCACGCCTGTGCAACAGCGCAACCTTGAAAAGGCGTGGGACGTCAAAGTGTTGGACCGCACCGGTCTGATCCTTGAAATCTTTAGCGATCGCGCGGCCACCAGTGAAGGTGTGCTTCAGGTCGAAATGGCGGCCCTTAGCTATCAACGCACGCGACTGGTCCGCGCATGGACACACCTTGAACGCCAACGTGGTGGACTTGGGTTTGTTGGTGGACCCGGCGAAACCCAGATTGAATCTGACCGTCGTGCGATTGACGAACAGCTGGTGCGCCTAAAGCGTCAGTTGGAAAAGGTCGTAAAAACCCGCGCGCTGCACCGTGCCGCGCGTGCCAAAGTGCCGTATCCGGTTGTCGCCTTGGTCGGTTACACGAACGCTGGAAAATCGACGCTGTTCAACCGGTTGACCGGTGCGGACGTGTTGGTCAAAGACATGCTGTTTGCCACGCTGGACCCGACGATGCGCAGCCTTGTGTTGCCCGACGGGCCCGAGGTGATCTTGTCGGACACGGTTGGCTTTATCTCTGATTTGCCGACAGAATTGGTCGCGTCGTTCCGTGCCACATTGGAAGAAGTGCTGGCTGCTGACATCATCCTGCACGTGCGCGATATCAGCCATCCCGAGACCGAAGCGCAGGCCAAAGACGTGCGCGATATCATGACCGTTCTAGGGGTCGAGCGGGAACGCCCGACATTCGAAATCTGGAACAAGGTTGATGTGTTGGACACTGAGGCCGCGGACGCTGTCCATGCGCGCGCCGATCGTGACGACAAGATTTTTGCCACGTCTGCCGTCACGGGTGCAGGTCTGGATGTGATGATGCAAGCGGTCGCAGAGGCGTTGCAAGGCGCGCTGTTCCTCGAGGATCTGACACTATCATTCGCAGACGGACGCAAACGCGCGTGGTTGTTTGCCAACGAAGTCGTTGAGCAAGAGGGCCAAAGCGAGGACGGTTTTGTGCTGACAGTCCGTTGGAGCGGTGACCAAAAGGCCCAATACGACGCGCTGTAGGGCTGCGCGCGTATTGATGGGACACGGCACAGGCTTGACTATCGGTCTGTGCCTACCGTTTTTTCAAGGCGTCAGCGAAATATGAAAGTCAGCTTTGAGCCCATAGTTCCGAATGCTGCGGAGTTCGCGAACGGCGGCTACAGGGTTGCACTTACTACTTGTACTCTGATCTATTCATATCGGTAATCCAGCCTATGCCATCGGAGTTCCAAAGCTGGCTTGCATGTGTGTCAATTGAAAAGGGCTGGAGCAGCTTTATGACTGAAGAGGTAACCTATTACTGTGGCGAACATGTATTTTTGTCTTTTCTAAAGAACAAGGAGCTCTGGCTCACGTCTCTTTCTCAGTCAAATGATTCAGCCGAGGGGAAGTGGATGAGGGAGTATTGGCTCGACCTCTTCCTAAAGGACGGGTCCTCTGCAAAGAGACTTGCGAGACGGGGTGCAGAAATGTGTATGGACACTGCAAGCCACGACCGTATGGCCTTAGGTGTCTGCTTTTCCGAAGAGCGCGACCTTCTAAGCCAATGGCGTGGGTATGCTGACGATGGTGCTGGGTTCTCGATTACATTCTCGAGGGAAGTCTTAGAAGCTGTCGCTCAAGACCACTCCGCGAGAAGGCTGCATTTGGCCAAAATTGCATACGGTTACCAAGACTTCGATGAGATTAATGCCATAGTGCGGGGCCTTCACGACGCCTTCGGCGAAGATGCCCAGCTCTACAGGGAGGCCAATGGAGCTGGAAGCCTCTCATTGGACTTCGGCCCAAATGGTGAGAAGCACGCAAAGTACGAAGAAGCTGCCAAATCCCTCTTTACGGCCAAGAACGGAGCGTTCCGAGAAGAAAAAGAATGGCGGCTTTTCACCTATGGAAGCATCTCTTCAATTGATGGAGTTAAGCTTAGAGGCACAGGCAAGGCAATCTCTCCGTACCTCCCAGTTTCCATCCCCGCAGAGGCCGTAACACAGGTGATCCTTGGCCCGATCAATCAAACCCCCAGACACGTCTTGGAATTTGCATTGAAGAGCAATGGGCTGTCCGATGTTAGCATTAGAGCAAGCACCGCAAGCTATCAGGCACGCTGACACTCGCATTTTCAACGGGATCACTGAGACTAGATTGAACGGCCGCTTTTGAGTTGATACCTCTCATTGCTCCGGATGAGGCGACGGAAGCTTTGTCCGCAAAGCGGACCTTGCCTTCAACCGCCCTTAACCGTCCCGCCATTTGCCGACAGCCAGATCATCCAATTTCCAGTCGCCGATTTGTGCACGGATCAGGCGTAGGGTCGGGTGGCCGACGTGGGCTGTCATCCGCCGTACTTGGCGATTGCGCCCTTCGGTGATGATGATTTGCAGCCATGTGTCGGGAATATCCTGACGCACGCGGATCGGCGGATCACGTTCCCATAACCCATCGGGTTCGGAAATTTGTTCGACCTGCGCGCGCGTGGTCATGCCGTCGTTCAATTTGACGCCGCCCGCCAACATGCTTAGGGCGCGCCCGTTTGGTGTGCCTTCGACCTGAACCCAATAGGTTTTGGCCATCTTGTTGGTCGGGTCGGTGATGCGCGATTGCAGCGATCCGCTGTTGGTCAAAACCATCAACCCTTCGCTGTCGCGGTCCAGCCGCCCTGCGGGATAAACGCCGGGGACTTTGATGTATTTCGACAAGGTCGGGCGCGGTGATGTCGCACCTTTGTCGGTGAATTGCGACAGGACGCCGAAGGGTTTGTTGAACAGGATGACGTGTGCCATTTATGGCTCCGGATTGAGGGTTGTGACGCCAACAGAGGCCCCACGTGCAAGGTCTGCATCTAATGACATCAGGATGTATTCACCACGTCGCCACAGTTGCGCAAGATCGTCATAGTGCCGTGACAGAAAGTGGCCCGATTGACCAGTGGAGCTGATGAAAACGGAACTGTCCGGATCGGCAAAATCATACACACCGCGATAACCGGCGCCGTGAACGTTGTTAAATGGCGTGTCGGGATCGCCCGATGTCAGGCCACGGTTCAACGTGTTGTCGCCGCCCGAAGTCGATTGGCGAATGTTCACAAAATAACGCATTAACGGCACCTTACCCAAAGTCGGGTGGTCATGAGTGGCCTGATGCGCGTCACCCCAACGCAAGGATTCCAATCCGCTGCCCCAGGTTTCCTCGATCTCGAGAAGGGCGTCATCCAAGGCCAGTCGCGCCATGTCCGCGCAGGTTTCAATCGGCGCGCTTTGCAACACGTCACACCACGCGGCCGCGCCGTCGATGTTGCGATACACGCGTTCGATAAACAACGGTTCGACGTGGCTGAATTGATCCGCAATCGGGCCCAGATCGTCGTTGATCAACCGCTTTTGCAACGCGCGCAACCACGTCGCGTAAATCAAGGGCTCGGGCAGATGTTCGTTCATCTCACCGCTCCAGCTGGCCAACAATGACAGGGCGCGCTGGCGTTTGCGTTCCGGGGTGCCATCGCTTGCGGCCTCACCGGTGAACCACAATTCCGCGCCGATCAGCGGCAGCAAGGACCGCGCGGTAAAGCTGACGGTGTCCAACTGTGCCTCGACAAAACTGTCACGCGTATGAACCTGACGCGCTTGCATCAGGCGTTGCCAGCGTTGGATGCGCTGCGTGTCACCCCACTTAAACGACACGTGATTGGGAAACGGACGGGCCACGGTCTTGTTGTTGGTGTTGCCCAGAATACCGCCAACGGGCGTGATGAATTCGGGGTTGGCGGCGTAGGGCATGCGCCCCTCCCAATGGTTTTTGGGATCAGCGCCAAGGCTTGGCAGGCGCCCTTGGCTTTGGTGACTGGCGTCGCGGCGCGGGATCACACCGATGGTTTTCATGGCGATTGTGTCACGATCCACCAGCGTTAGATTTTGCGCAGGTGCCACAAAAAATGCACCCGCAGCAATGGCTTGAGCGACAGATCGCGACTGCATGATGCCCATGCCTGCGCTCATCGATGTGTCGCGCGGGCTAAGAACTGTGGCTGACAATGCGGCGACGTGGCCGGGCGGTGTGACGGTGCGCAGGTCTTTGAATGCGCCGGGCAGGATCGGGCCGTTGTCGCTCCATCTGAGGGTGATGGTCACGGGTGCTGCGTCTTTGATGTTGATGATCGAGGGGCGTTTTTCAAAGGCTTTATAACCACCTTCAACGCGGTATTCTTCGGAATTGTCGGGGTTCAATTCTTCCATCATCACGTCTTGATCGTCGACGTAGGCGCTGGTCAGGCCCCAACCTAAATTGGCGCTGCGCCCTGTTAAAATAACCGGAACGCCGGGAATTGTGCCACCGATCACGCTGCCTGTGCGCAAATCCATGCGGGCAAGATACCAGATCGCAGGTGCCGTAAACCCAAGGTGCGGATCATTGGCCAGCAGCGTGCCACCAGACGCAGACCGACTAGGTGCTGCGGCCCACGCATTGGACGCGCCTGCAAATGCCGGTGCCTTGAACGGCGACAGCGGGTGCCGGGTTTGCGAGGTTTCGGCGTACACGGGCAGGCCGGTTAAATCAGGCATCAGGCTGGCGTATTCTGGCAGCGCGGCAACGCCGGATCCGGGGGCGTCGGGCAGAATATCAGCCAACCGTTTTGCATCAGGCACCGCCAGCGACATGCGCGCACGCAACACTTCGGCGTCCAGATGGCCGGTCATTTGCAGGCCCATCAGTTTAATGATCGCGACAGAATCCGCCGGACGCCACAGCGCGATCGGGGCATTAAAGATGAACATTTCAGGCGCGCCACGGCCAGACGCACCTTTGTTGATCTGGCCAAGCTGCGCGTTCACCCCATTGGAATAAGCGATCAGCGCGGCGCGCGTCGGGGCGTTCTGGGCCTCAACCGATGCGATAGACAGGCGGTACAAATCCAAACGCCGCAAATGCGAGTCGATTTCCAATGTCGTGGTGCCAAAGACTTCGGACAGGCGCCCTTGGGCTGTGCGGCGCAGAATGGTCATCTGCCACAAACGGTCCTGTGCATGGGCAAAGCCAAGCGCGTAAAATGCATCAGCGTCGGTTGTCGCCAAAATATGCGGTACATTTGCGTTGTCGCGCACGATTTCCACAGGCGCGTTCAAACCCGCAACCGACAACGTCGCTGAATAGTCCGGCAACGACCGCGAGGCGAGGTAATAGACCATGAAAATGCACAGCACGCCCAGCACAAGCGCTGCCGCTGTCAGTCGTATCAACCATTGAAACAGGTGCGCCATTGTGCCCTCGTGGATGTTGACCCTTGGGGTCAGACTGTTACGTATGCTGGCAATCGATGACAACACTACATTGATACGCATCGGCACACATTCGGGAGAAAGACATGACAAAGATAGCATTTTTGGGTTTGGGGGTCATGGGTGGCCCAATGGCCGGACATTTGCAAAAGGCAGGTCATGACGTGACTGTCTACAATCGCACGGCATCAAAATCTGCGGCATGGGCCAGCGAACACGGTGGAACTGCGGCTGCAACCCCACGCGAGGCGGCAGCGGGCGCGGAATTTGTGATGGCATGCGTTGGCAACGACGATGATTTGCGATCTGTTTGTGTGGGCGAGGATGGCGCGTTTGCGGGCATGACGGCGCAAACCGTGTTTGTGGATCACACAACTGTTTCGGCAAAAGTCACTCAAGAATTGCACACCTCGGCAGGGGATGCGGGCATCTATTTTATCGACGCGCCAATTTCTGGTGGTCAGGCGGGGGCCGAAAACGGGGCTTTGTCGATCATGTGTGGCGGCGATGAAAATGCGTTTGCGCGCGCGCTGCCAGTGATGGAAGTTTATTCCAAAATCTGTCGTCGCATTGGTGACAGTGGTGCAGGCCAAATGACCAAAATGTGCAACCAGATCGCAATTGCCGGTTTGGTTCAGGGCCTATCAGAGGCGCTTCATTTTGCGCAAAAGGCTGGTCTGGACGGGCGCGCGGTGGTCGAGGTGATCAGCCAAGGTGCGGCGGGCAGTTGGCAAATGGCGAACCGCTATGAAACCATGCTGGACGATGAATTCGAACACGGGTTTGCCGTGGATTGGATGCGCAAGGATTTGGGCATTTGTCTGGACACCGCCAACCAGATTGACGCGTCGCTGCCGGTGACTGCGCTGATCGATCAGTTCTATCAAGATGTGCAAAAACTGGGCGGCGGGCGTTGGGATACGTCTAGCTTGATCAAGCGTTTGCAGGCGATGGGGTAAATAAGTTCTAAAGGTTTAGGTGATTAAACTGGGGCTGATCGTTTTTCAGCCACCAGAGAAGATTTCATGTCGGAACACAACGCCCCAAACCTTCATGATGATGCGCAAAGCGACAGGATGCATATGTGCCTGCTTGACCACGCAGGAGAGGTGCGCGCAACCAATTACCCGCTTCACGATCAGGGCGCGCTGCCACTGCCCGCGCTGATCCGGCTGGCGTATGGGGTAGACGCGCACCCCGACATGCCTGACGCCATTTATAAACGCATGGAAACACGGCTGGAAACTGGTGCAGGGTCAGCTGGTTTTTACCTGTGCCAGTCGCAAAATGGTGAACCGTTCTGGATTTCGGTTAGTTTTTACAACACCCCAAACGGGCGTGTGGTGTGCCATTTTCCGGTCTTTTCCCCAAAACTTGCCTACTTTGAACGTCTTTTTGCCCATCTCAAAAAGGCAGAAACCGACGGCTTGACCCCACAGGAAAGTGCGGTGCGTTTGGGTGGGCTGATGGTAAATGAGGGGATCGAAGATTATCGATCGCTGGCCAAAGCCATCACAGTCGTAGAGATTCAGAAACGGGATGCAGGCTATGATCGCCCGCAATACCGCAGTGTTCTGATACTTGACGCGATTTTGAAAGCACTGTGTGACATTGATGGATATGCCAAACGCATTGACGCCGTGTCAGCCAGCAGCAGGATCATCCCGTACCAGCTGAGTTTACAGGCCAGTCGGCTGGAAGGTGGTCGTGGCCCGCTAAGCGTGATTGCCAACAATCACAAGGAATTGACCGAAACGCTGCTGGCTGTGACCGCTGAATTGCAAAGCGCGTCTTCGACCGAAGTCGGCGCAGTCTTGGATGCTATAGCCTATTTGGCACAAAGCTATTACGCGACTGAACTGTTGGGAAACGACCAGATCAGATGCTGCGACACAGATGAAGAGGCGCAAAGCACCCGTGCAGAGCTTGAGGCGGTCATCACTGATTGTGCCCTGCAGATAACAACTCTGCTTGCAGACATTGATCGGTCCATTCTGAAGCTACGAAAAGTTTGTAACCGCATACGCCGCGCGCTCTCAGCGATGGAGATGACCCGCGTAATGTGCAAAATCGAACGGTCCCGGCACGCCAGCGAGGCAGAGGGGCTGATCGAAATCGAAAATCAACTGGATAACGTCCAGATCAACCTGTCGAAATGGATGATCGAAATCAAAATCAGCGAAGAAGATGCTTTAATGCTGGCAGAAGGGCTAAAAAAGGCCACACAAACCGAGGTGATCGGAGTGCCCGCGACGCTTGCAAGTTTTTACGCCGCGGCCTGAACCCAGAAATTTACGGAATGATGCGCGAGTATTTTGTGCCTTCAAGTGTGGCACCAATCCGCAAGCCTGCGCGTCCGAATACGGCTGCCAAAACTGGGGACAATACGGTTGTCGTGTCGGCGTTCAGGCTGTCGCCTTTGTCTGAGATCACGTATTCTAAATCCGCGCCTGCTGCCCAACCGGGGGAACGACGGAAATCTGTAAGCGCTTGGTCTGTCATAAAGAACAAGACATGCGCGTATTGTTGTGCACCGATTTGGAACCCGCCAGAGGCTTTGGTTACTGAATAATAATCAACCGTGCTATTGCCCACCAAAAGTGCGCCGCGCCCGTATGCGCCGCCCAGGCCAAAGCCCGCCTCGGTGACCAGTGGCATAACCAGCATGCCGTTGGCTTTATTCGCAAGGTCGCGTGTGTTTGGATAGCTGCGGTACATTTCGGTCAATGTCGCGCTGACGCGTGCATCGATCAATGAAGGCCCACGTCCGCCTACGCCATTGCCACAGGCCGCAAGCGCAACTGTGGTCGAAACTACGCCAAGGCCAAACGCCCGACGTGAAAAAGTCGTATCTGTCATAGTAAAACCGCCTATATTTATGGTCACTGCTGTTGTCGGTTATCCGATTTTGTGGGCAGATATACGCCGATTGGGCGCATCTGTCACGTGTATTGACGGCGAAAGGCGGTATTTCGCTGTTTAATCGGGGGCGGTTTGTAACGGGTTCAGGATGCGTTCAGGATTTTTGCGGCTGCGGGGGCAAAATAGGTCAGAATTCCGTCACATCCGGCGCGTTTAAAGGCCATCAGGCTTTCCATCATAACCTTGTCGCCTTCGATCCAACCGTTTTGTGCAGCGGCTTGGATCATGCTGTATTCGCCGCTGACCTGATAGGCATAGGTGGGTGCGCCAAACGTGTCTTTGACGCGGCGACAGATGTCTAGATAGGGCAGGCCGGGTTTGACCATGACCATGTCCGCGCCTTCACGTAAATCACGTTCGATCAGGCGCAAGGCCTCGTCTGAATTGCCAGGATCCATCTGATAGGTATTCTTGTCACCGGTCAGGGCACCAGATGCGCCAACGGCGTCGCGAAACGGGCCATAAAACGCCGAGGCGTACTTTGCAGAATAGCTCAGGATCATCACGTTTTGGTGACCTGCAGTTTCTAAGGCAGTGCGCATCGCGCCAATGCGCCCGTCCATCATGTCAGAGGGTCCGATGATGTCGGCGCCTGCCTCGGCTTGGGCCAATGTCATCTTGACCAAGGCGTCGACTGTGCGGTCATTGACGATCTCGCCGTTTTCGACAAATCCGTCGTGACCGTTGATATTGTAGGTGTCCAGTGCCACGTCAGTCATGATCGAAATTTCGGGCACTGCGGCTTTGATTGCGCGGATTGCACGGTTGGCGTGATTGTCCGGATCCCACGCGCCTGCACAGTCTTCGGTGCGTTCTTCTAGCCCTGTGTAGGGAAAAATACAGATTGCGGGAATGCCCAGATCGGCGGCTTCGCGCGCGGCCTCGACAACCTTGTCGACAGAACGGCGGTAGACACCCGGCATTGATGAAATCGGTTCTTCGATCCCTTCACCAGAGCGCACAAAAACCGGCCAAATCAGATCACCAACGCTTAGCGTATTTTGGCGGGTTAACGCACGAATTGACGCAGATTGACGGGTGCGACGCAGCCGCGTTGCCGGATATGAGGCTTGGGTTGGGCGCATGATCTGTCCACTTTGGTTTACAACAAAATGGATGCCACGGATTTTTGCATCTCGCAAGGGTAGGAATTGGCGCTAAGTCGGGCTAATAGAGGCCAAAGCACAAGGGCGCGACAGTTGGATCTATCCCAAACACTCTTTGAAATCATCGACATGCGGTCGTTTTCCAACCTCTGGTATTGGATCGGATTGGCTGTGTTGTGGTCCTCCGCAAGCCATTGGATTTTGGGCGTTCCAAATGACATGGTGCAACGCGCACGGCGCAATGGTGGGCAGGCCCAAACCGATCTCGAAGACATGGTAAGGATCAACTGCAACCGATTGTTATACATCACGAATGTTTCTGGTTTGTGGTTGCTGGGATTTGCCTGTTTCTTTATCACCGGCCTGGGCATTATGGGTTTTTTCTATGGTGTTGAAATCGCCCAAGCGGTGTTTTTACTGGCCTTCCCGATGAGCATTGTTGGCGTTTTGAACGTATCAACCGCGCGTCTGATTGAACAAGAACAGGCCATAGGCGATCGCCTGCGCGCATTGATGACTCGTCACCGGATCTTTGTGCAGATCATCGGGATGGTCGCTATTTTTGTCACGGCCCTGTGGGGCATGGCCTACAATTTGCGTGATTTGATCTTTTTGCAATAACCGCGCGACCTCAAGTGTTGAAACCAAGGGGTCGATGTTGATTTTGGCCCGAACCAAAGCGATCTGATGAGCAGCCAAAAACATATCACCGTCTCGGGGGCACCCGAAGGGTTTGACGCCCAATTGATCCTGTCAGAACTGGACAAAAGCGGCGTGCCGGTGTGCCACGTGGCGCGCGACGACAAACGCATGGCCGCAACAGTCGAAGCCTTGCGATTTTTTGCGCCCGACTTGCCTGTCATCGTATTTCCCGGTTGGGATTGTCTGCCCTATGACCGCGTGTCGCCGAATGCTGATATTTCGGCGCAGCGCATGGCGACTTTGGCGGCTCTGCTTCATGGCATGCCTGACCGTTTTGTACTGCTGACGACGTTGAATGCGGCCAGCCAGCGTGTGCCTGCGCGTGATGTGTTGCGCGAGGCGGCGTTCAGTGCCCGTGTTGGTGATCGCATCGATGAAAAGGCGTTGCGCCATTTTTTGGTGCGCATGGGATTTGTGCAAAGCCCGACAGTGATGGAACCGGGCGATTATGCGGTGCGCGGCGGCATCATCGACATCTATCCACCGGGTGATTTGGGGCCTGTGCGCCTGGATCTGTTTGGCGATGTTCTGGACGGTGCGCGCCGTTTTGACCCTGCCACACAGCGCACCACGGAAAAGCTGGATTTGATCGAACTTGCCCCTGTGTCCGAAGTGATTTTGGACGAGGCGGCGATCACGCGGTTTCGCCAAAGTTATCGGTTGGAATTCGGGGCTGCTGGCACTGATGATCCTTTGTACGAGGCGATCAGTGCGGGGCGCAAACACCAAGGCGCTGAACACTGGCTGGCGTTCTTCCACGCCGAATTGGAAACGTTGTTTGATTACCTGCCAAAGGCGTCGATCACGCTGGACAATCAGCTGACAGGTGCGCGTTTGGCCCGTTGGGACGGCATCGAAGATCAGTACGAAACCCGCCGTTTGGCGATGGAAAACCGATCAAAGTTGGACAGCGTTTATAAACCTGCATCACCGACCGGTTTGTATTTGAACGACCTTGCATGGGAAAGCGCGCTGGTCGATCGTCGCGTTGTGCAATTCACGGCATTACCGCAGGCCACAGGTGTTGGTGTAACGGACGCAGGCGGGCGGATCGGGCGCAATTTTGCACCGGAACGACAGCAGGAAAGTATCAGCCTTTTTGGGGCCTTAGCCGATCACATTAAAGCGAAAATGACGGATAAACCTGTTGTGATCGCCAGCTACTCCGAAGGTGCGCGTGAACGTCTGACCGGCTTGATCGAGGACGAAGGTTTCCTGGACGTCGTTGGTATTATGAACGGCACACGCGTCGGGAAACGTGGTTTGCATCTGGCGGTTTGGGCGCTGGAACACGGCTTTGAAAGCCCAGATATGGTGGTGATTTCCGAGCAAGACGTGCTGGGCGATCGGTTGATCCGTGGTGCCAAACGCAAGCGCCGCGCCGAGAATTTCCTGACCGAGACTCAGTCACTGAGCCCAGGCGATTTGATCGTGCACGTCGACCACGGCATTGGCCGCTACATGGGCATGGAAGTTGTCAGTGCAGCGGGCGCTGCGCATGAATGTTTGCTGCTGGAATATGCCGAACAATCAAAGCTTTACATGCCGGTTGAAAACATCGAACTGCTGTCGCGGTATGGGCATGACGAAGGTTTGCTAGACCGGATGGGCGGCGGTGCGTGGCAATCCAAAAAGGCCAAGCTTAAAGAACGTATTCGCGAGATGGCGGATAAACTAATTCGCGTCGCGGCCGAACGTGCCCTGCGCAAAGCCCCTGTTTTGGAGCCGCCAGAAGGCGCGTGGGATGCGTTTTCAGCGCGCTTCCCTTATACCGAAACCGAAGACCAGATGAGCGCAATTGGCGACGTGGTCGATGATCTGACCAGCGGCAGCCCGATGGACCGATTGGTCTGCGGCGACGTGGGCTTTGGCAAAACCGAAGTCGCGATGCGCGCGGCGTTTGTTGCGGCGATGTCGGGTGTTCAGGTCGCGTTGATCGCGCCGACAACATTGCTGGCGCGCCAACACTACAAATCGTTTGCCGAACGGTTCCGTGGCTTCCCGATCGAAGTTCGCCAGCTTAGCCGTTTTGTGACAACCAAAGACGCAAACGCCACACGCGATGGCATGTCGCGCGGTACAGTCGATATCGTGATCGGCACGCACGCGCTGCTCGCCAAGGGGATCCGTTTCAAGGATCTGGGCCTGTTGGTTATCGACGAAGAACAGCATTTTGGCGTCACGCACAAAGAACGTCTGAAACAGATGCGCTCGGATATTCACGTGCTGACACTGACCGCGACGCCGATCCCGCGCACCTTGCAATTGTCCCTGACAGGGGTGCGCGATTTGTCGATCATCGGCACGCCGCCGGTCGATCGTTTGGCCATTCGCACCTATGTCAGTGAATTCGACAAGGTCACAATTCGCGAGGCGTTGCTGCGTGAACATTATCGTGGCGGGCAGTCGTTTTACGTGGTGCCGCGCATTTCTGATTTGCGCGAAATCGAAGAATTCATGGCCGCGCATGTGCCCGAAGTGACCTATATGGTTGCGCACGGTCAGATGGCTGCGGGTGAACTAGACGACCGTATGAACGCGTTTTATGACGGTAAATATGACGTGCTGCTGGCCACTACGATTGTGGAATCCGGCCTTGATATTCCGACGGCGAACACGATGATTGTGCACCGCGCTGACATGTTTGGTCTGGCGCAATTGTATCAAATCCGTGGTCGCGTTGGCCGCTCAAAAACCCGCGCCTATGCCTATCTGACGACAAAACCGCGGGCGAAATTAACCGCGACTGCGGAAAAACGTCTGCGGGTTCTTGGATCGCTCGATACTTTGGGGGCAGGGTTCACGTTGGCCAGTCAGGATTTGGATATTCGGGGCGCTGGCAACTTGCTGGGCGAAGAACAATCAGGCCAAATGCGTGATGTCGGGTTCGAGCTGTATCAATCCATGTTGGAGGAGGCGATCGCCAAGATCAAATCCGGCCAAATGGAAGGTCTGACCGAGGCAGATGACCAGTGGGCGCCGCAGATTAATCTGGGTGTGTCCGTGTTGATCCCTGAAAAATACGTGCAAGATCTGGACGTGAGATTGGGCCTGTATCGTCGCCTGTCTAGCCTATCAAGCAAGGTTGAGCTTGAAGGATTTGCCGCTGAATTGATTGACCGTTTTGGCCCGTTGCCGCGCGAAGTGAACACGTTGATGTTGGTCGTGCGCATCAAAGGCATGTGCAAAAAGGCTGGTATTTCCAAGCTGGATGGCGGGCCTAAAGGCGCGACGATCCAGTTCCACAATAACAAATTCGCGTCACCCAAAGGCCTTGTCGAGTTCATCGATGATCAGCGCGGTTTGGCCAAGGTGAAGGACAACAAAATTGTAGTCCGTCGCGATTGGTTAAAAGACGCGGACAAGATCAAAGGGGCCTATGCGATTGCCCGTGATCTGGCGGAAAAAGTGATAGCGGAACGTAAGCGTAAAAAGGCCGGTTAACTGGCCTTTTCGTTGCGGTTCATGCTTTGCATCAGCAACAAACAAATGGTGCAGAACACGCACACGATTGCGATCAACGGCAGTGGCGTGCCGTCAAACAACAGGCTCATCGGGGAGGCAATAGAAGCCCCGATAACCGTTGAAATTGAACCGATCACCGACGCTGCCATGCCTGCAATGTGGCCCATTGGTTCCATTGCGATGGCGTTTAAATTGCCAACGGTCAAACCGGCCATGCTGAACAATCCAAACTGCCAAATCAGGAACAGCGGAAATTCAAAACCGGTGTCGCGTGACAACAGGATCAGCAGGATCAATCCCAGCGCCAACTGCATACCAAACGTCACAGTCACCACCGCGCGCATGCCAAATCGCGTGACAATCAGCGAATTCAGAAAACTGGCACTGCCCGACATCAGGGCAATCAGGCCAAACCAATAGGGAAAACTATCGCCACGATCATACGAAACATCATAGATTGGCTGGATCATCGTCAGCAGCATAAACAGCATGCTGAGCACCAGTGTTTGCACCATGATCGACAGGAAAACAGTGCGGTGGCCTAACATTTCGCGCACGGCACTAAAGATCAGAGGCAGGCGAATGGGGCGACGATCGACAACCGCAAGCGGTTCATTCAAACGCAGTCCAACCCAAAGCACAGTTGCCACAGAAAACAGGATGAAAAAGCCGAAAATTGCGCGCCAGCCTGCAGCTTGGATAATCAAGTCACCCAAAGCCGGGGCAATGGCGGGCACCAGAATAAAGATCATCATCGACAGCGATACGATGCGCGCCATCTGACGGCCCTCGTAAAGGTCACGAATAATCGCAAGGGCCACAATGCGCGGACCGGATGCGCCGATGCCTTGGATTGCGCGCGCGACCAACATCCATTCTAGCGACGACGTTAACCATGCGGCAATTGCGCCAGCGATATAGATGATGCAACCGGCATAAATTAGCGGTTTGCGTCCGAATGCGTCTGACAAAGGGCCGGCGAAAAATGTCCCGAACCCAAGGCCAATAATGAATGCAGTCAGCACCCACGCGGCGTGCGCGGGTACGTCAGGTGAAATTTCGGCCGCGATCTGGGGCAGGCCGGGCAACATGGCGTCGATGGAAAACGCAGTCGTCGCGAACATCAATGCCATCAAGACAATGAATTCGGTGCGACCGATGATTTGGGGGGCTGAAGTTTTCAAAAATACTCGCAAAAAAATAGCGACGCTAATGCGCGTCACCTTTTTATGGCGTATTCACCTCTGGTTGAAAACAGGTTTTTTCACACAAGTTAAAAAAGTTCGTTTTGGTGAACTATTTACCCGAAACTTCGGCAATCACTTTGGCCCAAAGTTCGGGTGGCTGTGCGCCCGGAACCGCGTGTTGCCCGCCAACAATAAACGTCGGAACTGATGCAATACCCATGGCACGGCTGTGCGCATCGCGGTCCTGGATCGATTTCATGTCTTCGTCCGTGGCAAGCAGGCGCAAAACCATCGATGCGTCCATTTCAATGCCGTCCGCGATATCGGCTAGAACGTCTTTGTCACCAATGTCACGCGCATCGGTAAAATAGGCTTTGAACAAGGCAGAAACGGCGGCAGTTTGGCGCCCTTCGATACCGGCCCAATGGATCAGACGGTGCGCATTCAACGTATTTGGCGTGCGTTTCATCCCTTCAAAGTCGATTTTCAAACCGGCTTTTTCCGCATGATCGACCACAGGCGCATAGGCTTTGACCGCGCCGTCTTTGCCCCCGAATTTGCCTTCCAGATATTCACGACGGCCCATCCCATTTGCGGGCATATCAGGGTTCAATTGAAACGGATGCCATTCAATGTTGAACGGATGATCCGGGTGTGCCTCAAGGGCCCGATCCAGATGCGCCTTACCGATAAAGCACCATGGGCAGATCGGATCTGACATAATATCGAGCTTTACGGGGCGTTCAATCAAGGTATCGGGCATTTGGGTCAGGCTTTCCAAGTGGTGCGCAAGTGGCGGCGCAGTATTTTTCCGTTTCCACCCATAGGAAGGGTGTCGATGTGCACATACAGGCGCGGCTGTTTGTAGGTCGCAAGCGTGCCTTGCACATATGCCCGCAAGGCCGCCTCGTCCAGTGGGGTCGCGCTGGTGTAAAAGGCGGCGATCACAAAAGTGTCGGCTTTGACCTCGATCTGGGTGGCGGCAACGGCGGTGAGCCCGTCAAACCCCGTTAATGCCTGTTCGACTTCGATTGGGGACACGCGGTAGCCGCCCGCGTTCATCATGTCGTCATTGCGCCCCAGATAGGTGATTTCGCCGCTGTCAGTCATCACGCCCTGATCGCCGGTCACGAACCAGTCGCCTTGCATTTTTGATCGGGTTTCAGCGGGATCATTCAGATAGCCCAGCATCAATCCCGGGTCTGAATTGTGAATGGCAATTGTGCCCTCGACCCCCAGTGGGACAGGCCCATCGGCACCCAAAATCGCAACGCGTCGTCCGGCCTGAGCAAAGCCTAATGTGCCCGCTGATGCCGGTTTGTTTGGGCTAGAGGACAAGAATGTAGAACATTCCGACATGCCGTACGCTTCGTAGATTTTGGTGCCCGTTGCGGCCGCCCATTTTACCGCAGTGGCAACAGGTAGTTTTTCACCAGCACTTAAACCATGTCGCAGATCGGGCAAATTGAACGCGCCGTCACCTTTTAACAGTTGTCTGTACACGCCCGGTGCCGCAGCAAATATCGTGGCGCGATGTGTGGCCAAAAGGGCAGGCAGATCAGCCGATGGCGTGTCTGGCGCAGGGATCAATGCGGTCGCCCCCATGGTCCACGGATCCATCAATCCGGTCCCCAACGTGTAGGTCCAGTTGAACGCGCCTGCATGTAACACAACGTCGGTTTGTTGCAGGTCGTACCACCCAGAGAACATCATCTGACGCGCCCAAATCGCACGGTGCGCATGGGCAACCGTGCGCGGTGTTCCCGACGTGCCAGAGGTGTAAATGATGTATCCCAAACGATCGGGATCGCCCATGTGAAAGGTGCCAGTTGGCAGCGTGCGCATGGCCTGTAAATCTGGCAGCGCGATGATGTTGTCAGCCTGTGGGCAAGGCACATCAGCGTCGTGCAGGATGAATTTTGGCGACAGTTCTGCGATGATCCGCGCGACTTCGGGTTCTTGAAGCGCGGCAGATGTTGGCACCGGAACCATGCCTGCTGCCAAAGCCCCCAAATAGGCCAGCGGGAAATCAACGGTATTGCCCAAACGCATTAAAATAATGTCGCCCGCACGCGCGCCTGCGTTCAATAACCCGGTTGCAGTGCCCAAAACGGCCGCTTCCAAATCGCGGTATGTCCAGTGATCTGGGCTGAATGTGTGCAAGACACTTAGCGCGATTTTGTCGGGCTGCGACGCCACTTTTCCCAAGACATAGCGCGCCATGTTGAACGATGCCGGGGCTGGCGGAAATGCGGCGGGGTTAACGACTGATACCATAGACGTTTGCTAGCGCGCGGCGCGGGACGTTGCAAGGCACGCGCCCGCGTCTTATAGATCGGGTATGACAGGCAAAGACCCAAAATCGCTGATCCAGATCGCCCGCCAGAATGGTCAGGCTGAAACTGCTGAACCCTTGGATTTGGGGCTGCGTGTGCGTGCGCTTCGCAAAGCCCGTGACTGGACATTAGAACAGGCCGCAGGGCAGGCGGGGCTTGCCCGATCCACGCTATCAAAGATCGAAAACGGGCAAATGTCACCGACCTATGATGCGCTGAAAAAGCTGGCGGTGGGCCTGGAAATTTCCGTGCCGCAATTGTTCACGCCACCCGAAAGCGGGCAAATCGGCGGGCGCATGACCGTGACAAAAATGGGAACCGGCAACGCTCAAGCCACGGTGACCTATGAACACGAACTGCTTGCCGAAACGCTGACCCAGAAAAAGATGCTGCCCTATCGTGCCCGTGTACGCGCGCGGTCGATGGATGAATTTGACGGCTGGGTGCGCCACGAGGGCGAAGAATTCCTGTACGTGCTGACCGGTGTTGTACGCCTGTACACCGAATTTTACGAACCGGTTGAAATGCGTCGCGGTGACAGTGCGTATTACGATGCCACGATGGGCCACAATGTGGTGTCATTAAGCGACGAGGACGCGTCGATCCTTTGGGTTACGACGCTGGGATAGGCGACTGGCCTAATCGTCGGCCAGCAGTGTTTTCAAGATAAAATGCGCGATTCCTACAGTGATCAGTTGCGCGATGATAAACGCCACAATGTGCCCGGGATAAATGCCTGCAAACGTATCGCTGAACCCGCGCGCGATGGTGACGGCAGGGTTGGCAAAACTGGTGGATGACGTGAACCAATAGGCCCCCGTGATGTACATCGCGACCATGGCGGGCACCGCGTCCGGTTTGCTGCGAAGGCCGCCAAAGATCACAAACAACAACCCGAACGTAGCGACAATTTCGGAAAACCACTGGGCCGTTCCCGTTCTATGCATCGTGGTCGAAGTTTGGAAAATCGACAGATCAAACATCAGATGCGCGGCCCATACCCCGAACACGGCGCAGATGATTTGCACGATGACATAGGCACCCGCCAGCGGTGTTTCGATTTCGCCCCGCAACCAAAATGCCAGCGTGACAGCGGGGTTGAAATGCGCGCCAGAAACCGGCCCGAGAACGGTGATAATCACATACAACATGCAGCCCGTCGCGATTGCATTGGCCAGCAGCGTGATCGCCGCGTTACCGTCAGCGAGGGCTTGGCCCATGATCCCCGATCCCACAACGGATATCAAAAGCAGCGCAGTACCGAGCCCTTCGGCGGCGAGTTTACGGATCATATTCGGGCCCTTTAATTGCTTTAGCTTGGCAGTACGGCGCGTGTGTAATGCTTTTGTGACATCTGCGCGACTATTCTTGCCACCACCATACTTCGGGCATGTAACGCGGGCCATCACCGTAAATTGGCAAAGCCGCGGGCGACTGCATTTCACGCACATGGGCAATGCGACCGGACGTGAATTGCCAGAACGGAATCACATAACGCCCAGCCATCAAGGCACGATCCAACGCACGCACAGCGGCGACAAATTCGTCGTGTCCTTGGGCGTTCAACATGGCCTGCACCATCGCATCAACAGCCGGGCTTTGCGCGCCCATCCAATTGCGACTGCCCTCTAGGTCTGCCGCCTCGGACCCCCAATAGAACTGCTGTTCGTTGCCTGGCGACAGCGACAGCGCCCGGCGGTAATAGGTCAAATCAAAGTCGAATTTGCTTGTGCGTTCAACGTATTGCGCATCGTCCGTGGTTTCGACAGTCGCGCTGATGCCAAGCCGTTCTAGCGCGCCCAAATAGATGTCAGCGATGGCTTTGTGTTCCGAACTGCCTTGCGACAACAGAATCGTTAATGTCAGCGGCGTGCCATCAGCGTTTTGCATCACACCTTGAACCGGCGTCCAACCTGCGTCAGCCAACAGACCAAGTGCGGCGCGGATACCTTTGCGATTGCTTTCGCGTCCATTGGTTTCGGGCAGGGTGTATCCCTCCAGCACACCGGGGGGCATGTCGGGCGCAAAGGGGGCCAGTAATTCGAGCGTGCGCCCCGTGGCCTCACCTGTTTGCATCGCCAGAACCGAGTTCGAGAAATACGAGGTGATCCGTGGCTGCACCCCCCCCGTCAGTGTCGTGTTGATGTATTCAAAGTTGAACGCTTTGATCAGCGCCTCGCGAACACGCCAGTCATCAAACGGGGCGCGGCGGGTGTTGATCACGAAACCGGTCATGCCCGATGGCTTTTGATGCGGGATTTCGGTCTTGATGATTTCACCGTTCAAGGCGCGCGGAAAATTATAACGGCTGTTCCAACGTTCAGCGTTAAATTCGCGCACCGAAGAAATGTAACCGGCCTTGAACCCCTCAAGAAGGGCGGTGGCGTCGCCGTAGAAATCCAGTCTGATCTGGTCGAAATTATTGGTGCCTTTGCGCAAGGGCAGATCGACACCCCAATAATCAGGATTGCGTTTCAGGGTGACAAAACGACCGGCCTCGTAGGCGTCCACGATGTAGGGGCCGGATCCGACGGGCACGTTCTGCAACTTTGCCTCGGCAAATTCGCGACCTTCCCATTGGGCGGCTTTCAGGATCGGACGCATGCCAACCAACAGGGCCAATTCACGATTGTCTTCGGTAAATGTAAACCGGATCGACGCAGGACCGGTCTGTTCCATCGTATCGATTTTAGACCACAAGCCGCGATACTTTGGATGGCCAGTGGTTCCCAAAGTCTTAAAGGACCAGATGACATCCTTAACGGTGATCGGCGTCCCATCCGAAAATTTGGCCGAATCGCGCAGGGTAAATTCAACCCAAGACCGGTCTTCTGGCACCTCAATCGATTCGGCCAACAGACCATAAAGCGTGAAAGGTTCGTCCAAAGACCGTCCCATCAGGCTTTCATGTGTAAAGATAGGAAGCTGCCATGGTGACGTTCCCTTAACGATAAACGGGTTCAGGGAATCAAAGCCGCCAGTGTTGCCCAACACAATTGACCCGCCTTTGGGCGCATCCGCATTGGCATAGGGCAGGGACACAAAATCCGGTGGCAGGGCAGGTGCACCGTACATAGCTATGCCATGAACCGATTCTGTCTGCGCCAGATTGGGCGCAAGAATCAGTGCCGCTACAGTTGCAATATGCTGGATTTTCGCCCGCACAGATTGGAAATATACTAACCCCATTTTGGCAACAATCCCTCTGAGCCCTTGTTTTGTTAACCCTTTGCGTAACGGGGCTTTGCGCGAACTTCAAACTTTAAGCTTGGCCACGGGCAAGCAATTGCTTATAAAGACGTTACTGCTCGATAGGTTTCTTGCCTGTATGAAACCTGCCTCAATAACTTTACGCCAGCCTTGTGCTGGCGTTTTTTTTTACCTTTTTCACGTTTGATAAACTCAGCAACTCAGCGCGCACTTTAGATGCAGTTGATTTCTAAACGCCTCGTACCGCCAACGTGAACGCTTTGCCATTCCT
>JBLHSG010000043.1:0-25477 GCA_047626725.1 Ascidiaceihabitans sp.
AACGCGGGCCAATCCTTTCCCGATAAATCTTTCCCCCGAAGGGCTTATACGGTATTACTCTCAGTTTCCCGAGGCTATTCCGTAGAAAAGGGTATGTTCCCACGCGTTACTAACCCGTCCGCCGCTCCACCCGAAGGGAGCGCTCGACTTGCATGTGTTAGGCCTGCCGCCAGCGTTCGTTCTGAGCCAGGATCAAACTCTCAAGTTGAAAAGATCTTGCGATCTTATCCTTGACGTTCGAACCTCTGCACATATCACCCAAACATTCTTGCGAATACTTGGACTACTTAAGAACCCTGCAAAGGATCCCTAAGACTTTCTGTTTGTTGTGCTTCTGGTTTTCATAAGAAAACAAGAAACCGTCCAAACAGTGAAGCTGACACTGGTCATCGGTAAGCACCTAAGCGCGTCCCTACCAGCGTTGATATATGAAAAGGATGATCCATCGAAATGAACCAAACCGCCCACATATCTCTTCAGATATATAATTTTCAAAGAGCGTAGAGACAAAACTAAACAAGATGCGCTGTATATTACTAGCGCGCCCCGCCTCGTAGTACCTCTGATTTTCGTCCCAACTTCCGGTCTCTCCCTCAGCGTCTCCGCCTCAGTCCGTCCCGTCCGCTGCCCCGTTGGAGCGTCTCTGCTCGTCCGGTAAGGGGGGTTCTAAGGCGAGTTCCCAAGACCCGCAAGGCCTTTTTTACAGAAACGTCATCTTTTTTCAAAAAACCTATTTTTCATCTAAAAACAGCGTCTTGCGGAAGATAGTGACGCGAAATTGGTCCGTATCATTACGAATATTTCCCTGTTCGTTCTGCGGCCCGCCACCTCAACTTCTATATGTTGCGGTTTTTGGCATCCATGCCCCTACGGAAAGGTTGGCATGACGATCACATGGGGCATTTGCTGCTTCGGAATCACGTTTGAATCGCTGATCCGACTCGAAATTGTCCAAATCTCCGACTCGGATCCCGAACAGCTACGAATCTGAGGCAAGTAGACCTGTGAAGAGGATCCACGCCTGAACCACGGACCAAATCGCCAATCCCACGCAGGTGATTTGAACCAATCGCAGGACGTCTGTGACCTCGGCCGATGCAACGGTTCGCAATACGCCCAATCCCATTGCTGCGCCCAAACCGACAAACACGTGTCCCCCTATAAGGAGAGCAAGTGATACGCCCCCAGCAACTGCGCCGACTTTGCCGGTTGCGCGTGCGGGGCCGGGTCTGTGCAACATTGCGACGGCCCAAAACAGAATGGATAGGAATGTGGCAAAGACAAACAGCAAACCTGCCTTTGCATTGTCATCCAGCATCAGCATCACAAACCCGATCACGGCAAAGCCCAAAGCGACCAGAACCAGTTTCGTCAGTGGCTTTTCAAATCCGGCGTCTTGCCCATAGGCCAACTGACCAAACAACAGCGCCCCACTCGACAACAATTGCATCGGAACCGCGCCATCAATCCAGATTGTTGTGCTTATGCCCAGCGCCCCAAGCAGCAAAGCAATCACGCCAAACCGCGCATTGGCGTTCATTTGTTTAAATGTCCGTAATATTTGCATCTGCTGCCCCTACGTTCAGGGGCAACTTTGGCATCCAATGGGCAAACCGCAAACCTGCAAATAGTCGCAATGGGTCTGTCCCTGCCCCTCCTATACCTTAGATCGTTTGAACCTAAGCGCGAGCAGCCCAAGGATCACGCCCATATAGATGAGCGGTTCTAGCTGGATGCCTTTGACCACCATGATGAAATGGACACCGCCCAAGATCACGATCACATACGTCAGCTTGTGCAACTTGCGCCAAAGCGGCCCCAACCTGCGCACCGACACGTTATTCGATGTCATCGCCAGCGGGATCATCAGCACAAAGCCGACCATTCCTATGGTAATATAGGGGCGCTTTAGAATGTCGGTCCAAATCTGGCTCAGGATCCCGACGTCCAACACCAGCCACACCAACAGGTGCAATGCGACATAGGTAAAGGCAAGCACACCAAACGTGCGCCGGAATTTTAGAAAGTTAAGCCCAAGATAGCGGCGCATCGGCGTGATCGCCAAACCGATGATCAGCAGTTGTAAGGCAATCTCGCCCAGCTCGTGCTCAAGCGCTTTGATCGGCTCGCGCCCCAATCCACCGGTTTGCGCCATATACAACAGCACAGGCACCGGGATCAGATACAGAATATAGACGGCCCACGTTGGAATACGGCGGACCGTCGTGTTGGTTAGGTCAACAATTTTGCGCATCGTTTAGAAGTTTTTCTTCAGGTCCATGCCGTCATACAGGCTCGCGACCTCTTCTTCGTACCCATTGAACATCAGCGTCGGCACACGTTTGGAAAACAAACCGCCACCAATCACGCGTTCTGATGCCTGGGACCAGCGCGGGTGCGACACCTCTGGGTTCACGTTACTATAGAAACCATATTCGCGGCCGTTCGCCTTGTTCCAGCTGGTGGGCGGCTCTTTGTCTGTCAGGGTAATCTTGACGATGGATTTGATGGATTTAAAGCCATACTTCCACGGCACGACCAAACGCATCGGCGCGCCATTCTGGTTCGGCATTGGTTTGCCGTAAATGCCTGTGGCCATCATCGTCAGCGGGTGCATTGCCTCGTCCAGACGCAGCCCTTCGACGTAGGGCCAATCCAAAGACCGGAACCGCTGGCCCGGCATTTCTTCGGGGCGGTACAAGGTTTCAAACGAAACGTATTTTGCGCCATCCTGAATGCCTGCCAAATTCAGCAGATCCGCCAGTTCAAATCCGTTCCACGGCACAACCATCGACCATGCCTCAACGCAGCGGAAACGATAGATGCGTTCTTCGATGGTCATGGCGTCCATGATGTCGGCCATTTCGTAGGGGCCGGGGTTGTCGACCATGCCATCAATTTCAACAGTCCACGGCGTTGTGGTCAGTTGGTCCGCGTATTGGGCAGGATCAGTCTTGCCGGTGCCGAACTCATAAAAGTTGTTGTACTGTGTGATGTCTTCCCACGAATTTGGCGTCAATTCCTCGGCCGCCGCAGCGCCTGCGACACCAGCCAGACCAAATCCCGCAGCTGCCCCCGCAATCAACTGACGTCGATTAACAAACGCCGCTTCGGGCGTGACGTCTGCGTGGGTTAGTGTGTTGGTCCAGCGTTTGGCCATGGGTAAGCTCCTGATAGGTTTTAATCGTTATGCAATATACTTGGGCGCATTTCATGCAATTCCTACTCTACTCACGCAGAGTTTGGAGGCTGTAACATTCCTCGCGGTGCCCCTACGCCCCTTCGATAATCATCTGGCGGATTTTGACGGCCTTTTCAAAGTGGTCCAGTTTGTGAGTTTCGATCCACCACGTCGCCGCATCCATCAACGACACAGGGTCATCGTTTTTATTTTTAAAGAACGCATAGAACGACAAGCCAACACCCTCGCCTTTTTGCGCGATCTTGGCATCACACACGGCGACGGCCTTGTCCCTTAGGGTTTGGCGCATTTATTCAGCCGCCGTATGCGCGCTTGGATAAATCTCGTTCATGGGAACGGTGCGGCCACTGTCCTGCATGATCCGCACGTGGCGGCGACGCAAAAGACGAGGTTCCGCAACCCCGACAGAATGCGCGATGGTTTCGACCTCTTTGATGATGTCCTTGGCGTAACGGGCAACACGCACGTATTTGTCTTCGACCACCAGACCCTTTTGGAACCGCTTGTCGTGGGTCGTGATGCCCGTCGGACAGGTGTTTTTGTTACACTTCAGCGCCTGAATACAGCCAAGGCTGAACATAAAGCCGCGCGCAGACGTCACAAAATCAGCCCCAGCCGCCAGTGCCCACGCGATATCGCCGGGATTGACCAGCTTGCCGCTTGAGACCAGACGCACGCGATCTTTTAGGCCCGCTGCGTCGCGCACATTGGTGACCAACGGCAGCGCCTCGCGAACCGACATGCCGACCAGATCGATCAGCGGCATCGGGGCTGCACCCGTGCCACCCTCGCCGCCATCGATCGTGATGAAATCAGGCGCAGTGTCCGCGCCGCGCCGCATAATCGTATCGAACAAATCCTGCACCGCAGATTCAGTGCCCACCACCATCTTGATGCCAACAGGTTTGCCCGTGACCTCGCGAATGTGGACGATCAAGGTCAGCAGATCGTCCCAATCATCGACCTCGGCGTGGCGATTGGGAGAAATACCGTCTTGGCCCACATCCAAGCCACGGACTTTCGCGATTTCGGCGTTCACCTTTTCACCGGGCAAAATGCCGCCTTTGCCGGGCTTGGCGCCTTGGGCCAGTTTCAATTCAAACATGCGGACGTTTTCATGCGCCGATACTTCGCGCAGTTTATCGTCGCTTAACTTGCCGTCTGTGTCGCGCACGCCAAATTTCGCAGTGCCGATCTGGAACACAACATCGCAGCCGCCCTCTAGGTGAAACGGGCTTAGGCCCCCTTCGCCTGTGTTCAGCCAAATGCCGGCCTTGGCCGCGCCGCGACTGAGCGCCTGAACCGCCGGTTTGGAAATCGCGCCATAGCTCATGCCCGAGATATTAAAGAACGATTTGGCCGTAAACGGAAACCGCGTGTTGGCCCCGATCACCATTGGTTCGGTGCAGGCAAACTGATCGTCGAGCGGCGGAAACGGATCGTTGGCAAACGTCGGGGTGCCTATGACATTCAGATTGCGCGTCGATCCAAATGCCACGGTGTTGCTGTGCCCTTCGGATGCGCGTTTGACCCACTCACGTTGGGCACGGTTAAACGGCAGTTCCTCGCGATCCATTGCGAAAAAATATTGGCGAAAGAACTCACCCAAGGCGGAAAACAAATGCCGGAACCGCCCGATGACAGGATAATTGCGGCGGATCGCGTCTTCGGTCTGGATACGATCTGCGATGAACAAACACAGCACCGCCAACACCGCGATCCCGATCATTCCGACAAAAACAAAGGCCAACGCCTCAAGCACATTCATTGCAAAACCCATTACGTCACTCCCAATTTCGTGTTGCACCTCTTGTCGGGACAAGTCGGAGTTGGCGCAAGGGCGCAGGCCATCACGATGACTAAATGTGGCTGAAACATACCCGCGCGCCTTTGATCGGGCCGATTCGGACAACACGCTGTCAAAATCACGGTCTGCGCATCTATCAACCACACGTCGATACACGCTATGCGTGCTGGCTTGCCTGCCAAACCCCTCATATTGTTGACAAATAGGTCACAATTCACGGGTCAGCCTAAGGAATGTCGCCAAATCGATGTCAAAAGTGTCGCTGCCCCACACCCCCATTGTGATAGATTTTCCAAGTTCTGGGGAGGATGTGTGATTGTAATAAGGACCAGACATGACAATTTTTATCGAAGATATTTCCAGCGACAGCTTTACGCCGGATCCTATTTCACCGGTTGCCGGTGACCTGCTAGACGGCACATTAAACAACGCAGGTGCAGGATCCGATTCAACCGACGGCATCAATTTACAATTGATCGCGGGCTACACCTATACGTTCACCCTGTTGGCCCCACCTGACACCACGCTGTCCTACATACCGGGCCCAGACGCGGCGGCGATTTTTGCAACACCAGTGATTGACGGCCCAGGACAACAACTGACATTCACAGCGTCTGCCAGCGGTGTGAACACTTTGTTTGTCGGGTCCGAAACCTACGCGGATTACACAATTGATATCGCGGCCGTCACACCGCCCATTGATCCAAACGCCCCGACCGAAGGCAACGATACAGTCGTCGGCACATCCGGGCACGACGCGGTTATGTTGTTGGGCGGCGATGATCGTTTTACCGGCAGTTCTGGCAATGACACCGCAAATGGTGGCGATGGCAGGGATTTGTTGTTTGGCGAAAGCGGCAATGATTCACTGACCGGTGGCGCAGGCGACGACAAGATGTTCGGCGGCAACAACAATGACACGCTAAGCGGCGGATCAGGTCGTGACAAATTGTACGGCGACAACGGATCAGACAGCATCGATGGCGGCGACGGCAATGACATTCTGATCGGCGGCGCGGGCAATGATACTTTGAACGGCGGGAACAACAACGACCGCATCACCGGCGGCGGCGGCAACGACGTCATCACCGGTGGTCAGGGCAATGACAAAATCGAAGGTGGCGGCAGCAACGACTACATTTCTGGCGGCACGGGCAAGGACAACATCAAAGGCGGCAACGGTGATGACACCATAATCGGTGGCGCGGGTGACGACCAGATGCGCGGCGGCAATGGCGCGGATGTGTTTGTGTTCGAAAACGGCATGAACCGCGATCTAATCACTGACTTCCAAGACGGCGTTGATTTGCTCGATTATTCGGCGATGGGGCTGGTTGATGTCTCGCAACTGACCTTTACGCAGATTGGCAATCACGTTCGGATTACATCCAATCCCAGCGACTATGTCACAATCCGAAACACTGACGTGGCGGATTTCACCAACGACGATTTTGTCTTTAGCGCGCTTAGTGATTTTGACCTGACATAATCCAACCCACCCATAAATTTCAAAAAGGCCCGTCAGTTGCTTTGGCGGGCTTTTTTTATAGCTCTAGCAGGGCAGGCAAATCTGCCATGTCATCAAATGTCGCCACGCAAAACGGGTTTAACGTTTCGGCAGAAGTATCGGCGCAATACCCGAAACAGCGCATATTGGCGGCAACGGCGGCCCGCGCGCCTGATGCGCTGTCTTCAATCACCGCGCAATCACGTGGATCAACACCGGCAAGGGACGCCGCCTTTAGGTAGACATCTGGCGCGGGTTTTGGGGATGCGCAGTCATGCGCTGTGTAAATTCGGCCCTGCATTCGATCCCAAAGGCCCGTGCGCCCCAGCGTTGCCTGCATTTTGCCCATCGGGCCGTTTGACCCAACAGCATAGGGAATATCGGTGGCGTCCAACTTGTCCAGAACCTCGCGCACGTTTGGCACGATTTCGACGGATGCGGCCAAGGTTGTGGCGACCTTTTGGTTGATGGTCGTCACCCAATCTTGTGGCAAAACCACACCGCGACGCGCCACTTCGGACTGAACGCTGGCCATCGTGCCACTCACAAACAAGTGCATGATGTCATCCACCGGCAGATCAAAACCGTATGACGAAAGGGATGCTTGCAACACCTCGTTGGACAAACGCTCGCTGTCGACAAGAACCCCGTCGCAGTCAAAAATCACTAGTTTTGGTCGCATGTTGTGCCCTCATGAAAAAAGGCCGGGCATCACACCCGACCTTTGTAGTTTGTCATCATTCACGGCTTAATGAACAGTGGCCTCGTCTGGTTTAGGCCGATTTGTGGCCGCGATCCTGTCACCGATCACCAGACCATCCGCGCCTGCCGACACCTCGATTGTGTCGCCGTCCAGCACGTCACCGGCCAGCAGCATTTCCGCCAACGGGTTTTGCAACGCGTTCTGGATTACACGTTTCAAAGGCCGCGCGCCGAACACCGGATCGTAGCCTTCATCCGCGAGCCAGGTGCGGGCACCATCGTCCAGATCCAGCGTGATTTTGCGCGCCGCCAAACGTTTCAGCAAACGTGCCATCTGGATCTTCACAATGCCATCCATGTCCGCGCGGTTGAGACGATCAAAGATGATCGTTTCGTCCAGACGGTTCAGGAATTCAGGGCGGAAATGCCCACGCACCGCTTGCATCACATCTGCTTTGGCTTCTGACGCATCGGACCCATCGGGCAATTGCGACAACGCTTGCGCGCCCAAGTTCGACGTCAGGATTATCAGCGTTTGTTTGAAATCCACGGTGCGACCTTGGCCGTCCGTCAAAACGCCGTCATCCAAAACCTGCAACAACACGTTGAACACGTCAGGGTGGGCTTTTTCGACCTCGTCAAACAGCACAACCTGATAGGGGCGACGGCGTACAGCTTCGGTCAAAACGCCACCTTCGTCGTAGCCAACATAGCCGGGAGGGGCCCCGATCAAGCGCGACACCGCGTGTTTTTCCATGAACTCTGACATGTCGATACGCACCATCGCGCTGTCGTCGTCGAACAAGAATTCAGCGACGGCTTTGGTCAGTTCGGTTTTACCGACACCGGTTGGCCCAAGAAACAGGAACGATCCCAGCGGGCGGTCTTCGTCGTTCAGACCGGCACGCGAACGGCGCACGGCATTGGACAATGCCTTGACCGCTTTGGACTGGCCAATGACGCGGCTGTGCAACTGGTCTTCCATGCGCAGCAGCTTGTCACGGTCACCTTCCAGCATCTTTGCCGTCGGGATACCTGTCCAGCGTTCAACCACCGACGCGATTTGCTCGGGGCGCACGGCCTCGGCAACCATCGCTTCGGATTCGGTGCCTTCGGCCTCGCCCAACTTGCGTTCTAGATCAGGGATCACACCGTAGGACAGTTCACCAGCCTTGGCCAAATTGCCTTCGCGTTTGGCAATATCCAGCTCGCCTCGTGCGTGATCCAACAGTTCCTTTAGATCACGCGCACCGGCCAGTTTGTCACGCTCTGCCTGCCACTGCGCCGTCATTTCAGCACTGCGGTCTTGCAGATCAGCCAAGGTTTTTTCCAACGTCACCAGACGATCTTTTGACGCAGCATCATCCTCATTTCGAAGCGCCTCTGCCTCGATCTGTTTTTGCATGATGTCACGGTCCAGCGCGTCCAGTTCTTCGGGTTTGCTGTCAACTTCCATGCGCAAACGGCTGGCTGCCTCGTCCATCAAATCGATGGCTTTGTCAGGCAGAAAACGATCGGTGATGTAACGATGCGACAAGGTTGCCGCCGCGACCAAGGCACTGTCAGAAATCCGCACGCCGTGGTGCAGCTCGTACTTTTCCTTGATGCCGCGCAGAATCGAAATCGTGTCTTCGACAGTGGGTTCTGCGATGATCACCGGCTGGAAACGACGGGCAAGGGCCGCGTCTTTTTCCACGTATTTGCGGTATTCATTCAGGGTTGTTGCGCCGACGCAGTGCAATTCGCCGCGCGCCAAGGCGGGTTTGATCAGGTTGGCCGCATCCATCGCGCCCTCGCCTGAGCCCGCGCCAACCAGTGTATGCATTTCATCAATGAACAGGATGATTTCGCCAGCAGCCTCGGTGACCTCGGTCAGCACAGCCTTCAGGCGTTCTTCGAATTCACCACGGTATTTTGCGCCCGCAATCAATGCGCCCATGTCCAGCGACATCAAACGTTTGTTGCGCAGGGATTCAGGCACGTCGCCGTTGATAATGCGCAGCGCCAGCCCTTCGGCGATCGCGGTTTTACCCACGCCCGGTTCGCCAATCAAGACAGGGTTGTTTTTAGTGCGCCGTGACAAAACCTGCATGGCGCGACGGATTTCTTCGTCGCGGCCAATGATCGGGTCAATTTTGCCCGCTTCGGCGCGTGCTGTCAGGTCTTGGGCGTATTTCTTTAGCGCGTCATAGCCGTCTTCGGCGCTGGCGCTGTCGGCTGTGCGACCTTTGCGAACGTCATTAATTGCCGTGTTCAACGCCTGAGCGTTTACTTTGCCAGCGTCCAACGCAGTTTTGGCGCCGGATTTCACCATGCACAGCGCCATCAAAATGCGTTCGACGGGCACAAAGCTGTCGCCGGCTTTTTTCGCCAGCGCCTCGGCCTCGGCCAGTACCTTGGTCGTCGCGTTGTCTAGATAAACCTGTGCGGCATCGCCCGAAACCTTGGGCAATTTGCCCAACGAAACGTCAGCGGCCTGCGCCACAGCACGCGCGTCGCCGCCCGCCGCTGTGATCAGATTGCTGGCCAAACCTTGGTCATCATCCATCAATGCCTTTAGAATGTGATCAGGCGTCAGCCGTTGATGGCTGTCGCGTGTGGCGATCGTTTGGGCGGCTTGAACAAAACCGCGCGACCGCTCCGTGAACTTAGTTAAGTCCATGGTCGTCTCCTTTTTAAAAGCGCCCTATCTGGCGTCGCACCTGACATGCAGCATACGACATTTCTGGGCCTCGAATTGAATTTGGGGTGTCTATTTCAGCAATTCAAGAGGCCTGACCGCCACAAAGCATCGGCAAAAATCAGCCGTAAAACCCCGCGTTTTGGGTCTCAAACTCAAGATTCACGAAAGTTTTACAAAATTCCCCTCGAAATAAATTGGCCGCATACCAATGTTGTAATGGAGACGACAAGCAGTAACAAAAAAAACAGGTGTCCAGATATGCAACGTCATACAGTCGAACTAAGCAACGTGATTTACAATGCAGCCAGCCAGCGTTTTGAAGCATTGGCAACCGTCCATGGTGGAACCGAAGCGCGCAAATTCGCCTGCGCAATCGAAGCACCAATCGACATGTCCTTTGAGGATGCGGCAACCGGCCTGACAACACAGGCCCTGCGTCGCAATGCAGGTCGCGGCGGTCTGTCGTCCAAACACATGTTCCACCCGTCCAAGGTGCAGCGCGCACTTCGCAGCGTATTGCCAACCAAACGCAGCTTTGATCCCTTTGATATGCTGCGCCGCTTGGCCGCCTAATCGCGAACACATCCTAATTCTCATGCGCAGGCCTGCGTTGTTCCCCTATGATTCCGGCCTGCCATTGCAGAGACAGCTGCCTGCCTGCGAACGTCTCTGATACTCTCCCGGCCGCACAGTGTGCGCGCCGGGCTTTTTATGCGCTCTTTTGTATAGGCTACCTGACCTTAAGTGGGGAATAATCCAGCGAATTTCCCTTGGATGACCCTGTGCCCCTGCGCTATTTATTACGCATCAGGCAGGGGAACCATCGCGTGAAAATAACCAGTGTAGATTTTATCGAGATCACGGCATCCGAAGCGCAATGCATGCTGACCTGTGACGACGGCGTGGTGTCCCTAAAGTGTGTCAGCCTGTTGCCCAAAGACGCAGAAGCCCACCAACATCGCATCGCATGGTTGCAAGACGCGCTGCGCCAATTGCGTCGTATGCCTGAATATCGCGCGGCCACTGCCGAAAGCATCTTTAGCGATATTGTGCTAAGCGCGTCGTCGGCAATGGATCGCCGTGTGGCGTCTGCATGATCGCAAAATCCCACCGCTGACCCGATCCAAAATCGCTCAACCATAGACTTGCCGCGCATGATCCTTTAGGTGACCGATTGTTTGCTTTGCCAAAACAGGGATCACACCATGACAGATGACAGATTGATTGTAGCGCTGGATGTGCCAAGCGCGCATGCGGCCCATGAATTAACCATGCAGATCGGCGATGCCGTCAGCTTTTATAAAATCGGTTTGGGGATGTTGACGACCGGCGGTCTGGCCCTCGCCAATGAACTGATCCAAGAACACAACAAGCGCATTTTTCTGGATATGAAACTGTTCGATATCGGGGCCACAATCGAGGCAGCGGTACGTGGTTTGGCGCAGTTTGATCTGGATTTCCTAACAGTTCACGGTGACCCCCATGTGATCGATGCCGCCAAACAGGGCGCTGCCGGTAGCAATTTGAAAATCCTTGGCGTGACTATTCTGACGTCACTGGATCGCGCCGATCTGGATGCGTGCCTGATCAAAGACGGCGACATCAAGGATCTGGTTATCACCCGCGCCGCCCGCGCATTCGAGGCAGGTGCCGACGGCGTCATCGCATCCCCACAAGAGGCCGCATTAATCCGTGCCTTGCCCGAAGCCAAAGACCGCCTGATCGTCACCCCCGGTGTACGTCCAGTCGGGGCCGCATTGGGTGATCAAAAACGCGTCGCAACCCCGCATCAAGCCATCGCAGACGGCGCGGATCACATCGTTGTCGGGCGTCCAATCTGGCAAGCCCCCAGCCCAACAGACGCCGCGAAACAGATCATCGCCAGTCTTCCATAAGCGTCACCTTGTGTGAAAAACGCCACAAACCACACGATATAGTTGAAGTAAGGTATTCCATACTAGGCGAAATCACAAAACTACGGTACGTATACGTTATAGGTGATACTCCCCGACGGGCCCGTTCTTCCTGAGGTTCGTCAACTCCCCTCGCTCAAGGAGCGGGGGTTTTTCTTGTGTAGTCCCCATTTTCGCCATTCAGATACACGCGCAACCGATCACCCAAATGTGTGATGGTTTTGGGATGCTCAAGGTACTCGGCCGCCCCCATCAGAGCCCAGCGCTGGCCTTCGTCCCCCAACTGAATTTCTGCTGCGATATCCGCAGGTAAATGTACTGCAAAGAACCACTTGGCATCGCAATCATCACCAAACCGCTTACCCCAAGCAATCGCTTCTGGATCAACGCGCAGCCCCAATTCCTCGTGAGTTTCACGCAAGGCACATTCGATCGGCGTCTCGTCCCCTTCGCGGCCCCCACCGGGTAAATCCCAACAATCGGCCCACGGAATATCAGCCCGGTCATCGCGCAAGATCACGGCCAGATCATCGCCAATAAACAGCGCCAGTTTTGCGCCGTGAAACGGTTCGTCAAACAGCATGTTCATCTGTGGCACCTCGCGTTAAACTGCCATCACCCCTACCAGAGATAGATCAAAATGCCTGCCCTTTGTCGCGATTGCATGACACAATTTCCGAGCGGACGGCGCTGCCCTGCCTGTGCCAGCCCGCGTGTCGTGAACCACGACGAATTGTATGACCTGTCGATTGCGCACATGGATTGCGATGCGTTTTATGCGTCGGTTGAAAAACGCGATGACCCCAGCCTGACGGACAAGCCGGTGATTATTGGCGGCGGGCGACGCGGTGTTGTCTCGACGGCGTGTTATGTGGCGCGCATTCGTGGTGTGCGATCTGCGATGCCGATGTTTCAGGCGCTAAAACTGTGCCCCGATGCCGTGATTATCAAACCAAGAATGGAGGCATACGTCGAAGCCTCAAAGGCGATCCGCGCCATGATGCAGGATCTGACCCCCGCTATCGAACCGCTGTCACTGGACGAGGCATTTATGGATTTGCGCGGCACCGCCCGCCTACACGGCGCGCCCCCTGCGGTGATGCTGGCGAAACTGATCAAACGGATGCGCGACGAGGTCGGGCTGACGGGGTCCATCGGGCTAAGTCACAATAAATTCCTCGCCAAGGTGGCCTCTGATTTGAACAAACCGCACGGGTTTTCCGTGATTGGTGCGGCCGAAACCGACGATTTCCTGCGCGATAAACCTGTCGGCATGATTTGGGGTGTTGGGGCGGTGACCAAAGTTGCGTTGGAAAAGGCCGGCATTCGCACGTTTACCGATTTGCTGCGTTGGGATCGCGCTGATCTGACTGTGCGTTTCGGGTCTATGGGCGAACGTTTGTGGCACCTTGCGCGCGGCAAAGATCAGCGTCGCGTCAGCGCTCATGAACCCGTGAAATCGATTTCAAAGGAAACCACGTTTAACGACAACACGTCCGATCCAGATATTTTGGACGGTCATTTGTGGCGATTGGCGGAACAGGTTGCGGATCGCGCCAAAGCCAAGGATCTGGCCGGTCGGGTTGTCACGTTAAAGCTAAAGCGCGCAGATCACACGACAATCACGCGCCGCCTGACCTTGCATGACGGCACGCAAATGGCCGATGTAATTTACCGCACGGCGCGCGCGTTGTTTGATCAGGTTGGCGATCAGGGGCCCTACCGCCTGTTGGGATGTGGGTTGTCACATTTGATCAGTGCAGAAGGGGCAGATTGGTCAAATGACCTGCTTGATCCCGACGCCAATAAACGCAGCGCGGCTGAACGCGCCACTGATAAAATTCGCGAGAAATTCGGCGCGGATGCGATCCTGAAGGGGCGCGCGTTACGCTAATTACAGTCGTCCCGTCCGGTACAGCGACACCTTTAAACCGCCGTTCGACACTGGCCGCGTTTGTTCCAAAAACTTCAAACCCATCGTATTCGCCAGCGACGCATCAGACGTCACAACCCCAACGCGCCAGCCCTTGAACCGTTCTTTTAACATCGTGCCCAGCTGCGCATAAACCGGATACAGCGTCTTTTTACTGCCAATCCGCGCGCCATATGGGGGGTTCACCATCACCAAACCTTTGGGGCCGTCGGGCGCTTGAACATCGGCAAATGCAAGTGCTTCGAACGTACATGCGCCGTCAACGCCTGCGCGCTCGGCATTTTCCGTGCTCATCCGAACGGCCCCCGCATCACGATCCGATCCATAGAACCGCTGATCACTGGCACGGGTCGTATCGATGGCTTTGATCGCGGCCCATTCATCGGCATCAAAGGTCTGCAATTGTTCAAACCCAAACGCGCGCGTGCGACCAGGGTTTAGACCGCCCGCAATTTCCGCCGCTTCGATCAGAAACGTGCCGGACCCACACATCGGGTCATAGACAGGTTCCTGCCCGTCATAACCACATTGGCGCAAAAACAAAGACGCCAACGTGTCGCGCATCGGCGCTTTGCCCACTGCAACTTTGTGGCCGCGTTTGTGCAACAGCTCGCCACTGGTATCGATGCTGATGGTGCACAGATCGTCCTCGATCCGGATCATGATTTTCAGCGCCGCGTCTTTGCTAATTTCAGCGCCATGTTCCTCGGTGATCGCGCGTTCAACACGCTGTGCGGCAGCACCCGCGTGATAAATCCGCGACTTTTTGCACATCACTTCGACCTTAACCGGCACATCGACACGCAACACGTCACCCCACGGGAATTTGCGCATGCGTTTGTCCAACTGCGCCAGATGCATCGTACGAAAACTGCCGATACGCGCCAGCACACGGTTGGCGCCGCGCAGCTGTAAATTGGCGCGCCAAACGTCCGGCCATCCGCCACGGGTCGCAACGCCACCCTTTAGAATTTCGGGTGTGACAAAACCAAGCGCTGTGGCCTCTTCGGCCAACACCTGTTCCAACCCGGGGGCTGTTGCGAAAAAAATCTCGAATTCGGTATCCATTGGGTGTCCCTAAAGGGGAATGCGGCGCGGAGCGAGCCTATTCCGCCGCAAGCGGGATCCGTCCCTGCCCGACTTTGGCAACTTCGGCCACAACATCACGCAAGGCCGCACGAATTGCATCAAAATTACCGTTCGGACGAATCAGTTGTTCGTTCATGTAAATCGACCGGTCAATTTCGACTTGAACAGCGTGCTGACCACGCGTCGGGCGCCCGTATGCTTGGGTAATGTACGCCCCGGCGAACGGCACATTTCGCGTTACGACGAATCCGGCGGCGACAAATGCGGCCTCGATCCTATCGACAACTTCGGCGGTCGCCGCAGCCCCGAACCTATCGCCAAGCACCACGTCGGGGCGGCGCATTCCGCCGCGTGCGACACCGTCCATCGCCTCGTGAGGCATCGAATGGCAATCCACCAAAACCGCCTGCCCGTGCGTTCGATGCGCAGTGTCCAGCAGCTTTTGCAGCATCTGGTGATAAGGCGTCCAATACTGATCGATGCGGCGCTGCGCGAGGACTTGTGAAATCTTGCCGCTGTAAATTGCGCGCCCGTTGGCCACGACCCGTGGAATAACGCCAAGGCCCGCTGCAACCCGTGGGTTATGGCCCGTTCGGCGCAATCCTTCGATCAGGGCGGGGTCCAATTCATCAGCGCTGCGGTTCAAATCGACAAACGCACGCGGCGCGCCCGCCTTTAGGAATGATGCGCCAAATTGCGGGGCACAATCGAACAACTGGTCGACAAACGCATCCTCGGACGACCGGATCGTATGTTCGTCTAAAACCGTGCGCCGTAGGAACGACCAAGGGTAGTCGCGCCCGGAATGAGGCGACGCAAAAACCACGCAAGAGGTCTGCTTTTCAGGGTGCAAAACTTCGTAAGCGAACTTGGGCATTTTTTGTCCTTTGTTGCAGATAGCATATAGTAGTTGTCGCGATGGTCAAAAGCCCTTGATCCCTGTTCCGACTCCTTTTATACGCCCCGTTACCGGCGCGGACTTTCGCGCCCCTTTTTTATGGGGTGCATTGGTTCAAACTGGAACAGAGTGGGGGATTAGCTCAGCGGTAGAGCACTTCGTTGACATCGAAGGGGTCACAAGTTCGATCCTTGTATCTCCCACCACCGACACCCGTCTGACATTCCGTCAGGCCCCGATTAACCCGGCGCTGGTTCGCGCCATGACAAACAGGAAGGAATTCGCACCATGAAGGTACGCAACTCGCTCCGCTCGCTCAAGAGCCGGCACCGTGACTGCCGCATTGTCCGTCGCAAAGGCCGTGTTTACGTGATCAACAAAACACAGCCTCGGTTCAAAGCCCGTCAAGGTTAATCCTTGGGTTTAGAATGACGTGATAGGTATTTAAAAGGCCACTCCTTCGGGGGTGGCTTTTTTCGTTTAAGGATTTGATTACATCGACTTGGTCGATACGGTCTGGTCCTTTTGCGTGTCTTCCCACAGCCGCAGTAACGCCCCACTTTGCCCGACGAATTGTGCATCCAACGTGTCACAAGACATCATCCTATCCAGCCGGAAATGCCGCAATCCCTGACGCAGCACACACCACGCCACGATGATCGCACTGTCGCTGAAATAGATCACCGCAAGCGGCCAAATCACCCGCTGGGTTTGGGTGCCTGCCTCATCGCTGTATGCGATTTCCAGCTTTTGTTCGCCCCGGATCGCCGCCCTGATCTGCGCAGGATCAACGGCTACGCTATGATCCATCCCCCATGACGACGCGATCAACTGCCGTGTACTGGGCGCGACCGCATTCAGTTTGCGCGCAGCACGCCCCGCCGCCTGCCACAACCCTGCGTCACCGGTGCGGGCAATCATGCTAAGGCCCAAGGCAATCGCCTCGGCTTCGTCCACATCAAGGTTAATCGGTGGCAAATCGTACCCTTTGCGCATCACATACCCGATCCCCGGCTCACCCAAAATCGGGGTTTGCATGGCCTGAAGGCTGGCGATATCGCGGTAAATTGTGCGCACTGACACCTCGAGTGTGTCCGCCATGTCACGCGCCAGCATCGGCGATTTGGCGGCGCGCAGCATCTGGATGATTTCAAAGAACCGCGCTGATTTAGACATCGATGGCACCCACTGTTTTCTGTGCTTTATCTTATCACCACTGACACACTGTTGTCAGGAGGGCTTTGCTATGACACGGCATCACATAACGCTTGAGGGCCCAATGCAATCATCATCCACACGCTCAGCAGGCGTATTCCTTGTTATCATTTCAGCAATCGTGTTCAGCACGGCCGGTATTTTCACCAACGGCGTCAGCACGGATGCGTGGGGGGTGATTTTTTGGCGCGGGGTGGCGGCAGCTGCGTTCACTATTACCTACCTGATGTTGCGTGGGCAGTTACGGACTGAAATCCGAGCATTCCGCAAACACGCCTTGTTCGTCACGCTGATCATGGCCGCAGCAACTGCCGCGTTTATTCCAGCCTTCAAGCTATCCAGCGTCGCGAATGTGGTCCTGATCTATGCCGCGGCCCCATTTGTCGCTGCAATCATGTCGTGGATATTCATCAAAGAAGCCCCCACCCGAACGGTCCTGATTGCCAGCTTTGCCGCCTTTACTGGCGTGTTGATCATCGTGTCAGGATCATTGGGCAGCGGCGCATTGGTGGGTGATGCGCTTGCCCTCGTGATGACGTTGCTGATGTCCGCCACGATTGTGTTCTATCGCAAATTCCCAGACACTACGGCGGCCTTGCCTGCTGCCATGTCGTCGCTCGTGTTACTGCCCTTCGCACTGATGTTTGGCGCCCCAATGTTGGCCCCTACTGCAGAAATGCCAATCCTTGTCCTGTTTGGCCTGATCTTTGCCATCGCATCAGTCACGTTGTCCGAAGGGGCGCGGCGATTGCCCTCGGCTGAAACGGCATTGTTATCGACGCTCGAAGTACCGCTGGCACCTGTTTTAGCCCTGCTGATCCTAAGTGAAATTCCCAGCATCCAAGGGATCATCGGCGGTACCATCATTCTGTGCGCTGTGCTGTGGTCGCAATGGCCAGCCCGAAAACCAGCGATCAAAGGTGCGTGAGGTAACGGGGGTCTAAACATCCTTGCACAGCCCGCCCCCTTGCGCCTGCGCGTTCAGCCCATAGGTTGGTGCCAAGCATTTTGAAAGGCACACACATGAGCGACGACACCTACACCCCACCCGCAGTCTGGACTTGGGATACCTCGTCTGGCGGGAAATTCGCCAACATCAACCGCCCCGTCGCAGGGGCAACAGCGGACAAAGAACTGCCTGTGGGCAAACACCCGCTGCAACTGCATTCACTCGCGACGCCAAACGGGGTCAAAGTCACGGTGATGCTCGAAGAACTGCTGGAAATGGGCCACAAAGGCGCCGAATACGACGCCTATCTGGTGAACATCGGTGAAGGCGATCAATTCGGATCAGACTTTGTTGCGATCAACCCGAACTCGAAAATCCCTGCGATGATGGACCGATCAGGCGACACGCCTGTGCGTTTGTTCGAAAGCGGCTCGATCATGCTGCACCTTGCCGACAAATTCGGGGCGTTGCTGCCAACAGAACCGGCAGCACGCGCTGAAACGATGAACTGGCTGTTCTGGCAAATGGGCAGCGCACCGTATCTGGGTGGTGGTTTTGGCCACTTTTATGCCTATGCGCCAGAAAAATTCGAATACCCGATCAACCGTTTCGCGATGGAAACAAAACGTCAGCTTGACGTATTGGATCGTCAATTGGCAGAAACAACCTGGATCGCGGGCGAAGAGTACACAATTGCGGATATCGCGATTTGGTCATGGTATGGTCAGCTGGTTCTGGGGCGTTTGTATTCAGCCGCTGAATTCCTTGATGTGACGTCTTACAAACACGTTCTGGCCTGGGCCGAGAAGATCGACGCGCGCCCTGCTGTAAAACGTGGACGCATGGTGAACCGCCCGTTTGGTGACCCGTCAGAACAATTGCATGAACGTCACGATGCATCGGATTTTGACACGCAAACCCAAGATAAAATCGGCAAGCCTGCTGAAGAATGAACTGTGGGGTGGGCGACACGCCCACCTTACCCAACCAAAAGGTCAGTGATGTTAAAGTCCGGATTTGACGCGCAACCCCGTTTGTCGAACGCACAGTTCACGCTGACCCCATTGCAAGAAAACGACCGCACTGCCCTTACCGGCGCCGCTGGTGATCCGGCGATTTGGGCTGGTCATCCTGCACGTGACCGCCATCAGCCAGACCGGTTCGCACCCTACTTTGATATGTTGTTGGCAAGCCAAGCGACGTTGACATTCACCGACACACCCAACGGTCAGATGATCGGGTGTTCGCGCTATTACAGCGCCCCGGATATGCCTGATACGGTTTCCATCGGCTTCACCTTTTTGACGCGTGCCTATTGGGGCGGTTCTGCAAATTTTGCCATCAAACGCATGATGCTGGATCACGCATTTGCATCCGAAACCGCGGTTTGGTTTCACATTGATCCCACCAACATCCGGTCACAAAAGGCGACGCTAAAATTGGGGGCGACGCATGAATATGACGCGTCGCTTGCGCTGGTCGACACGCCGTTTGATTGGAAATGTTATCGATTAAGTCGGGAAAACTGGGCGCAGACTGTCAGCGCGCGCACCTAAAGCACATCACAAACGGCCACGTCCGACTTGGCGACAAATCAAGATTACTGGCAGCAACCCCATCGCCACAATCACAAGGCTGGGCACTGCCGCGCCATCCAGACGTTCATCCGAGGCCAAGCGATATGCCTGCACCGCCAGTGTGTCATAGTTGAACGGGCGCAAGATCAACGTGGCGGGTAATTCTTTCATCACATCCACAAAGACAATCAGCAACGCAGTCAGCAAACTTGGTGTCAGAATCGGCAAATGTACCCGCCGTAATGTGCCAAAAGGCGACTGCCCAAGGGACCGGCTGGCCGCATCCATATTCTCGTGAACCAGTGCCTGCCCACCCTCGTAGGCCCCCAATGCTGCTGCCAAAAACCGCACCATATACGCCCCGATCAACAACCAGATTGATCCGGTCACCAGCAGGCCAGTCGAATAATCAAACGTAGTGCGCATCCATGCATCCAACGCATTATCAAACGCTGCAAACGGCACCATCAGGCCCACCGCAATCACACCGCCCGGCACCGCGTATCCCAACCGTGCCGCGTAGGCAGACGCGTTCGACAATCGCCCCGGCTGCATCCGCTGAAAGAACCCAACAGCGACAGCCGCGACCACGGTGATCACAGCGGCAAGTCCCGCCAAGGTCAGTGAATTGCGAATAAACCCAAGGTAGCGCGTGCTTAGCAAATCTTGTTCCGACCCAAGCCCCATCGAAAACAGCACGATGATTGGCAAAACACAGCCGAACAAAACAGGCGCACCACACAACACAATCGCCAGTGCGGCCTGCCAACCTTTTAGGTCAATTTGGGTTTTATCCTGTGCGCGCCGCGACGGATCATAGTATTTCGCGCGCCCGCGCTGGATGCGTTCCAACATCGCCAGCAGCAAGGCAAAGCTAAGCAAACACAGCGCCAGTTGCGCCGCCCCTGCCCGATCCACAAAAGTGAACCAGCTGGAATAAATCCCCGTCGCAAAGGTCTGCACGCCAAAATATGCGACGGTTCCAAAGTCGGCGATTGTCTCCATCACCGCCAGTAAAACGCCACCCGCAATTGCAGGCCGCGCAAGGGGTAAACTGACCCGAAAGAACGCTGACCACGCACTGCTTCCCAATGCACGGGCGGCTAAAAACGTCGTCCCGCTTTGTTGAATAAATGACGCGCGGGCTAGCAAATAGACGTAAGGATACAGCACCAAAACCAGCATGCAGGCCGCCCCGCCAAGGGATCGCACTTCGGGAAACCAGTAGTCTCGAGGGCCCCATCCCATCACACCACGCAAGCTGCTTTGAACAATGCCGGGATGATCCAGAATATACGTGTAGGCATAGGCGAGCACGTAGGCCGGAAACGCCAGCGGCAGCACCAACGCGATCTCGAAAAACCGAACGCCGGGAAAACGGGTCATTGTCACCAGCCACGCCGCACCGACGCCAACCATGAACGTACCGATAGACACCAACAGCGCCAGCATCACCGTGTTGCCGGCGTAACGCGGCAAAACCGTGCTAATCAAATGCGCAACCGTGCCAGTGCCACCGCTAAACGCCGCAATCGCCACGGCAAGCATCGGCAGCAGACAGATAACCGCCACAGTGATCGCCATAACAGACAGCCCGCGCGGCGCCTGATTGGGCGTTTTACGTGAATGCGTTAAGGTCGTTTGATCAGACATAAAGCCTATTTCGACTATTTTAGTCGGAATATCCAGAGTGGGCTGCGGCTGACGCTAAATCAACATCCAAATGCCAGTAAGGTGCGGGTGTTCCGCACAACCGCAATCAGTCGTACGTGCGTTGATCTTCGATGACCAAACCGTCTTTTGGCAGGCTGCCAAGGTCACATACGACCACTTTGCCCTTCATCTTCATCGTTTCGACAACGCTTGCCGCATAGGCATCTGCATCGCCGCCGTCACATTCGATCTGCACTGTTAGCACGTCAGTTTCGGCTTCTCGGCTCGCGATGACGCGCGCTTTGGTTACTTCATCGTGGCGCGCGACAAAGGCTGCGACCTGTTCAGGGCGTACAAACATGCCTTTGATTTTGGTGGTTTGATCGGCGCGACCCATCCAACCTTTGATGCGCATGTTCGTGCGCCCGCAGGGGCTGGCGCCTTCCATCATGGCGCTCATGTCACCTGTGGCAAAGCGGATCAGCGGGTAGTCCGGGTTCAACGATGTCACGACAACTTCGCCGATTTCACCCATAGCAACAGGGTTTCCCGTGCCTGGCGTGACGATTTCGACGATCACACCTTCGTCCACAATCATGCCTTCCATCGCGTCACTTTCGTAGGCGATGTTTCCCAAATCGGCGGTCGCATAACACTGCAAACACGCGATACCACGGTCTGTATAATAGTCGCGCAACGACGGGAACAATGCGCCACCACCAACCGCAGCTTTGGCAATTTTTAATGTCACGCCCATCTCGTCCGCTTTTTCGAGGATGATTTTCAAATAATCCGGCGTGCCGGCATAGGCCGTACTGCCAACATCACGCGCGGCGGTTACTTGCAATTCGGTCTGTCCCGTTCCAGCCGGTAAAACCATAGCACCAACAGCGCGCGCACCCGATTCAAACATGTGACCGGCAGGCGTCAAATGGTAGCCAAAGCAGTTCTGCACGACATCCTGCGAACCGATTCCAGCGGCATGCAGAAACCGCCCCATCCGAAACCAATCGCCATCCAATTTTCCGGGTTCATAGATCGGTCCAGGGGATTGAAACACGTGGGTGACATTGCCAACCTGAATCCCACCAAACGGCGGAGTGGCTTTTTGCCATTCTGACAAATCTGATTTGCGTAAAACTGGCAGGTTGGTCAAATCAGCAGCTGTTTTTACACCAGCCGCAGCATCGCGCCATTCTTGACCGGCCATAGTGATCGCCGCCAATCGCGTGCGCAATGTCGCGGATTGTTCGGACATCCGCTGGTCAGCGCTGCGGGTTTCCAGATCGTCAAAATACTGTGCCATCGCTCGCGGGCCCCTTTAGAAAACTCTTGTAAGGTGGGCTTCAGCCCACCGCGGCCTTAGCTTAACCAGCGTTTGCGGCGACGATAACTGCGCACATCGCGGAACGATTTGCGCCCCTCATCCGACATGCCCAGATAGAATTCCTTCACATCCGGGTTCTCGCGCAGTTCATCCGCTGGGCCGTCCATCACAACGCGGCCCGATTCCAGAATATAGCCGTAGTGCGCAAACCGCAGCGCCACGTTGGTGTTCTGTTCGGCCAGCAAAAACGTCACGCCTTCGCTTTCGTTGATCGATTTGACGATGCCAAAAATCTGTTCAACCAACTGCGGGGCAAGGCCCATCGACGGCTCGTCCAGCAGGATCGTTTCGGGGCGTGACATCAGCGCGCGCCCGATGGCACACATCTGTTGTTCGCCGCCCGACGTATAGCCCGCTTGCGATTTACGTCGCTCGCGCAGGCGTGGAAAATAGTTGTAAACCATCTCAAGGTCAGCTGCGATTGCCGCCTTGCCGTCGCGCCGTGTGTAGGCACCGGTCAACAGGTTTTCTTCGATCGTCAGGTGTTCAAAACAATGGCGGCCTTCCATGACCTGCACGACACCGCTTTTTACGGTTTCTGCCGGATCTTGGTGTTGAATTACATCGCCACGGTATTTGATCGACCCCTTTGTGACCTCGCCACGTTCCGAGGCCAACAGCCCCGAAACCGCTTTGAGCGTCGTGGTTTTGCCCGCGCCATTGCCGCCAAGCAACGCGATAATACCACCTTTGGGCACCTTCAGGCTGACACCTTTCAGCACAAGGATCACGTGGTTGTAGATCACTTCGATGTTGTTGACCTCAAGCAAGGCCTCATCTGTATCTGCAGCGTCCAGCATCTGGGGGGCACCCTTCGTAAAAATCTGTGTAAGATCCAGCGGCATCACAGAACGCCGCCGGAAAAGTCGTTTAGTTACAGTTCGCTGCGATGTTGTTTTCCGCGGCGTAGGCTGCAGAATCTTCGTCGATCAACGGCTGGATCACATCCATATCGGATGGTGCGAATTCATTGATCATCGACCAAGTTTTCGCGGATGCATCCCACTGCGTCATGCCCACAAGGCCGGGGCCACCGTGGTTTGCACAAGACACTTGGAACGATGGGCCAAAGCCTGGCAGACCAAGGGCTGACATTTTCGCTTCGGTGATTTCCAACGCTTCCATCCCGTCACGCATCATCGCCGGAGTGATGTCTGCAGTGCCGTGGATTTCTTGTGCTGTTTTAGCTGCTTCTGCGGCCAACATGGCTGCGTACAAACCGCGGTTATACAAAACCGTACCGATTTGATCGCCGTTACCAGCTGCGTTTCCTGCATCAACAACATACTTTTGAATGTCGCCAAATACCGGGAAATCGTCGCCAACACCGTGGAACGTCAGTGCTTTGTATCCGTCAGCTTTGTCGCCAGCAGGAAGCACATCGTTTTCAGAACCGGACCACCAGATACCGATAAAGTTTTCCATCGGGTAACGGATGTTTGCCGCTTCTTGAACCGCAACCTGGTTCATAACGCCCCAGCCATACATGATGACATTGTCAGGCTTTTCACGACGGATTTGCAGCCATTGTGATTTTTGCTCTTGGCCCGGGTGATCAACCGGGATCAGGGTCAGTTCAAAACCGTGCTTTTTGGACAGCTCTTCCAATGTGCGGATCGGTTCTTTGCCATAGGCAGAGTTATGGTAAACCAGCGCGATTTTCTTGCCGGAAATGTCACCCTGTTCCATCAAATAGTTGATCGCACCAGAGGCACCGTTCCAGTAGTTCGCAGGATAGTTGAACACGTTCGAAAACACGTCGCCGTTTGCAGCAGACGTACGACCATAGCCCATCGAGTGGATCGGAATACCGTCAGCCGTGGCTTTCGGGATCAGCTGATAGGTGATGCCTGTGGACAGCGGTTGATACACCAACGCGCCTTGGCCTTTTGTAGACTCGTAGCATTCAACACCTTTTTCAGTGTTATAGCCGGTCTCGCATTCGATCACGTTGGTCATAACGCCGCCGATGCCACCATCGCGGGCGTTCAGCAGGTTCATGTAATCGGCGTAACCATCAGCAAACGGAATACCGCCCGCCGCATATGGGCCAGTGCGATAGCTGAGTGATGGGAACACAAGGTCCGCCATTACCGGGCTTGCTGCCATCATTACCGCAACAGCGGCTGTACCTAGTTTCATCTTCATCGGTTATCCTCCCTTGGATTTTTCGATACGTTCCGGGTTCTCCCGGTCTTTTGTTCGACCAGTTTTGTGGCCGTCCTATGCGTGACGCCCCGCTAGTGCGGGAACGGCCACAATCTCAATTTCTCTTTTGCCAAGCGCCACAATTGGGCCAGACCGTGTGGTTCAGCGATCAAAAAGACGATGATCAACGCGCCAACAACAACAAGGTTCAGGTGCGCCACGATATCTGTGGGCCAGCCCAACCAATCAACGCCAACCAGTTTCAGCGCGACAGGCAGAACCACCAAAAACGCAGCCCCTGCGAACGATCCAAAGATACTGCCAAGGCCACCAATGATGATCATGAACAACACGATGAACGACTTTTGAATGCTGAACGCTTCGCCAACTTCGACCGCCCCCAAATACACTGCAAAGAACAGCGCGCCCGAGATGCCGATGAAAAATGAACTGACAGCAAAAGCGCTAAGTTTGGCGGCCAAAGGGTTCACACCAATGATTTCGGCGGCGATATCCATGTCACGAATGGCCATCCATTTACGGCCGAACGACCCGCGCGTCAGGTTGCGCGCGATGACCGCGCTGGCAATGACAAAGAACAGGCAGAACAGATATGTCGCCCACGCCTCAGTGCTGGGTCCAGTGATCAAAACACCACCGATGCTGCGTTCGGGGGCGGTGATCTGACCGGATGCGGAATAGTTGTAGAACCACGACACGCGGTTAAACAGCCACACCAAAAAGAACTGCGCAGCCAATGTGGCCACGGCCAGATAGAACCCTTTGATCCGCAACGACGGCAGACCAAACAACA
>JBLHSG010000044.1:0-24280 GCA_047626725.1 Ascidiaceihabitans sp.
CGATTGTTATTTGCAATTGTACATTTTGGGCCGATACGGTGGCACCCAGCCGAGATAAAGCTAACCTCTTTAGACGTTTGTCGATCCTATTTCGACCCCATGATCCCCAAATAAAGGATGTTTGGTGGAGTCGCCGGGTACCGCCCCCGGGTCCAATCCGTTTATTACAAGCGCGTTTATATCCATAGTCCCGAAGGACACTTGTTATATAGGGCAGGGTCAGGTCAGTTGCAAATGGTGGTTGCGCATTTTTTGCACGTCACCGCGTGATTTGATCACAGATTGGCCAGCAACAACCACGCGGCAAGGCCGGCCTCAATACCGCCAAACACCAGCACTTTTTTCAGCGGTGGCTTGTCGAAAATCAGCGATACAACACGCCCCGTCGCAGCCCCGACAAAGGCAAATCCGATCATCGCGTAACCCAAGGGCTCACCGATCCAGATCGCCGCCAGACCCATTGCCACAAACAATCCACCAACAGAGGCGCGCATTTCGCTTAGCCCCATGGTGGATGTGGTTGGTTCCAGATCCAGCGCGGACGCGGTGTAGCGCGGTGCTACGAACCCGAACAGGCCAAATCCGATGGTCAGAAGCGCTGCGATAATGTTGATTATATCTATCATGCAAAGTCAGGTAGGGCGCGCCCCCCAGTTTGGCAAGGTTTTTGACAAACCGTACATTTGCCAAAACAGAGCCGTTGCAGATCACAGAATTCCCGCATAACGAGGATGTATATTTTAGGGGGCTGCTGATGTTTACTGCTTTGCGAATGATCACCGATGCATTTCACGATATTTTTGATAATGTGGGCGCCGCGATCCGGATTGCGTTAGTGCCAATGATAATTGTGGCTATCGCGGGCACATTCGAGACCTTAGGCCTTCAGGGGGATGCATCTGCCCGTCTTTCAGCGAATGCAGCGTCGATCGTCAAGATGGTAATGGGCGCGGTTATTTCAATCGGATGGATCCGGTTTATCATTTTGGGTCACGCGCCAAAGGCTGGGTTTTTCACGTGGCATGGATCGTTTCTGTGGTCCTACATCTGGCGCTACTTTGTTATGAACCTTGGTGGTGCAACAATCGTGATGGTGCTGATCATGTTGGGAATGGCCCTGTCATTTGCAGTATTTGACAGTTTTTCAGAAGGTATCATGCCGTTCTTGATGCAGTTGTCCGTGACAACCACGGGTTCGTTGTGGGCCATTGGCATCGGTCTGGGCCTCGTTTGGGTCATCAATTGGTTCACCATGCGCACATGTCTTTGGTTGGTACGGGTTTGTATCGAAACACTTGATACGGCCAGCAGATCGTCGTGGAACCGCACAAAAAGCGTGGCTGGCCCCGTCATTTGGATCGCCGCATTTTTCGCAATCATGGAAATCGTAAAAACCAGCGCCATTGATATCGCACGGCTGACCTTTGGTTTGTCAGAGCCATCGGCCGTGTTGAACATTGCGATAACGATCGCTTTCGCGACGATGGCAAGCTTTCTGCTTTTGCTCGTCAGTGCCGTGTTTGCGCGCATTTACATCGAAACAAACGATACCAATATTGCCGACACATTTGGCTAAGGGGCTATTTGCCTTTGACCTCGGCACGCTGCGCCACAACCGATTTTGCCAAATCCAACGTGTAGGTTTCCAGCTGGACCAGTGCGGTGGCTGTGGCGTCCGGGTCAAACGCCTCAAGCGCGTCGGCAATTTGCGTGTGCAGCGCGACAATGGCCTCGCGTGATCTGGCGGTAAATGTGATCATGTTCATCAACGGCTGCATGGCCTCGACCGCGCCGGCCAACTGGTAACTTAGCACCGGATTGCCGGCGCCATCGACCAGCGCACGGTGAAACGCCACGTCAGAGGCACAAAATGCTTCGTCCGTGAGGCCCGGTTGTCCTTGGCGGTGAATTTCGGCGCGCATTGTCGCCAAATGATCAGCACTACGGCGGGTGGCAGACAGGGGCGCGCAAGACCGTTCCAGCGCATACCGCGCCTCGCAGGCGGTTTCAAAACTGACCGCATTCATCGACAGCAACAGGGTCGAGGTCGTGATTTGCTGCGCGTAAGCCTCTTCAAAGCTAAGCTTATTTACAAATGCACCGCCCGTGGCACCGCGTTGTGTACGGATCAGCGATTGCGCGGCCAGACGTTTTAACGCCTCGCGCACAGTCGGGCGCGACACTTCGAATTGGTCGGCCAGCTCCGCCTCGGACGGAAGACGCTGATCAACGATCAACGCACCACTTACGATAGAATCGCGAATGGCTTTGGCAATTTGGGCCGACAAATCGGCGCTGCTTGAGGGATCAATTTTCATATGTCTTACATTTATTGTTTGTCAGAAATCTAAATGTCTGGCATTTGAATTGCAACGCCAGATTCGCCACCAACATTCGAAACTCAGGACCAGAGAGAACCGCCCAATGTCACACATCACAAGGTCTGTCCTTTGGCTTAGCTTTTTTGGCCTGATCCTCGCGGCATGGGCGATGATGTACATGATGAGCATGTCGATGGGTCTGGACCTGATCGGGCGGCCTAACGAGATGGCGCAACGTATGGCGATGATGGACCCGCGTATGCCGATGGATATGGCCCAAGATATGGCCCAAGATATGGCAATGGCGCGCTTTGGTCCGCTGTTTGCGATGTGGGCGATTATGATGGCCGCGATGATGTTGCCGACGATGGTGCCGACCTTGCGATCCTACGAGGACCTGATGGTGTCCGCGACGGGCACGCGGGCAGGGTGGCTGGGTGTGATTGCCGGATATTTCATCGTCTGGGTTGCCTTTGCGGCCCTGATCACCAGCGTCCAGTTGTTGCTGTTGTATGGCGGCGTGATCGACATGCTGGGCATGGCCAAATCACACTGGGTCACCGCCGGATTGCTGATCGCGGTTGGCCTGTTTCAATTCAGTCGCGCCAAAGAAATCTGCCACGGCGTTTGCCATTCTCCGATGATGTATTTCCTCGGATCGTGGAAAACCGGCGCTTTGGGTGGTTTGCGCATGGGCCTTGGCCTTGGCGCGTTCTGTGTTGGCTGCTGCTGGGGCTTTATGGCGCTTGGCTTTGTCGGCGGCGTCATGAGCCTGCTTTGGATGGGGGCCGCGACCCTGTTCATGGTGCTAGAGAAATTGCCCCAAATCGGGCATATTATAACAAAACCAATGGGGTTTGCGTTGATTTTGGCCGGTCTGGCCGTGGGCGTTTATCCCTTTATCGTAGGAGCTTAAGAATGGCTGTGACCCGTAAAAAAGACTCAGATAAGCTGCCGATTTCGCAGCGGATCGACAGCAGGATGCCCAATCCGGGTCGTCGTGCGATGACACCAACAGACTGGGCAATCAAAGGCGAATTGTTCCTGAACTGTTCGTGCACCGTGTTCTGCCCCTGCGTTGTGTCGTTGGGATCGCACCCGCCCACAGAAGGGCACTGCCACGCTTGGATGGCGATTGCGATCGACGAAGGCCACTATGAAGGCGAAGACCTGTCGGGTCTGAATGTCGGTCTTTTGGTCGATATTCCCGGTCGCATGGGCGAAGGCAACTGGAAGGTCGCCGCCTACGTTGACGAACGCGCATCGGGCAAAGCCTACAACGGTATTTTGCAAATCTTTAGCGGTGCGGCGGGCGGTACAACCGGTCTGTTCACCATGCTGGTGTCCGAAATTATCGGGGCCGAACGTGCACCTGTTGAAATCGTGCGCGATGGCACAAAACGGTCCATCGTGATTGGCCGCAAAATCCAAGGCGAGATCGAAATGATCACCGGCAAGGACAAAGCGCATCCTGTCATGGTATCGAATTCCAAATACTGGATGGGCCCTGATATCATCGCGGCCAAAGGTCTGAAATCCAAGGTACGTGATTATGGTCGCGTTTGGGATTTTGACGGCATGTCAGCCGAGATTTGCCCGATCGACTGGAAAGGTCCAAAACCTTGATCGATCCTGCCTACGCACGTACTATGGCGCAGTATAATGCGTGGCAAAACAATCAGTTGTTGCCCATTCTTAATGCAATGACGTTTGATGAACTCACCAAAGAGCGCGGCGCGTTCTTTGGATCTATCTTTGGCACATTAAACCACCTTTTGTGGGGCGATACGCTTTGGCTTAATCGCTTTGATCCCAGTGTTCTCGCAACCGAGGCCGCGATGCCGCACAGCTTGACCTTGTATCCGACGCTGGCTGCATGGAGCGCGCAACGATTTCGCACAGACGGGCGTATCACGTTGTGGGCAGAGCGTTTGAAAGCCATCGATCTGGTCGGTGATCTGACCCTGTACAGCCGCGCGCAAGACCGCGAAATGTCGAAATCTATGGCGTCCTGCGTCATCGGTTTTTTTAACCACCAGACCCATCATCGCGGACAAGTCCACGCCATGCTGACAGCAGCAGGTCAAGACGCGCCCGTGACTGATTTGATCTACATGCCACCTCTCAAATAGACGAGTCTACGATATGACACTCATCTCACCTTCGCGTCGCCTACGCCGTACCCCGTTTTCTGACGGTGTCGAGGCGGCAGGCGTCAAAGCCTATACCGTGTACAACCACATGTTGCTGCCCACGACGTTTGAAAGCGTTCAGGCCGACTATCATCACCTTAAGCGCGCTGTGCAAATTTGGGATGTGGCGGCTGAACGTCAGGTCGAATTGCGCGGTCCCGATGCAACGCGGCTGATGCAAATGTTGACCCCGCGCGATCTGCGCCGGATGTTGCCGGGCCAGTGCTATTATGTGCCCATCGTCGATGAAACCGGCGGCATGTTGAACGACCCTGTGGCGGTAAAACTGTCCGAGGACCGCTGGTGGATTTCGATTGCGGACAGTGATCTGTTGTACTGGGTCAAGGGCATCGCCAACGGTTATCGTTTGGATGTGCTGGTGGACGAGCCAGACATTAGCCCTCTGGCGATCCAAGGGCCCAAGGCTGACGAATTGATGGCCCGTGTGTTTGGCGACCGTGTTCGCGACATCCGGTTTTTCCGCTTTGATATGTTTGAGTTCATGGGTCAGGATTTGGCCATCGCGCGGTCTGGATATTCCAAACAAGGCGGGTTCGAGATTTACGTCGAGAACAGCAAAATCGGCATGCCGCTTTGGAATGCATTGATGGCCGCGGGCGAAGATCTGGATGTGCGGGCAGGCTGCCCCAACGGCATTGAGCGCATCGAAGGCGGATTGCTGTCGTATGGCAACGACATGACCGACGACAACACGCCGCACGAATGTGGTCTGGGGCGCTTTTGTGACACCCAAACCGCGATTGGGTGTATCGGCCGTGACGCGCTGTTGCGGGTGGCCAAAGAAGGTCCTGTGCAAATGATCACGCCGATTGCGATTGGCGGCGATGCGGTGCCGGGCTGTGATCGGGTTTGGTCGATTTTTGCGGGTGGAAAACGTGTCGGCCAAGTGACGTCTGCCGCGTGGTCACCTGATTTTAAAACCAACGTCGCGATCGGCATGGTGCGCATGACCCACTGGGATGCTGGCACTCATATCGAGGTCGAAACCCCGGATGGCATGCGCCCGGCGGTGGTGCAGGACAAATTCTGGATCTGATAAAATACGTGTGGGATCACGCCTCAGACTTTGAAATACGCAACTTGAATAAGATGAAATAGATGGAGACGAAAATGTTTGATGCACTGGTACTGACCCAAGGCGAAGACGGAAAAGCAACAGCGGCCATGCAGCAGCTGAGCGTCGATGATTTGCCAGCAGGTGACGTGGTTGTTGCCATTGAATATACCACCGTTAACTACAAAGACGGCCTGTGCCTCAGCCCAAAAGGCGGCGGTTTGGTGCGCAATTACCCACATGTTGGCGGCATTGATTTTGCAGGTACAGTCGAATCCTCGGACGATGCGCGCTACAAGGCAGGCGACAAAGTTGTGCTAACAGGCTGGCGCGTTGGCGAAATGCACTGGGGTGGCTACGCACAAAAAGCCCGCGTCAAAGCCGACTGGTTGGTGCCACTGCCCGACGGTTTGGACACACGCCAAGCGATGGCTGTGGGCACCGCTGGTTTCACATCGATGTTGTCGGTTATGGCGCTTGAAGATCACGGGATCAAAGACGGTCCTGTGTTGGTCACGGGTGCTGCTGGCGGTGTTGGGTCTGTTGCTGTCGCGATTTTGGCGGCCTTGGGTCACGATGTTGCTGGTGTGACGGGGCGTCCTGAAACGGGCGACTATCTGAAATCACTGGGTGCCACGCAAATCGTTGCGCGCGAGGACATCAACGAGACGATCAAACGTCCGATGGAAGCAGAAACCTGGGGCGGTTGCATCGATGCGGTTGGCGGCGACATGCTGGCACGCGTGTTGGGTCAAATGCAGTACGGCGCGTCTGTGGCCTCTGTTGGTCTTGCGGGCGGCGCGGGTCTGCCTGCGACTGTTATTCCGTTCTTGTTGCGCGGTGTGAATCTGTTGGGCATCGACAGCGTCATGCAGCCCTACGACAATCGTTTGCGTGCTTGGAAACGGATTGCCAAAGACCTGCCGATGGACAAGTTGGAGGCGATGGTTGTGCCTGCCACGATGTCGGATTTGCCAAAATTGGGCGCTGATATCCTGAATGGTCAAGTTAAGGGACGCGTTGTTGTCGACGTGAACGCCTAAGCGGTTTATGAGGGGCTCCAAAGCGCAAGCCGAAAAGTGGGTACCGGTTTTCGGCTTGCGCGTCTTAAAAGACATATCGGAGCCTCTTTCATGACTGCTTATGACGACCAGAACATTTTTGCCAAAATCCTGCGGGGCGAAATCCCGAATTTCACGGTGTTTGAGGACGAACACACGCTGTGTTTCATGGATATCATGCCGCGCAGTGAGGGGCATTGTTTGGTTATTCCCAAAACACCTTGTCGCAATATTCTGGATGCCTCTGACGCCCAGCTTGCCGCAGTGATGTCTACGGTCAAAAAGGTGTCCAATGCGGCCAAGGCTGCGTTTGATGCCGACGGGATCACGATCCAGCAGTACAACGAGGCGGCGGGGGGCCAAGAAGTGTTCCACCTGCATGTGCATATTCATCCGCGCCACACCGGCGTACAAATGCGCGCGCCCGGCACCATGGGCGATATGGACGCGATCAAACGCCACGCCGACGCGATCATTGCGGCACTTTAACGCCTGATTCTCAGAGAATCATGTCGCTTTTGAACAATGCTGATCCAAAACCGTCATGAATTTGTGACGTATACGTTGTATTCTGTGACGTTAATCAACCTCTGAGACAGATAAACGGCCCTAGGTGCGACAAAGTGACTGACAACCGTTATCAAGCTGTTACCTTTCTTTCAGTCGTAAAGAAAAGGGACACAAATAATGTCAATTCAGCCTCCAATGACGGAGCTGCCGATTAGAACCGCAAGTACGGGTTTCTATCGAGGGTTCAGCGTCGACGTGACTGTGATCAGTAAAATAATAATCGGTATGCTCGTCGTTTGGTGTATCGTTTGGCCTACAAGTGCCGGCACGGTGCTGGGCAATTGGAACAGCGCAATTCTGGCAAATTTTGCCGCCTGGTACATCTGGGTTGTCGCGTTTTTCATCATTGTCTGCCTTGGTCTGGCGCTTTGGCCAGCGGCGGGTCGTTTGCTCTTGGGACAACCGGGTGAAACACCTGAGTTCTCGAATTTCTCATGGTTTTCGATGATGTTTGGCGCCGGTATCGGTGTGGGCATGTTGACATGGGCTGTGGCCGAACCGGTCGCACACTTTGGATCCAACCCTGAAACCATCCAAGGTCTGACCAATGGCGGCACTGCGGATAACATCCGTATGGCGTACAAATGGTCGTTCCTGCACTGGGGTCTGGGCGCATGGGCGTGCTACGCGATTGCCGGCCTTTCGCTGGCGTTCTTTAGCTATCGCCGTGGTTTGCCACTGACGATCCGGTCGGGTCTGACGCCTTTGTTTGGCGCGGCATTGTCCGGTATTTTGGGCACGATCATTGATATCGTGGCTGTTGTGGCAACCATCCTTGGTGTTGCGCAAACGCTGGGTTTTGGTGTGGATCAATTTGTTGCGGGTCTGACCCGTATCGGTATTGGCGGTCTGACTGACGCCGAGGGTGCAGCATCAACGTTTGGCATCATTATCGCGCTTGTGGTCATCATGGGCGCATCAACGTTGTCAGCACTGTCTGGCGTTGGCAAAGGCATTAAGTGGCTGTCCAACATCAACATGGTTCTGTCGATTGTCCTGCTTGGGTTCTTCATCATCTTTGGGGCGACCTGGTTTGGCTTTAATGCGATGTTTATCGGCATTTGGGATTACCTGATCGCATTGCCGCAGATGTCGTTTAATGTCTTCCGTTCGGATGGCGTTGAGGGATCTGAATCGTTCTTGCTGGCACAATGGCAGGGCTGGTGGCCGGTATTTTACTGGGCTTGGTGGATCGCATTTGCACCATTCGTCGGCTTGTTCCTGGCACGTATTTCACGTGGCCGCACAATTCGTGAATTTGTGTTGGGCGCGATGATCGTACCTGCGTTGATGTGTTTTGTTTGGTTCGCTTGGGCCGGTGGGACTGCCATCGATCTGGAACTGAACGGCGGCGCAAACGGCGTTATCTTTGATGCAAGCAATGGCGACAAGATTTTTGCCATGACCGCATTTATGCTTGAGCCGATCTCGCAGGTCTTGTCATGGGCGATGGCCGTTATGATCGTGGTTTTGCTGATGACGTTCCTTGTCACTTCGGCTGACTCTGCGGTTTTGATCGTGAACACCATTAACGCGGCTGGCGATGAAGGGCCAAAAGCCCGCCCACACATCTTGTTCTGGGGCGCGGCATTGGGTCTGGTTGTGGCCGGTTTGCTGATCTCTGGTGGCACAGGCGCCATTCAAACAGCGATGGTCATTGGTGCATTGCCGTTTTCGTTGGTGATGGTCTTGATGGCGATTGCACTGATCAAAGCGATCTACAACGATGGTCGCCGTGAAAATGCAGGCGTTCCTTCGGTGCATTCCGAAATCGACGGTGCGACCAGCAACGGTCTTACCCCTGCGGAATAAGCGCACAATTGGGTTGCCCTTCGGGGCCACTCAGGTAGCATAATAGGGTCCCGATCAGCGATGATCGGGGCCTTTTTTATTCACCTCGGGAGGGTGCCATATGTCCTTGGATATTGATTTTGTTCGTCAGCAGTTTCCGGCATTTTCTGTGCCGTCATTGCAAGGGCAGGCGTTCTTTGAAAACGCTGGTGGCTCGTACACTTGCAGGGCTGTGATTGACCGGCTGACGCGGTTTTATACAGAGCGCAAAGTACAGCCCTATTCCGCCTACGAGGCCTCGCGTTTGGGGGGCGAAGAAATGGACGAGGCGCGCACGCGCATGTCCGCGATCCTTGGTGTTGACGCAGACGAGCTGAGCTTTGGGCCATCGACCACACAAAACACCTACGTGCTGGCGCAGGCCTTTGGGCAGTTCATGAAACCGGGCGAGGCGATCATTGTCACCAATCAGGATCACGAGGCCAACACCGGTCCGTGGCGCCGTTTGGCGGATCGTGGCATCGATGTGCGCGAGTGGAAAATTGATCCCGAAACCGGATTGTTGAACCCCGAAGACCTTGCGCCGCTGTTGGATGACAGTGTGCGTCTGGTGTGTTTTCCGCATTGCTCCAACGTTGTTGGCCACATCAATCCGGTCACCGAAATCACCGCACTGGCCCATGCCGCGGGCGCGTTTGTGTGCGTCGATGGCGTGTCATATGCCCCACACGGATTTGCCGATGTTGGCGCGTTGGGGCCGGATATCTATCTGTTTTCAGCCTACAAAACCTATGGCCCGCACCAAGGGTTAATGGTGATCCGTCGCGCATTGGGGATGTTGTTGCCGAACCAGGGCCATGTTTTTAACGCAGGTTCCTTGTACAAACGGTTTACCCCCGCAGGGCCGGATCACGCCCAAATCGCCGCTTGCGCTGGCATGGCTGACTATGTGGACGCGCTCTATGACCATCATTTTGATACACCTGCTGCCGCAAATGCGCGTGGGACGGCGGTGCATGATTTGATGCGCGCGCATGAAACGCAGTTGTTGACCCAAGTCATGTCTGCGGTGACAGGGCGCAATTCGGTGCGTGTTTTGGGCCCGCTTGAGGCGGCAGATCGAGCCCCGACAGTTGCCCTTGCATTGGGGCGTGCAGCGGCGCCCGTTGCGGCCGAACTGGTCAAACACGGGATCATGGCGGGGGGCGGTGATTTTTACGCAGGGCGCGCGCTGACCGCGATGGGCATCGATCCGGAAAAAGAAGGCGTGCTGCGCCTTAGCTTTACGCACTACACATCCCAATCAGAGGTGGATCAGCTGTTAAACGCGCTAGATGTGTGGTTGTGACCCAACTGCTGTGATCCAAGCACGTACCGTTAACGTACATCTTTAAAACGACAGGAACTTTACTAAAATGAGCAGTGCCTCACCCACGATTATGTGGTTTCGCCGCGATCTGCGGCTCAGCGATCATGCGGCACTGACAGAGGCCTGCGCACGCGGCGGTCCGGTGATTGCCCTGTTTATTCGGGATGCACTGGTTGATGGGCTAGGGGCCGCGCCAAAGTGGCGTTTAGGCCTGTCGTTAGACAGTCTGGCTGCATCACTTAAGGCCAAAGGCCACCAGTTGATTTTGCGCAGCGGTCCGGCGTTGGATGTGTTGCAGGAGTTAATTGCGCAAACCGGTGCGGATGCGGTGTTCTGGTCGCGCTTGTATGATCCTGCGTCGATCGAACGTGATACTTTGATCAAATCAACCCTGAAATCCGACGGGATCGAGGCCAAAAGTTTTGGTGGCCATTTGATGCACGAACCGTGGTCCGTGGAAACCAAAACCGGCGGCTATTACAAAGTCTACACGCCGTTCTGGAACAACGTGAAAAACACGTCCCGTGGATCAACTGTGCAAACGCCAGCGCGCATTCCGCCGCTAGACAATTGGCCCGACAGCGACGCGTTAAGCGACTGGAACATGGGCACTGCAATGAATCGTGGCGAGGCCATCATGCGCCCCCACGCGCGGATCGGCGAGGCGGCAGCCCAAGAACGCCTTGGCGTTTTCATCGAAGGCATCGTGGCCGACTACATCACCGGGCGAAATCTGCCGTGGAAAGACGGGACATCAAACCTGTCGGATTCACTGGCCTTGGGCGAAATCAGCCCGCTTCAGTGTTGGGAGGCCGGCAGCGTCGCGCGCCATGAGGGCAAGCAGGGCGCCGAAGTGTTCCTAAAGGAAATCGTCTGGCGCGAATTTGCCTATCATCTGATGCACCACACACCGCGCATTCTGACGGACAACTGGAAACCGGTTTGGGATGATTTCCCTTGGAACACCGATGAAACCAAATCCGAAGTTATCGCGTGGAAACAGGGTCGTACCGGTATTCCGTTTGTCGATGCCGCCATGCGCGAGATGTACGTGACCGGTAAAATGCACAATCGCGGCCGCATGATTGTCGCCAGTTACCTGACCAAACACCTGATGACCGACTGGCGCATCGGGCAAAAATGGTTCGAGGACTGCTTGACCGATTGGGACCCCGCATCCAACGCGATGGGCTGGCAGTGGTCCGCAGGATCAGGCCCCGATGCAACGCCATATTTTCGCGTGTTCAATCCAGTCACCCAGCTCGATAAATTCGACGCAAACCGCGATTACACCAACCGCTGGATCGCAGAAGGGCGCAGCACCCCGCACGCGGACGCAAATTCATACTTTGACGCAATTCCACGCAGTTGGAACCTGTCTGCAGACAATGCCTATCCCGCAGCAGTTGTATCCCCCGAAATGGGACGCAAAATTGCCCTAGATGCGTATTCAAACAGAGACTTATGAAACTTTTCGCAACGCGGTAACGTATCTTTAACATGTCGGCGCACAAAGCGCTCGCTGATCTGCGCGGGGGGGAGACTGCGCAGGTCGGTTACAACAAGAAACGGAAAAAACATGATCCTAGAAACCACCGACGGGCAAACAGGTCTGCCTCGATATTTTGCGCGCGTATTCGCGATGTCTCAGGAAATGAACAATGGACGGATTGATTTTGTACTGCCGGACGGGCGTGTTTTCCGCGCAACGGGTAAAAAACCCGGTCCGGTTGCCGAATTGCGCATTCATAATGACGATCTTTTTGCCCGTTTGATCCGCGAAGGTGATCTAGGATTCTGCGATGGCTACCTGGACGAGTGGTGGAGCACGCCTGATCTGCAAGCATTTATGGATTTGGTGCATGCTGACAACGACAGTATTTATGACGGTTTTCCCGGCATGAAACTGGTGCGCGCGTTCGAGAGTTTCCGATTTTGGATGCAGCGCAATCACAAAGAGCAGGCTAAGAAAAACATCAGCTATCACTACGATTTGGGCAATGAATTCTACAGTCTTTGGTTAGACGAAACGATGACCTATTCGTCGGCTTTATTCGTGACAGGCCAAGAAAGCCATGAGGCTGCGCAGATCGCGAAATACGCCAGTATGGTCGACCAAATGGGCGCGCAATCGGGCGATCATGTGCTGGAAATCGGTTGTGGTTGGGGTGGCTTTGCCGAATACGCCGCACGCGAACGTGGCATCAAAGTAACGGGGCTGACCATCAGTGAGGAACAGTTTAACTATGCCCAAGATCGCATTGAAAAGGCTGGACTTTCGGACATGGTCACGTTCAAATTACAAGACTACCGCGACGAAACTGGCGTCTATGACGGCATCGCCAGCATCGAGATGTTCGAGGCTGTGGGCGAGAAATATTGGCCAACATATTTTGACACTGTGCGCGAACGCCTGAAGCCCGGTAAAAACGCGACGCTGCAGATTATCACGGTTCAGGATCGTCGTTGGGATGTCTATAAACGCGGTGTTGATTTCATCCAGAAATACATCTTTCCCGGTGGCATGTTGCCCAGTCCCAAAGCGTTGCGCGAACAGGTGGTGAAATCAGGTTTGGCGGTCGAACGGTCGATTGAATTTGGCCAAAGCTACAACATTTCGCTGCGCCGCTGGCACGAGACATTTAACGAAAAATGGGATCAAATCGCCGAGATGGGCTTTGATGACCGGTTTCGCCGAATGTGGAATTTTTATCTCACCTCTTGCGCCGCGACCTTTGAAAGTGCCAACTGTGACGTAACGCAGATCACAATCAAAAGACCGGGATAAATGCAAAACAACACCCGAGGGTCAAGCGAGCAGCTTGATGCCTGATTCAGCCAAACTGGTCGCCGCCCTGTTTTTGGGGGCCTTGGGTTTTGTTCTTTCTGACATGATAAAACCGCTGTTCGAAGAAGACTTCATTTTCGGATACTTCAATTACGTCAACACGTTGCTTGGCGTTTTTGTGGGCTGGACGATGGTGGGGCGGCGCGCTGGTCGTGGGATCACGGCGGCTGTGAACAACGGTATCACCGGCATGGTGTCGCTGATTTTCCTAGGTTTGTTTGTGCAGGCTTGTAACGAAATGCTGCGCCTTGCCTTGCGCAGTCGTTACGATTCAGCGTTTGAGGCATTGATGGCTGTTGTTCAAATCGGGCTGGATTATTTTATTTTGATGTCAACCGTGCCGATTTGGGGGGTGGCGATTGCCGGCGGCGTTGTTGCGGGCCTGGTTACCGAAGTTATCTGGTTCCGGTGGCGTTAAACTGATGAGCGATTTATTCTTTTATGGCACTTTGTGTCATATGCCGCTGCTGGAAACCGTGTTGGGCAAGCCAGCGGTCGATATCAATACAATCCCCGCTGAGCTGCCGGATCACGCCGTGTTTTGGGCCGCTGAGGGCGCGTTTCCGGTGATTGTGGCGCAGGTCGGATCGACTGCACCTGGTATTATTTTGCGTGATCTTAGCGACGAAGACGTGGCGCGCTTGGACTTTTACGAGGGCGGTTATGATTACGTTCTGGCCGTCAAAACGCTGGCGGATGGCACGCCCGCTGATGTGTATTTCCCGCAAGTAGGGGCCGCCACCCCGACACACGCGTGGTCTTTGTCTGATTGGGTGCGCGACTGGGGTGAAATGACCTGTTTGGCCGCAATCGAGGCGATGACATTCAGCAAAACCCGTACAGCCAAACAAATCGCGCGAATGTTTCCGATGATCCGTGCGCGCGCGGCGGCAACCCTAAATGCCAAGCACAGTAAGCACGGGGCAGGTACCTTGGATGGTCGTGTCGATATTATCTCGAAAACGCGGGTTTATACGGATTTTTTCGCAGTCGACAGATACGATATCACGCATGAATTGTTCAACGGTGGGACTTCGGCTGAACTGGACCGCGCGATTTTTCTAAGCGGCGATGCGGCGATTGTTTTGCCCTATGATGCGGTGCGTGATCGGGTTTTGGTGGTTGAACAATTTCGCATGGGGCCGGTCGGGCGCGGTGATCCGCATGCGTGGCAAATCGAACCAATCGCGGGCCGTATTGATGCTGGCGAAACCGGTGTTCAGGCCGCGCTGCGCGAGGCCAAAGAAGAGGCGGATTTGGATATTTCCATGCTTGAACCTGTCGCCGAATTGTATCCGTCGCCGGGCACGTCCAATGAATTTTACTACCTCTATGTCGGGCTTGCTGATCTGCCTGATGACATCGCCGGCCTGAACGGATTGGCCACCGAACACGAAGACATCCGCACGCACGTGATGACCTTGGACGCATTGTTGGACATGGTCGACAACATGCAGGTCGCAAATGCGCCACTGGTGCTGTTGACCTATTGGGTTGCACGTCACCGTGAACGGTTGCGCGCACTGTCTTGAGGTTGGCGCCGCGCACGGGTAAACCATGGCAAACATCAGGCCAATTCCGCGGCCCATTTTGAGACAAGGACACAGCATGCGCATCGCAAATGATCTGGCAGACTCCATCGGCAAAACCCCTCTTATTCGCCTGAAAAAAGCCAGCGCTGAAACAGGTTGTGAAATCCTTGGTAAAGCCGAATTTATGAACCCCGGTCAGTCGGTCAAAGACCGCGCGGCGCTGTTCATTATCCGCGATGCAATTGCGCGCGGTGATCTAAAACCGGGTGGTACAATCGTCGAAGGGACAGCGGGCAATACCGGTATCGGTTTGGCGCTGGTCGGGGCCTCGATGGGGTTCAAAACAGTTATCGTGATCCCGGAAACCCAGTCCGAAGAAAAGAAAGACATGCTGCGTTTGGCAGGGGCCGAATTGGTCCAAGTGCCCGCAGCGCCCTATCGTAATCCGAACAACTTTGTGCGTTATTCTGGTCGTTTGGCCGCTGAACTTGCGAAAACAGAACCAAATGGTGCGATCTGGGCAAACCAGTTCGACAACGTTGCAAACCGTCAGGCGCACGTTGAAACCACCGGTCCCGAGATTTGGGAACAGACAAATGGCAAGGTCGACGGTTTCATCTGTGCAGTCGGATCTGGCGGCACTTTGGCCGGTGTTGCGCAGGTGTTGCAGCCCAAAGGTGTGACCATTGGTTTGGCAGATCCGGACGGCGCTGCGCTGTATAATTTCTACACCAAAGGCGAGCTGACGATGACCGACGGCGGGTCAATAAACGAGGGCATCGGGCAGGTGCGTATCACCGCCAACCTTGAGGGGTTCAAGCCCGATCACGCCTACAATATTTCCGACAGCGAAGCACTGCCTGTCGTCTTTGACATACTCCAACACGAGGGTCTGTGTCTGGGCGGATCATCGGGTGTTAACGTGGCCGGTGCTATCCGTTTGGCCAAAGAAATGGGGCCGGGTCATACGATCGTAACCATTCTGTGTGACTTTGGCACGCGCTACCAATCCAAGCTGTTTAACCCAACGTTCCTGCGTGAAAAGAACCTGCCGATCCCCGATTGGCTTGAGGATCGCGCATCGAACCTGCCTGATGTGACTGAAGCATAATGAGATTTTTAACCCGTTGGCTGGCCGTTGTTTGTTTGGCCTGTATGCCGTTTGTTACGTCTGCTCAAACCACCGCAGTCGAGGCGATAAATTACGATTTGTGGCAAAGCGTGGCAGGGCGCGCTGAAGCGGCGGTTGATGCCGGCACGGACCCCAGCGACATTTTCGAAACCTTGCGCGTGCGGATCACTGATTTTCGCGCCAAATTTGCGACGGCGCGGACGTTAAACAAAGAACGCATTCAGTCATTGCAAGCGCAGCTCGCCGCCCTTGGTGCTGTGCCAGAAAGCGGGATTGAACCTGCAAGTGTCGCCACGCGTCGCGATGAACTGACCAAAACGCTGGCCGAGGTTCAAGGCCCCGCACAAGTGGCCGAGGCCGCCTATAGCCGCGCTGACGGACTGGTGCGCGAGATTGACCAGATCATTCGCGAACGCCAAACCGCACGTCTTTTGACCCTCGGCCCATCGCCTGTAAATCCTGTGCATTGGGGTCCCGCGCTAGCTGATGCTGGTCATTTGCTGGGTGAACTGGGGGCTGAACACCGCTTATTTTACGATTCAAATGCACAGCAAACGCTGCGTGAATCGACCCCGTTGATCCTGCTGCTGTTGGCATTTGCGGCTGTGTTGCTGGCGCGTGGGCGCATCTGGTCGTCGAAATTGGCTGAATTCTTGCGCCGCTTGGGTGGCCGTGGTTTGGGCGTTTGGGGTTTCGTGATTTCGCTGCTGCGGATTGCGCTGCCGTTGGTTGGATTGCTTGCGTTGTGCCGCGCGTTGGATGCCACAGGCATGTTGGGTCTGCGCGGTCAGCAATTGGTTGATGCGATCCCGTATTGGGGTGCGACGCTGCTGGGGGCACGTTGGTTGGCGGAGCGTCTGTTTTCGCGCCGCGAGGACGACGCACTGATTATGGCGCGCCCGCAACGTCGTGTTGAGGCGCGCTTTTATGCGACCTTATTGGCGCTGTTTTTGGTCTCACGCTCAGCGCTGGAGATGATGCTAAGCAACGGTAAGGGTCTGAACGCCGCGACATCGTCGGTCCTGTCATTCCCGCTGCTGGTTGTCGCCAGTCTGGTTCTGTTTCGTCTGGGGCAAATCCTTCGACGTGGCACAAAAGTAGGCCCCACAGCCGAAGCTGACGTGCGGGTATCTACCTTTGTACGTATCCTGCGCCTGATCGGTCTTGGCACGATGGTGGTGTCGGTTGTTGGCCCCGTTATGGCTGCGGTCGGATACGAGCAGGCGGGCAGCGCGATGGTTTATCCGACGATCCTGAGCCTTGCGGTTTTGGGGTTGGTGCTGGCGTTGCAGCGGTTCATTGCGGATATTTATTGCTTGATCAGTGGCCTTGGTGTGGCGGGGCGCGAGACGTTGGTGCCCGTGTTGACCAGCTTTGCTTTGCTGGTCGCGTCCTTGCCGGTTCTGGCGCTGATTTGGGGCGCGCGCGTTGCTGATCTGACAGAAATGTGGACAGCGTTTTCACGCGGTTTTGCACTGGGTGATGCGCGGGTTTCGCCGACAGATTTTATCGCGTTTATCGTGATTTTTGTACTTGGCTATATGCTGACACGCTTGTTGCAAGGCGCGTTGCGTAACAACGTTTTGCCCAAGACAAAGATCGACACAGGCGGGCGCAATGCCATCGTATCCGGTTTGGGATATGTCGGTATTTTCCTTGCTGCTTTGGTGGCGATCACGGGCGCGGGCATTGATTTGTCGTCGCTGGCGATTGTGGCCGGTGCCTTGTCGGTAGGTATCGGTTTTGGTTTGCAAAACATCGTGTCGAACTTTGTGTCCGGTATTATCTTGTTGATTGAACGCCCGATTTCCGAAGGGGACTGGATCGAAGTTAGGGGGCAACAAGGTTTTGTGCGCGCGATTTCTGTGCGTTCGACCCGGATCGAAACCTTTGATCGCACAGACGTTATTGTGCCAAACGCCGATTTGGTCAGTGGCACTGTCACCAACTTTACTCGTGGCAATACGATCGGTCGCGTGATCATTCCGGTGGGCGTCGCCTATGGCACTGACACGCGCAAAGTCGCAAGTATCCTTAAGGAAATTGCCGACGCGCATCCAATGGCTTTGGCCACGCCCGCGCCGTTTGTTGCGCTAATGGCGTTTGGCGCGGATTCACTGGATTTCGAAATTCGTATCGTTTTGCGTGACGTGAACTGGAGCGTGTCTGTGCGCAATGACGTCAACCATTCCATCGTCGAAAAATTCGCGGAACACGGTATCGAAATTCCGTTTGCACAACGCGATGTTTGGCTGCGCAATCCTGAAACTTTGCTGGGTCAAGCACCACAATCAAACGATGATGCTGGGTCTATTCCTGACGCACCGCCAAAAGGTGAAAAATGAGCGAAATGTTGTTTTTAACCGATGCGTACTTTCGTGAAACGGGCGGCAAAGTCGTCGCACACACGGCTGAGGGCGGCATCGTTCTGGACGCCACAGTGTTCTATCCCAAAGGGGGCGGGCAACCAGGCGATAGCGGCCGTTTGATCTGGGACAACCAGATCATGCCCATCGCAACTGCGATCAAAGGCGACAAAGACCAGATCGTGCTGGTCCCGTCAGAACCACAGGCATTGCCACCCATTGGCGCGATCTTGACCCAAGAGTTGGATTGGGAGCGTCGCTACAAACACATGCGCGTGCATACGGCGCTGCATTTGTTGTCGGTCGCTGTGCCGCACGGCGTGACGGGTGGCGCGATCAGCGCGGGTTACGGGCGGCTGGATTTCAACATGCCCGAAGCCCCCGAAGACCGCGATGTCATCGAGCAGGCGTTGCAAGCGTTTGTCGATATGGATGTGGTCGTATCCGAAGACTGGATCGACCAAGCCACGCTTGATGCGGCCCCCCAATTGGTCAAAACGCTGTCAGTCAAACCACCACGCGGGGCAGGGCGCGTGCGTCTTGTGCGCATTGGCTCGGGGCAGGATCAGATCGACCTGCAGCCCTGTGGTGGCACGCATGTGGCCCGTACCGGCGAAATCGGGGCTGTGCGCCTCGGCAAGATCGAGAAAAAGGGCCGTATGAACCGGCGCATTTACCTCCATCTGGATGATTGACGAATTCGATTGAAATTGCCTCTTGCAAACCCCTGTGTGCCCTTGCTAAACCGCCGCCAACGGATCGGTGGCCGAGTGGTCGAAGGCGCACGCCTGGAAAGTGTGTAGGCGGGTGACCGTCTCCAGGGTTCGAATCCCTGTCGATCCGCCATTTACCCTTTTTTCACATTCTAAACGATTGCAATCAGTTGTTTTGATTCCTGTTTAATATGGGTATTCTTGCATGTTGAAGTTGTGTTGGCTTTCATCCAATTGTGCCTGTGTACTTTCCTTGTGTGGTACATTTGGTGGTATTTGAATGGCGGCGCTTGGCGGTAAACTGACCAAGACGCTGGTTGAGAACTTGGGCGCAGGTTGTCACGGCGATGGGTCTGGCCTGTGTTTGGTGGTCGATCCCTCAGGCGCGAGGCGGTGGATCGTGCGTGTTACCGTCAAAGGTCAGAAGAATCGTAAAGGCGCGCCACTCCGCACTGACTTCGGATTGGGTGGCGCTGATATCATCACGCTCAATCAGGCCAGAGAACGGGCGTTAGAATATCGCAGGATGGCCAAGACGGGGTTGAACCCTCGCTTCAATGCACAGCGCGACATTCCCACGTTTTAGGAAAAAAGCGGCTTGGAGTCCAATGTGTCGAATGCTGCGGTCTGAACAAATGGCGGCTTTGGTGAATTGCTGTGGTGAATGCCGTCATCCGTCTTTTTGGGGTTGGATTGCATAGCTCGCGCGTTCTTGATCCATTTCAGATCGCCAGCGTGCACGTAAGGACAGCGCATTTTCTGGTATCCGTTGCTCTAGAATATCTGCTGAAATCATACGATCCGTGCGAAAGTAACGAAAGCCGTTCCGAAGCTCACACCAAGCTGCGAGAATGCGGCCTGCGTCCCGATAGCCAAGTAGAATTGGCCAGACGACGCGCTCCGTGCGCGCTCCTGAACCGCCTTCGTATACCAGTGTTATCTTTCGATGCCTACGGATGGCATTTCTAAGGGATGCGGAATTGACCACTTCGAAAGCTGGAACAACAGGTGCGATACTTGTCGCCGGTTCCAACACGTGTGCCCGCAGGCGTTCTGGTATGACCACCTCGATCTTAGCAAGTAAGTTAAGAGCGGCTTTTGCCAAATCCGGCTCGCCTCTGCTTGCAACCCAATGGGCTCCCAAAACGGCGGCATCCAGTTCATCTGACGTCAACATCAACGGCGGCATATCAAAGCCCTTTTCAAGGACGTAGCCGACGCCAGCTTCTCCTCGGATAGGGACGTCTTGCGCCTTTAATGCCGCGATATCGCGATATACGGACCGTTTGGATGACCCCAGCTCATTCGCGATATGCTGTGCAGAAATCGGTTCTCTCGCAAGGCGGAGAAGTTGGACAATTTCGAATAATCGCTCCGCTTTGCGCAAAAACAGTTCCTTGCGTTGAATGCTGCCATGATGCTGTCAGCATGCCATATTTATGTCGCCAAGCAAACATGTGAGTAAGGTCGTTGAAACATGAGAGGAAAGACTATGATACAGGGAAGTTGCTGCTGCAAAGCGGTCCAGTTTGAGTTGAAGAACGAGCCATCGTATGTTGGTACATGTCACTGCTCAAGGTGTCGTAAGGTTGGCGCAAGCACCATCGCATTTGTGAAAAAAGAAGACCTCAGATGGATTGCAGGTAAGGACTGCGTTCAGGTTTTTGAACCGACCACCCCATACATTTATGCGCGGTGCTTTTGCAAAGTCTGCGGCACGTCACTTGGCGAGATACTATCCACCGAAGATAGTTTCCCGATCGCGGCAAATGCCCTTGATGGAGATATTGCCCTCACGAACCAATCCCATGAATTCGTTGGTGAAAAGCCTTCATGGTATACCATTTGTGATGATGCGCCTCAGAACGATGGGCACCCAGAAGAGACGAAAACTTGATGAAACGCATGATATCGGCCCAATTCATCGGCCTCCTTGCCTTGGTGTTTTCTATAGCCGCGTCCTCAGTGAATGCTGAACCGATCAACACTGACCGCTTTGGTCTTTATGTCGTTGTCGATGATATGGACCGAGCCCGCGCGTTTTATGAACAATTGTTTGGCGTTCCAGAGATTCAGATGCCAAGCCTCGTCGGCTTCGAAGTTGCGGGGGGCCTCTATGCTGTTGTCTCGCGCGAAACATATGCTGCCGATGCGATCCGCGGTGATACGATGCGGGCTTACATCAATGTTGCCGATATTGAAGAGGCTTTCGTGAGGACGCGCGCATTAGCACCAAACCGTTTAGAAAGTTCTGCCGTCATTGTAGAAGGTCCCTTTAGGTTTTTCCGAGTCCGCGATCCCGACAACAACGTATTGGAGTTTTTCTCCATCGATTAGGCACCGTCCAATACGCAATGAAATTTTGTTGCTACGGGTTTTGGGACGGTCATTCCATCCAATTCGATGAACGTCGGCTTGGTCCCGCACAGCAGACATCTGGCACCTGACATTCGATATTTGCCTGAGTGTTATGGTCGGATGGCTGGTTTGAACCCTACATGTCTAGAAGGTACGAGGTTGAAGCGCTTTGAGCTATCCGCCAATACCGTGGTCGCTGATGGATCGACCGGTGGTTTTACTGCGCTCTATTTCGGCAGCATCATAACCAGCGCGTGGTGCGTGCGGTCTGTGAGTTTGCCGCGCTGCTTTGGATTATAACGGTAGAAGCCAGGGTGGGGGTGTTTGAGAGAGGCAGAAGTTCCGCTGATCTTAAATTTTCGATCAACAACATTAGCATTAACGCCACATAGGTTTGCCAATAGAAACGCCAGAACCTTAATCATTCACCCACCCCGCAGGGTTGGTGCGTTTGATACAACATCCGCCCAAACTTGCCGATGCTGCGTTATACACGGATGTCAGCTAACCAACGGTTCCCAAAAAAAGAGGCGTTTTGGGTAGCGGATGTCGAAAATCCATTTGGGAGTGTAAGTTTGAATTGTACTTATAATTGAGCCAGCCGCTATAACTACACCTGTAGAGTAGAGTTTGAGGCCGCTATGCGTCATAGAGTTTTCCCAAGAGACACAATTGTCCATCTATTAGCAGCGGGTCTTGCGCTGCTTTATGCGTGGTTTATCTCGCAATCTGCATATGTGACGACGGGCCTTCAGTTTGTTGCGCCTCTTGTTATCATCATGGTTGTCCACCTGTCTTGGCTTGCCGTGTCGCGCGGGCTATCGGTTGGGTTTTCAAACTTGGTGTATTGGCGCAGTGCGCAATCTTCCGTCGGGATGGCCCTCGTTATTTTGTTCGCCAGTGTCGTCGCCCCAAAACCGGCCCAAGCCGCGGGGGGCGACATTATTCAGACTGTCTTGATGGTCGTGTTTTGCGTTGCGATTATTGCCATTGTGGCGGGTGTTATCGCATTGGTTGTGTATACTTTCTTCAAACTGATCTTAGGCGCCGCCAAAGTGCTTGGCGGCAAAAACAACCAAGGGCCTGACAGTCGTCTATTTGACGTGGGCACCCTTGCGGCCACCGGTTTGTTTTTAGGCCTGTGCAGCATGGAAGGCGTCCCAAATTCTTACGCCTTTCCCGCCGCCAACCAAAGCAAAGCGTCTTATTTTGTCCAAGCGACGCCAGTACATGTTTGGCAAACCATGGATCAAGCCACATCGCCAGACTTTCCATTACCCAACATCTTGGGCGTTTTTCCACAGCCGGTTGATGTTGTTACAGACGAAGGCACAGCCCTCGGAGACATGCGAGTCGTCGAATTTCAGGGCCGCGAAGGAACGGGATACCTCACTCTGCGTGTTGTGGAACGGACCGGGACACGGGCCGTGTTCAAGGTTGTTTCAGATACGAGCCCTTATGCGAATTGGGTTGCCCATCAACGCCTTGTCTATCACGTTCAGCCTGAAGCAGATGGTGCGCGCCTGACAGTAATCTTAGAATATGACCGCCTTCTTGCTCCGGCTTGGTTCTTTACGCCAACGACAAAAGGCGCGGCGTATCTGGCCATGGATGTCCTTGCCCGCGATGTAAAAATGCGTGCAGAAATCTAAAACGATGGACCGGGATTCACCAACATGGATTGCAACACAAAGAGTTGTTCCCGGGCCAACAACATCACCTGAGGATGGAAAGATCAAAGTCGTGCCACTCAAAGTGATTTGGGTCTTCGGGCATGGGATAGCGGGTTTGGCGGGCCTTGTTACTTTTCCACAATTGGATGCGCTGCTCGTCTTTTTGGGTCTGACGGGACTCACAGTTTGCGCGGGTCATTCAGTGGGGATGCATCGACTATTGATCCATCGTAGCTTCGAAACACCGCGTGGCCTGGAATACTTCTTGGTATGGCTTGGATCGCTGGTCGGGATGGCAGGGCCATTTGGCATGATCCGTGCCCACGACATGCGCGACTGGCACCAACGACAGCGCGTGTGCCCGCCCCATCCGTCCCATGATGCACCATTTTTGCAGGATGCATGGTGGCAAATGTGCTGTGTGTTTCAACTAAAATCCCCACCCATATTTACCATTGAGGAAGATGTTAAACACGATCCCGTTTATCGGTTCATGGAGCGAACATGGATGGCACAACAGTTGCCAGTTGCGATCTTTCTTTATGTCTTAGGTGGCTGGGCGTGGGTTCTATGGGGCGTCAGCTTACGTATTTTTGTTTCTTTGCTAGGGCATTGGATGGTCGGACACTTTGCCCATAGAACTTTTGAATCAAATCAGGAATTCGAAGCGCTTCCAGTGCAGGGCCGTAATCTGTCAGGATTGGGTTTGTTCACGTTTGGTGAGAACTGGCACGGCAATCATCATGCATTCCCTGAATCCGCTAAATTGGGGATTGGTCATTGGCAATTTGACCCAGGCTATTTGTTGATAACCTGCCTGCAAAAGTGCGGTTTGGCTTGGAACGTGAACACACCGAAATCTGAGTTGTTTGGTCAACAGTAATGTGGACTGAAGCCCTCTCAATAACGACAGGTTTTTGGCATCGTCCAAATCAGTGCCGGCACAAGCCCTTTATTTTGAAAGCGGCCATAGGCCCGCACCGCATCAAGGCCGGCTTGATCCGCACAGCCGCCATTCGTGGTGTTTTTGGCGTAATCGAATGGATGCATATGCGGCGAACGGCGGCAAAGAGCCCAGTGTGTCCAATGCTGCGGCTGTGCCCAATGGCAGCTATGCACAAATAATGAAGTTTTTCAAAACCCAACCTCTGTCCCAGATTGGGAATTTGTTAACTTAACAAGCCATTTTTCTGGGCTTCTCTAAGTAGACCTTGATGGCGGCACATCATTTTGAAGGGTAAATGGCCGCAGCGCGTTCTCTGCGCTGTCAAACCTAAAT
>JBLHSG010000045.1:0-20017 GCA_047626725.1 Ascidiaceihabitans sp.
CAGACGCCCATTCGGGGCGTTCGGAGGCGAAAATCCGGAACCGTTCGGCGACGTGTATCGGCGCATTCAGCGATCCGGCGGGGACGATCATCTTGGTCCCGTCGCCGTTTTCCCAAGGCACGCCAGACCCGCAAGTCCTGCAAAACGCCTTGGAAATATCGCGATCCGGCACTTGATAACTGACGATATCGTCCGCGCCCGTCAGCCAGTTGAACCCGTCGGCGCGCACGAACAAGTTGGATGCAAACGCTGATCCGGTGATTTGACGGCACTGGTCGCAGCTGCACAAAAACAGCTTTTCGAACGTGTTTTCGACCTCGAATGACACCGCGCCGCACAGGCAGCGGCCTTTGATTTTTTCCATCGTCGCTATCCTTTGCTATGCGGCCCAATCAGACTGCCTAAGTGTCGAAGCTGTTTTTCGGCCTGCGAGATCATTCGGGAAACCGTGTCTTGCGCAGGCTCGATTGCGCGCACAAGATCAGTCGCTTCACCGATAATCACTGGGGCAATATCAGTGTCATCGGCAATCCGGGCGGCTTCAAAACGCGCTTGTTCTGCGGCTAGGTTTTGCGCGAACCCTTCAATGTTGGGGCCCCATTTTTCGGTAAAGGAATTGCGCAGGGCACGCACGTTCCAGCCGGTGGGCCAATCAAGACCGCGCGCCATGTCGAACACAGAACTGCGCTGGGTGTCGTCGCCGCTGCTGGTCAAGACGGCGTGTTTCGCATTTGGGGTGGCAAGGGATTCTTCACTGGCAAAAAAACCGGTTCCGCACAAAACGCCAGAAGCCCCAAGCGCCAAAGATGCCGCCAAACCACGCCCGTCTGCAATGCCGCCTGCCGCGATGACCGGTATGTTGTTTGCAATGTCGAGGACGGCTGGAACAAACGGCAACGTGGCTCTGGCCCCGCCGTGCCCGCCTGCCTCGGTGCCCTGTGCCACGATGACATCGACACCGGCGTCTACCGCTTGGCGGGCTTGATCCAGCGTTTGCACCTGAACAATTAATTTCGTTTGGGCATCTCGAATTTTAGGAACAAACGGTTCAAAATCACCAAACGATAGCATCAGCGCGGCGGGCGAGCGGTCAAGCACCAGATCCAACAGGTGCGGCTGACGCGCCAAGGACCACGTGATAAATCCGACCCCGATCCGCGCATCGCCCGCCGTGTCAAGTTCGCGCAAAAGCCAATCGGCGTCGCCGTAGCCACCACCGATCAGACCCAAACCACCAGCCCGACTAACGGCGGCGGCAAGCGCGCCGCCGCTGACACCCGCCATCGGTGCCAAAAGAACAGGATGTTCGATGCCGAATAGATCACAGATGGGCGTGTGGATTGTCATATTTGTTAACTCGCTGTTTTGCGTCGGTATTGTTCGACCGGCAGGCCACCAATTCCCCAATCTTCCAACGCAACCTCGTCGATAACAACAAACGTTGTCGCAGGCGATTTGTCCAGAACGCGCGCCAACAAGTCGGTCACGCCACTGATCAATTCGGCCTTTTGATCGGCGGTGACCCCCTCGCGGGTCACCTTGATGTTTACATAGGGCATATCGGGTCCTTTCAGATTTCGCGTTCAGTGATTTGGAAAATTTTCGCCATGATCCGCCATGCGCCATCGGTGCGCACAAGGGTCAAAAAGTCGGTGAAATCCTTTGAGCCGATAGAACAGCGCACGCGGGCAAAGGCAGTGTTTTCGCCTGCGAACTGTATTGCCTCTATCACATCATGTCGGGTTTCGTCACGTGATGCAAGGGAAACGCGGCGCGCGACTGAGGGAAAATAATTGTCCATTGTGCGGTACAAAAGCGGGGTTTCATCTGCCGTTGCATAGATCGCCTTGGGGTGAAAAACCACGGTCAACCGCGCAACATCGGCGTGATAAAGACCGTCTAAATAGATCTCCAGCACGTCGGTTATGCCACCAAAATCGCTCATGTGGCTTGGCCTTCTTCGATCAAACCTTCTGCGACCATGGCTTTGATCGATGCAGGACGTGCGGCGATGCGCGCGACGTAGTTTTGGGTTTTTGGCCAGGCATCCAAGGACACACCGACAAAACCGGCCCAGTTCAGCACGACAAATGCGTAGGCATCCGCGACGGTAATTGTGTCGCCCAAAAGAAACGCGCGGCCGTCTGAAAGGCACTGTTCGATATGCGCGGCGCGGCGTCCAACCCCAGCTTCGGCTTTTTGGCGCGCTGCATCATCAAGTGCGGTGCCTGAGAAAAACGGGCTAAAAGATTTGTGCAATTCGGACGATACGAAATTCAGCATTTCCTGAAGCCGCGTACGTTCCAGGGTGCCGTTCATCGGCGCAAGCCTGGCATCGGGTGATTGATCGGCCAGATATTGCAGCACGGCGGGGTTTTCCGTGATGATGTCACCGTCGTCGGTGATCAAGGCCGGAACGTAACCATTCGGGCTGATCTCGCGAAAATTTCCGCCTGCTTCGGTTGTGCCCGCGTCGGTGTCGGTTTTGTCGAGTACAAATTCCGCGCCGATTTCGTGCAGGATAATGTGGGATGCCATTGAGCATGCGCCAGCTTTGTAATGGAGTTTCATAAGAAGGTCCCTTTCCGAGGTTTCGCTATGTGACTGAGAGAGGGGTACCAACGAAAATGGTTCATTAATAATATTGAATATTCAGCATCATGATCTAAAATACTAATCAACAAGTGGTGAACCGAGGCGCGCGATGACATATGAACAATTGGTTGTGCTGAACGCCATCGTCACCGAAGGGACGTTTCGAGGTGCGGCAGAACGGCTGAACAAATCCCAATCCGCGATCAGTCACATGCTCAAGAAACTAGAGATCGAAATCGATATCGTTTTGCTGTCGCGCGAGGCGTATAGGCCAATTCTGACGCCCGGAGGCGAGGTGTTTTATCGCCAAGCAACGCGCGTCATGCAGCAGATGAAAGAGCTGAACACCGTCGCGAAGAACCTGAATGCCAAACAAGAACCAGAGGTTTTGTTGTCCGTGACGGCGACGTTTCCGCTCAAGCCGGTTTTGGATGTTATCGGCAGTGTCAAAGGCAAATACCCTGCCACGCACATTCGGCTGTCACGCGAAAGCATGGGGGGGCCGATTGAACAATTGCTGCGAAATGACGCCGATATTATCATCGCAACGATGGACGGTGTTCCGGTCGAACAAGTTGAAGCGGTGTCGTTTGCCCAAGTCACAATTGTGCCGGTCGCCCATCCGGATTTTGAACCGGCGCGCAGTTTGCACATGAAAACCATCACTGAAATGCAAAGTTATACGCAAGTGGTCGTCGCCGACAGCAGCAGTGGCGCGTTTGCGCAAAGCAGGGATTTGCTGCCTGGTGGGTTGCGTTGGACGGTGTCTGATTTTGCCGCAAAAAAGGAAGTCTTGCTGGCGAAACTAGGGTGGGGTGGCCTTCCGACTCATATGATCGAGGATGAATTGGCGCGCGGCGAACTGGTCGCGCTCAATGTCGAAGGTTATCAAAAACGCGAATCTCACCTGTTTCAAATGCGCAAACGCGACAGCGACGTGGGCATCGTTGCGCAATCGATCTGGGAACAGCTCAGGCGCTGACACAGCTTAGTCGAGCGTCCGCATTTTGGTCAAACCACTCAGCCCGTCTGTCGCGGTCATCCCGAATGTTGCCATGGCCGTGCGGGCAGTATGGGCCGCATCAGAAAATCCGGCATCGACCCCTGCAAGCCCAATTTGTTCGCCCTGATGTGCGCTGCGCGCAGTCGCCAAAATGGCAGCCCAGATTTTGTATTTTCGAAATGTCTGACCCGTTGTGTATTTAAAATGCCGCAGCGCTTGTGTGCGTTCTAGGCCTAGGCGCAGCGCAAGGTCGGTCTGTGACATGCGGATCATCGGCGTCGCATAAAGGTGCCTCACGATCTCGATTACTTTGGGGTCCGGCGGAGGGCGCGTGCCCTCAAGACGGGTGCGAAAACGGGTCACTGTTGCAGGGTCGTCGTGTTCGAAAACATCCGGAAACATGGCCCATTCAGGATCAAGCATTTCGAAATCATCCGACGTGGTCGCAAGGTGCACACCGTCAAAGTAGATAATATCAGCGCCGCCCGAACGCACAACAACACGGTGCGGAACGCCCGGTTTGATGCAGACAATCTGCGCGTCCAATTGCATCATTTCATTCGCAACGAGAACCGGATTTTGACGCCCAAAAATAACGCAAGGCATCAGGTTTTTGTGCAAGCCAAGTTCACCCGCATCAAAAGCGAACAAGTGGTTTTGAAACGTCTGCGTGTGCGCGGGCATGTGCGATCCGTGGGTTTTGAATACTTGAAAAACGGGTGGTCCGTTTTGATCATACCCGACTTGAAACGCCTTTTGACATGGCTTTAGCCCCAGCGCGCTTATTTGTTGCACGTTCTTTCAAGCGGCAGCCCTGGCGCATGTGCAAAACGTCTGGCCACAAATGCCTTTATCGGAATGCACAGATTATGAAACGTTTTGCAGCAAATAGCCTGATCGGAATTGTCGGATTAACCCTCGTGGTGACGTTGGCGTGGTTCACGATCCCGAACACCGTCGCGAAGGGTCTGATAACGCTGAACAATATGTCGGCGGGCCTTAGCGCAAAAACCGTCACGACCGAAATCGGGGACATTCATTACCTCGAAGGGGGGCAAGGCGAAACCATCGTGATGGTCCACGGCATCTATGCGCGCAAAGAACATTGGGTCGATTTAGCCCGCCACCTCGTCGATGATTATCACGTGATTGCAATCGATTTACCGGGGTTTGGGGATAACGAAAAACGCGCTGATACTGACTATTTGATCGGCCAACAACAAAACAACCTGCTTACCGTTTTGGACGCGCTTGAGCTGAAGAACGTTCATATCGCAGCAAATTCTATGGGCGCTTATGTGTCGGTCGTGTTGGCTGATGCGCGCCCCGAATTGGTGTCTAGTTTTGCGTTTATCGGCAGTCCATTGGGTGTGCCAACATCGATCAAAAGTGACATGGATACCGCCCTTGAGCAGGGGCAAATCCCGCTGTTGGTACAAACCGAGGCGGATTTTCATGCGCGCAATGATTGGCTGTCGCCCAATTCCATTTATGTGCCTGGACCGATTTTCAACAGCTGGATGACAAGCGAAGTCGCGACAGCTGGTAAAAATGCCCGAATTTGGGATTTTGTGCACAACCGATCGAACGTTCCCACAGTCTTGGATTTGGCACCTTCGCTGACCATGCCCGCCCTCATCGTCTGGTGTCGTCCTGACAGAATTTTCAACGTCAGTGGGGCAGGGTTGCTTGATCAGGCGTTGCCAAATTCAACGCTTACTCTCTTGGATGATTGCGGCCATTTGCCGATGCTTGACCAGCCAAACGCGGTTGCCGACGTTTACGCAGATTTCCTGAGCAACATTCCGCCAAGTGTCGAGCAATAACTGGAATGTCACTAGGTGCCGTTGCCCGCGAAGGATAAGAGGACGCTAACATTTTAAATCCAGAAAGACCGTCATGAAAACCAAGAACCCTTTATCGTCGCTGTTTTGGACGAGCACTTTTGTCTTGCTGTTTTCCGGCGTCTTACTGACTGAAACCATTGGGTTTATCAGGCTAGATTATCATTCATTTGCGAATTTCATTAGCGAACTGGGCGCTGAAAACGCGGATCATGCCTTGATCATCAATCTGTTCGGTTTTCTGCCAGTGGCCCTGTCGAGTGCCATAGCAATCCTGTGTTTGAGCGTTCGATTCAACGGCAATACGCTGGCCAAAACCGGGCTGGTTTTATGGGTGTTCGGGCTGTCATTTGGTTACCTGAGTGCATTCTTTTTCCCCTGCGATTATGGATGCCCAGTTGACGGAAGCTCACGCCAAATCATCCATAACCTCAGCGGACTTGTCGCGTATCCGGCGGGGACTATCGGGTTGGTGTTGCTCGCACTTGGCCTAAACGAGGACCCGGCCAAGGCGCTTGCCAAACTGGTATTTTTGGTCGCGGTCATCACGGCAATTGGCTTTGTAATGATGCTGATCCCCGAACAGGAAAACCTGCGCGGGTTTTGGCAAAGGTCGGCAGATTATTCGATGTTTCTGCTCATCGTAATTCTTGGCTGGTTTGTGCCTCATCAATCCCGATAAAAATATTGGCCCGAGACGAAATATGGCCCCAAAGTGCGCAAATTTTGGGCCCATATTCACGCTTATTTTGGCGAATTTTTCGCGTCGATTGGCAATATGACATGCTCCATCGGTGTGCCGCCCCACATGATGTAGGGGCCACCAGAAAACGGGTCACGCGATAGGTCCGCAAGCACGTCCATATCGGGGAAAAGCAGCATCACATGCGCCCCTTCTTGGCGCCACACACCGCCATCGTTCGGATCGGTTGCCATCGGATTGTCGACGTTCAACATCGGATCGCCGGCCATCATGTACGACACGCCAATCACGTCGGTTGTGAACGCAGATCCTGACGCCATCGCGGCCATCCATTTCATCCACACAGGGTCATTGCACATCGGATGCGTGTCGCCGGGGATCAATCCAACGCCCGGTATGCACACCCATCCGTTTGTTCCTGCACGTAAAATAGTGCCATCGACGTCCATAATCGTGGCCTCATTAGTGATGTCGGACGGGGCTGCGGTGATGGCGCGTGCGATTTTTGATTGTGTGGTCTCGGCGTTGGAAACGGTGGCCGCGCCGAGCAGTGCAAGTGATAAAATCGCAGTGGTGATCCGTGATTGAGATCGGGTTTTGGTGGTCAACATGTTGGTGTCTCCATTTATTTGGGATGTGCGATTGGTGAAGCCGTTTTTGGTTACGCCTGCTACTTACGAATTCCCGACAAATCCCCGTCCAGAACGGGCCGCAGGAAATGTCTGTCGTAGCGCAGGATGCACTTGGTTTTCACGGCAAAATCATAGGCCGCGATGCAATCGGGGTCGGTGGCACTTTTTGTCCGATAAACCTCGTAATCAGCCAAAGACGGGAATGAAAACGCTGCAAACGCGAGGTCATTTGGCCCCTCGTGCGGCAGAAAATATCCGTGATGCGTGCCGCCAAATCGTGCAACCAGCGGGATCCACGCCTTTGCATAAGCCTCGAATTCGGCGACCTTGGACGGGTCAATTTGGTAGGTCACGTGGCAGGTTATCATTGTCTTTCCAATCGGTTTTGAGCGGCGGTCGTGCGCGATTTTTGCGCCTAAGGAAACGTCGCATGTGACGAAATCTGCTCCAGATCAGACGCCCATTCGGGGCGTTCGGAGGCGAAAATCCGGAACCGTTCGGCGACGTGTATCGGCGCATTCAGCGATCCGGCGGGGACGATCATCTTGGTTCCGTCGCCATTTCCCCAAGGCACGCCAGACCCGCAAGTCCCGCAAAACGCCTTGGAAATATCGCGGTCCGGCACTTGATAACTGACGATATCGTCCGCGCCCGTCAGCCAGTTGAACCCGTCGGCGCGCACAAACAAGTTGGATGCAAACGCTGATCCGGTGATTTGGCGGCACTGGTCGCAGCTGCACAAAAACAGCTTTTCGAACGTGTTTTCGACCTCGAATGACACCGCGCCGCACAGGCAGCGGCCTTTGATTTTCCGGGGTGGTGATGTGTTCAAAGAATTCATCAACGGTACCTTTCAACCTGTGTCGCGCCGCTTGTTATTTGGCCATTTCAATCAGCTCGATGCTGTATCCATCGGGATCGTTCAAAAATGCGATGACTTCTTTTTCGCCGGTTTCTGTGGGCGCAAATTTCATCGGACCAGCGGGGCGTGTGACGTCAACGCCCATTTTTGTCAGGTGATCGCAGGTCGCGTAAATATCTGTGACGCCAAGCGCGATGTGCCCGTATCCGGTGCCGTGTTCGTAGTCGGTTTCGTCCCAGTTCCACGTCAGTTCCACGGTGGGGGTCAGTGGGTCGTCGCCGTATCCCATAAACACCAGCGTAAACCGGCCTTCCGGGAATGTTTCGCGGCGTATTTCGCGCATGCCGAATGCGTCGGCGTAAAAGGCGGTGGATCGGTCAAGGTCGCCCACGCGGACCATCGTATAAAGAATGCGGGTGGGGAAATGGGAGTGATCAGTCATTCGAAGTGTCCTAGCGAGGGGGAGGAGAGAAGGGGCCGACAAGCCATATCGCGGGGCCCAGATTGGGGTGGCTTGTCGGCTGAGAGTTATAGCTGACGCTTATTGGCAAACTTCGCCGGTGTAGCGGACCAAGCCTTGCATGTTGTTTGGATCGCGCAAATCAACGAGGCCGTAGCTGTTGAACGTTCCGTGTGCGCCTTCCATCGTACCGCGCCCAGTGCCGTCCTGGATGTCATAAGTGATTTCGAGCATGAAACGACCGGGTCTGCCGGGAACTGATGTCAAAATCCCCAGATCTTTGGTTTGGAACGCGCCGCCATCGTCACGGCCAAAGTAGTGTTCCATATCCATTTCGAGACCGGTGGCTGTTTCACGTTGCGCGGTGATTTTGCCCGCAGCGTTTTGCACTGTGCCTGTCAGCGCGGCTGAAATGATGATGGGGTTGCCTTCGCCTTCTGCGAAGAAATTAGGGATCGCGACGCCGCCGATAGGGGCACAGACGGCAGGGGCCGCAGACGCGCTGGACGCACCAGAAAACGAAAGGCCGGACGCAAGTGCGAGGGCAACAAGAGAGACTTTAAACATGGTATTTTCCTTTGGAAAAGTTGGGTTAAGATGTGATCGTTTCGTTTGGATGCAGGCACCCGTCCGCTGGCCCGATTATTTAGGCCAACAGTTTGTTTTAACTGCGATAATGAAGGTGTTTGGTGGCTTAGGCGGCCACGATATCCATCGCTTTTTGGATGTCACCAAGGCGGAAAATTTGTCCCGCTCCGGCCCAACCGCCTTCTGTTACTTCGTATAGCATCGCCCAGTGGTTCAGCCGGATGTCGTAGGCACCGACGATATCGTCAACGATACGACCGATTTCAGCGACAAGGGTGGCGCGGGTGTCATCGGTCAATGCGCCCTGCGGCGTTGTGACGGCGATGCGAAACGGTGGTTTTTCCAACGCGGTGCCGCCCACATAAAATGTGCCTTGCGGTTTTTCGTTGAAATGCGCCCAGACCAGCGACTGTGCGCCGGCGCTTTCCAATGGTGCGCCTTCGGCCTTGAGGACAGCGTTTGAAAGCTGCGACATCAACGCGTCTTGTTGTGATTTATCCAGATCGCCCTGTGGGGCGTCTACTTGAATGAGTGGCACGGGATCTTCCTTTCTTGAGGTTTGTTAAGAGTAGTAGGGTGAAGACAGGGCACGGCTGGCGGCTTCTGTGACGGTTGCGTTAAACACACGTGTGTAAAAGGCAGCGTTCATGTTTGCGGCGGCTTTTGGGAAATCATCAATTGCAAAAGCACGCGCATTTTCGATCGTGTCAAAGGCGTCAATGCCGCCAAGCGTGTTGGTGTTCAGACCGCTAAGCCAAAGTTTGGAAATCAACCCTTTTTGCTGTTTCAGAACAGGATTGCGCGCCTGCCATGGGGCCTTTTCAAACGGTACGTTAACTTGGACTTCGGTATAGACAAACGCGCCTGGGGCTTGCGTTGGGGGGACCCCGAAATGCGGTGAACCGATGTCGCGACTTGCGTCGGCCACGACGGTGGCATCAAACACGCGGGATGTCTGGGCGACGCCAAATTTCTTGGCAACTGTGGGGAAAAAATTGGTGCAATAGTGCTGTGCTGCCTCAACGCTGTCGAAGCTGTAGATGCCACCGACCGAATTGTTTCCAGCGCCTGAAAACCACGTTTTGTTCAGGAAACCGGGCTCGTTTGCGATTTCGTCGTTTAGATGCTGCCAGTGCACGGTGGCGAATGGCGCGGAAATTTGCAGTTCGGTATAGACGAATGCTTTTGGCGTCATGTTGTGTTCTCCGGTGTTGGGGGCCGTATCGGCCATCGCCAATTTGCCGCCGAATGCGAGCTTGGCCGTCGTCGCAGCCGCAACTGCACCCGCGAGGATTTTGCGGCGGTTAATCATGGTTTCAACCTGCGGCGTTGCGCGATGTTTCATCTGGTTCTCCTGTGGTGGCGCGACATCCGGTTTCATCGGTTGCAGCGTGGCGTGTTCACGTATATAACGATCACTATAATTCGTTTATATAGCGATCGGTATGTCGTCAACCGAAAAAATAACGATCACTATAAAATATTTGAGAAGGACAGCAAATGGCCCAGTCACCCACAAAGAAAGAACAGACCCGCGCGCGCATTCTGGACGCCGCAAGCCAAAGCTTTAGAAGCAGCGGCTATGCAGGGACCGGCGTGGACGGAATCGCAAAAGCTGCCGGTGTGACCTCGGGGGCGTTTTATGCGCATTTCGGATCAAAGGACGGCGCATTCGAAGCCGCGCTTGCGACTGGAATGGACGAGGTCATAGAGAGCGTCCCGAAATTTCAAACCGAATTTGGTACGGATTGGGTTGGGGCATTTGCAGACTATTACTTGGGGACGGCGCACCGCGGTGACCTTGCCCGTGGATGCGCGATGACAACGTTATCGCCCGAAATCGTGCGCGCAGACCCGAAAATGCGCAGTACCTACGAAGCGAAGATGAGCGAAATTGTCGGCCTTATCGCCAATGGTTTGGAAGGCGGCGCAGAAGACGTGCGGCGCGCAAAAGGGTGGGCGATGCTCAGCACTCTGATTGGTGGCCTGACGTTATCGCGCGCAGTTTCAAATCCGAACGAGGTAAACGCAATCGCCGCTTCTGCTCGCACTGCGGCCTTGGTCGCGGCTGGAGTGTAAGGGAGGGGAACGGCCAAATCCTGTGAGCAGTCAAGACACGCCTGGCACACCACATGACCTGAACACAGGCAGCGCCTGTAATATCGTGGCGATAAAGCGCTAAATGTATGGGAAAGGTTGGAGGCGAGTACCGGAATCGAACCGGTGTACGCGGATTTGCAATTCTCACTTTCTTGTTTCTTGTGGGTTCCTACACGTTCAAAATCGTTTAATTACATTGACTTATGAATTTTCAGGAATCAGAGTGAAGCTGTATCCACAACAGGAAACGCCACCAAAGCGCCACCAAAATGCAAGCAAAACTCACAGAAACATACATAACGAAGCTGAAGCACAAGTCGGAGCGCTATGACGTTCGCGATACGGTCGAACGTGGCTTAGTGCTGCGCGTCGGCAAGAAGTTTGGAGCGAAACATTGGCATACATTTGTTTACCGAGGTTCTAAACGCCGCATGGTTCGCTTGGGGCTGTTTCCGTACATGTCGGTACGTGATGCACGCATGGCCGCGATCCAAGCAAAGGCGAATTCAAATGCGCCATGGACACCAGAGCATATTAGAACGGTCGCGGATCTCTTTAAAGAATACCGAAAGGCGCGAGAGGCTCGGATGCGTTCATGGCGAGATGTTCAGTCTGCTTGGAATGTCTGGGGTGAGGAATTCATCGGCTACCTAAAGTTGACTGACATTTCAATTCATCACGGACGTGAGCTGCGCAACCATGTGTCCAACAAGTCGACGGAGCTGCGCGGGAGTGCCGTTATCCGGTATATACGGCCGATGTTTTCTTGGGCGGTAGATGAAAGCCTGATCGACGAAAATCCTTGGGCGGGGTTGAAGGCCACTGCAATCGCTACGCCGCGTGATCGTGTATTGACGAATGAAGAATGGCAGAATGTCTGGGATGCCACTTTCTACGATAACCTTGGGGCGTATTTTCGATTTTTAATGTTGTCGGCTCAACGCAAAGACAATGTTGCCAGTATGAAGTGGGAGGAGATCCAAGACGATATTTGGACAATCCCAGCGGACAAGTTCAAGGCAACGAAAAAAGAGAGCGCGAAGGCGCATGAGGTGCCGCTCACATCTGCACTTATGGAAATTTTAGGTACGCAACCAAAGCGAGGCCCATTCGTATTTGGGCCGACGGGCTTGAAGCAATTGCGCTTGGGGTCGCGTGAGAAAGACCGTTTGGCGAAGGCGGCGGGTGTTGAAAATTGGCGCATACATGACTTGCGTCGCACAGCTGCAACCCGAATGACTGAGAACAAGGTGCCAAGGTTCATTGTCGAGAGAGTTCTCGGTCATGCCGACCGAAGCGTTACTGCGGTCTATGATCGCGCAAATTACAGAGAAGAAAAGAGGCAGGCATTAAACGTTTTATTCAAAAGCTGAACTCAAGAATTCCGCCTGTTCATTGGCTGAATGCTGTGAACTACTTTATTAATCAGGATCTTGGAAAAGATATGTATTCGAGCATGGACGATTTTCTAATTGGAGGCCCGGACGTTGATCCTGAGTTTGGCGTTTCAGATGCGCAAAATCACGTTTCAGAAATCGCAGACCATTACGCAACAATCATAAATTCGAGTGAAACCGTCCTGTTTTATCTCTGCTTTGACCTGTCTATCGGCATCGCCAAGCGCAAGAAGGGCTATGTGATGGATCCGATATGGGCCAAAGGTGTCTATGAGGCAGCGAAAGTTGATTTCAAAGTCTATGCGCGTTTGGTTGACGTGGTCGGTGAAAATCTAATTCTGAACGTTGCCGTGCCCGCAAAATTGAAGGCTTTTGCGGGCGAAGTCCTATCGGGCACGTTTCCTATCCCAAATAAGCAGGGACCAGCGGTTACACGGGACAAACTGCGGAATTTAGCGATTTTTGAAAGCTTGGAATTTCTATGTGGAAAGTTGGGCATGCAGTTTGAATCTGACGCAAAAGAAACGTGTTCGAATGCGTCAGAGTTGGTGAAGCAAGGGTTTTCTCATGTTAAGTATGTGAACGGCAGCGTGGGCAAACCCACGCTGAGCGTCATAAAACGTGTTTGGAAAAAGAAGTTTCGCGAACAAATGCGTTATGAGGTGTCGATGCTGAGGTGGCTTGAAAGAAAACAGAAATCAAACAGGTGGTATAAAAAAATCGGAATTGTGTTCTGGCTGACCAAAAATTACTAAAATCTAAACACATGCTTTTCCAAGCAACCCTGATCAATCTGAATGCATCCAGATGAACCACAGGAGGAAGCGATGCACGCAGGTGAAACACAGATCGAAGAGGTGCAGGAATACTACCGCGCCGCGGAGGCCGCAGCCTATTTGAAAATTTCAGAAAGCCAACTTTCAAAGCTACGGATGAAACAGAACCGTGCTCGTGGCCCTAAGTTTGCCAATATTGCCGGATGCATTGTTTATCGGCGCGTCGATTTAGATGCGTGGATTACGTCGAAAATCGTTTCTGTCTGACGGAGGCGACCATGGCTGTAAAATATTATGCGCAGATCGATTTTGATCTGTTCTCAAGCCCGAAATATCGGGCGCTTTCATCCAATGATATTCGCTACATCTATCTGGCGGCGCATTGCTCAAAGTTGAGTAATTACATTGGTCTGTTTCGCTATCCAGTCGACATCTGGAGCTATGATGCAAGCGCCAAGCCATTGGAAATTGAAGCCGCGATTTCCGAGCTGCAGCATTTCGACCTCATCGAATATGACTTCGAATATCAGACCTTGCGATTGGTTGGCTGGTTCAATTCTCTGAATGCCCCGAACAATGGCAATCAAATGAAAGGTCACATCAAGAGCTTTTCCGGCCTGCCAACATGTCCACCCGAAATGTTTTGTCGCGCCGTGTCTGAGTTCACGGTCTCAAGCTTCAAACAGGCGCTGTCGTGGGAAGATTTAAGCCCAGAACACAAGAAAGTTCACGAAGCCTTCCGCGCATTTTTGAAGGCGCAGTTTTTCAAATACGGCGATGACTTCAATCTGATCTTGATGGAAGAAATCAACAAACGCGGCAGGGTGACCTTTGGCGCAATCCAAGCCTGCTATCAAATGTTGCCAAGTGAGGGGCTGCATGTCGTGGAACCCTTTCGCAAGGGTCTCGAAACCCTTTCGAAACAAGAGAATAGAAAAGAAGAAAAAATACTAAATCAAAAAACCTTAAACGTTTCGTCGGCTAACGAAATTCAGCCCCATGAAAAGACAAGGTCACCAGCATTCAACAGTGCAATCGCAAAACAAGCGCGCAAGGAGCACAGCTGATGGCTCATTCTCAGAAAACAGCAAGGTTACCCACCGATTACATCGGCGGGACTTGTGAGGGGTGGCATGCCTCCCCTTCAAACCCCAACCAGACGCGCGAAGGGCGCGTCAAAGAGGCCCTTTCCGAGACTGTGATCTTTCGATGCTCCGTTGCGGAAAAGGCCGCGCTTGTCGCTAAAGCGGACGCGGCTGGACTACCCAACGCCTCACTGATGCGTGAGGCTTTGGGGCTGGTCCAAGCGCGGCGGCGCAAGCCCGTGCCGCGTGTTGACCCGTCGCTGACGTTGGCCGTTGCCCGTGTCGGCGGTAATCTCAACCAACTGTCCCGCTGGATTAACGGGGCTGTCAAATCTGGCCTCGCAGGCAACATCGATGCCCTCAAGGTCAGCGTGCGGCTTGTCGCGATTGAGCGCCAGCTTGCTCAGATCATTGGCCAGCACAGCGATAGTCAGCAATGATCATCTCGTTCTTTTCATCAGGCACAGGAGGCGGTGCGGCCCCCGTCGACTACCTGACCGTACGCGAAGTCTTGGCTTACGACGAAAACCGCAACCTGATCCGCGATGAGGATGGAACACCGCAGACCAAACTCCGCGACCCACTTCCCGAAGTGCTGCACGGTAACCCTGACCGGACGCGGGATTTGATCGACGCCAGCGCGAATAAGTGGACCTATACCGCTGGTGTGGTCAGCTTTGCGGACAGCGATCAGCCCTCTGAGGACGCCCAACAAGAGGCCATTGAGCTATTTGAGGCTCTGGCCTTTGCGGGGCTTGAGGCGGATCAACACGACTGCCTTTGGGTGCGCCATGTCCACGAGGGCAATGTCGAGCTGCACTTTTGCACGCCACGTTTGGAGCTGGCGACGGGCAGGGCGTTGAACATCGCCCCGCCGGGCCATGAGGCGGCGTTCAGCACGTTGCGCGATGTGTTGAACAAGGCCCACGGTTGGGCCGACCCGATGGAGCCTGACCTTGCCCGTGATTTTAAACTTTTGCGCGAGAACGCCAAACGCGCAGAGGCACGGCAGGTCATCATTGGAGCGCTCTACGATCAAATTGACGCGGGCCTGATCACGGATCGCGAATCCATGGTCGCGTTTTTTGAAGACACAGGCTTCGAGGTTACCCGCCAAGCGGCAAAATCAATCAGCGTTCGCGATCCTGAATTCTCGAAACCGTTCAAACTTGAAGGGGTCCTCACCCATGAAAACTGGTCCACAACCCGACACGCAGAAATCGCGGCTGAGTATGAAACTGGCGCAGATGCAAACCGAACAAGAAGACTTGATGGCATCTCACATGACCACCTTCGTGCAGACCTCGCAGACCATGTTGAACGACGCGCGGGATACAATGCAGAACGATACGGCGCACTTTCTGTTTCACAACAGGAATTTGTTCGAGGAACGGATCGAACAGATCAGGACTTGGATGACACACTCACCTTGGATTATCGCAGGGATGGTTGGGACGGGGATCGCCTCGATGATGGTCGCGAGCTGGCTTTGGACGGTCCAGCTGACGCGCTCGGAACTGTCGGAACTGGGCCTGACGCGGATCGACAGGGAGGACGGGACTTGGCTGGTGCTGGACCGGACCAAGACGCGGCTGAGGACCTGCACAATGGGCGGTCGGTCGGTGACGTGCATCAAGATCGAGGAGAACTAGATGACGCCCCTGACAGCCTTGGAACGCGACTTGCTCGCCTGCGTAGAACGGTTGGTGACGGCCTGCGAAACCTCAACAAAGGAATTGAGCGGATTAGAGGAACGCTCGACGAACGGGATGCAGAGCCAGATGGATGGGTTGGCCGCTTGCGTGTCGGTGCTCATTCAATCGCAAGTGGCGTCCGTGGCTGCGTTGAACGGCTTGTTGAGCGAGGGATCGAACTACGGGAGGCTGCGCACGCAACTAGAGATGAGCTTGAAATTAGTGAAAGCCGCCGAGGCGCGATTGAAACAAGACTGAATGAACGAGAGGCCACGCGTGCTGCAGGCTACGGATTAGAACGATGAGGAGATACGATGTTAGAAGCGAATATTGAAAAGGGTTATATTCCGGTTTTTCGGATTTTGACCGAAATGAAAGCCCTAGACACAGATGACTTGAATTACATGATTCAGCGAATTTTGGATCGTGCTATTCATATTTCTGGGCGCGAAAATTACCGCACATTACATCGTCGTGAAAACGGGACGATTTGGATTGAAACGGAAGATATCATGGCACGGCTCAAACGGTGGCCGTCTAACTGGCGCGGATATCCACGAAAAACCGAGATATTTTACATTTTGGTTCCGTTAAAGAGCGTGGCTGCACTCAATGATGCGGTGCGCTTTGCTGAAGCATTTGAGTACAATGCCTTCGGCGTCGATGGTGAGATGGATCTTCGTGATAATCTGTATTCCCTTAAGCAAGGCTCCAATGGCTTTGAGATGCACTTGCTTGTAAATCGGGGAAACGGTGGTGACCTTTTAACCTTTCACAAGAAGGCAACATATAGTTTTGAAGGAGCGCGTGCACTCTTGCGGAAGACTGCCTTAGAAACGGGTTTGAAATTGGCTCAATCTGATGAGGTGACTGAAGGATTCACCATGAGTTACCGAGAGGCCCTCGCAGGTGGCATCGACTACCGTGACTTTGATCGAGTGGATCGACTGCCAACAGGGATTGAAATAAAAGCAATCGCCGGTGTTTGGGGTGATAATCGGAACCTTCGATGTTTGTTCGAACTAGGGGATGGCCGGAAGGTGAGGCGGGAGGTGTATTTTCAAAGTGGTTATGAGCTGGATGAGGTCGGGATAAATGGAAGGTCATTGAAGGTGGGGCAAAAGTTCGAGGTGCCCCTTGTTTACTAGACACCTGCTTTGTTCGTTTTCCTTTGTTTGCTTCCATAGCCAACGGGCGATTGCGCAAGAAACAGGTCCGAAAATTGGCTGGCCCTTACACTATGGGCGGAGAGCCGCCGTTCGCTGCGGCGGGCACTTCGAGAAAGTTTTGATGCGTTAGCAGTCATTCGACTGAGAATTTAGCTATATAAAATGACGCTGCTGTGGCTGGCGATATCCTGCAAGATGTGCAACTGTGGATTGAGATTGATTACCACGTTTAATTTTGAGAAGTACAGATTTGAGTATTGAAGAATTCGTCCCAAAGACGGGAACAAGCATCGACAACCTTGGTTTTCTGTTTGGCGCTGGTACGTCATTTGAGTCAGGGTATCCGCTTGTCACTGGGCTCACAAAATCTGTAGTTGGCGCGCTAACTGGAAACGATCGCGCCGCGATGGATGAAGTACTTTCTGCCTCTGACTTGACCTATGATGGCGCAAACGGACTACCCAACATCGAAGAAATTTCAGATTTGGTGATTGCCTATCATGCGAACAACCCTCTCCCAAGATATCAGCTGCTCAAAGAGAAAATTCGAGAGTTGGTCCGAGATGTAATTCTGGGCGTTATGAAGCCTGACATTTCCAATCAAGTAGCGTTCCTACAACGGCTGAAATCGAGAGCTTTTGAGCGCCCAACTAACGTGTGGTTATTTACGACGAACTACGACCTGTTGATAGAGGATGCCTGTTCTGAAGTCGGCTTGAAGTTAGTGAATGGTTTTGTCGGAGCGACAACACGGTATTTTTCGGAACAAGAGTTCTCAATGGTATCTGGTGAGACATCGGGCTCAACCTTCAAGCCAGAAAACGGCTTAACGATTCGTCTGATAAAGCTTCACGGGTCCGTGTCCTGGTACAAACGAGAAGATAGAATTTTCGAAGCAGCTCCAAGCGCTATTATCGACCAGGATGCGAGGTGCATGGTCCTACCGAGGCGCACCAAAGTGATTGAGACCCTGTCGCGCCCATATGATCGCCTTTTTCATGTTTCCAACTCGATCTTAAGTAGTCGCTGTAAATACCTTATCTCATCGGGTTTTAGCTTTGGCGACAGTCACATTAATGACAGCCTGATGACTCCCCATATTTCATCTGGAGGCATATCGCTCTCCAATTTTTGCGAAGTCGAACCACAAGGCCTTAGTGATTTGCGCGCTCGGCCCAACGTACTTCACGTTTGCAGGGACAAAAAAGTGATTGGTGGGCATGAGCATGCAGAAGATAGCGACACATGGAAATTTAGTAAGTTTGTTGAACTCTTTTAGGGGATAGAATTTGAAACATCAGATCGGAAAAGTGATTGAGGTCAAAGGCGATACGATAGCCGTCGCACTAATAGATTTCGACGGTGAGAATAACGTTGGCGTACCCGAAGAAATGGCCGTTGATGTCAGTACTCCCGACGGTCCAGTGAATATCTTAATAGGCCAACCTGGCTCTTTTGTAGAATTGTCTTTGCCCAACGGTACTTTGCTTTGCTTGGTCACAGAAACTCGGATGAGGGAGGCCAATGTTGGAGCGGCTGAAGTGAAAACAACAGTTGCAGCAGGAGATTTTGTTATGGATCAGGTCTTGCGCCAACTCGTAACGATCCCGATTGGAACTATGGATGCCACTGGAGAATTTGAACGAGGAACCAATGTATTACCGACGGTAAACGCGCCAGTCTTCGCGGTGCTGCCATCGACGATCAACAACATCTATACTAGCTTTGCAGAAGGCGACTTCTCGTTGGGAAAACTATCTCTCCTGCCAGGGCAAGATGCAAAAATGAACCTTGATTCATTCCTTAGCCGTCATGCCGCAATACTTGGTCAAACCGGTGGTGGAAAATCTTGGACGGTTGCGTCGGTACTGCAAAAGATCGCAGCTTTTCCTCAATCCACAGTCCTACTCCTAGATCTACATGGTGAGTATGCTCAGGCGTTTGGGGATGAAGCTGAAGTCATTTCGGCCGCTGATATTGAAATGCCATATTGGTTGATGAATGCTGAAGAAATCCTGTCTCTGATGATAGATCGGGCCGAGTCCAGTGCTCCAAACCAGAACGCAAAGTTTAAGGAACTTTTGCAGGCTGCAAAGGAAAACCATCCTGAGAATGCAGCTCTCGGACTGGAAAAGGTTACAATCGATACACCCGTGTACTTTGATCTCATGGAGATCATTGATGAGTTTAGACGTCTTGACGTCGAAATGGTCGCTGGCCAGCGAGGGCCAAAGTCCGGCCCGTTGCATGGGCAATTCACGCGCCTACTCATGCGGCTTGAGTCTCGGTTAAACGACCGACGTTACGACCTTATTTTCAAACCTCAGAAATACAACACCAGCGCCTCAATGGATGACCTATTCCGCAAACTGCTCGGTGAAGAAAACTCAAATCGTAAGAAGATCGTCGTTCTTGACCTTAGTCCAGTGCCCTTCGACGTTAGAGGCTCTTTGATTTCGTTAACATTGAGGTGTTTGTTTGATTTCTCTTACTGGCATAGTCGCCTCAAAGGTTCGCGTTTTCCGATCTCGATTTTTGCAGATGAGGCTCACATCTACTTGAGCGACTCTGCATCAAATCAAGCACCTAGAGAATCCGCTGAAAGGATTGCTAAGGAGGGTCGAAAATACGGCATTAGCCTAACGGTGATTAGCCAGCGGCCAAGAGAGATGTCGTCTACGATCTTGTCGCAGTGTGGAAGCTTTTTGTGCCTGAGAATTTCGAACCCAGATGACCAATCATATGTTCGGAACCTCCTTCCGGACTCAGTACGAGGAATAACATCGATGTTCTCCTCCTTGAGACGTGGCGAAGCGATCCTCATTGGCGACGCCATGATTATGCCCACACGTATTAAAGTAGACAAACCGAACCCCACGCCTGATAGCGCCGATGCATCTTTCACCGCCTTATGGAGTGAAGAGCCTACTGAACTGGATGTTGCGGGTGTGTTGGCAACGTGGAGAAATCAGAAGGTTCCTAGCTAGCGCAGATGCGTCAAAGAGCGGAACTGAAGTGTTCTATTGTATTTAGGTATTAATTCGGAGGTCAGTTTGTTTAGCATATTTAAAAGATTTTTGGGTGGTCAGAAAGCTACTGCTGCCGTGAA
>JBLHSG010000046.1:0-17784 GCA_047626725.1 Ascidiaceihabitans sp.
GCCAAGGTCGATGGTTTCCATGCCTTTGATTTCGCCGTCAGCCGCCGCTTCAACTTCGGTTGAAACAACTGCGTCATCGCTGACCACATCCGACGCTTTGGTCTTGGACCGGCTGCGCGACCGCGACGTGCGCTTTGGTTTGTCGTCTTCGTCTTCACGGGCGCGCTGTGCCTCGGCATAGGCGCGCTCTTCTTCCATCAGGGCCTCACGGTCCGCGACGGGAATCTGGTAATAATCCGGGTGAATCTCACTGAACGCAAGGAAACCATGACGATTACCGCCATAGTCAACGAAGGCCGCCTGAAGCGACGGTTCGACCCGTGTTACTTTTGCAAGATAGATGTTGCCGGCAAGTTGACGGCGATTTTCGGACTCAAAGTCGAATTCCTCGACCTTATTTCCGTCGACCACCACGACGCGGGTTTCTTCCGCGTGGGTGGCATCGATAAGCATTTTCTTAGGCATATTGTCCGTTTGCACCGTGCAAGAAGCCGCCGCCCGGGAGGAGCTGCAACTTTTGGAGGGTGACTTGTCAGGGCGAAGTGGGACGCGCGGCAGTACGGGGCCAAAAGACCCTCTGCTGTGATGCTAAATGCTATCGCGCGCGTCATCGCGTTTCTTCTCCGACACGCGCACTGTGGTTAAGCGGCGCATCCATTATATGCTGTGTGTCGCAGTACTGTGACCCATCAGCGTTCTTATCAGCCCCTGAGGGCTCAATCGGTCTAAACAAATATCGGGCATTTGTAGTGGCCTGCGATGGTTTCGTTCAGCGAAACTTGTGCGGGGAAACGCGTTTTTACGCGCTTGCCCTTATCCAATACATAAGACAAGCCAAACGCCAATTACAATGGGCAATTGAACAACAGTGCAAATGAACGCGCGCGAGACCCTGTGAAACCCGCACGCGCGCAAACGCCAACCAAAGGCAGATCATAAGCCCGTGGTTGGCGATGGTGTTCGGTTATCCGGTTTTGCGGTTAGAAATTGCTTTTCGGAAAGCCAAAAAAACGCTCTTAGGAAAGGTAATCAGAGCGTTGCAATCCGTACTTCGCCATTTTCTCGTTCAAGGTCCGGCGCGGCAGGCAAAGTTCGTCCATAACAGACGCAATCGACCCCTTGTGACGGCGCATAGTGTTGTCGATCAACATCCGCTCGAATGCTTCGACGTATTCTTTGAGCGGCTTGCCTTCGGTTGTCATGACGGGCTGCATTTCTTCGTGATCAGACATCAGCAAAGACGCGATTGTGCCAGAGCCACGGCGCGATTGCAGCACGGCACGTTCGGCCACGTTGATCAATTGGCGCACGTTGCCGGGCCATGGCGCTTGCAACAATTGTGCTGCTTCTTGGGCTGATACTTTTGGGGCATCACAACCGTATTCTTCGGCAAATTGATCGCCCAAACGCGTGAACAGCGTCAAGATATCCTCGCCGCGCTGACGCAACGCAGGCACGGTGATGCGCAAAGCCGCCAGACGGTACAGCAGGTCAGGTCGCAGCGCGTCTTCGCAGGTGCGCCCCGCCTCTTGCATGTTGCAAATACCGACAATGCGGGTTTCTGCAGGTGTGCCTTGTTCGTTGATTACGCTCAGCAATCGGGCCTGTAGGCTTTCGCTGATCGCCTCGATGTCTTCCAGAACCAACGTGCCGCCGCGCGCCTCTTCGATCGCGGGCAATTGCGCGTCTTCGGGCAACATCGGGCCAAACAGGCGTTTGCCCAAAGCCTCTTCTTCGAGCGCCGAACAGCTGACCAATACGAATTTCTTGCCAGCGCGACTGCCAACCGCGTGCAAGGCGTGGGCGACCAGCGTTTTGCCAGTGCCGGTTTCACCTTCGATCAGGACGTGGCCATCGGCCTGCCCCAGATCCAGAATATCTTCGCGCAAACGTTCCATGATCGGCGACTGACCGATCAGTTTTTTCATCAATTGACCGCCATCAGACAGTTCTTTGCGCAGCATGCGGTTGTCCATAACCAGACGACGCGCGCCCGTGGCCTTTTTCGCCAACTCAGACATGCGATCCGGATTAAACGGCTTTTCGAGGAAATCAAACGCGCCAACGCGCATCGCCTCGACGGCCATTGGCACATCGCCGTGACCCGTAATCATGATGACCGGCAGCGCGCTGTCGTTGCCCATCAGTTTTTTCAAAAACTGCATCCCGTCCATGCCGGGCATTTTGATATCCGAAATCACGATGCCAGGATATTCCGGGCCTAAAACCTTTAGCGCGTCTTCGGCGCTGGCGAATGTTTCCGTGTCATAACCCGACAAGGCCAGCCATTGGCTGATGGATTGGCGCATGTCTTGTTCGTCGTCGACGATGGCGATTTTCATGGCTTGTGTCATGGTCAAATTATCCTACTCGGCCGCTTGTGGCGTGGCCGTAATTTCTGTTGTCTCGCCCGGTACGTCTGATCGGTCACCCAATATCGGCAGGCTCATCTCGAACACCGCACCGCCTGCTTGGCCGTCGCGGGCCGTAAGCCGACCACCCAAATCGTTGACGATGCCGGATGAAATGGCAAGCCCAAGGCCCACCCCTTCGCCCGGCAGCTTGGTTGTGTAGAACGGCTCGAACAGCGCGTCTTTGTCCGCGATGCCGGGGCCATTGTCGCGCACGGTCAGGGTCGCGGTTTCACCCGCACTTAGGATGATATCGACCTGCGGGTGGCGTTCGGATTTGGTGGCGTCCAGCGCGTTGCGCAGCAGGTTCACCATCACTTGTTCGATGCGCATCCGATCCCCCATCACTTCGACGGGTGTGTCAGGGACGATGCGGGTGATTTCGACTTGGCGCTGACGCAGTTGTGGTTCCATCATCGACAGGGATGATGCCAACGCATCGCCCATGTTTACAGGGCTTAGCTCTTCGGCGCCCTTGCGCGCGTATGATTTTAACTGGCGCGTAATTGCCCCCATGCGTTCGATCAAATCATCGATGCGACCAAAGGATGACAGCGCCTCGTCCGGGCGCGCACGGGTCAACAAAAGCCGCGCGCCCGCCAGATAGGTTTTCATCGCCGCAAGCGGTTGGTTTAGCTCGTGACTGACGGCCGCTGACATCTCGCCCAAAGCGGCCAGTTTCGATGACTGTTCAAGCGTTTGTTCGGCGACTGCAAGCGTCTCTTGCACCCGCTCACGCTCGGCAATTTCCCGCTGCAAGCGCTTGTTCAATTGGCGAAGCTCTGCCGACTCGCGCATGAAAAACGCCATGCGTCCGGCCGTGCGTCGACTAAGAAAATAGAACGCCAAGGCCAGCAGAATCGCAAATCCCATAATCTCGAGCGCCAGAACCCCGTTTACCCGTTCACGCACAGACGCATAGGTTGTGAACGACGTCATGCGCCAACCACGAAATGCGACGCGGGTTTCCAGACGCATCACCGCCTCGCCCTGAAGGTACGCATCCGGCGGCAAGGCCGTCCAATCAGCGGTGGCTTGGATCGCACGCTGGATCGCGCTTTGTGGAGTTTGCTGGGCCAGCGCCTCGGCTTCGGTGCGGCCACGCCAGCGCGGTTCGGTCGCCAGAATGATCGCGCCGGTGCTGTCGGTCACGATCAACGCATCCGAAATACCAGCCCACGCACGTTCAAATTTCTGCAAATCGACCTCAACCGAGATCACACCAAGGTTGTCCCCCCCCGACTGAACACGGCGCGAGTAGTTAAAGATAAACCCACCCGCCTCGCGGGGTTCAGCGGTAAAAATCGTGCCCTGCCCGCGCAATGCCTCAACGAAATACGGCATGCTGCGGTGGCTGGACCCAAGGCGATTGCGATCAGTGGCGGCCACCGCGCGCCCATCGCGATCCAGCAGCATGATCGACGCGGCCCCGATTTCTTCGACAAACGAAATCAGGCGTTGCGTCGATTGTGTATAATCAGCGGAATTCAACGCGCCAATCAATGTCGGATCGCGCGCCAGCAACTGCGGCACAATCGCGTTTTGGCGCAATTCGGACAACAAGTTACCGGAATACAGCGCCAAACGCAGTTCCGCCCGATTGCGCGTTGTTTCGGTAAAACGGTCGGTTAAAAACCGGTTTGTGACAGACACCGTGACCACGGCAAGCACCAGTAAAACGACCAAAGCCAAGCGAACCCGCCAGCTGATTGCGTTGTTTTTTCTGAAAACACTGTCACCATTCATGGCCGCAACCTACTGCGCAAGGGTGTCAGGCTCAAGTCACGCAGGCGCGAGCGCCCCTACCAATGCGCGGAACAGCGCCTGTCCGTCCGTGCCACCATGACCCGCATCAGCCGCGCGTTCAGGGTGTGGCATCATGCCAAGCACACGACGGTTGGCCGACAAAATACCCGCGATATCGGCTTTTGCACCGTTTGGCGTGTCTGTGTAGGTGAACGCGATCCGGTCCTCGCCCTTGAGCGTGGCAATCGTTTCATCATCCGCAAAATAGTTGCCATCGTGATGCGCGATCGGGATGTCGATCACATCACCGGCGTTATAGCCTGTTGTGTACTCTGACTGCGATGTTTCGACCTTGAGGCCCACCGTTTTGCAGATGTATTTCAGACCAGCATTGCGCAGCAACACCCCCGGCAAAACACCGGTTTCGGTCAGAATTTGAAAGCCGTTGCAAATCCCTAACGCATAGCCGCCGCGATCCGTGTGTGCCTTTACTTCATGGCAAATCGGCGAATTGGCCGCAATCGCGCCGCACCGCAGATAATCCCCAAACGAGAACCCGCCAGGCACGCCAACGATATCAACACCGTCCGGCAATTTGGTATCTTTGTGCCAAACCATCGACACCTTGGCCCCTGCGGCCTCAAAGGCAACAGCAAGGTCGCGATCACAGTTTGAACCCGGAAAAACAACGACAGCTGCGTGCATCAGGTCATCTCCACGCTGTAGGATTCGATGACCGTATTGGCGAGCAGCTTTTCGCACATGTCCTTCACGTCCGCTTCGGTTGCGCCGTCAGCCAGATCAAGTTCGATCACTTTGCCCTGACGCACCCCGTTCACACCGTCAAACCCCATGGACCCAAGGGCATGGCGCACGGCCTCGCCTTGGGGGTCCAAAACGCCGTTTTTCAACATGACATGTACACGTGCTTTCATCAGTCTTCTCCGGAAATTCTTAGTTGATCAGGGTCGGCTTGGTGGCGGGCGTTTTTGGCATCACACCCAAACGCTGCGCCACTTCGGTATAGGCGTCGGTCAGATTGCCCAAATCGCGGCGGAACACGTCTTTGTCCAGCTTTTGGCCGGTTTTGATGTCCCACAAACGACAGCTATCAGGGCTGATTTCATCGGCCACGATCAAGCGTTGGAAATCACCGTCATAAACACGGCCAATTTCGATTTTGAAATCCACCAAACGAATTCCAACTGCATACATGATGCCGGTCAAGAAATCGTTGACGCGCAATGCCAGCGATAGGATGTCTTCCATGTCTTGCTGGCTGGCCCACCCGAAGGCGGCGATGTGTTCTTCGGACACCAACGGATCACCAAGGCTATCGTCCTTGAGGCAATATTCAACAATCGGGCGCGGCAATTGCGTGCCTTCAGCGATGCCCAAACGTTTGGACATGGTGCCAGCGGCATAGTTGCGCACGATAATTTCCAGCGGCACAATTTCGCAAGACTTGCACAGTTGTTCGCGCATATTCAGGCTTTTGATGAAATGCGTCGGCACGCCGATCGTGTTCAGACCGGTCATAAAATATTCGGACAGGCGGTTGTTCAACACGCCTTTGCCTTCGATCACGGCTTTTTTCTCAGCATTAAAGGCGGTCGCATCGTCCTTAAAATACTGCACAATCGTGCCCGGCTCAGGACCTTCATACAGAATCTTAGCTTTGCCTTCGTAGATTTTTTTGCGACGGGCCATCGGCGTCCTTTCCCATATCAAGGGACAATGTGGGGCGAGCGAGTCCGCCCTTTTAGCGCTCTCATACGACAAGGGGTGCCGCCTCGCAAGCTGGCCTCTTGTTAGAATTGAAAACGCGCCACATATCTATGGATAATATCAGCGCACAGGAGCCAAAAATGAGCACATTTGATGACCGCGAAACCGCGTTTGAGGCGAAATTTGCCCATGACGCAGAAATGCAGTTCAAAGCGATGGCCCGACGTAATAAATTGCTGGGGTTATGGGCGGCAGACCTGCTTGGCAAAACCGGAGAGGGCGCTCAAGATTATGCCCGTGACGTCGTGAAATCCGATTTCGAAGAAGCCGACGACGAGGATGTTTTTCGCAAAGTTTCTGGTGATCTTGGCGCAAAAACCGACGACGCCACCCTGCGCGCAAAAATGAATGCGCTGTTGATCGAAGCGCAGGCGCAGCTACTGTAATCCAGACATAGCAACATGTTGCGTGACATTCTTCATGTGATTTGTGGCATGCTGAACCGGTTTCGTGTTAACGTGATGCTCATGGTTGTTGTTTATCCGATCCCACGTAAGTGATTGGTAAGGCAGCCTTGGAATGACGCAAACACGCAGCTTGAAATCGCAAGCAAGCATGGTGCTGCGCATCGTTTTGCCGCTGGCTGTCCTTGTCGTGTGTGCCTGGGCATTGGCCCCGCATTTCGCGGCCCAATCGCTTGATGCGACCCTATCCCAATTGCGCGCGTTGCCGTGGTCTGCGTGGCTTGCGGCAGGATCCCTTAGCATTATCAGCCTGTGGTCGGTTGGGCGCTATGATGGTGTCGCGCACAGACATTTTGCCACAGGGATTGCCGATTATCAGGCGCGTTGGTCTGGCACGATTTCGATTTCACTGGCGCAAACCCTTGGTTTCGGGCTGTTCACAGGCGCACTTGCCCGCTGGCGCATGTTGCCCGACGTGACCTTTGCGACCTCGCTAAAGCTTTCGGCATTTGTGTCGTTTTCATTTATTCTAAGTTGGGCTGTGGTGCTGGGGGTCGTTTGCGCGATTTTTCCTGCACCCCTCTGGATCAAGCCCCTCGCCTTTGCGATTCTCGCGGTCATTCCTGCAGCGATCTGGTTGATGTTTCGCCACCCGGTTCTGAACATCGGGCGCCTTACAGCGCGCCTGCCCAGTTTGCTAAGTGCTGGTGCAATCATTCTGTGGACCGCCATTGATACAATCGCGGCAGGTGCCGCGCTGTTTGTGCTGATGCCCGCCAGCGCTGAGGTGACGTTTACACAGTTTTTACCGTTGTTTTTGATCGCACTGGGCATGGCGCTGTTGTCCAATACGCCCGGTGGCGTCGGACCGTTTGAGCTGATGATGATTGGTTTGTTCCCTCAGGTGCCTGTGGGCGATGTTCTGGTCAGTATCTTGGCGTTTCGTATCGTCTATTATGCATTGCCTGCGATGTTTGCCGGTGCTGCGCTGATCCTGCCATTTACAAAAACCGCACAGCAATCACCGCGACCAAAAATCAGTTTGCGAACTGCGCGCAATTCCGAACTTGGCATCATTAGGCAAAACGGCGGGCGTATCTTGCCGACCCGTGACGGGGCCTGTGCGATTTGGCCGACAGGACAGACTTTGACCGCTCTTTGTGACCCGATCAGAGGCCATGCAGATGCAACCCTAAGCGCCCTTCATCACGAGGCAACATCATGCGGCCGTATCCCGCATGTTTACAAATGTAGCGGCAAAATCGCGGCAGCAGCGCGGCGCAAAGGCTGGTCAGTTCTGCACATGTCAGACGATGCATTGATTGATCCGCAAACTTACGCACCGGATGCCCCGTCAGCGCGACAACTGCGCCGAAAACTGCGATCCGCCGAAAAATCAGGGCTTACAATTGAATGGTCCGGCGAACCGCCCTGGATAGACATGGCGCGCATCGACCAGCTTTGGCAACGCACACACGGCACAGCGCGCGGCGGTACGATGGGCCGTTTCGAACAAGGTTACCTGAACGATCACCTCATCCTGCGCGGCTCCCTAAACGGTGTTTTGGTCGCATTTGTCAGCTTTCAACGCAGCACCCAAGAATGGTGTCTGGATGTGATGCGCAACACGGAACAGGCCCCGGATGGCACGATGCATACGTTGGTTCATCAGGCCGTGCTGTGCGCGCGTCAGGCCGCCATCGGGCGTGTCAGCCTTGCGGCCGTACCTGCATGCCCTGCCCCCGAACGCGCTATGTTTCGCTGGGCCGCACGCGTTGCTGTGACTAAAGCCGGCGGCACCGGTTTGCGGCAGTTTAAATCCGCATTTTCGCCGCGATGGGCCTCACGTTATGCCGCCGCACCAAACACCGTATCATTGACGCTGGCCCTCATGGACATTGCACGCGAAGTGCACAGCCCTGCGCCAATTGTAAAAGTGGTCCCGCAAACCGCACATAAATTTCATAATAGTAATGAAAATTATGAACTGGCCTCAAAACACGCCTCGTGACAGAGCGGTAAAAACCCTTCTGATGTGGAATATTGCATGACCAACCCCCTGATCAAACTGTTGACTGAAAAAGGCACGCTGCTGGCCGACGGTGCAACAGGCACCAATCTGTTCAACATGGGGTTGATGTCAGGTGATGCGCCAGAAATGTGGAACACAGACGAGCCTGCAAAAATTCGCGCTCTTTATTCTGGTGCGGTCGATTCCGGCAGTGATATTTTCCTGACCAATTCGTTTGGGGCCAATGCGTCGCGCCTCAAACTTCATGGTGCAGAAAAACGTGCCCATGAATTGTCGCGCGTTGCTGCGGAAATTGCGCGCGATATCGCGGACAAGGCCGGTCACAAAGTCATCGTGGCGGGATCAGTTGGACCAACGGGCGAAATCATGGCCCCGATTGGCGAACTCACACATGCGCTGGCCGTCGAAATGTTTCACGAAACCGCAGACGGTTTAAAAGCTGGCGGTGCCGATGTGGTTTGGGTTGAAACCATTTCTGCCGCCGAAGAATTCCGGGCTGCCGCCGAGGGTTTCGCACTGGCCGGTATCGATTGGTGTGGCACGATGAGCTTTGACACCGCCGGGCGCACAATGATGGGCGTGACCAGCGCTGACATGGTGACTTTGGTCAACGACATCCCCAACAAAGCGTTGGCGTTTGGCGCGAATTGCGGCACCGGATCCTCAGATCTGTTGCGCACAGTCTTAGGGTTTGCTGGTCAAAACCCTGATTTGCCGATCATCGCCAAAGGCAACGCAGGCATCCCAAAATATGTCGAAGGTCACATTCACTATGACGGCACGCCTGAATTGATGGCAGATTACGCGATCATGGCGCGGGCCTGTGGCGCTAGCATTATCGGCGGTTGCTGTGGCACGATGCCAGAACATTTGCGTGCAATGCGCGAAGCATTGGACACACGCACAATGTCAGAACGCCCGTCACTCGAAGAAATCACGGCAAAATTGGGCGCGTTCACATCAGCCTCTGATGGTCTTGGTGACAATGAACCGGCACCGCGCCGCACACGCCGTTCACGCCTGAACGACGCCTAATACAAACCTAGAACAATGACATCTGCGCACCCGGTAAAACGGGTGGGCGAAACATATCTGTGCGCAATGGCGGTGCCACTGTTTTCAGGCCGATGCGTTTGACCGCCAGTTTGAACCGCTGGCTGATCATTTCTGCATATGGGCCGGAACCGCGCATGCGATGCCCCCAATTTGCCTCGTAATCCTTGCCACCGTGCATTTCGCGCAAGCGCGCCATGATCCGATCCGCGCGATCAGGATAATGTTGGCTAAGCCAGTCTTGAAACAGGGGCGATACTTCGCGTGGTAAACGCAGCATAATCCAGCTGGCATGGCGCGCACCTGCATTTTTGCCTGCCGTCAAGATGGCCTCAAGTTCGGGGTCCGTTAACGCAGGAACCATCGGTGAGGCCATGACGCGCACCGGAACCCCTGCCCGCGCCAATCGATTTATAATTTGCAACCGCCGCGCGGGGGGCGGAACTCGGGGTTCCATCAAACGGGACAATTTTGCATCCAGCGTCGTGACCGAAATGCCAACACGCACCAAACCACGACGCGCCATGTCGCTTAGAATGTCGATATCGCGTTCAATCAAAGTGCCTTTTGTCACAATCGCCACAGGATGATTTGCGTCTGACAACACCTTGAGCAAACGGCGCGCAATACGGTGTTCCTGTTCGATCGGCTGGTATGGATCGGTGTTTGTCCCGATCGCCAGCGTCGCCGCGCGGTAGGATTTATGGGCAAGTTCACGTTTTAAAACATCGGGCGCTGAGGGGCGTGCGATCAGTCGGCTTTCAAAATCAAGGCCCGCTGACATGCCCAAATACGCGTGACTGGGACGCGCAAAACAATAGATGCAGCCGTGTTCGCACCCTCGATACGGATTGATTGACCGGTCAAACGGCAGGTCCGGCGATTTATTATAGCTGATCACAGTGCGCGGGGATTCGATTTGAACCTGCGTGCGCAAAACCGGCAATTCATCATCGCGCGCCCAGCCATCATCGACGGCGTCGCGTTCAAACTGTTCAAACCGACCGACCTGATTGGTTTGGGCTGCGCGCCCTTTGATTACGTTTTGATTCATCAAATCAATTTAGAACAAATGCAGAACGTTAGCTATAAAATTCGCTCAAACCATAGTCTTTTACCCCTCAAAAAGGTACAAATAACTTAACAAGGTCGCGCAAAGCGCCGTCAATGTCGCAAATCGCAAAGTGAGGTTGCGACATTCTGTCAAAACAAAAAACAAGTGGCCGATTATGTGCCCAATTTAAAGGAAAGCGCATGTCAGACGAAGACGAAATTATCCTAGCGGATCTGGACGACGAAGAACTTGTCCAACAAATGTTTGATGACCTTTATGACGGCCTGAAAGAAGAGATCGAAGAAGGCGTGAACATTTTGCTGGCGCGCAAATGGACCCCTTATGACGTCCTGACAAAGGCTCTTGTTGGCGGCATGACCATTGTTGGTCACGATTTCCGGGACGGTATTTTGTTCGTTCCCGAAGTGTTACTGGCCGCAAATGCAATGAAGGGTGGCATGTTTATCCTCAAGCCATTGTTGGCCGAAACCGGTGCACCGCGCGTTGGTAAAATGGTTATCGGCACGGTCAAAGGTGACATTCACGACATCGGCAAAAACCTTGTTGGTATGATGATGGAAGGTGCAGGTTTCGAAGTTGTCGATCTTGGCATCAACAACGCCGTCGAAGCATACCTTGAGGCGATGGAAACCGAAGGCCCTGATATTCTTGGCATGTCGGCCCTGCTGACAACCACGATGCCCTACATGAAAGTCGTGATTGATACGATGATCGAACAAGGCATTCGCGATGATTACATCGTGTTGGTTGGTGGTGCCCCGCTGAACGAAGAATTCGGCAAAGCCATTGGCGCCGACGCCTATTGTCGTGATGCAGCCGTTGCGGTTGAGACGGCAAAAGAATGGATGGGCAAAAAGCACAACCAGATGTCCGCGTAACATTTCGCGACACGACGACACTGTGAATTTGGGCCTGTTCTGCGACTGTCAGAGCAGGCCTTTTTTGTTTAGGATCACCTCATGGATCAAATTTCTGACAGCACGTTGACCGATCACGGGCTAGATGTGATGCAGGCCAAATCCAAAGCCGGGCGTATTTTGTTGATCGCTTGCGGGGCTTTGGCACGCGAGATTCTGGACCTAAAGGCGCACAACGGTTGGGATCATATGGATCTGACCTGCCTGCCCGCCAAGTACCATTTGTACCCTGACAAAATCACCCAAAGCGTGCGTGAAACTGTCGAAAAACACAGCGCAGATTACGACGATATCTTTGTGGTTTACGCGGATTGCGGGACCGGCGGATTGCTAGAAGTGGCCTGTAAAGAGATGGGCGTGCAAATGGTAGCAGGCCCGCACTGTTACAGTTTTTTTGAGGGAAATGAACGGTTTGCAAAGCAAAGTGAAAGTGAAATCACAGCGTTTTACCTGACCGATTTCCTAGTCCGACAGTTCGATGCGTTCATCATCAAACCCATGGGGCTGGATCGCCATCCTGAATTGCGCGACATGTATTTCGGCAACTACGAAAAGCTGGTCTATCAGGCCCAAACCGATGATCCTGAGCTGACGGAAAAAGCCAAAATTGCCGCAGATCGCCTTGGTCTTAGGTTTGAGCGGCGCTTTACCGGATACGGCGATCTTGCGACAACGCTTGCGGGTCTTTGACAGCGAAAACCAGGCCTTAGGCCGCAGCCACAGACCTGATCCGTTCAATCATTGCGCGTACACCGTTTGATCGCTGTGCCGACAAATGATCGTTCAAACCCAGACGCGTCATTTCTGCCAAGGCATCAACATCCATCACAGCTTTGCACGGCAAGTCATTGTAAAGGTGACGTAAAACTGAAACCAATCCACGTACAATCAACGCATCACTGTCACCGTCAAACCGAAACACACCATTCTCGACAGCCGGATGAATCCAGACTTGCGACGCACATCCGTCAACCTTTGTGGCATCAACTTTTAACGCGTCATTCAGTGGTTCCATCGCCTTGCCCATATCGATGACATAGCGATATCGATCTTCCCAATCGTCGAGAAATTCAAAGTCTTCGACGATCTCTTCAAAAGCTGGGCTGGCCATAGGAACCTCATTTGTTTTTGCCGCGTACCCCAAAAATAGGGCCACAAATTATCTGATGTCACAGGTAGGGCGAGCATGCTTAAACGTCCACAGTCTTTTCTCGTCGTGACCTTTTCCAGAGCTGACCTTTTCAAGCGGTGACGGATAGGCTACCAAACATACAAACAACTGATGCAGGCAGGCATATGCGCGTTCTCACTTCCGCCCTTTTGATCTCGGCAATGACCCTCACCGCTTGTGGTGCTGTGCGCGATAGCCGTGTTAACCCGTTGAATTGGTTTGGCCAATCGCGCTCTGCTCCGGTTGTCGCCCAAGAGGTGAACACCAATCCGTTGATCCCGACCAAAAGCGGTCTGTTCGCAAAACGCCGTGCCGAACGCGAAGTGTACGTTGGCAACCAGATCGATCAAGTCACCGGTCTGGTGATCGAACGCGTCCCTGGTGGTGCGATTGTGCGTGCGACTGGCCTGACCAAATCCCAAGGCGTGCACAGCATTCGCCTGACGCCCGAGACAAAAGACGAAACGCCGGTTGATGGTGTTTTGACCTATCGGATCGAAGGCATTCAGCCGGCGTCGGCCCAGCCTGTTGGATCAGAGCATACGCGCACGGTAGTTGTGGCGCGCACACTGACCAATCAAGAATTGCGCGACGTGCGGACTATTCGCGTCGTTGCAGCGCGTAACGTACGCACGTCGCGTCGTCGCTAACCGGTTACGGGTGATGGTGTAAGGTGCGCGTGTCGCGCACCACGCATTAGTCCAGAGATACGATTTTCACGTCGTTACCAACTGCGGCCAAGGCAATCTTGCCTTCGCACAACCGCAATGCATCCTCGCCAAACACTTCAGCGCGCCAACCAGACAAGGCCGCGACATCGCGCATCCCTGCTGCCAACGCATCCAAATCAGATGCCGGTGCGATCAGCTTTGCAGCCACCCCCGCGCTTTCGGTTTTAGCCTTCAAAAGCACACGCAACAGATCGGCAAGTGCCGGATTAACCTGTAGCTTTTCACGGCCCGCAGGCGCTTTTGGTGCTTTGTCCGCCGGGCAATTCAAACCGATCTGAACAGCTGCCAGAATACCGTCAGCGATTTCACCTTTGCGGGCTTCACGCAGCAGCAGGCGCGAGCGCCCCAATTCCTCGTAAGACTTTGGCTTGTTGCTGGCCAATTCAACCAGTGCGTCGTCTTTGTAAACACGGTTACGCGGTACGTTGCGCGTCTGCGCGTATTCCTCGCGAAACGCCGCCAGCGCCTGAACAATTGCCAGAAACTTGCCTGAATTCGTGCGGGTTTTGATCCGTTTCCACGCATTTTGCGGTGCGATTGTGTAGGTGTCCGGATTGGTCAGAATGTGCAATTCTTCTTCGACCCAGTGCGACCGCCCGTTTTCAGCCAGCTTGGCGGCCAAAAATTCATAGACCTGACGCAGGTGGGTCACATCTGCCAACGCATAGGTTTTTTGCGCATCGCTTAGCGGGCGGCGCGACCAATCGGTAAACCGTGACGTTTTGTCGACCTGTTCATGCGCGATTTTGCGAACCAGCGTTTCATAGCCAACCTGTTCGCCAAATCCACAGACCATCGCGGCCACTTGGGTGTCAAACAACGGCTCTGGAAACACCTGTGCATCAACAAAAAAGATCTCGAGATCTTGGCGCGCGGCGTGGAATACTTTGATCACAGACGTGTCGCGAAACAGCTCGTACAGCGGCTCTAACGACATGTCACCAGCCAGTGGATCAATCAAAACTGCGTTGGAATCATCGGTGCCCGGCATCGCCATCTGGATCAAACACAGCTTTGAATAATAGGTGCGCTCTCGCAAAAACTCCGTGTCGATTGTCACGTAAGGATGCGTTTGCGCTTCTTTGCAGTAAGCGGCCAGATCTTCGGTCGTTGTCAGCGTTCTCATGCGGTGTTCTAATGTCCTATAGGCGCGGAATTCAAAAAGAATTACACGATAGTTTGATCAAACACCAGTCAGCGTGATGCAGCCCTTTTCGCCTGTCACAAAACGGCGCAAAACGGCGGCGTACAGGCGGTGTTCTTGCACCAAAACCCGCGCGGCCAACGTGTCTGGCGTGTCTGTCGCCTGAACTGGCAATCGCGCTTGGCCCAGAATTGGCCCATCATCAAGGAGCGGCGTGACCTCGTGCACCGAACAGCCGTGTTCCGTATCACCGGCGGCCAGTGCGCGGGCGTGTGTGTGCAAGCCTTTGTATTTCGGCAATAGCGACGGGTGGATGTTCAACATTCTGCCCTGCCACGGCGTCACAAAACCCGCCGTCAACACCCGCATAAACCCCGCGAGGCAAATCAGATCAGGGGCATGTTTGTCTAAGGCGCGGTTCAATTCTGCCTCGAAACGCGCGCGATCCTCGCCGTGGGGGCGGTGATCGACAACTTCGGTGGCGATGCCTTGCGCTTTTGCCCATGCGATGCCGCCGGACCCTGCGTTATTCGAAACCACGACGCAGGGCCGCGCGCCGTGATCGCCGGTCATATCATCGACCAATGCGCGCATGTTCGACCCACCGCCCGACACAAAGATCGCAACGCGTGTGGTCACAAAAGCGCGCCTTGGTACGTAACGCCCTGCCCGTCGGTGATGGTGCCGATTTCAACAACATCGTGGCCTGCGTCTGTGAACGCGGCGCGCGCGGCGTCTACTTTGTCTGCAGCCACAACCGCAATCATGCCAAGCCCGCAGTTAAACGTTTTTAACAATTCCGCTTCTGCCATGCCACCAACTGAGGCCAGCCATTTGAACACGTCAGGCAAATCCCACACATCCAGATTGATCTGCGCGCCCAGATTTTCCGGCAAAACGCGCGGTAGATTTTCTGTCAAACCCCCACCGGTGATATGCGCCAAAGCACGCAACGTATCAGCCTGTGCGATCGCCGCGACGCACCCTTTGACGTATAACATCGTGGGTTCCAACAATGCCGCACCCAGCGTGCCGTCCTGCCATGGGCAGTCATCATCCCACGCCAAACCGGATGTTTCGACCAATTTGCGCACCAATGAATAGCCGTTGGAATGAACGCCCGAAGACGCAAGGCCCAGCAAAACGTCGCCCGCTTGAACGTTCGCCGGCAAATCATGGCCCCGTTCCATCGCGCCAACAGAAAAGCCTGCGAGGTCAAAATCGCCCGCAGGATACATGCCCGGCATTTCCGCTGTTTCGCCGCCAATCAACGCGCACCCTGATTGTTCGCAGCCTGTCGCGATACCTTCGATGATGCGTGCAGCCTGGTCTAGCTCCAGCTTGCCAGTTGCGAAATAATCTAGGAAAAACAGTGGCTCAGCGCCTTGGCAGACCAAATCGTTGACGCACATCGCAACCAGATCAATGCCAACGCCATCAACGTTGCCGGTATCGATTGCGATCCGCAGTTTGGTTCCGACACCGTCTGTGGCCGCCACCAAAATCGGGTCCTTGAAGCCTGCGCCCTTCAGGTCAAACATCGCGCCGAACCCGCCAAGGCCCGACATCACGCCTTTGCGCGCTGTGCGTTTGGCCGCAGGTTTGATCCGTTCAACCAGCGCATTGCCCGCGTCGATATCGACACCCGCGTCCGCATAGGTCATCCCGTTTTTTTTCGTGTCCATAGCAGCAGCCCCCAAGGTCGTTCATACGTCAAATGTGTTATGGGCAAGCCCATAATCTATTGGCACCCCAAAGGGAATATGGGGATTGCACGTGCGCCCAACTTTACCCCACATTTGCAACTTTGACAGGGCGCTTGGTCCTTGACCTCCCCACCTCGTCTGGTAGCAAGTCGTCATGGCGGGCCTGTAGCTCAACTGGTTAGAGCAGAGCGCTCATAACGCTTTGGTTGCGGGTTCAAGTCCTGCCGGGCCTACCATACGTCATACAAATCAATAGCTTAGACTGCAAGTGGGCAAGAAAATTACCCACAAAACACCATGAACATTCAGGGAAACTTGCCCACTTTAAGGGAGTTAATTTCGATACATTGCAGGTGTGGCCATGTAGTAGTCGCCACCCAAGCGCCGCACCTCACGACGCCAGAACAATTCCTGCTTTCGTCCAGTGCCGCGCTGATGTGCAAAAAAACACACGTATGACTTTGCACCCTCCAAAGCCAATCCCAATTGCAATGGCGTCAAGCCCATGGAAGCGCGCAGATCAGACATCAACCTGTTGGAAAATTCTAAAAATGTCGGGTCGGGCGAAGGCAGGAACTGTACTAGGCTCACGAGTTAGGCCTTCTATTTGTCGTCTCTCAATTTGCGCAACTCGACAAGGATTTTAGCCAATGCCAAAAACAGTAAGCAAAATGCGAACACCATAATGTTGAGGTCGAGGCTGCGGCTTGAACCGGCAAATGCACGCAACGTCTCATCACCCGCAAATAACTTTAATCCAGCATTGTATCCTGCCAGAAACACCCCGAGCCAACCAACCACTCGTAAAACGATAATCATCGACGTCTCCTTAGAATGTTCGGTGAAACTCATGACATCAGCCGCTTCACCAATAGTAGCAGAGCCCCAACTACAAGCGCCATGGGAAATCAAGCTACATACGGTTGCATAAGTAAAGAATATGGCAATCCGCACCTTCTTGAAAACGCTCTTATCATATCGGCTCCCTTTGTCGTATCCATTGATGCGTTTGCTGCAATCGCGAATTTCTCGCCCTTTTGAGGCAACTATCGACACTTCGGGCGGAAAACAGACGTTCGCTGCGATTGCAATACGATCAGTTCATCTTGATAGAAGCGGACATTCGTTGCAGGCGTGAGAAGACGTGGTCTGAAAGCTAGTTTGCATTGCTCGTGAACGGCACGAAGAAAAGATCACACAACGCACTAGGTCGAGAAACAAACCGTAAGTTCAGAACACTTAATCAAAAAAGTTGAAGTGCCGGAGTTACCCAAACGGCTTTGTGCTTTCAGCCGGATTTTTGCACCTTTGAAATGGAGGCCGCCAATTCAAAAGGTATAAGACCAGGTGTGCTGTCATAAACATGAATACAAATTTCATTCATCAATTTCCCGGCTTCATTTTTATACTGCTTGAGTCTTGGAAAGCAGTAAACTAGAGCCTCCTCGATTTTGTGCCCGTTGCTCTTAAGGTACCAGTTCGGAAGTGTTGTGGTTCTGCCTTGCAAATCGGTTACCTCAATTGAAGCTGCGTTTTCGATATCAATTTCAACAAACTTATTTGAAAGGTCTTTACCGTCTCGGGCCTCCTCGATCTTTTCAAGGAT
>JBLHSG010000047.1:0-16951 GCA_047626725.1 Ascidiaceihabitans sp.
GGTGGTTTATGACATGCTGTGTCGTGCTGATAGTATTGGTGTGTTTCAGGTCGAATCCCGCGCGCAGATGAATTTTCTGCCCCGCATGCGCCCGCGCACATTTTATGATCTGGTGATCGAGGTGGCGATTATTCGACCGGGCCCGATCCAGGGCGACATGGTGCATCCCTTCATTCGACGTCGCAACGGCGAGGAAAAGGTTAGTTTTCCGTCTGATGCGCTGGGCCGTGTTTTGGGTAAAACGCTGGGTGTACCGTTGTTTCAAGAACAAGCGATGCAAATCGCGATTGTCGGGGCGGGGTTCACACCGGATCAGGCGGACCGGCTTCGGCGTTCGCTTGCGACCTTTAAAAAGCACGGAAATGTCAGTGAATTTCGCACGCTGTTTTTGCGCGGCATGCAGCGTAACGGCTATGACGAGGATTTCTCGCAGCGGTGTTTTTCCCAGATCGAAGGGTTCGGCAGTTACGGTTTTCCCGAAAGCCACGCGGCCTCGTTTGCGTTGCTGGTTTACGCGTCGGCGTGGATCAAATGCCACCATCCCGGCATTTTTGCCTGTGCCCTTTTGAACGCCCAACCGATGGGGTTTTATGCACCTGCCCAAATCGTTCGGGACGCGCGCGAACACGGGGTCGATGTACGCCCGATTTGCATCAACTCCAGTTTTTGGGACAACACGATGGAATCCGACAAGCAGGGCAAACTGGCGCTGCGATTGGGATTTCGCCAGATCAAAGGGCTGACCGAAGAAGATTCGACCTGGATCACCGCCGCGCGGGGCAATGGCTATCAGCATTTGCGTGATGTGTGGCGGCGCGCAGGTGTTGCCCCGACGACGGTCGAACGGCTGGCCGAAGCAGACGTTTTTGCCGGCATTAACCTGACCCGTCGCGAGGCATTATGGGAGGCCAAAGCATTGGCTCCGGGGCAGGCGCTGCCGCTGTTTGCAAACGATATTGACGGTGAAGTGGTTGATGAACCCGCAGCGCTTTTGCCTGAAATGACCGAAGGCGAACAGGTGGTCGAAGATTATGTTGCGATGCGCCTGACGCTTAAATCGCACCCCTTAGCGTTATTGCGGCACGTGTTGACGCCGACAAAAACAGGCGCTGAGCCGAGGTTTAAAACCGCGCCCAGGACCATTTGAGGCAAGAAAGCCCAGCTATCATTGCGTAAAAAACGATTGTGAATAGGGCGACATCCACACCAAAAAAACGGCAAGAAAAAGCCACTGAATTCTAAGCCCTTCACCCCACCCATCAGACCGGATAAAAGAACCAAAACCAACCTAAAGGCGCGAAATTATGCCCACCCCTAAGCCCGTTGTTCTATGTATTCTTGACGGCTGGGGCCTGTCTGACGTGCGCACCGGCAACGCGCCTGCCTTGGCAAACACCCCCAATATGGACCGCATAATGGCGACCTGCCCGAATGCCACGTTGATCACGCACGGGCCTGACGTGGGTCTGCCATCTGGTCAAATGGGCAATTCCGAAGTCGGGCACACCAACATTGGCGCGGGCCGCGTTGTGGCGATGGACCTTGGCCAAATTGATCTCGCAATCGAAGACGGTAGTTTTTTCGACAATCAGGCGATTTTAGATTTTGCAGACAAGGTGAAGTCTGAAAATGGCACGGCGCATCTGATCGGTTTGACGTCAAAAGGGGGCGTGCACGCGCATCAGGATCACATGTTTGCGGCGGCCAAATTATTGACGGATCACGGCGTGCCAGTGGCCATTCATGCCATCACGGATGGGCGCGATGTGGCTCCGATACAGGCGTTCCACGACATCGGCGAAGTCGAGCGGTCAAAGCCTGCAGGGTCACGTATTGTAACGGTCAGCGGGCGCTATTTTGCGATGGACCGCGACAATCGTTGGGCCCGTGTAGAGAAGGCGTGGCGCACTATGGTTTTGGGCAATGGCGACGCGATGCTAGACGCCCAAGACGGTATCGCAACCTGCTATGATCTGGATCAAACGGATGAATTCATTGAACCTTTTGTGATCGACGGCTATGATGGCATGAAAGACGGCGATGGTATTTTCTGCCTCAACTTTAGGGCAGATCGCGCGCGCGAAATCATGTCGGCAATCGCTGATCCTGATTTTGACGCCTTTGATATCACGGGCCGCCCCCGGTTTTCCGCAGTTCTGGGAATGGTGGATTATTCAAAGGCCCACAACGCATTCATGACGGCCGCCTATCCCAAGGCTGACATTCCCAATACGCTTGGCGCGTGGGTTGCTGAGCACGGCAAGACCCAGTTCCGGTTGGCGGAAACCGAAAAATACCCACACGTGACCTTTTTCCTGAATGGCGGCATCGAAGAACCCGCGCAGGCCGAAGACCGGTTTATGCCAAAATCCCCATCGGTCGCGACCTATGATTTGCAGCCCGAAATGTCCTGCCCCGAGGTGACTGACCAATTTGTTGCGGCGATCCAAAAAGGGTACGATTTGATCGTCACGAATTACGCAAATCCTGACATGGTCGGGCACACCGGTGATCTGAATGCGGGGATCAAGGCGTGCGAGGCTGTGGACGCCGGATTGGGCCGTGTTCTAAGCGCGCTAGAACAAGCAGGTGGCGTGATGATTGTGACAGCGGATCACGGCAACTGCGAGCTCATGATTGATCCGGAAACAGGCGGTCCGCACACGGCGCACACGCTGAATCCTGTGCCTGTTGCGTTGATCGGTGGGCCGGATGGTGCGACGCTAAATGCTGGTCGCCTTGCTGATCTTGCGCCGACGCTTTTGCATTTGATGGGCCTTGATACGCCGCCAGAAATGACCGGAAAGAACCTGATTTCATGAGGTCATTTGCCGCCATAATATTTGCTACCACGCTTGCGGTTTTGGCTGTTCCCGTAGGTGCCGTAGGTGTCGCAGAACAGGCGCGTGCGGCGGCGGCGCAATTGGCCCAAGCATCAGCCAAGCTGGATAACGCTGATGGTGCGCGCAACCGTGTCAAAGCCCTGTCTGAAACCGTTCTGGCATATGAGGCCGGACTGACCGCCATGCGTGTTGGCCTGCGCCGCGTCGTTCTGCGCGAAGAACAATTAAGCCGCAAGCTGCAAGCATCAGATGGGGAAATCGCCCAATTTCTAGGGGTGCTGCAATCGGTTGGGGCCAATCCGTCACCGACTGCGTTTTTCCACCCCCAAGGGCCCACAGGCACCGCGCGTGCTGGCATGTTGCTGTCAGAATTGACGCCCGTTTTGAACGCGCGGGCCGAAACATTGCGCGCCGAATTACAAGAGGTGCAAATCCTGCGCACTTTGCAACAAGACGCAGCTGACCAGTTGCAAATCGGTCTGTCCGACGTGCAGCGTGCGCGTGTTTCATTGAACCGTGCGATGGCGGAACGCACCGATTTGCCGTTGCGATTTACCGAAGACCCCGTGCGCACCGCGATCCTGATCGCTTCGACTGAAACCTTGACAGGGTTTGCCAGCGGGCTGTCACAAATCACCCAAAACGATCAGGGTGTCGACCTGCCCTCCCTTGATGATCGAATTGGCGGGCTGATTTTACCGGTTCAAGGGATCGTCCTGCGCGCTGCAAATCAGTCAGACGCTGCTGGTATCAAACGGCCTGGAATGATCGTGGCGACCCGCCCTGGTGCATTGGTCACGGCCCCGACTGCGGCAACAATTCGCTACCTTGGGCCCCTGCTTGATTACGGCAAAGTGGTCATTCTAGAACCGCAAACAGACGTGCTTTTTGTCTTTGCGGGCCTGAACATTACCTATGGTGCGGCGGGTCAAGTTATCGCCGAAGGGACGCCATTGGGTCTGATGGGCGGCCTTAATGCAGAAAACAATGCGACAACCTCTTCAACAGATGGTGATGGGGCTGGCAATGGGCGGACGGAAACGCTCTATATAGAAGTAAGACAACAGAATGTTCCTGAGGACCCCGCATCGTGGTTCCGGACCGACAAGGATGGATAGACAGTGAAGAAGTTTGTGATGGCCGCCGTGGGTGGTACTTTGGCTGGTGTATTGGCGACGACGCAAATCGCAGGCCCGCTGCTCGCGCAAGAAACCAAACGCGACGAAAGCGTCTATGAGCAGCTTGATCTGTTCGGTGATATCTTTGAACGAATTCGTGGCCAGTACGTCGAAGAAGTCGACACTGGCGAGCTGATCGAAGCGGCGATTGATGGTATGCTGACCTCGCTTGATCCGCATTCCAGCTATCTGTCGCCTGACGATGCAGCGTCAATGCGTGTGCAAACGCGCGGCGAATTCGGGGGCCTCGGCATCGAAGTGACCCAAGAAGAAGGGTTCGTCAAAGTCGTATCCCCAATGGATGGCACCCCTGCGGACGAAGCAGGCATGGAAGCCGGCGATTTCATCACGCACGTTGACGGCGAAAGCCTGTTGGGCCTGACGCTGGACGAAGCGGTTGGCAAAATGCGTGGCCCTGTTGGCGCCGAAATCATCATCACTGTCGTACGTGAAGGCGAAGGCGAGCCGTTTGATGTGTCGATGGTACGCGCCACGATCGAATTGCAAGCGGTCCGCTCGCGCACCGAAGGCGAAACCGTCGTTCTGCGCGTCACCACATTTAACGATAAAACCACGCCAAACCTGACGGAACAACTGGCTGAAAAGGTCGAAGAACTGGGCGGCATGGATGCGGTCAACGGCTTTGTCATCGATTTGCGCAACAACCCGGGCGGCTTGCTAACCCAAGCGATCCGCGTGTCAGACGCGTTCTTGGAAGAGGGCGAAATCGTATCAACCCGTGGCCGCAACCCCGAAGAAGGTGACCGGTTCAACGCAACGCCGGGCGATCTGGCGATGGGCAAACCATTGGTCGTTTTGATCAACGGCGGATCTGCGTCGGCGTCTGAAATCGTCGCAGGTGCGTTGCAAGATCACCGTCGCGCGATTGTTATTGGCACGAAAAGCTTTGGCAAAGGATCGGTTCAAACCATCATGCCACTGCGCGGCGAAGGTGCGATGCGTTTGACCACAGCGCGGTACTACACGCCGTCGGGTCGTTCTATTCAATCACTGGGCGTGTCACCTGACATCATCGTCGAACAACCTAGCCGCAAACCAGAAGCCGAAGATGAAGAAGCGCGTCCAGCACGCACCGAAGCATCGTTGCGCGGCAGCCTGAACAACGACAGCCTGACCGAAGACGAGATCGAACAGATCGAAGCTGATCGTGAAAAAGCGGAAACAGCGGCAGAGCTGCGCGAAGAGGATTACCAATTGGCCTATGCCATTGATATCCTTAAGGGTCTTAGCGCACTGGCACCTAAAAACTGATCTGATTTACAGTTTAAATGAACCGGCCCTCGCATAGAAATATGCGGGGGTTTTTCTTTGGCCTAAACGATTGTTGTTTTAGGATGTTTCTACGCAGTGACGACGAAAGGCACGTTTCAGCATGTCGAGTTCTGCACGCAACAATTCCATTTCGACGCGCATATCATCGCCCAATGCCTCGCCTGCAATCAGGGTAAAGCTGCCCAAACTTGCGCCGTCTAACTGGTCGGTGATCACAAAGGTTTGCACGCCGTCTGCGATTGCTTCTGGTGGGATCGGCACCTTTAGAACCCACTTGCCGTCGTTTTCTGTCAGGTCAAAATCAGGCACAGGTTTGTCCAGATGCGTCACCTTGATTTGTGGCACGCCACCTTCGGAATTCGTAATCACGCCTTCCCAAACGCCGCGGCGCATGCGGTTGGCTGCTAGGGTCAATGTGGTCATGTTTTTCTCCTACAGCGCGATGTCAAAGGGCGGCACGGGGGCGGCGCGAAAACGTAAGGTCGCGCAGAATGACTTGGTTCATTTCAGGCCCTTCAAAGATCAAATCGATCCACGCCCGTTCCACCCGTTTTTCGTTCAGGTTAGAATAGGCGAGGTCAAATTCGACCATAATGTCTTCTTCGTGCAAGGGCAGTTCGCGCACAATTTGTTCGGTGTTCGGGCCATGTCGAATGTTCAGGCGGGCGAAAATCTCGAGCGGTTTTTCCATCTCGACGATGCAATTCATCCGTAACAAATGCGTACGTTTCAGGGCATTGGTCGCGCCGTCCGGTAAATCGATGACCAATGACAAAAACGATCCATCAAATTTGAACACATCCATGCGCAAACCATAAGGGGCTAGGTCGGCTTCGCGCAGATTGCGCAGTTGGCGCAGGGTCAATTCAGACAGGTTACAGTCGTGAAACAGGGTCACTTCTTCGCCTAGTTTCGATTTGGTTTGTACCGATGACATGCCGGGCGCTGGCAACGGGCCGCGCCACAATTCAGGGCGCCATGCCCAATCCGCGTTGTGCGGGCGTGGAAAACTGGTCGATCCGATGACAGGCAGTGCGAGGCGTTCATCTGCGCGGTGAATCAGGCGGTCCAAATGCGTGCGCAAAAGCCGCGCAGCCGAACGGTTCTGACGCAAACCAGCCAAGTTGGCCTTGTCCGCATTGCGCGCCGCACGCGCCCACCGGCGCATTGCCCGGCGATGTGACAGCTTGTCCAGAATGTTGATTGATTTATCTGCCATGGCACCTGATTGAACTGTTTCCTGTTTGGATACAATCTACTGAAAAGGTTTCAGTCAAATAAACCCGCAATTGTGGCAGCCAGTCCTTTTTCGGAATTTGTAGCTTTAGGTTGTATTTCTGCCGCAACAGATGTGGCCACTGACGCGCTTTGACTTGATGAAATCACGCTCTCGATCATGCGACGCCCTTCGGTGCCCAAGGCTGGACTGTTAAGCGGGGCAAACAGCGCGATACTTAGGTCGGTGCCGTTAATTTGTGTGACCGCGCGCCAGTGTGACTTGGCCATTCCGCGCTTTGGGCTAGCGGCCGTTGCGCGCGCGATTTCGATGCCAGTGCTATCGAAACGTTCAACAATCGTAGTGCTGTCGGCGGCTTGAACCACTTCAGACAACGTTAACGCAGGCAGCGATGATTCGACCAAACTGACCGTCATTATGCCCAAAGGCGCATCGAGCGCGCCGTTCTTGGCCCCCAATGTGTCACAGCGCGCGAGCAGGGCAAAGTTCTGTTTTAGACTGCTTGCATCGATGCAATATCCCGACGACGGAACCAAAGTCACAGCGCCGCGCATCATCTGCGCTTGGGTTAACGGCGCGCGCACAGACGCAGCACTGCTCCCTGAACCTTGGAGGAAATTCAGCTCTGTGCCTGAGGTGCAGGCCGACAGTGTTGCCACCGTCAGCCACAGGCAAAGTGCCTTACAGATCCCAGTATTCATGACGCTCATCGCGGGCACCGGGGTGGGTAACGGCCCCTTTGTAAGCGCCGCCAACCAGCTGCGCGTATTTCCAAAGTGCGCCGGCACCATAGATCGTTTCGCGCGGGCCTTTCCATTCGGCTTTGCGTTCCGCCAATTCTTCGTCGGTGAGGGCAACATTCAGCGTCCCTTCGATGGCGTTTAGGGTGATGACATCGCCGTCTTTCAACAATGCAATCGGACCGCCGTGTGCGGCTTCTGGGCCAACGTGACCAACGCAGAAACCGCGTGTCGCGCCACTGAAACGACCATCGGTGATAAGGGCGACTTTTTTGCCCATACCTTGACCAGAAAGTGCGGCAGTTGTCGCCAGCATTTCGCGCATGCCAGGCCCGCCTGCCGGACCTTCGTTGCGAATAACAAAAACATCGCCAACTTCGTAGGTGCGGTTTTGCACGGCTTCAAAGGCGTCTTGTTCGCATTCAAAGACGCGCGCAGGGCCGGTGAACATCTGGTGCTGTGCTTCCATGCCCGCGACTTTTACAATCGCGCCTTCGGGTGAAATGTTGCCCTTTAGGCCAACAACGCCGCCGGTTTTGGTCAATGGTGTCGCAACTGTGTGGATCACTTTGCCGTCTGCTTGGCGTGTGATTTTGTCCAGTTCTTCGCCCATGGAATTGCCTGTGACGGTCATGCAATCTTCGTGGATCAGACCGGCTTTGCGCAATTCGTTCATGACGACAGGCACGCCGCCAGCTTCGTACAAATCCTTGGCGACATATTGGCCACCCGGTTTCATATCAACAAAGTATGGCGTTTCGCGGAAAATATCGCAGACGTCATCAAGGAAGAAATCGATGCCGGCCTCGTGTGCCATCGCAGGCAAGTGCAAGCCCGCGTTGGTTGACCCGCCTGTGCAGGCCACGATGCGCGCGGCGTTTTCCAGTGACTGGCGTGTCACGATATCACGGGCGCGAATGTTCTTTTCGATAAGGTGCATGACGGCCGCGCCTGATGCTTGGGCGTATTCGTCGCGCGATTCATATGGGGCAGGGGCACCGGATGAATTTGGCAATGCCAAACCAATCGCCTCGGACACACAGGCCATCGTGTTGGCGGTAAACTGACCACCACAGGCACCCGCTGTCGGGCAAGCAACGCGTTCGAGGATTTCCAAGGCGGCCTCGGACATCGTGCCGTTTTGATAGTTACCAACGGCTTCGAACATGTCTTGAACCGTCAAATCGCGATCCGCGAAATCGGCAGGCACGTCAGCACCTTTTGGCGCGCGGCCCGGCAGGATCGATCCGCCATACAAGAACACGGACGGCACGTTCAGGCGGATCATCGCCATCATCATGCCCGGTAATGACTTGTCGCAACCGGCCAAACCGACCAACGCATCATAGCAGTGGCCGCGCATTGTCAGTTCAACCGTGTCAGCAATTGCTTCGCGTGATGCCAATGACGAACGCATGCCTTCGTGGCCCATCGCGATGCCGTCGGTGACAGTAATTGTGGTGAATTCGCGCGGGGTTCCGTGGGCACCAGATACGCCAACTTTGACCGATTGGGCTTGACGATTTAGAGCGATATTACAGGGCGCGGCCTCGTTCCAGCAGGTGGCGACGCCGACCAATGGCTGGTGGATTTGTTCTTCGGTCATGTTCATCGCGTAGTAGTACGACCGGTGCGGCGCACGTGCGGGCCCTTCGGTGACATGACGGCTTGGCAGTTTGGATTTGTCGAATTTACCCTGAGACATCGGCTTTCTCCCCTTCGAAAACATTTGGTTTTGCATACTCAACACGACGGCGCCCTGCAAGAACGGATCAAAGAGATACGCGCTATAGAACTTGTATTGAGGCAGTAGTGCGACTAATTTCGACTCTCTCGGCAGGTCTATTTTGGCGTGTCCCTGCACTTGGATTGCACCCATGGAACCCACGCTATTTTCCTTTATCTGGAAATTTTCGAAACGCGAGCAACTGATGCTGCTGGCTGTGACGATCATTTCGTTCCCGATTTTATACGTCACGCTCGAGCTGCCGAAACGGATCATCAACGACGCGATCGGGGCGACCAGTGACACGATTTCCGTGTGGGGCACTGACATTAGCCAGACGCAATTTTTGCTGGCGTTGTGTCTGGGTTACCTTGGTGCGGTGCTGGTGCATGGCCTGATCAAGATGCGTTTGAACACGATGAAAGGTGTGGTTGCCGAACGGCTGCTACGTCGGTTCCGCTATAGTTTGATCGAACGTATGATGCGGTTTCCGCGCAGTTATTTCCAAGCAACATCGCAAGGCGAACTGGTCGCCATGGTCACGTCTGAGGCGGAACCGATGGGCGGTTTGATGGGGGACGCGGTCGCGCAACCTGTGTTCCAGCTGGGTCAAATGCTGATCATCGTGATCTTTTTGTTCCTGCAATCGGTGTGGTTCGGGCTGGCTGGTATCGCGCTGATCCCGTTGCAGGCCTACATCATTCCGGTGCTGCAACGCCAAATCAACCTGCTGAACAAGGACCGCATCAAAGAGGTTCGGGGCCTTGCCGCTGAGATTGGCGAAACCGCCGCGGGCATTACCGATCTGCGCACCAACGGCGGGTTGCGGTATCGTTTGGCCGTGTTCACAGATCGCTTGGGGCGGCTGTTTGAAATTCGCTATAAAATCTACAATAAAAAGTTCTTTATGAAGTTCCTGAACAACTTCATCACGCAGCTAACCCCGTTCTTTTTCTATCTGGTTGGTGGCTATCTGGCCATTCGCGGCGACATCACGGTGGGCGCGCTGGTTGCTGCGTTGGCCGCGTACAAAGACCTGTCTAGCCCGTGGAAAGAACTGCTGACCTACTACAATCAGGTGCAGGATATGTCCCTGCGTTGGGATATCGTGACCGAGCGGTTCCAGCCCAAAGGCATGGTTGACGAACATCTGTTTCAGGGCGCACCAGACGAGGTGCCGCACCTGCGCGGCCCCGTCGTTCTGGAGCACGTGACGCTGCGCACGGCGACTGGAAACACCCTGCTCGAAGACATCAATCTGACGATTCCACATGGGGCGCGGGTGGCGATCAAAGTCACCAACCAAAGCGAACGCACGGCCCTTGCAGAATTGCTCACCCGCGAGGTGAATCCGACACGTGGTACTGTAAAGATCGCCGATTACGATCTGTCCGGCCTGCATCAAGCGGTGATTGCCGCACGCATCGGATACGCCCATTCGCGCCCCTATTTGTTTGACGGCACGTTGGGCAGCAACCTTATGATGCCGCTGATGACGTCACCCAAAACGATCCTGTGGGATCCTGAAAACCGCGATCGTTTCACCAATGAATCCATGCGGTCCGGCAACAGCCCCGACAGCCTGCGCGCGGATTGGCTGGACCCTGATTTGGCCGATTTGCGCAACGCAGACGACATCCGCAAGTGGTGGTTTGAACTGGTCACTGCGATGGGTATCGATGAATTTATGTTCCAACGGATGTTGGGCGCGCGCATCGATGCAAAGCTGCATTCGAAATTGGCAAACGCGATTGTTGGCCTGCGCGACGAGGTGAACAAACGCATCGTGGCCGCTGGGCTGGGCGATATCGTTTTCCGGTTTGATCCCGAAACATTCAATGCGGCTGTGCCTTTGGGCGGTAATCTGTTGTTCGCCTCCCCTTTGAACGACATTAGCCAAGAACGGCTTGCGGCGGAAAAGAATTTCCTTGCGATGATTTTGGATCAAGGGCTTGCCGAACAGGGCATCGCGATTTCGCAAACGGTCATCGAAACGCTGCACCAAACCTTTGGCATGGACGGAACAAACCACCCGTTGTTCACCGCCCTTGGGATCGAAGAAGACCTGTACGAACGGCTTGTCGATATTTCCACGCGTCGGCGTGAACAGGGCGATGGCGCGCTGACAGAGGGTGAATTTTCGCTGCTGTTGACCGTGCCATTTGCCTTTACCGCCGAACAGATCGGGCCTGCTTTTCCAGAAAGCTTTAAGCAGGACATCCTGAACATCCGACGCACCAATGCTGCCGGTCTGCGCGAGCGGACCCAAGACATGTTTGTCCCGATCGCGCCGGACACGTATTTGCCGCGCCTGACCCTGATGGAAAACGCGCTGTACGGGCGTGTGTCGGCGTTTGCGGGCAGTAAAACCGAAATGGTGCGCACAATCGTATCAGAGGTTTTGGTCGAATATGATCTGCGCCGCCTTGTTGCGGAAACGATTTTCGATCTGCCTACGGGCCTCGGCGGGGCGAATTTGCCTGCGATTTTCCAAGAACGGGCGGCGTTTAGTCGGGCGGGGATCAAGCGGCCTGACATTCTGGTGCTGGACAAGGCAATCGCCAGTCATGACGCAGAAAGCCGTCACAAAATGCGCAATGCGCTGCGTGAAATTTTACCAGACTCGACGCTGATCTTTATGGAAGACAACTTTGAAAATCCCGGCGAATACGATCTGTACGTCGAGATCAAAAACGGGCGCATCGACGGTATCCAGATGCAAGACAATGATCTGGTTCCAGACGGTGGTTCTGATGATTTGCGGCGTAAGCTGCGCGCGATTTCACAGACCGATACATTTGCAAAACTAGACAGCCGCAACCAGCGTTTGCTGGCGTTTGCCGCGCAATGGTATACTGCAAAAGCAGGGCAGCGCATCTTTTCCCGAGACGACAAGGCGGACGCGGCATACTTGTGTGTGTCCGGTTCGGCGCAGTTGTATGTCATGGATGACAACGGGGCCGCGCATGCGGTGTCGGTGGTTGAACCAGGGCGCTTGATCGGTGATTTGTCGATCATTATGAAAGAACCCCGGCAGGTCGATCTGGTCGCCACAACCGAAACCACATTCTTGCGAATCGGAGCCGAAGAATTCCGTTCTGTGATCGAAAATGACAAATCGGCGTTGCTGACATTGTTGCAAACCGTTGGCAGCCACCTACAAGGTGCGGCCGAACACATTGCGAATGCGCAAATCGAGCTACCTATAGAACAAGGCCCCCCTAGCCCGCCGCTGAAAGACATTTAATGTGGAATTTTAACTACAGAGCGCACACGCTTTTAACCGCGCCAGCCAAACAGAAATCAGAACTTTGGCGTTTGGGTCTGGGGCTGGTTTTTGTAGTGACGATCGCGTTCTTTTTGTTCGGCCTTTATAACGGCGCAGTGTTTGCGCTGTTCAATATGCTTGAAATTCCGCTGGCAAGGTCGATCGAAGAAATTGGTTCCACGGCCAGTTCGGTTGTGACGTTGCTGGGCGGTTTTTCAATGCTATCCATCGCCGTTTTTATGGTTGTTTTGACGCTACACCGTCGCCCTGTCAGAACGATTTTTGGGCCGGTGCGTTTGGCCGTTCCGCAGTTTGTACGCGTTTGTTTTCTGATGGGTTTGCTGTTGCTTGCCCTGTTTATCTTACCGCCATGGGGGTACGGCGCGCCGCTGGTGTCCAATATGGCGATTGGCAAATGGATCGCGATTTTGCCGCTCACGTTGTTTGCTGTTTTGATCCAGACCAGCGCCGAGGAAATCCTGTTTCGCGGGTATTTTCAGCAGCAGTTGGGCGCACGGTTTAAATCGCCCCTCGTGTGGATGATTGTACCGTCTGCGCTGTTTGGTTTGTTGCATTACGATCCTGCCACAGCCGGCGAAAACGCGTATATTATCGTGTTTTGGGCATTTATGTTCGGGATGGCGATGGCCGACCTGACCGCGCGTTCTGGCAGTTTGGGGCCTGCGATGGCGGTGCATTTTATCAATAATGTCTCGGCGATTTTGATCATTTCATATCCTGGATACCTTGATGGGGCTGCGCTGTTTGTGCTGCCGTTCGGGATGGAAAACGCGGAACAACTGCGCGCATGGCTGCCTGTTGATTTCGCGCTGATGTGTGTCAGTTGGTTGGTTGCGCGTCTTGCGATCAGGGCTTGATTGCATTTGCCCCCTGTCGGGACTATTTGAAAGACAACACAGCCCATAGGGAACGACACCATGAACTGGATCACAAATTACGTCCGGCCCCGGATTAACTCTATTTTTTCGCGGCGCGAGACACCGGACAACTTGTGGACCAAGTGTTCCGAATGCGGCACCATGCTGTTTCACCGTGAAGTGTCGGACAATCTAAACGTTTGCACCAGCTGCGGGCATCACATGGCGATCACGCCGCGCGATCGGTTCACGGCCTTGTTTGATGGCGGCATTTTTGCCGAAATCGCGGTGCCTGAACCCATCGCTGATCCGCTGACATTCCGCGATCAAAAGAAATATCCCGAGCGGATGAAGCTGGCGCAAAAAACCACTGGTGAAAAAGATGCGATGCTGGTGGCTGTTGGCGATATCGGGCGCACGCCTATTGTTGCCGCGGCGCAGGATTTCTCGTTTATGGGCGGGTCCATGGGCATGTATGTCGGCAACGCGATCATCGCCGCCGCAACCGAAGCCGTGAAACAAAAGCGCCCGTTGGTGTTGTTTTCAGCCGCTGGTGGCGCGCGCATGCAAGAAGGGATTTTGTCCCTGATGCAAATGCCGCGCACGACTGTTGCTGTGCAGATGCTCAAGGAAGCAGGGCTGCCGTATATCGTGGTTCTGACGCATCCAACAACGGGCGGCGTGACCGCGTCCTATGCGATGTTGGGTGACGTTCATATCGCTGAACCAAACGCGCTGATCTGTTTTGCAGGACCACGCGTGATCGAACAAACCATTCGCGAACAGCTGCCCGAAGGGTTCCAGCGCGCAGAATATTTGCTGGATCACGGCATGTTGGACCGCGTGATCAAACGCACAGACATGCGCGAAGAACTGATCACAATTGTCCGCATGTTGATGGGCATGACACCAGCGATCAAAGGTGATTTGCCTGCACCAACAGACGACATGTTGGAAATCCAAGAAACCCCGGCGCAGGTACCAGACGCAAAATGAGCACGAAAAATTCGGACGCTATCCTTGATCGGATGATGGCGCTGCATCCCAAGATCATAGATTTGACCTTGGATAGAATGTTTCGCCTGCTCGACGCTTTGGGTAATCCGCAAAATGATTTGCCGCCCGTGATCCACATCGCAGGCACCAACGGCAAAGGATCAACCCAAGCGATGATCCGCGCGGGGCTTGAGGGCGCTGGCAAAACCGTTCACGCCTATACGTCACCGCATTTGGCGCGTTTTCACGAACGTATTCGTCTGGCTGGTTCGCTGATTGACGAAGATTACCTGACGGCTGTCTTGGATGAATGTTACGCGGCCAACGGCGGCGAAACGATCACCTATTTCGAAATCACGACCTGTGCTGCGTTCCTTGCCTTTGCGCGCACGCCTGCCGATTTCACCCTGCTCGAAGTCGGGCTAGGCGGGCGTTTGGATGCAACCAACGTCATCGACAAACCTGCGCTGACGATCATCACGCCAGTGTCGTTTGATCACCCGCAATTTCTGGGCAACACCGTGGCCGAAATCGCTGGCGAAAAGGCTGGCATCTTAAAACGTGGCGTGACCGGTATTATTGCGGGTCAATCCGATGATGCAATGGATGTGATCGAGGCGCGCGCGGCAAAAATCGGTGCGCCGCTGCTTGCCCAAGGTCAACATTGGCACGCATGGGAAGAACGCGGACGTTTGATTTATCAGGACGAAACTGGCCTGCTAGACCTGCCGCCACCTGCGCTGATGGGGGCACACCAATTTCAAAACGCAGGCACGGCACTGACCGCATTGCGCCACCTGGGTTTTGGCGATGACGCCTGCGAGGCTGTGCCGACCAACGTTAGCTGGCCTGCACGGATGCAACGCCTGGAATCTGGCCCGTTGATTGATTTGGGTCCTGACGCAGAATTCTGGTTGGACGGTGGGCACAATGCGGCCTGCGCCGCGACGCTCGCTGATACGCTGACGCGGTTGCCTAAACGACCAACACACCTGATTTGCGGCTTGATGAACACCAAAGACGTGCACGGATACATGGCCCCACTGGTTGAACACGTCCAATCGCTAAGCGCGGTTTCTATCCCCGGAGAGGTGAACACACTGCCCGGTGTCGATACCGCGATCGCCGCAAATGCCGCTGGAATTCCAGCCCACGAGGCAGACGATGTGCGCACGGCAATCATCGAAATTGTTGCCAAAGACCCGCACGCACGCATCCTGATTTGTGGATCGCTGTACCTTGCCGGTGCCGTTCTGCGTGAAAATTGTTGATTTACGGTAGAATTTAACGCGCCAAAATCAACCGCATGTTGACGCGTTCGCAAATTTTCGCCTATATTTAGTCCAGAACACAAGGGTTGGGATGTGCACAGCATCATCAACTCAAACTCTTTGAGGGAAGAGCAGTATGGACTGGCGCCAGATTATTGCGCCTTGGTTGAGTGGGTCTACTGATCCGCAAGACGAGGGCGTTTCGTCGAATATGAAAATGATGATGATTGCGGCGGGGTTCTTGATCGTCACAATTGGTTTGATCCTGATGCAGCCCGGCCGTGGGCCGCAACAAATGGCTGCGCTTGATCAAGAAATCATAGCGCCGACAGCGGCTGTGATTGATCAATCGTCGTATCAGACCGCGTCGTTTTCCAATTCAGCATCCGATGCGAACCAAGACGTGACGCGATCTGATACATCGCTTTTGTCGCTATCACAGACCAAATTAACCGGCGATGTCAGCAAAATGTTGCGTAGCCCTATCCGGTTAAGCGGTCAGCAAAATGACCTGCGCCAGTTGGCAAAAACCGCGCTAGAAAATTATGGTCACACCGCAAAACCAGGTGACAGATTGTATGATCTTTTTGTTCAGGCTTTGGCCGAGGGGCAGTCGAATGCGTACATCGATGCCTTGCTAAATACATCTGCGGGTCGTGGCGATTTTGATGTTCCGGTCGCTTTGCAAACTGCGTCAGGACGTTTGGATACCGATGCTTTGCTGTATGGTTTGGTGTCGCTGGTTAACCCATAACCGGCGATTAATCCGTCGGGATTTGCCCCCACCCGTCGCTTTGCATTTCACGAAGCCGGGATGTCGTGCGTTCGAATTCAAACGTACCTTCACCTTCAACATACAGCATTTCTGGTGACGCCGCGGCCGAACAAATCAGGCGCACTTTGGCTTCGTAAAGCGCGTCAATCAGGGTAACAAAACGCTTTGCTTCGTTGAAATTCGAACGCGAAAGTCGTGGAATATCGTCGATTAGCAGGACTTTGACGGCCTGAGAAACGGCTAAAAAATCCGCGGGACCCAAGAATTTTCCGCATAAATCAAAGAAACTAGCGCGCGCGATGCCGTTGCGAAATCCGGGCAAAATCACATCTCGGCCTTTGACTTTCAAAACCAGCGGTTCGGCCGGACCGCCTGTCAGGTCTTGCCAAACAGCATCCATCGCGGCCCTGGATTCTGCATTGGACGGCGTGAAATACACCTGCGATCCGGCAAGGCGATCTTGGCGATAGTCTGTGGGGCTTGTCAGTTCCCAAACCTCCATTTTTTCCTTGATCAGATCGATGAATGGCAAAAATGCCCCGCGGTTCAACCCGTGTTTGTACAGGTCGTCGGGGATACGATTTGACGTGGTCACAACCACAACACCCGCGGCAAATAACGCCTCGAACAGGCGGCCAACGATCATCGCATCGGTGATGTCAGTGATCTGCATTTCATCAAAAGCAAGGACACGAACGTCACTGGCGACAGCGGCTGCGACTGGCGCAATCGGATCCTGCACACCG
>JBLHSG010000048.1:0-16101 GCA_047626725.1 Ascidiaceihabitans sp.
CAAATCGCCGTCGTGAACTTGCCCATCGCTGAGGGCAACAATGCCTGCAACCCGTCCGCGCGGTTCTTGCGCCAAGGCATCTGTTAGCGTGCTCAGCAGACGTGTGCCAGCATCACCAGCGCCATCGGGCACAGTGACACGGCGCACTTCGGTGTTGGGGCGCGCCGCGATTTGTGCGGCCAGCGTGTCAGCCGCGAGACGGGTTTGATTGGCGCGATCTGATAGATTTTGGGACGCGGTCGCATCCTCTGCCAAGATCACAATATCGCTGAGCGGTGCGCGATCTTCTTGTTGCAAAGACGGCCCGAACAACGCAGCAAACACCACAATCGCGGCCAAACTGCGCAGACTCCAACCGCGTAGGCCACGCAAAACCGCCAGCAAAATACCAAGCGCGACAACGACAGCCAAAGCAACTAAAACAGGCATCGGCAGCAGCGGATCAAACAAAATATTGTTGGTCATTGGCTTAGTCTTTCCAGCAGTTCTGGCACATGGACCTGATCGCTTTTGTAGTTGCCAGTTAGGACGTGCATGACAAGGTTAACGCCGAAACGATTTGCCAATTCGCGCTGTCGTTCGCCGCTAAATCCACGCCCAACAGGCAACATCGGGCCGCCGGATGATATGATTGCCCACGCGCCTGCCCAGTCGTTTCCGCCGATAATCACAGGGGTGACGCCGTCGTTCAAATTGCGAAACGGCATGCCTTCGATTTGTTCAGCGTTTGGTGATGCCTCGACCCAAACCTCGCGGCTGGTATGGCGACCAGGGAAATCCTGAAGCAGGTAAAACGTGCGCGTCAAAACGTGATCTCGCGGCAGTGGTTCAAGGGCAGGAATGTCGAGCGGCGCGGCCAAGGCTTGGAGTTTGCGCCCATTCGGACTGGCCGCCCCAAAGCCCGCGATATTGGCGTCGCGCGTATCAAACAGGATCAACCCACCGGATCGTAAATAGGCGTTTAGACGGGCATAGGCCTGCGCCGACGGGGTCGGTTGATCTGGTGTGATCGGCCAATACAAAAGGGGGTAAAACGCCAGTTCGTCTGTCTCAAGATTGATGCTGACGGGGCGTGCAGGTTCGATAGACGTACGGAAATACAGCGTGTCGGACAGGCCCAAAAGGCCCGCAAAGGCGACCTCGTCCACGTCAGCGTTTCCGGTGATAACGTTGGCCAAGACGACCTCGGCCGCGGCGCTGATGTCTGCTGTATCTTGGGCGCGCAGTGCGTCAGGGTGGCCCAACATTAACCCTAGCGCCAGCATGGTTAACGTCCCGCGTGCCGATTGCCCCAACAGGCGACCGGACAAGGCAAGTGACGCAACAATATCAAGCAAAAGCAAAACCAATGCGAGGGCCAGTAACATACCGCCCAAAGGTTGCGGTGGACGCACGGTCAGACCCGAAACCGGAATGCGCGCGGGCCACATCGCCGGTGTCAGAACAGCGCCGGTCTGCAACACATTACGTGCAAGGCTGCGATCGCCTGATTGGTACAGACCCGGCAAAAGGTCGGGCCGCGTGGCACCATCAATCAATTCAGGGCCCGCGACACCAGGCATCGCACCCGCATCGCGCAGTGTTCCAAAGCCGTTCATAACCTGCAATGGCGTCCAAACTGTCCCCTTTAGATCGGCAGCGTCAGGCAGGCGTGCAGACGATGAAACCGCCAGTCGTTCTAGCATATCAACAAACAATCCAGACAACGGCAACGTGGACCATTCCGCATTTGCAGTGACGTGAAAGAGCACGACTTGGCCCTGACCAATGACCTTGCGTGTGACCAACGGTGTGCCATCGCTTAATTCTGCGATGACGCGATTTGCTAGCGTTGGATCGGGTTGGGCGACAACCTGCGACCGGACCACAACATCGTCTGGTATCGACAGGCCAAAGAACGGCGATGTGTCCGCGAACGGGGCTACTGATTTTGGCTCCCCCCAGCTCATTGCGCCGCCAACGGAACGCCCGCCAGATCGCAGCCGTACTGGCATTAGCGGGTGTTCTTCGGCGCGGCTAACATCGCTTGCGGCGACGCGTGGGCCGGCAAATCGCAACAACATGCCGCCTGTGTCGATCCAGTCCAGCAACGCGTTGGTTTCAATGTCCGACAGGGTCGCAACGTCGGCCAGCACGATCACATCAGGGTTGGCAGGCAGCACATCCGTCAGCGCGCCAGTCAGTAGATCTGCTGTCGGTTCCAAGGCTTGTTTCAAGAAATGCAGGGGCGATAATAATTCCAGTCCTTCGCGCCCTTCACGGGCTGAAATCAAGGCGACCTCGCGCCGTCGCAAGCCGTCATCAACCAAGGTGGTTGCACCCGCTGATCGTGTGCCTTGCACTTCAAACCGTGTGATGCGTGCGCGCAATTCCGAGGGTAAAACCAAGGCAACGTCAGCGCTGGTTTCGCCTGCGTCAAAGCTGGCTGTTGCTGTAGCTAACGTCGCGCCATTTCCTGCAGGATCGCGCCCTTGGGCCAACACGATTACATCCCGCGCTTGAGTGGCCGATGATCGCAGAACGGTCAAATCGATCGCGCCGTCAATGTAGCTGGCAGGCGTCAACGCGAGGGTTTCGCGCCCTGATTGGAACACCTGAACAGGCCCCGCGTCTTCGAGGGCCGCAAGCACAGTTTCACGCCCGTCATAGCCCAAGCCATCGCTAAACCAAAGGCTAGACGTGGCACCCGCATTTGCGATAATTTGCGCCGCTTTATCGATATTTTCGACACTCGGTTGCCACGGCTGCGGTGACAGACCTGCAAGTCGTGTAGCCCAAGTTGCTGCAGGCAAAAACAACGCATCAACAGGGTCACTCAACTGTAAAACGGCGACCGTTTGGCCCGCAGCACTGGCGCGTGAAAGTTCGGCTTTGACCGAATTAATACGCGCTGTGTGCCCTGCGGCACCTGCCCACGAACCGTCCAATACGATCAACATGGGGCCGTTCGATTCAGCGCGTGGATCATCGGGGTTCAACACGGGTTGCGCCAGCCCAATGATAATCGCGGCGACGGCCAACATGCGCAGCAACATCAGCCACCATGGCGTGCGGTCGGAAACGGTTTCATCGTCCTGTAGGCCCAGCAGTAACGCGACACCCGGGAACCGGCGTTTGACGGGCGCAGGCGGGACAGCCCGCAGCAGCAGCCACAGGATCGGCAATGCGGCCAGTGCCACCAACAACCACGGTGCGCCAAATCCAATTCCGCCCAAAATGGTCATACCCGAACTCCGCCGTTTAGCGCCTGATAGAGCCACAATAGACCCGATTGCGCGCTGCTATTCGTGTGATGAACCCCGTACTGCCACCCCGTCAGGGCGCATAGCGATTGTAGCTCGGCCTTGCGTTCGGCAAGACGCTGGAGGTAGCGATCTTTTAGGTCATTTGCCTTGAGCGTTTCGTGCTGCACAGTGCCGCCAACGCTTTCGAAAATGGTACGGCCATGGAACGGGAATGCCTCTTCTGATGGATCAAGAACATGTAGCAATGTGCCTCGCACACCCCGATCCGCCGCCTTGGTCAGCGCCGTCTGAACTGCTGAAATATCACCCATAAAATCCGACACAAACAGCGCGGCTGCATTCGGGATCATAGCGCGGTGTTCAGGGGGCTCGTATTCGACATCTTGGTCTTGGCTTAGCATATTTGCCAGCCGCAAAATCTGGTCATTGCCACGGCGCGGGGGCAGGCGTGTTCCGGTCAAACCGACACGTTCGCCTGCGCGGATCATTAGGATCGCGGCGGCCAGTGTCAGGGTGCGTGCGCGTTCTGCTTTGGTCGGTAAATCGTCATTTGAGGCAAATCGCATCGACGCCCCCTGATCGCACCACAACATAACGGATTGCGCAATTTGCCATTCACGTTCGCGCACGAATTGCTGGTCGCCCATTGCTGATCTTCGGTGGTCGATCATGCGGCGGCTGTCGCCCAATTGCGCGGGGCGGTACTGCCAGAAATCATCGCCCATGCCGGCGCGACGGCGTCCGTGATCGCCCAGCAAAACAGCACCTGCCAAATGTTCGGCCCGGGCCAATAATGGTGGGAGGCGCGCGGCTTGCGATTCTGATCGTGCGCGCAGTTCGCCAGCATTTATGGCGTTGTTTTGGGTCACGCGGCGGCCTGCCCTTTGGTCATTTGGGCAGCCGTTTGATCAATCAGATCGGTTAGGCTGTCACCACGCGCACGGGCGGCAAAGTTCAGCGCCATCCGGTGACTGAGCACTGGGCGGGCCATGTCGATGACGTCTTCGATCGAAGGGGCCAAACGACCTTGCAGCAGACACCGCGCGCGCACGGCCAACATCAATGCTTGGGCCGCACGTGGACCAGGGCCCCACGCAACAGTCGCGCGAACCTGTTCGGACGCATCAACACTGTCGGGGCGAAAGGCGCGGACCAGATCCAAAATCGCCTCGACGACGCTTTCGCCTACGGGCATCCGGCGCAACAGCGATTGCGCGGCCAGCAATTCGCCCGCACCAAACACGGCGCTGACTTGTGCGTCCTCATCGCCGGTCGTGGCCAGTAGAATGTCACGTTCGGTATCGCGATCCGGATAGTTCACGTCGATCTGCACCAAAAAACGGTCAAGCTGGGCTTCGGGCAGGGGATAGGTGCCCTCTTGCTCGATCGGGTTTTGCGTCGCCAGAACATGAAACGGATTGCCAAGGGGGCGATCCATACCAGCGACGGTCACTGTTTTTTCCTGCATCGCCTGCAACAGCGCGGACTGCGTGCGTGGGCTAGCGCGGTTGATTTCATCGGCCATCAGCAACTGGCAAAACACCGGACCGGGCACGAAACGAAAGGCGCGCGTGCCGTCGGTTTCTGTGTCCAACACTTCGGATCCTAGAATGTCTGCAGGCATCAAATCGGGCGTGAATTGAATGCGGCTGCCGTCTAGTCCCATCACGGTCGACAGGGTTTCAACCAGTCGGGTTTTGCCCAAGCCGGGTAGGCCGATTAACAAACCATGACCGCCGCACAACAGCGCTGTCAAAGTCAGATCAACCACGCGGTCCTGACCAATGAAACGGGCAGATATCGACGCCTTTGCGCGGCTTAACTTTTCGCTCAAGGCTTCGATATCGACCACCATGTCTGTCGCAGGTGTGTGGGTTTCGCTCATGACATTTGTCTCCGACGGGTTATATGCTTACCTCTAACCTATCGCGTTGGTTGGGAATGGCAAAACATATGAGCGGGGAAAATACGGTCATGAGCGGACAAAATATCGTTACTCCGAATGCCGAAGGGCTGGTTGCGTCGATAAACGCCTCAAAAACGGGCACCAAGGCGCGCGGGTTGCCGCCTGTGCATTTGTGGAATCCGCCGTTTTGCGGTGATTTAGACATGCGTATTGCCCGCGATGGCACGTGGTTTTACGAAGGTACCCCGATTGGGCGGCCCGGTTTGGTCAAGATGTTCTCGTCGATTTTAAAGCGTGAAGACGGGAAATATTTTCTTGTCACACCTGTTGAAAAAGTCGGAATAACGGTGGATGACGCGCCGTTTGTTGCGATTGATTTCGACGTGACAGGTGAAGGCGTCGATCAAGTGCTGACGTTTACCACTCAGGTCGATGATATGGTTAAGGCAGGTCCCGATTTGCCGATCCGTGTTGTGCGCGATTCCGAAACCGGAGAACCATCGCCCTACGTGTTGATCCGCAACGATCTAGAGGCGTTGATTGATCGCAAAAGCTTTTATCGACTGGTCGATCTGGGTGTTCATCACGATGACTGGTTTGGCGTATGGTCAGGCGGTGAATTCTTTGGAATCATTCCGTCAGACGAATTGCCCTAAAGCCGGTTTACCGGAATTTTCAGCTGCATATTCCCACTGTCATCTGTGGGTACTTCACCCGCGCGCATGTTGACCTGAAGCGATGGAATGATCAGTTTTGGAACGGCCAGCTGTTTGTCCCGCGCCTCGCGCATGGCGATAAATTCAGCGCGACTGGCACCGTCACCGACATGAATGTTCGCGGCCTTTTGGTCACCGATCGTGGTTTCCCACGCAATCGCGCGCCCGTTCGGCCCATAGTCATGGCACACAAACAATCGCACGGCGTCGGGCAGGCTAAGGACGCGCAAAATACTGTCAAACAATTGCCCTGCATCGCCGCCCGGAAAATCAGCGCGCGCCGACCCACCATCTGGCATAAATAGCGTGTCACCCGCAAATGCCGAATCGCCCATCACGTGCACCATACACGCCGGTGTGTGCCCCGGTGTGTGCATGGCAAAGCATTGTAATTGCCCAATAGTATACTGATCGCCATCGGTAAACAGCGCATCAAATTGTGACCCATCGCGTTGAAATTCTGTACCCTCGTTAAAGATTTTGCCAAAGGTGTCCTGGACCTCTTGGATGTGTTCGCCAATCCCGATTTTTCCACCCAGATGTTGCTGAATATAGGGTGCGCCGGACAGATGATCAGCATGCACATGGGTTTCGATAATCCATTCCAATTGCAGGCCACGCGCCGTGATATCAGCGATGATTTCGTCCGCGCTTTCGTAACTTAACCGACCTGCTGCCGCATCAAATTGCATAACCGCATCGATGACCGCACAAGAAGTGCTGTCGGGGTCTTTGACCACATAGCTGATGGTATTTGACTGGGTGTCAAAGAACGCTTTGACGTCCGGCTTTTTGTCTAATGCTACGATGGGATCAGTCATGGCGATGGGCCTCCTGTTGGACATAATGTGGCATGTGAACGGGTCATTTCCAAGCGTTTGGATGTCGCATGATGACTTTGCCACAAAAAATTGTCACGATGTTCAGGAACGACATATCACGGATCGGACCCAACGATGAACGATACCTTTACGCGCCTGACATCCAGCCATTGGGGCGCGGGATTGGTCCGCGTAAAGGGCGGTAAATTGGCCGGCGTCGATGCACATGACGATGATCCTGCACCGTCTGCAATTAACGACAATATCGCCAGTAGCCTGAATGGAAAGGCGCGCGTTTTGCGCCCTGCGATCCGCAAAAGTTGGCTGGAAAATGGGCCAAATGGCGGGGGCACGCCGCGTGGGCGCGATGACTTTGTTGAGGTCAGTTGGGATGTCGCCCTAGATCATATCGCGGCAGAACTTGCGCGCGTGCGCCGTGATCACGGCAATAAATCGATCTTTGCCGGATCGTATGGCTGGGCCAGCGCTGGGCGGTTTCACCATGCGCAAAGTCAGCTGAAAAGGTTCCTGAACACGCAGGGCGGTTTTGTGCGATCCGAGGGGAACTACAGCTTTAATGCCGCACTTGGTTTGATGCCATTTATCGTCGGCCCCTATCGTGATCACGTGGCCCAAGCGACGCGCTGGCCCGTGATTGCAGAACACACCGAATTGATGCTGATGTTTGGCGGTATGGCAGAGCGGAACACCCAAGTCAGCGATGGCGGTTTTGCGCGTCACCGTATGCAAGGTAACCTAGATACTTGCGTGCAAAACGGTGTCGAATTTATCAATATCAGCCCTTTGCGCACCGACTTTCGCGAGGGGGCACAATGGATGCCTGCGCGCCCCGGTTCTGACGTCGCTTTGATGATGGGGTTGGCGCACACGTTGTTGGTAAACGGGCTGCACGATCAGGCGTTTTTAGATCGCTACACAGTCGGGTTCGATCAGTTCAGGGCCTACCTTTCGGGCGAAACAGATGGTCAAGTTAAAGACGCGGATTGGGCTGCGAAACAGACAGATATTCCAAGTCAAGATATCCGTGATTTGGCGATCAAGATGGCCGCAAAGCGAACGATGATTAGCCTAGCCGCTGGGGTGCAACGTACTGATTTTGGGGAACAACCCTTGTGGATGATCGTGACGCTTGCCGCGATGGTTGGCCAGATTGGGTTGCCCGGTGGCGGCTACGTGATTGGCTATGGCGTCAACGGAAACATCGGCAATATGGAACGCCCGTTTGCATGGGGCGCACTGCCGCAAGGTGACAATCCAGTACCTGATTTTATCCCCGTCGCGATGATTTCCGAGATGCTTTTGAATGCCGGAAAGCCGTTTGAATACCTTGGTAAAACCTTTGAACTTCCAGACGCGCGCATGGTCTGGTGGGCAGGCGGTAATCCGTTCCATCACCATCAAGATTTGAACCGTCTGCACGCCGCATTCCAAACCCCCGAAACCGTGATCGTAAACGAGATAAACTGGACAGCAACCGCGCGTCACGCCGATATTGTTTTGCCCGTTGCCGCCCCTCAAGAACGGCTGGATTTTGGCGCCGGTAAATCCGACAATGCGCTGATCCCGATGCCGCAAGCCGTTCAACCTGCGGGTCAAGCACGGGTTGAATTTGACATCTATGCTGACCTGGAAAAACGACTGGATCAGGGTAATGGGTTTAGCGAAGGAAAATCGCAAGATACGTGGTTGCGTGACATTTGGAGCGTCACGCAGGCGCATGCGAAAACGGCTGACTTTACGCTTCCGGATTGGGATGATTTTATCGCCGGCGATATCGTAACTTTGCCTGATCCAAACCCATCACAAGTTTTCATGTCAGACTTTCGTGCCGATCCAATTGGCCATGCTTTGCCGACGCCTAGTGGTAAAATTGAACTGTTCAGTGATACCATCGCGGGCTTTGATCTGCCTGATTGTCCCGGCCATACAACCTGGTTTCCCCCGCGTGATATGACGGCAAAAACACACCCTTTGTTCCTGATTTCCGGACAGCCAAAAACGCGACTTCACAGCCAGTTGGACAATGGCGATTATAGTCGTTCGTATAAAATTGCAGGGCGCGAGCCAATCTTGATCCATCCCGAAGATGCGAGTGCGAGAGGCATAAAAGACGATCAAATCGTTGAGGTTATCAATGATCGTGGACGTTGTTTGGCAGGTGCAAAAATCACCGATGACATCCGAAAAGGCTGTGTGTTTCTGTGGACAGGCGCGTGGTATGATCCGGATTTTGATGCACCTCAATCGCGTGATCGGCATGGCAACCCGAACGTGCTGACCCATGATGTGCGCACGTCATCACTAACCCAAAGCCCCGCGTCACATTCGGCAATGGTAGACGTTGTGCGCTTTGACGAAACACCGCCAAATGTTCAGGCGTTTGAACCACCACATTTCACCAAGGGATTATCAAAATGACCAAACCAATCGCACTTGTTACAGGTGGCGCACAGGGTATCGGATTTGCCTGCGCCCAAGCATTGGCCGAAGACGGCGCGCGGATAATCTTATCCGATATCAACGCAGAAGGTGTGCGTGCCGCGGCAGAAAAATTAGGCGGGGACACGGTTGGATTGGTCTGTGACATGTCGGACGGCGCGCAAATTTCTGCGCTGTTTGATAAGATCGAGGCCACCTATGGCATCGTGGAAATCCTGGTGAATAACGCGGGTATCGCATTGCCCGGCGATTTTTTGACCCTCGAAGCAGAGCAGTTCACAAAAGTTATCGACGTCAATTTGACGGGTACATTTCTAGCGACGCAACGCGCGGCGCGTTCCATGGTTGCGAACAAGATCGAAGGTGCAATCGTGAATATGTCGTCGGTCAATGCGGTGATTTCGATCCCGACAATTGCCGCTTATTGCGCGTCCAAAGGGGGCGTGATGCAGCTGACAAAGGCGGCGTCGCTTGCGCTTGCCCCTCATAATATTCGCGTTAATGCAGTTGGTCCGGGGTCGATCGATACGGCGATGTTGGCGGGCGTTAATGCGGACCCAGCGGCGATGGCGACGGTCATGTCACGCACCCCGCTGAAATCAATCGGAGAGCCGCGCGACGTTGCTGATGCGGTCGCGTTCCTTGCCAGTAAAAAGGCAAAATACATCACAGGCGAGACGATTTATGTCGACGGTGGCAGGCTGGGCCTGAACTATACGTGTTGAAAACGGTCTAGTGGGCTTCAGCCCAGTTTGCGCCTTGGCCTGCATCGACGGTTAGTTTCACATCCAGCTTTACCACCGGATCATTTGCGTTTTCCATGACCTCGCGGGCGGCGCCGATCAGGTCGTCCACGGCCGCGTCATCGACCTCGAATAGTAGTTCATCGTGGACCTGCAACAACATCGTGGCGGGGATGTTTTTAATTGCGTCAGGCATGCGCACCATTGCGCGGCGGATCACGTCGGCGGCGGTGCCTTGGATCGGCGCGTTGATCGCGGCGCGCGCAGCAAATCCGGCGTGCGGGCCCTTGGCTCCGATGTTGGGTGTGTGAATTTTGCGACCAAACAAAGTTTGCACGTACCCGTGTTCTTTTGCGAATGCCTTGGTGTCGTCCATGTAGGTGCGGATGCCGGGGAAACGTTCAAAATATCGATCGATGAATCCTTGGGCTTCGCTGCGTGGGATACGCAAATTGCGGGCCAGACCAAAGGCGGAAATTCCGTAGATAACGCCAAAGTTGATGCCTTTTGCTTGACGTCTGATGTCTGGTGTCATCTGATCCAAGGGCACGTCGAACATTTCGGATGCGGTCATGGCGTGAATATCGAGACCGTCCGCAAACGCCTGTTTTAGCGCAGGAATATCAGCGATGTGAGCAAGAATACGCAGTTCAATTTGTGAGTAATCCAGCGCCACCAAAGTCTTGCCTGGCTCTGCGATAAACGCCTCGCGAATGCGCCGCCCTTCTTCGGACCGGATCGGGATATTTTGCAAGTTCGGATCGGTTGAGGCCAGTCGCCCAGTCGATGCGCCAGCGATAGAATATGACGTGTGAACGCGACCGGTGTCTTTGTTGATGTGGTCCTGCAGCGCGTCTGTGTACGTCGATTTCAACTTTGACAGTTGGCGCCAATCCAGAACGCGGCGCGGCAATTCGTGCTCTGTCGCGAGGTCTTCGAGAACATCTGCGCCAGTCGCGTACTTACCGTTTTTGCCTTTTTTGCCGCCCTCAAGGCTCATCTCGTCAAACAGGATTTCACCGACCTGTGCGGGTGATCCTACGTTAAATTTGCGGCCCACCATTTCGTAAATTTCGTCCTCAAGACCGGCCATCTTTTGGGCAAAGGCGTTGGACATGCGCGACAGCGTATCGCGGTCAACTTTGATCCCTGACCGTTCCATTCCGGCCAGCACAGGCACCAAGGGCCGTTCAAGCGTTTCATAGACACGCGTGACATTGGTTTTGTGCAGCAGCGGTTTGAAAATCTGCCACAAACGCAGGGTGATATCCGCGTCCTCGGCGGCATAGGGAACCGCTTGTTCCAAGGGCACGGCATCAAATGTGCGCGCGGATTTACCAGAGCCTAACAAGGGTTTGATCGGGATCGGCACGTGGCCAAGATAGCGTTCAGACAGCGTGTCCATGCCGTGGTTGTGCAAGCCACCATGCATCACATAAGACATCAGCATCGTGTCGTCGATTGGCCCGATTGTGATCCCGATTTGGGCAAAAATCTTGGCATCATATTTCATGTTTTGCCCGATTTTCAGAATGCTTTCATCCTCAAGCATCGGGGTCAGCATTTTTAAAACGGTTTCCGTCGCGATCTGACCGGGGGCCAGTGTGTCGTCAGAAAACAGGTCGTCGCCGCCAGCAATCTTGTGGATTAACGGGATGTAGCAGGCGTGCCCTGCATCCACGGCCAGTGAAATTCCAACCAGTTCGGCGGTCATTTCGTTCAGACCTGTGGTTTCGGTATCGACCGCCACGTGGCCACGCGCATAGACCAGATCGATCCATTTTTGCAGGGCGTCCACATCGCTGACCTGCTCGTACGTCGCTTGATCAAACGGCACGGCCTCGAGTGCTGGCGTGTCGGCGGCGGCCTTTTCTTCAATCACCGGGGCTACGACCCCCAACTGATCCGCGATGCGTTTGGTGAGCGTGCGAAATTCCATTTCGGCCAGAAACTGCATCAAGACGTCTGAATCGGGTTCGCGCACTTCCATGTCGTCGATGGTGAATGGCAGGTCCATGTTTTCGTCAAGCTGCACAAGGGTGCGCGACAGGCGAATTTGATCGGCATTGTTGATCAGCGTTTCGCGACGTTTGGGTTGTTTGATTTCGCCAGCACGTTCCAAAAGCGCGTCCAGATCACCGTATTCATTGATCAGCAAGGCGGCGGTTTTGATGCCAATTCCAGGCGCGCCGGGGACGTTATCAACGCTGTCGCCCGCCAATGCCTGCACGTCCACAACCCGTTCGGGATAGACGCCAAATTTCTCGTGCACACCGTCGCGGTCAATACGTTTGTTTTTCATCGCATCGAACATTTCAACGCCGTCACCGACCAACTGCATCATGTCTTTGTCTGAGCTGATGATGGTGCATCGACCGCCCAACGCGCGCGCCTGCACGGCAAGCGTGGCGATAATATCGTCGGCCTCGAAACCTTCGATTTCCTCGCAGGCGATGTTGAATGCACGGGTGGCATCGCGGGTCAGCGGCATTTGCGGGCGCAAGTCTTCGGGCATTGCTTCGCGGTTGGCTTTGTATTGGTCGTACAAATCATTGCGGAATGTGTGGCTGCCTTTGTCGAAAATCACGGCGACGTGGGTGGGCGCGTCGGTGCCGGTGTTGCCTTCGACGTAGCGCTGCAACATGTTGCAAAATCCTGCGACCGCCCCGATAGGCAAGCCGTCTGATTTGCGGGTCAGTGGGGGCAGCGCGTGATAGGCGCGAAAGATAAACGCAGAGCCGTCGATCAGGTGCAGGTGGCACCCTTTGCCGAATGTGGTTGTGGTCATGATGCTGTGCCCCGTCGCTGCTCTTGATGTGCAGATCAACTATCTCGCATCCGAGGCGCCGCCGCAATCACGGCTTTTGGATTTTGGGACGTTTGGGCGTGGTTGTCAGCCAAAGTCGAAGTCGAAACCCAAACTGTTGCTTATGATATAGATCAAAAACAGGAAAAAGATGGCGAACAGCAGTACGATGGCGAACTGAAATGCCAATGCCGCGCTGCCCAACACTGCGGCCGCCATAACCACGCGTTGATTTTCCTTAAGGACAAACGCCACAACCGCCAAAATGATAGCAAGGGCAGAGGCAACAGCCGCCACCGCGCGCAGGATTGCATCAAGATCCCAGATTTTTGGTAAGGGTGCGGGTTGCGGTTGGTTCAGGAATTCGCGCGTGGCTGATTTTGCCATGTTCGCCGCCATTTCACCCAAGCTGATGTCGATATTTTGTTGCGGTGAAAATGGGCCAGCAAAGAAATGCACAACCGCAAGGCCAAGCCCCAAGGCCCCCATGCCCATCCCGATATAGCCGTACTGAAGCGTTTTTACGTTCATCTCATCAATCCCATGTCGCGTTAGCACGGCATATCTGAGGATTTGGGCGAGATTTGGGCGGCTGTTACGCTCCCCTCAAACAGAATTCGAGGCTGATGTATCTATAACAACACAACCCCGCTTAGGCTGTTTTATCAGCGTCCGTCGCAAAATCGGAATGGATATATTTGCAGTCACAATACGGGCATTCGACCCAGCCAAGGTCACTGTCGATTTGCAGCCAAACGCGCGGGTGGCCACCTGATCCGCCATCACATGCGATGCGATGCTTGTCCACGATTTTGGTCTCTGGGGCGTGCAGGGTCATGGCGTGCGTCCTTAGGAATGGCAAAATGCTAAAACTGTAGTGCCACCCCTACGCGTCGCGATCAATACGCAATTGATAGCAATTGTTTCGGGCAGAGCGGGCGTGCACATACGCGATCTTTGGGTTTTCGAAGGTGGTTTGTAAATAAACGGACATGTCGGCAGGTCGCACAATCGCGCCTGTGCCATAGACGATGCGGTCATCCGTGCTGTAGCCTTTCAGCAAATAATCAGGTGAGGTGGTCAGGATGTCCGGCAGGTCCGACCCACCGCCTTGCGTGCAAGCATCCGCGCATAAAAACAGCGGCCCAACCTCGGCGTAGGGGTGCGTGCCTTTGAATGGCTTGTGGGCGAGGATCAACATGCCTGCCCCTTCGGGAATATCCTTGAGGCAGTGACGACAAGGGTTGCCGTTGCCATCTGAAACATGCCGCTCGGGGGCGTTTCCATGGGCGTCTTTTGCCCCTTCGCGATAGGCGGTGACGATGTCTGTGGGCATGGCAGTGAACTGTGGCATTTTAGGCTCCTTGTTTTGTGCAGTTTGGCAAATTCAATGTCCGCGCCGCAACCCGAATGCTGCGCATTGACGCCTATTTGAAATAAGAACAAAATAAGAACATTGCGAATCCTCTTACCCAATGGCGCTGATGTTTACCGAACTGTCGATCATGTCGAACTTTACCTTTCTCACGGGCGCATCCCACCCCGAGGAATACATGGCGCGTGCGGCATTGCTGGGTATGGAGGGGATCGCGATTGCCGATGACAATTCAGTCGCCGGGATCGTACGGGCGCATACAATGGCGCGCACAATCAAGCGACAAGTACAGGAACGGCTGGATTGGAACGCAGCGCACGGGTTAATCGGGCCGCCCTGTCCAAGTGCGAATTCAGATCTGCCCAAAACCGTTGGCCTGTTCGCCACGCCACGTTTGATTCCAGCAGCGCGATTGGTGTTTCACGATGGGCCGCCGATCACCGTGCTGCCCATTGACCGGACGGGATGGGGCAATCTTTGCCGGATATTATCAAAGGGTCGGCTGGCCGCGGCCAAAGGTAGCTGTGATTTACAGCTGTCTGACCTAGAGGAATTTCACACAGGATTGCAGTTGATCCTGTGGCCACACACGGTGCCATCAGCGGACGGTGTTGGGGCATGGCAGCCTGTCGCAAAACGGTTGATGCGCCGTTTTTCTGGGCGATTACACATCTTGATGGCCCCACATTATGACGGGCGCGACCCCGCGCGGTTTGCGCATTTACAAGGCCAAGCCGACGCGCTGGGCCTGCCCACATTGGCCAGTGCGGCCCCCCGCATGCACCACGGGGCGCGGCGCAAATTGGCGGATGTGGTGACGGCGATCCGCACCAGTACCAAGGTCGATGCTTTGGGGCGCGGCGCGATGGTCAATGGCGAAAACCGTCTGCGCAGCGCGACTGAAATGCAGCGCATGTTTGCAGGGTTCGAACCCGCCGTCGCACGCAGCCACACCCTTGCCCAATCGCTGTCGTTCTCGCTGGATCAGTTGCGGTACGAATACCCGTCCGAAGTGGCCGCGGGCGAAACCCCCACCGCCCGTCTGCGCCGTTTGGCGTATGAGGGTCTTGATTGGCGTTACCCAGCGGGGGCCTCTGATCATGTTCACAGGCTGCTCGAACACGAATTGGTCCTGATCGGAAAACTAAAATACGAACCATATTTTCTGACAGTCCGTGACATCGTCGCCTTTGCGCGAGGGCGAAATATCTTGTGCCAAGGACGCGGATCAGCGGCAAATTCCGTCGTGTGTTACTGCCTTGGCGTCACCTCTGTTTCTCCTGAAATTGGAACAATGGTGTTCGAACGCTTTGTGTCCGAGGCCCGCGACGAGCCCCCCGATATTGACGTCGATTTTGAACACGAACGCCGCGAAGAAGTGATCCAGCACATCTATTCCACCTACGGGCGCCACCGCGCGGGCCTTTGCGCCACCGTCGTACATTATCGGGGCAAGCGCGCAATTCGCGAAGTTGGCCGCGCCATGGGATTAAGCGAAGACACCATTTCGGCCATGTCTTCACAGCTTTGGGGGTTCTTTTCGACAGCCGGCATCGAGGCCGAGCGGCTTGCGGAAATCGGGCTGGATGCAAATGATCAGCGGCTGCGCCAGACGCTGGAATTGGTCCATGAGATCGATGGTTTCCCGCGGCACCTATCGCAACACGTCGGTGGGTTTATCATCACCGAAGGGCGGCTTGACGAACTTGTCCCCATCGAAAACGCCACAATGGAGGGGCGCACGGTGATCTGTTGGGACAAGGACGACATCGATACGCTGGGCATTCTAAAGGTCGATGTTTTGTCACTGGGCATGCTGACCTGCATCCGCAAAGCGTTTGATTTGCTGCAAATGCATCACCGGCTAGACTACAACTTGGCGACGCTGCCGTCCGAAGATCTGGTGGTTTATGACATGCTGTGTCGTGCTGATAGTATTGGTGTGTTTCAGGTCGAATCCCGCGCGCAGATGAATTTTCTGCCCCGCATGCGCCCGCGCACATTTTATGATCTGGTGATCGAGGTGGCG
>JBLHSG010000049.1:0-15950 GCA_047626725.1 Ascidiaceihabitans sp.
GGCCCGCTCTATTCGTCTAAATGGCTGGTGTGAATTCTCCACCCTGTTATTAAGCCAGCGCCCAGTTTCTTGTCGATTAGCGTTACCGATCTCCTTCATCGCCGCGCCGTAGGAACGTAGCTTATCGGTGACGAAGATATGTGCGCAACCATGGCGTTTCATCGTTTTTCTGACGAATTTCAAGGCTTCCTTGCGATCCCGGCGCTTTGTGACAAAGCTTCCAGGACTTCCCCCTCGTGATCCACAGCCCGCCAAAGGTGGTGCGTCTCGCCGTTGATTTTCACGAACACCTCATCCAAGTGCCACTGCCAATTCGAATATGCGCGCATCTGGCTGACCCTTTTCTTGCGGATCTCTGCGGCAAACAGCGGGCCAAATCTGTTCCACCAAAATCGAACCGTCTCATCGCTGATGTCGATGTCGCGTTCGTGCAAAAAATCCTCGACATTCCTGAGCGAAAGCGGAAACCGAACATACATCATGTCAGCCAGACGGATGATCTCGGGGCCCGTCTTGAAGTAGCGAAAAGGGCTGCGTTTTGTCATCCACTGAAGCTAAGTGCTCGCCCGACCCGTCTCAACAAGTTTTCTTCTGACAGTGTCGTCGCCGCTTCTCACCCAATTCCGACCAGCGATCAAACAAATCTACGGTCGGCCTGTCACGCAACGTAGTCATGCCAAATTATAGACGGTCCGACATCCGATATGAATCGACTTTATACCACTCCGTCAGCTTTTAGCTTTATCTCGATTAAGAAGTATGGAAACTGCTAATACGAGTTTGGGAATGAGGCTAAAGCCAACGACGCAAAAGTCAAAAACAGTCTGAAAAGAGCGATCAAAACGTAAGGTTGAGATCAGGCCCCGTTGTAATGTGCCACCTCCAACAGCGGCGTCCAGAACCCCGTCTGAAAGAGCATGTCCGCAGGGCGTTTCACACGGTCAGGGGCGGTGTGCAAGGCGTCCTCATACCAAACATCTACCTGCGCTTGAGTCAATCCAGTAATGAAAATTGGCGCGATAACCTGTGCGCAGGTCCAGCCTGGATGGGGGGCCAACGCCGTATTGTAGGGCGCGATGATGATCGTGCCAGGGTCGGCCTGTTCGATGATGCGCGCTTCCATCTGGCGCAGACGGGCATCGTCGCGCAGGGGGCGGTAAAAATAGATGACATCGTAGGCCCCATAGCCCTCGAACGTCAGCGCATCCCCTTCAAGTACCTCGCAAGTTTCAGAGGCCACCAACCCCAACAGTTTCTGCGCGGCCCTCACGTAGGCGGGGTCATATTCCAGCCCGACGCTGTGCGAAAAGTACGGGCTGGCGGCCAGAACTTTGGTCCCGCCCCCGCAACCCACATCCATAAACCGCGCCCCTATGGACCGGCCCCGCGCGACCAGCAAACGGTAAGCAACCAACATCAATTGATCGAAGGATTGAACGGGCAGCGAAATGTCGGCAAACATTCCTTCGTCCTTTTGCGCCTCCGATTGGGCGTTCGGGTTGGCGACTTTATGCAGCGCATCCGCCAACAACGTCAGCATTTCATCGCTCGCATTCTCTGAACGATACAGCTCGAGCGGAGTGTCAGACGCAGCCACATGCCGCGCGATGCAATCGGCCATCGTGTCCCAGTAGTTCATCCGAGCGCGAAAATGACGGATGTAGCGCGACGCCGCGCGGCGTTCAGAATTCGCGGGCGATTTGTCGTCGCGATCGCCCTTGGCAGCCTGACGAAATATCATATTCATCGCACGGCGCATCCTGTCGATACGCTGCCAGCCCGCCATCACGACAGCAGCGTCGCGTTGCGACGCGGGCTTTCCCAGTTCATTGGCCAGCCGCGTCGTTTCGACCAAGGCCTGGGCCTGCGCGTCATGCATGCGTGTCAGATCAACGCCCATGTCCAGCCCCAGCCCAGATCATCAAAGCGATCCCTCTTCGATCCATTTTTCAACCTGATCGCGGCTGGCCTCGAAATGCATGGAATCTTCGCGGGTAAAGCCCGCCCCCCAGATCCAGCCTTCTTCGCGAAAGAAATCCGCCATAATCGTCAGGCCTAATTGCGTGCGCCCGTCCCCCAGCGTGTCCAGTTGTCCGTCGATGTTCAAATCCACCGACAAGCCGAATGAATGGGTCGATGTGCGCTGGCTGGTTCCCCGAATTTGGCGCACACACAACGAACCGGCGGTATTGATGCGCACATATAAATCGGGATCAGTCGCTTCGATTTTGGCGAATACCCGTTTTAGGCTATCCACGGCGGGTTGCAACATGTGCACGCGGATCAGCCCAACGCTATCCAGCACCAGTTTTGAGCGCAACCGCGAATTGTTCATCTCTTCACAATTGTCCGACAATACCGCGCGGGGCCGGCCAAAGACGCTTTCCAGATAAGTCGGGGATGCGATGCGGATGCCGTCATTCACCTGTCGGCGATTGGCGATCAACACGACTTGCGCATAGGCGTCTATAATGCCGTTGTCGCCGTCGCGTGGCATCACAGCAACGATGCCCTCTGGGGCTGGCGCGGTACTGGTCGGGGTCAAGGCGCTATCTTCAAGGCTGCTGATCCGTTTGGCCATCGCCTCGATCTGTTCGCCAAAGCCTTCGAGTTGACCGCGCAGGCGTTCAATCTCGATTCGCGCACCACTGTCCACGGCGGGTCCGGAAAATCCCGCTTCCGCGTCATTTCTGTAAACTGGCACCAGTTCAGGGCGCATTTGCAGGTACACCAAGCCCCCCAAGCCGACCACAATCAGGGCCATTAGCCCAAGGATGGCCGGAATGATGCGATTTTCTATGACAAGTGCGCCTTTGAATAAGGATACTGGATATCTTGTGATACCCTCCGTTTCGAGTCAATGAACTGTTTTCACCACGCCTGCAAAGGTGTATAAAAAAATTTCATTACAAATGAGGCCTTTGATGTTAAATATGAATTTCTTAAGGACTGCGGCAATTGCTGCAATCGCCTTGGCCCCACTGACGGCGGCCCATGCCCAGTCAAACGACGCCAGCCAATTGTCCGAGCAAGAACTGGAAGACCTGTTCGCAAACCAGCGCACGCGCGGTCTGGTTCTGGCCCCCACGGGCGCGCAAGACAACACGGCAGACGATGGTTCTGCTGTGACCACGCCCGCCACTGAAACCTATGTGCAGCTGGCCCCCGAAGATCAGGTCAGCATCCAGATCAGTTTCAGCTTTGACAGTGCCGCCCTCGAGGACGATCAGGTGGCCAAGTTGGCAACCCTGTGTCAGGTTATGAATGCGTCCATCGAAGGCCTGTTTCGCATTGTCGGCCATACGGATGCCTCTGGCTCTGCCAGCTACAACGAACGGCTGTCCCTGCTGCGCGCCCAAGAGGTAAAGCGCTACATGGTCAGCGATTGCGGAATTGCCGAAGACCGTCTTGAAGCAATCGGTGTTGGCGAAAGTTTCCTGCTGGATGAAACCGATCCAAGGGGCGATGATAACCGCCGCGTTGAATTCCAAGCCCTAAGCTAAAGGAAAGACTGGATATGCGTCGCCAGAACGATCCACAAGGTTGCGCATGAACGCGGGCCTGCCTTCAGCAATTTTCCAGATCGGTGATTTGCTGAACAACACCTACCGCATCGAGGCGATCCTTGGTCGTGGTGGCACATCCGAAGTCTATCAGGCACGGTCCGAAATTTCGGGCCGTGTCATGGCCGTAAAAGCGTTGCGGGCGGAATTCGCCAGTAACGAGGATTTCCTTGTGTTGATGACCCGTGAAGAAGATATTCGCGATATCCAGCATGACGCCATAGTGCGCTACTTCGACACCCAGCGCATGCCCAACGGCGTGGTCTACCTCGTGATGGATCACATAGACGGCCCCGGTCTAGATGCCAAACTGAAAGACGGCGGCATGACGGCAGCCGACCTGATGGTCGTAGGCAAGCGCGTCTGCGAAGGTCTGATCGCCGCGCATGAACGCAACATCGTCCACCGCGATTTGTCCCCCGATAATATCATCTTGCGCAATGATGACCCGAAAGAAGCGGTAATTATCGATTTCGGCATCGCAAAAGACACAAACCCCGGTGCCGAAACCATCGTGGGCAATGAATTTGCGGGCAAATATGCCTACGCCGCGCCCGAACAGCTTAGCGGGAACACCGATCCGCGCTCGGACATATATTCCCTCGGCGCGCTGTTGTTATCGACCTTCCGCGGCAAAAAACCCGACATCGGCAACAACCCGATGGAAGTGGTGCAGAAGAAGGGCGAGCCCCTTGATCTTGAAGGCGTTCCCAATTCGCTGCGTCAGATTCTCGCACGGATGTGCGACCCCGATCCAGCCATGCGGTTCCAGACGGCCCGCGAACTGTTGTCCGCGTTCAAAGACCCTGACAGCCTGGTCGCTGGCGCGCCTGCTGCACTAGACCCGCTGGGCGATGTCACGATCATCGCCCCAGCCGTCAGTAAGCCCAAACCATCAGCCGCTCCGGCTCAGAAAGCGCCCGCCGCCAAGGAAGCGCCTGCCGCCAAAAAAAAGGGCGGCATGATGAAACCGCTTGTGGCTGTAGGTGCCGTGGCCGCGATTGGGGCGGGCATCTATTTCGGCGGGATCCTTGGCCCGAACTATCCGCTCGCTGATCCCTATACCCTCGTGATTACGCGCGACAACTTTGGCCTGACCAAAGCGGAAGGGGTTGTTCCCTCCGTCGAGATACAAGACATCCTGAACACGCGGATCACCGGGATTGGTGGCATGGCGGATCTGACCCTTGCCAGCGGTGAAATTGCGGCCACTTGGGGCGATGGTTTGATCCAGATGTTCAATGACGCCGATGATCTCGAGGAATTTCGCATGATTGTCACGGGCAACACCGTCACCGTCACTGGACTGGCCGAAACCCGTGACACATTGGCAGTCGTGCAAGACGCCTTTGACGCAGGCCTGCCACCCGGATTTGATGGTTCGACCAATTTTGCCCTTGGCCCACGTTTTTTGGCGCCGGATGTGTTGCGGCCGATCCTTGCACTTTATGCGGATTGTGGTGTGTTACAACTGCAAACTCCGCCGCCTATGGGATTCGGGCTGCAGGAGCCGATCCTAATTACAGGACAGTTCGCGTCTGAGGACAACAAAGCACAGCTTCAAAACGCAATCGCCCAAGCCGCCGGTGATCGACCGATCCGCATCGAGGCCGAGGTTTTGAACCCTGCCCTATGCCAAATCGACGTTGTCTTGCCTGACGCACGCCCCGGCGGCATCGAAGTGCGGATGAGTTATGGCGACCGCGAGGGTGAAAACCTGTCCGGCACTTACCGCGTCGGCGAGAACCCTGTGATCGATTTGATACTACCAGAAGACATGACGGACGGGTTCATCTGGGTCAGTGTCGTGGATGTCAAAGGCGTCGTGTTCCACATGTTGCCCAACCGCACCCGTCCCGACAATAGTGTACAAACTTTGCTGGGTGAACAGGACGGCAATCTTATTCGTGTCGCCTATTCCATCGCCGATGCGACAGAAAACGGGCGTTTGGCGTTCAACGTCGACGACAGTGTCTTGGGCAAAAGCAAAGTCATCGTGCTGTATTCAGATCGTGAATTGTTCGGTCTGATGCGCCCCACTAGTGAATCCACCGCCAGTTACGCGCAAGCCTTGCAAGACGCGCGCGACACCGGTGCTTTGGTCATCAGATCACTGGACAGCGCGATCCTGACGACAGCCCGCTAAAAAATGTCGACCACGATAATCGAAATGTTGTCAGTACCGCCGCCGTCCAGCGCAATTTGCTGTAGGGTATCGCAGACCGTTTCGATACGTTCCGCACTCAGCACGCGTTCCAAGGTGGCGAAATCGGCATTTTTGGTCAGCCCGTCCGAACACAGCAAAAACCGGTCCCCGGGAAACACTTCGCCGTGGATTTTATCCAGTTCCAGTTCATCCCCGACACCGACAGCGCGAGTAATGGCGTTGGACAGAGGATGCTGTTCCGCCTCGTCCCACGTCATTTGACCGGCCAAAACCAGTTCGGCGACGGTGGAATGGTCTGTTGTCAGCAATTCAATCTCGCCGGCCTGCAAACGATACAACCGACTGTCCCCCGCCCAGAAACTGGCAAAATGACCATCTGAGACAACCAATGCCACGACCGTGGCGCCGATTACGCCAACACCGCGTGCGTTGGCCTCGGTCTGAATCGTCCGGTGCGCGCGCATCACCGCCTCGCGCAGCTGGCGCATCCGTTCGGCGGCAGGCAGGTCCGGTTCCATCGCAGCGACGCTGTCGACAACCACCTGACTGGCAAAATCACCAGCCGCATGTCCGCCCATGCCGTCCGACACAACCCAGATCTGTTGATCGGGCACAGTCAGAATGCTGTCTTCATTCAATTTGCGTTTGTGTCCCACATGGGTGGTGGCAGAAAACCGGATGTGAACAGGCGCGCTCATGCTGCAGGCTCGGCTGTGTGGCCCGACCACAAGGGCGCGTCCAGATTGATCAGAGCCAACATATCAGCGGCATCGGGTAAATGAGGGAGCAACAGCATGCGATGATCCATCGGGTTGGCACTGGTCCAAATGCCATCTCCCGAATGCTGACGATTTAAAGTGGCCGCGGCAAGGCACGTTTCGGGCGACACAGCAGCAGAATATGGGCTGGCCTGCGGGGACACAGGGTCCGGCACCACAATACCAAGCGGGTCTAGCGCCGCCGCCAGCCCGTCGCGCGAGGCGTCGTCCTCAAGTGTGGCCAACGCAATCTCCTCAAGCTGCTCGAACGTGGCGCGGTTGGCGAAATGGATCAGCGCCATGTCCGTGCCGCTGTGCGGTGCCACCAACGTCAGCGGAAATTGGCGCCCCACGCGGTCCACTGAAGCCATCCAAATCCCCGACACTGCATGCGGTCCCACCAGTCCAGCGGGCAAAGTAAAACGCCACATCGGGGCCGACAAATACATGTCTTCCCACTGCGCGCCCAACATGTCACGCGCGGCCAGCATATTCGCCTGAAGCCAGACGTCCCAGACCTGAACAAACCCCACAGGGACGTTCAATCGCAGGAAATCCCCTACTCCAGTGATCTTGCCAAAGGCCCCAAACCCAACCGTCATCAAAAGTTCTGCGGGCAGCTGAACTGCGCAAGCGCCGGCAAAGCGAACGGGTTCAACACCGAACCCGATTGCAGCTGAAAAATCGCGATGCGCCCGCCGACGTTAAAAATCACACGACTGCGATCAGACACGTTCGTGGCCCGCAATTCTGCCGCGTTCAGCAGCCGGAACCACGCCCACGGCCCATCTCGGCGCAGCGCGTTGCCTGTTGCGTTCACGACCGGTTGGAACACAACCGCCGCCTGCCCCACTGCCCCGGGCCATGAGATCGCAAACGGACGCGGCGGCTGGTTGTGCTGGAACGTCAACGTCTGTCCGTCGATCTCTAGGGTGACGGTGTCCGCCTCTGGATCAAGCGCCTCGGGCGTCAGTTGAAATGTAACCGCAGGCGTCGGGCTGGACCCAAAGAACGCATCGCGAATTTCAGCCGCATATTGGAACTGCTGCAACACTGCCGGTGAAATCCCCAGATCGGTATCGTTCACTCGTTTCCACGCCCAAGGCCGCACACCAGTGTCCACGTAATCGCGCAGATTGTCATTGAAGAACCCGTCGATCAGACCGCCCGGCGCAAACAAACGCGAAAAATCCTGAATGCCAACTTCGGCTTGTGCACGGTGATCAAAGGGATACCGCTCCTTAAGTGCTTGTTCACATACCGGAAACACCTGTGATTGCCACTGGGCATTGATCGAGGCACGCGTGCCATCCGCCGTGATGCCCGATGATCCAGACGTAATCTGCGTAGACCAACGTTGGATAGGGCCAGGCAAACGGTTGGCAAGTTCTTGGAAGCGCACAATCGCGCTGGCCTCGGCGCCGCCTGCGCCGCCGCCCGCATCAAAGGACAGCTTGTTCAATTCCTGATAGACCTGTGTCAGACGGCCCATCAGTTCGCCCAATTGACTGGGCTGGCCGTCAACTTCTTCCACCAAAATGTGGAGCCACTCAAAACGGTCCTCGAGATAGGTGCCGGGGACTGCGGGGGGCGGTCCACCATCGGTGTTCACAGAACTTCTCAACGTCTCGAGGAGCAACTGGCTGCGGCTGCTCACGTTGGATTGAAGCTCCATTTGACCGATTTCCGCAGAGCCCTCCAACAGCCCTGAGGTGTTCAGATCGCTGCGTTCTTCTGTCAGTTTTGTCTCATCCGAAATGGCCTGCAGGATGTTGACCAACGGAGACGTGGGGCCGGACAGCACGTTGGTGATTTCCACTGCGTGGCTTAGGCTTTCCATGGGGATGATGTCGATATCGCCCAACAGCTTGTCATATTGAGCGATGTAATCTGCATAATACAGGTCCAGTACATCACGGCTGAGCGCCACAAGTGCTGCTTCGTTCTGCTCGCTCTCGCCACGCGGGCCCAACACCCAGCTTTCACTTTGCACACGTTGCGCCACGCCAAGGGCTTCGTCCAGAAAGACGGTGTTGAACCCGTCATACGTGAAAATCCCGTCGATGCCTTCATTCAGCGCCAACCCGGAGGAGCGCACAATTGCGCGACTGATCGCAGGCCCACCCACATCGGTCAGACGCCAACTGGTCAGTGCCGTGGCCCGTGGCGATTTGATGATGCCGTTGTAGACCCGTTGTGCCAGCGGCATTTCAGACAACAGCCCCTGAATTTGTTCTACCAGCGGACCATTCAGTGCAATCTGGTCCATCCGTTGTGACAGCAGCGCGTCCAGATGCCCCGAAAGCTGATTGCGCAGCTCTTCGCGCCCGTCGCCAGCGAAAGAAACGCTCCAATCAAGCGCCATCCATTCCCGCACCAAATCCTGGCTCATCGGGCCTTCGTTCCCCAACATCAGATAAACTTTCAGAGATTCGTAAAGAAATTCGGGGTTGTTCATATTAGCCTGCATCTGGTCTTCGAGACGCAGCAAAACGCGGGGCAGGAATTTTTCATTCAACCCCGCGCCGTAGGTTTGCGCCGCCTGATTGCCGATCACCTTGCCCTGATACAAACCATACGTTGCCGCCCGATCCGGACGGGTTTCGGTGATGGCCGAATTGACCGGCAAATTGCGCAGAATATTCAAGGCGGGCACGACGCTGGGCAAATCACTGTCGGCAATCGGATTGCCGGGAATTTGCGCTGCGGCGGTGCGGTATTCTTCGACCCCCGCCTCAGCAGAGGCCAGCAGTTCGGCGTTGTTGACGTAACTGCTCCCCCAAAGGGCACCCAGCCCAAGCGCGCCAAGAATAGATGCGGAAATCGCTATGCGTTTGGTCCAGTGATAGCGACGTTCAACGACATCATCGGCGCTGACCAGACCGGCCTCGGGGAAGATCACGCCTTCGAACAGGCGGGTCAAAAAGAACGACCGCCCCGTGCCGCGACCTGCACCAATCGCCTGACGGCCAATGCCGAACGTGCGCGCCATGCCCAACATCAACCGGTCAATCGGCGTGCCTTCCTGCGTCCCAGATGTGAAATAAACACCACGCAAAATGTGGCGCTTTTCAAAGCGGTTGTCTTGAAAAATCTCGTTCAGGAAGGACTGCGCGGTTGGGCGAATACTGGCCACCTGCGAGGGGAAACTGGAAATCAGACTGCGGCGCTGTGGATCGGTTTCCTGTTGCATCCGCTCCAGCGATTGAGTGTTCACTTGGCTTAAGATCAGGTCGAATTCCGCATCGAACGCGGCCACAGCCGACACTTCATCTTTGGTCTTTTTGGGTTGTGGCAGGGTAAAGCCCCAGACCTGTTCTCGCTCTTCTTTACCCAGGTTATCGAAGAATTCGGTGAACCCTGCAATCAGATCAGATTTGGTGAACAGCACATAGACCGGAAAGCGCACACCCAGTTTTTCGCGCAATTCGTTCAGACGTCGCCGGATGGCTGCGGCATGGCTTTGCTGCGTTGCCTCATCCTGAAGCGACAGGTCCGCCAGCGAAATCGCAACAACCGCGCCGTTGATCGGTTGGCGTTTGCGGTGCTTTTTCAACAACTTGAGGAACCCAATCCAACCGGCGTTGTCTTCGACCTCGTCGCTTTCTTGTGTGGTGTAGCGCCCTGCGGTGTCAATCATCACAGCGTTGTTGGTGAACCACCAATCGCAGTTTCGCGTGCCACCGACGCCGCCAATCGCCTCTTTTCCAAGGGCGTCGCCCAGCGGAAACTGCAAACCCGAATTCACAATCGCAGTGGTCTTGCCTGCCCCTGGAGGGCCGATCATCACATACCACGGCAATTCATACAGGCTTTGGCGTCCCATTTTGGATTTGCGCAGCGCGCCCATGGCCTCTTTCAGCTTGCCTTTCAGCTCGCCCAGTTCGGCCTGAACAAGTTCATCATCTTCGCCGTCCCCGTCGTCATTGACGCTCTCGACGATGTCTGCTTCCATCTTTTTGTCGCGCTGTGACCGGCGCAACAGGATGATCAAAATAACGAACAAAGCAATTAAAAAGAACGCCGTGATGGTGATCAGACGCGACAGGGATGAATCCCACGGATGGGACTCGCCGATGCCGATCAGCGGCCCCATGAACCAAACTAGGATCGAAAACCCGAGGGCGACGAACAAGGTGATCGCAATCGATGACCCCAGAGCTTTCAAAATACGCTTCATCATGTCGCGTTCTCCCGGATCAGTACAATTTCGATACGTCGGTTTTTGGCGCGACCTTCCCCGGTGTCATTGCTGACAACCGGTTCTTGATCCGCCCGCCCTTCGGCGCGCAGGCGGTCGGGGTCATCCAACTGGCCGGTCAGCGTGCGCAACACGGATTCCGCACGCGCCAGCGAAAGCGCCATATTGGACGGGAAGCGCGCCGTGCGGATCGGTTCGTTGTCGGAATGGCCCATGATGATGATCGGACCCTCGTGGTCATTCAGGGCAGCCGCAACGCGCGACAAGGGCACATCAAATGCGGACTTCAAACTGTCGGACCCGGACCCGAACATCCCGGAGCCCGCAATGCGAACCGTGATCGTTTGGTTGTCCTGAAACAGTTCAACAAGGCCCTCGTCGATCTCTTCCTCAAGAAAGCCCATGAAGCGGGTGATCTGATTGTTAGTATCGGGAATGATTGTCGGCGGCGGGGGCGGCGCGGGGCGGAACAATTCAGCCACCTGCCCCGTGTTCAACACCGACATCTGCCCCAACACCCGTTCAGTGGACTGGTTCAACATATATGACATCGTCATGAACATTCCCGTCAACACCACGGCTAGTCCAGCCGATGTAATCCATACAGGTTTCCACATGGACAAAACCTTGTGCGGAATCTGTAGGCCCTTCCAGTGAGGCGACAAATCGCGTTCGACCTCACCGCGCTGAGCGCGAATAATACGCGCCAGACCTGCACGAATTTGAAGATGTTTGTCGCTCCCGTTGTCTTCCACGCGCAAACGACCCTCGAAGCCCAAGGACAGACACATGTACAAAAATTCCAACAGGTCGATATTCTTGCTCGGTTCTTTTTCCAGACGCGCCAGCAGGTCGTAAAACCGGTCGCCACCCACGGTTTCTTTGTGAAAGGTGCCCACCATGGACTGCTGCGCCCATCCGCTCAGCCCGCCCCACGGCGTGTTCAACACCACATCATCGAGCGTGGCACAAATCGCATATCGCGCAACCTTGACGTTCGCGGCCTCGACGCCGCCTTGTAGGGCACAGGTCTCGAAACTGCGCACCTCTGCCACCACGGAATTGCGCAACTTGTCGGCTTCCATGTGCTGGGCACGGTTGCGAATGCGGCTGACCAGCGAAAACAACGTCGCAGCCGTGGCGTTGATCGGGTTCATGCCGGTCATGCTGTTATAGATGCTTGCCTCGCCGCCTGCAGAAGGCTGACTTGGCACACCCTGTGGCGCTGCCACACGTTGCTGTTGCGGCGGCGGCGTAACCGGAGGCGCCGCCGCCAACGTGCGCCGTCCCCCCGGATTGGGTTTTATCACTGTACGATCAGCATCATCTGGTTCTGCAAATGGGTCTTTGTCAGACATGTGTATCGCCCCTTATCCTTGACGGATCGCCCAGAGTTCCATTTTAAGCCCAGGAAATTCACCAGACACATGCACAGCAACGCCGCCAGACGTCGTCATTTTGCCCCAATGCGGGCTGTCGCCGTCGACTTCGAAATAGACGACCCCAGCATGATAGGGGATCTGGCGCGGTGCAACGGGCAATGGGCGCAACGGAATGCCCGGCAAAGCGGAATTCACCAATTGACGGATTTCCTCCACCGGGCCCAACTTAGCTTGCCCACCGAAATGACGGCGAATTTTTTCAGCCGGAATATCTGCCTGAACGGCCAGCACAAAACCGGCAGTGGACAGCAATTTGCGATCCGAGATAACACCGACACTGATGCCGTATTTGCGCGGCTCCAGCGGGATGGCCACGGCCGTTTGCTCCAGCACCGACGACAGATACTGCCGCAGCGCCTTGATCACCGGTTTGAATGTTTCGCCCAGATTATCATGGGCATAGGCCGGAAAATCTGGGGCCACTTTTTCAGCGGCCATGAACGTGGCCAATTCACCGGCCAAGCCGATGCAGGTCTGATACAACATCGCCGGATGCACATTTTCGATGCCGACGATGTGGCGGATCATAGGCTGCATACGGTTGATCACCATCAACAACAGGAAATCCGAAATCTCAGCCACGCCTTTGGTGCCTCCCCCCTCGGACAAACGACCGGCCAGCGCGATCTTGCGGTGGTTCAACAAGCCGTCCAATTCGCGCATGAACCCTTCAAGGGCTGGCGCGGCACGGGCATCCAAACAGGACGGCACAAAGCCCTTGTCCAATACGATCTCCTGATCAGCCTTCACCTCGATGATGCGCGCAATCGGGATGGCCAGCCGGTCTGACAAATCATCCACCTCAAGCGCAAATTGCAAACGCAACTTTCCCACGCCCATAGTAACGGCCTTTTTACTCGCACTGGTGACATCGGTGATTTCAATCTCGGACGGGCGCAAACGAGCGGCGGACAGTTCTGCCCCTGTCATATCAACCTCGACCGCGCCTTCGCGACGCTGGGGCACAGTCAGATAGACCACGCAATCCTTGATCCCGTCGGGCACATCCAAGGCAGGCGGGTGATCGTCATGGCTGGGCACACGAAACACTGTGCCGTCATGGGTCAGCCCACTGACAGAGCGGATCGCGAATTGCCCAACCTTCAGAACTTCATCATCGATCTCAAGCGTATTCACCCCCCAAACATAGGGCGACACACGTCGCGACAGCCCACCCACAAGGCTTTCCACATAGCGGTCGGCCTGCTGAAAATGGTGGGGCTGCAAAAACAGACCTTCGGTCCATAAGACTTTGCTATCCCACGACATTATGAATCCCCTTTGAAGGTATTGTTCATTTCAGTTTATCCAGTTGTGCTTGGTAGGCGCGCGAAAACTCGCGGGCGAAAAGCTCGTGAAAATCGTTTTCCGCTTGATCGGAAATCTCAGCATACATACTTTCATACACTTCCCAATAGCGGGCTTTTTTGCTTTTTAACATAGACCCGAAACCGCCGCCGTCCTGAATTTTCTCTTCCAGAATGGCGGGGTCCAGCTTGGCCAGAATGCCCTTCAGCGCGCTTTCCATGCCAGTGATCATCGCAATCTCGTGGGCCTTGATGTCTTGCAGGGCCTGATTGGCGGCCTCGGTTGCGTCCAGATATCCTTTAGCCGAGGGCCGCACCATCGCCTCGATCGCCTGTTCGGGACTGATCGAGAATTTCAACGGGTTGTTGCCACCCACTTTGATCATCGTCTGTTCGATCCGGAATTCGGATTTGATCGACGTGCGCGTCATCAGAATTTCGCGAATGCCTTCGACCAGAACGCGCATGACATGGCCCATGCGCGACAGCACTGGCGTCAATTCGTTTTCGGCCAAGGTCACGCCGTCTGCCCCCAGCGATTTTAAAAACGCGCGCGCTGCGGCATCCCCGCCCGCAGATGCGGCTTCGGCAATTGGCGCGGCAACAGTCGCAGGTTCAACGGGGGTCGGCGCCACTGGCATTGGCTCAGCCGGGATCGGTTCAACAGACGTCTGCTCAACACCGACCTCCATGTCAGCGAGAATTTCGATCGGCAGCGCGGCTTGAGTAACTTGGGCGAAATCGTCAATAATGACAGGCGAAGCGGTCGGTTCGGCAAAGGGGTTGGTCATCGGCGGGCCATCAGAGGCCAGAAAATCATCATCCCAATCATCCGGAATCGCGGACCCTCCGCCACCGCTAGGTATGGCACTTGGGGCCAAAAAATGATCCTGTGCGGACGGGTTGTGTGCGGGACTACTGGCACCCAGCCCCGCGTCGGGGTCAGCGGGGGGCGGCAACAACGGGTCGTCGTCTTCGCCCCACGGCGGCAACAGCCCGTCGTTCTCACCCGGTTCATCGCGCGAAACACCGCGCGGGCCGACGGGTGCATCGCGATCCCCCAGCAGATCATCCAGAAAATCAACGCCGTCACCTGGCGCATCCAGAAAATCATCAATGCTTGGCGCGTTTCCCGCGTCGCCATGACCAATCGCGCCGTCTTCCAACGGGTCGGCCAGCACGTTAGACTTCACACCGTCTGCACTGATGCTGACCATAATTTCATACGATCCCAGCGACAGGATATCCCCGTCATGCAAAGGCGTCGGAATCGTGCCCAATGGCAATTTACCATAATTCAGAAACGTGCCGTTTGTGGACATATCAACGGCAATGATGCTGCCATTGTGGTCTTCGATCGCGCAGTGGCGCTTTGAGAGCATCCGGTCCGGATCGGGCAGTTCCACATCGTTTTCGCTGCCGCGGCCCAACGTCAAGCCAGCCCCATGCATCTGCACGGACTGCCCGTCACCGGGAATGGTTCCGGTGGATTGGAAATGGAGTGTCACCATGCTTGCCATTTATTTAAGACCCTGCCTGTTTTCTTTTACCGTCGTGGCATCGCCCTGACGTATTTTCAACTGTCCGCCGATCACGACATCAGCGCTTCGGCTTGCACATTGTCCGTGATTTTTCCGTTGCCGCCCCGCGCGATATCCAGCGCACGATCAAGGACCACCTGCAACTGTTGATTTGCATCCGCGACAACCTTCAAGGTTTTGATATTCATGCCAAACGCGCACCCTGACACCGCACTGGGCGGGGCGGGAATATCTTTAACATCCTCCCCCGGCCCCAAAGTCCCTTGCGCATAAAGTGCGGCCGTAGCGACCAGGGCTGTATCATCATCCAGATCCACAGTCTCCAGAACCATTTGGACCTTTTCGCGATTTGCCTCATCGGGTTTGAACACCCATGCTTCGGCTGCCAGCAAACAGGGCGTGTCTTCGCCTGAGGTCACTTCGCGCGCGGCAATGCAAGCCCACCAGACACATTCACGCGGGGGCAATGCTACCGACATCAACTGGATCGCCTCGACCCATGCGCCCGCCTCGGCCAGCTCGGACAGAACAGTCGACACATCTGCACTTGTAGGTGATTTCAACTTTGTTTTCAACTTGATCAACGCCGCCGCCAACAACCGCGCCGCCGGAACCGCTGGGATTTTCTTTAGATCCGCAAACCGTTTGTCCATCATCATCCCCTTAGTTGATCATCGCCGTAGCGCCCTTGAGCGTCAGAATACCGCTGGCCTCGACGGTGACCGCCGGCCCTTTGACATCCGCACTCGCGGTGCCGCTCATTTCGACTGTTGTCCCTTTGATCGTGACGCCGGAACTGTCGATTACAACCGAACTGCCGCCGACTTCGAGGGTAATGGATGTGGACGCCGAAATCGTGATTTGGCCGCCTGATGAGATTTCATAATCGCCGCTCAAGGTCAGCACTTCGTTCCCACCTTCCACGTTGCGCGTCACATCGCCTGCTGACACAGTTTGGGTATAATCCCCCT
>JBLHSG010000050.1:0-14370 GCA_047626725.1 Ascidiaceihabitans sp.
CCTTGGGTCGCGCCCGAAGGTGACGATGGGCTGGTGGTTGACCTAAGCGGGTGCGCGCATCTGTTCGGGGGGGAACAGGCCTTGGTGCAGGTGGTTCAGGATGACTGCACTGATTTGGGGATGGCTGTCTGTTTGGGCTTGGCTGACACCCGTGGCGCGGCGTGGGGTTTGGCCCGTTTTGCAGGGCAGTCGGGGCATTCTGACCGCAATGGTGACGCGATTGATCAAGAGGCGCGCGCGACGCGGTCACGAGCAGGAAAGCGGCGTCATTGGACCAAAGGCGGGGTTGCCCCTGCTGTGAACTTGGGGCGTGATGGTCGCCACCGGATTGCGCCGCCGGGGCAAACTTATGTGGCACTTAGCCCCTTGCCGATTGCGGCCTTGCGCCTTGATGCCGACACGGCCGCGCAATTGAACCGGCTGGGTCTGCGCCGTGTTGCTGACGTTTTGGGCCAGCCCCGCGCCGGGCTCGCGCGCCGGTTTGGTCGGGGGTTGGTGATGCGGTTGGATCAGGCGATGGGCAGCGCGCCCGAACCTGTGTCGCCCGCACGCCCCGCGCATCATTTTGCCGTCCGCATGACGCTGCCTGATCCGATTGGATTGGCCGATGATGTGATGGCGGGGGTTGATCGTTTGTTGGTTAGGTTGTGCGCCGCGCTTAAGGCCCAAGGGCGCGGTGCGCGTCGGGTCCGTTTGCAGGCCTACCGCGTGGATCAGGGGGTCGAGATGATCGAGGTCGGATTGGCCCGCCCGTCCCATGACCCCGCCCGCATTCGCCCGCTGCTTGCGCTTAAGGTTGATGACATCGACGCCGGTTTTGGCATTGATATGCTGCGTCTTGAGGCCGTGCAAAACGAACCGCTACAGGAACGCACCGTCGTTGGACATCTTGAGGCGGGCGATAGCGTCAATCGACGTCTGGCCGCCCAAACCGGTGTGGATGATTTGCTAGGACGTTTGGGCGCGCGCGTCGGGTTAGAAGCGATCACTCGCGTGCATCCGGCCTCCAGCCACATTCCTGAAAAAAGCGCGCAAATCCTGGCGGCAACGTGGTCTGAGGCGCACAAAGATACGTGGCCGACGCCGCCCAATCCGCGGCCTTTACTATTGTGGCATCCCGAACCCGTCGGCGCGCCCGAGGTCGGGCCAAAAGTGCCTAGCAGCTTTCGATGGCGCGGACGTGACCACATCCGCATTCGGGCATTAGGCCCTGAACGGATTGCGCCGGAATGGTGGTTGGACGACCCCAATTGGCGCAGCGGCGTGCGCGATTATTGGGTGATGGAAACTGATTATGCAGAGCGGCTGTGGCTGTTTTACGGACACGGCGGCGCAATGTCGGCGGGGTGGTTCTGTCAGGGCAGTTTCGTGTGATGTGTCAGCCGCCAACTATGATTTCGGGCGCTTATCTACGATCCGCACTGCCTTGCCTTCGGACCTGGCGACGCTGTTCACGCCCCCGACTTCAACCGCTGCGCTGATGCCAAGATGTTGTTTGATACCCGCACTTAGCGCTTTGCCCGCAGCCGCCCGCGCATCATCTGAAACGCTATCATTTGCGGCCTCGGTGAAGATGCGCATTTGGTCCATGCGATCCGGTTTGCTGAGTTCGATCTGGAAATGTGGGGCCAAGCCGGGGGTGGCCATCAGCACCTCTTCGATCTGGGTGGGAAACACGTTGACGCCGCGCAGAATGATCATGTCATCTGACCGACCCGTGACCTTTTCCATGCGGCGCATGCTGCGCGCGGTGCCGGGCAACAGGCGCGTCAAATCGCGGGTGCGATAGCGGATAATTGGAAACGCCTCTTTGGTGAGCGAGGTAAACACCAGCTCGCCTTGCTCTCCCTCGGCCACGGGTTCGCCGGTTTCAGGGTTGATGATTTCGGGAAAGAAATGATCCTCCCAAATGTGTAAACCGTCTTTGGTTTCGACACATTCCATCGAAACGCCGGGGCCCATGACCTCGGATAATCCGTAAATATCGACGGCGTGCATATCAAACGCCTGTTCGATTTCGACGCGCATCGCGTTGGTCCAGGGTTCAGCACCAAAAATACCGACGTCTAATGAACTGGCCCTTGGATCAAGGCCTTGGGCCGCAAATTCGTCCAGAACAGATAGCGCATAAGACGGGGTCACGGTGATGCCGTTGGGTTTGAAATCTTCGATCAGACGGACTTGGCGCGCCGTCATTCCGCCCGATATCGGCACAGTCGCCAGCCCCAACGCGTCGGCGCCAAGGTGAATGCCCAAGCCGCCGGTGAACAGCCCGTAACCATACGCGTTGTGCAGCATATCACCGCGTTTTAGGCCCGCTGCGCGCAAACTGCGGGCAACAACATTGCCCCAATTGTCCAAATCATTCTGCGTATAACCAACGACAGTCGGCTGTCCGGTCGTGCCCGAAGACGCATGGATGCGCGCCACCTGATCGCGGGGCACGGCGAACATGCCAAAGGGATAATTGTTGCGCAGATCGGATTTTACGGTGAACGGGAACTTGGCCAAGTCGGCAAGGCTGCGCACATCATCGGGGTGAACGCCCGCGTCATCAAACGCCTTTTTGTAGAACGGCACGTTATCATACGCGTGGTTCAGTGACCATTTCAGGCGGGTCAATTGCAGGGCCTCGATCTCGTCCCGGCTAGCGATTTCGATTGGGTCGAGGGTGGATTTGGCGGGGGTGAGGTCTTTCATAAGTCAGGCTCCGGTCTCGGGGAAATGTTGGCCTTTGATCGTGCGTGACAGACCGTGAAATAGTGCGATTTTGCGATCTGATCCATCGGTGACCGTCACGCTGTAGGTGCCCGAACGACCAGTGCGCGAGGTTTCACAGGCGGTCGCCATCAGCACGTCACCCAACTGCACGGCTTGCACATAAGTGATCTGATTTTGCTGTGCGACGGTCAGTTGATTGTAGGTGTTGCACGCAAAAGCAAAGGCACTGTCGGCCAGCGAAAAGATATATCCACCATGACAAATGCCGTGGCCGTTCAACATATCAGGGCGCACCGACATCAGTAGCGTTGCGTGACCCGGCGCGATGTCAGTAATGCGCATGCCAAGACCCATGCTTGCGGCATCCTGAGCCATCATCAAAGCGGCACATTTTTCGGCGCGTAATTGTGGGGTCACCTGTCAGCGCCTTTCTAACGTGTTTCCATTTTCAGTACATTGCGTCAGGTTTGTAACATATTCAACCCTGTTGATAGATCACCATGACATGACTTGATTTGCGTCGCAAAGGGCGCAAGTGTTGCAACATGCATATGCAAACGCCTTCCCCGTCAAACTCGCGCGAAATGCCGCCGCCTCAGGTCGCGTTTCACCGGACCGAACTAGCCCCGATACTGTCGCTTTATGGCCGGATGGTTGCGGCGGGTGAATGGCGCGACTACGGGATTTCGTCATTGCGGGATGTTGCGATATTTTCCGTGTTCCAGCGGACGGCTGAATACCCGCTGTACCGTATCGAAAAGCGCCCCAAACTGCGTGGCAAACAGGGTATGTATGCGGTGGTCACGATGGACGGGCAGGTGCTGCGTCGCGGTCAGGATTTGAAAACCGTACTGCGCGTGTTGGAACGTAAATTAATCCGCGCCATTGACTGATTTGGGCGGTATAACACCTATCACAAAATCGTTTTCATCTAGAAAGTGACAGGCGTTTGCGCGCTGTAACCGGGCCGTCGCCTTGGGCCTGAATGCGTGCAATCGCATCGGCTATGGGTTCGTATGCGACGCTCATGTGATGTGCGTTTGCGTGAATTAACGTTGTGCTATCCGCAGCTAAGGCCACGTGCCCTTTCCAGAAAAATAGATCGCCTTTTTTCACGTTAGATTCTTCGGTCAGGTGCGTGCCAAGCTGGTCTTGTTGTTGATCGCTGTCGCCCGGGCAAGGGATCGCGCAGGCCGTTAATGCGGCCTGAACCAGGCCAGAACAGTCGATGCCAGCCCTGCTATTTCCGCCCCAAAGATAAGGTGCGCCTAGATAAAGTTTCGCAATTTCGATCAAGTTCTGTTCGGGTTCATCATCCGGTTTTATGTGCTGGATGGGGACAAACCCGTGTGCTGTTTGACCGAATTTTTCATCCATGTTCGTAACAGTAATCAGGCTGCCATGATGAAGGGTAAACAGGTCCGCAGATTTCATATTTGCCGCTGAATAGACATGTGTTGCGGCGGCATTGATGCGATGTGTAATCGCGATATCAGGACCCAAAGCTGCGGTTTTTACAAACCCGACGTAGCCGTCTTTTTGCGCAATGACATAACTGTCTGCCCCGTCTTGACCCAAAACAGTTACCCGTTCCCCAAACAGAATTTGTCGATCACGCGGGGCATCACCGGCGTGTCGGTTCAGGTCCGCAACAGGCCAAACGACACGTGCTTTGTTGTCTTGGGTAACAAGGTCTGGATCAGGCGTGGACCGAGGGTCGCTCATTTCAAAACGTCAGATTTAAGCATGTTGAACAGCGCGCGGGTTGCCTGACCAACACCACCTTTGGGTCGTGCATTTGCGGCTGTGGGCTGCCACCCATAGATGTCAAAATGCATATAGGCAGGTGTGTTCGTGACAAAGCGGCGCAGAAAAAGAGCGGCGGTGATCGATCCTGCAAACCCACCTTTTGGCGCATTATCAAGATCCGCAATTCCCGGTTCAATCATGGCCTCGTAAGGGTCATGAAACGGCATCCGCCAAACAGGATCCGCACAATCAGCAGCCGCAGTTTCAAGCGCGGTCGACAGTTTTGCGTCATCCGTAAAATAGGGCGCAAGATCAGGGCCGACGGCCACACGCGCAGCGCCCGTTAACGTGGCCATTGAAATGATCACGTCAGGGTTTTCTTCGTCAGCGAGGGCCAATGCATCAGCCAGCACAAGGCGCCCTTCGGCGTCGGTATTGTTAATCTCGACCGTCAAACCTTTGCGAGACATCAGGATATCTTGGGGGCGAAACGCGTTGCTGGAAACCGAATTTTCGACCGCAGGAATCAGCACGCGCAATTGAATATCTTGACCCGTCGCCATCAACATTTGGGCAAGGCCAAGCACGGCCGCCGATCCGCCCATGTCTTTTTTCATCAAGCCCATCGACGCGCCAGGTTTCAGATTTAAACCACCAGTGTCAAAACACACGCCTTTGCCAACCAGCGTAATTTTGGGCCCGGTGTTGCCCCAACGCATGTCAATCAAACGCGGCGCGCGGTCGGCAGCCCGCCCAACGGTGTGGATCATAGGAAATTTTTGAGACAGCAGTTCCTCACCAGTGATCACACTAATCTCAGCCTCGAATGCAGCGGCCAAATTGCGCGCGGCGTGTTCCAGATCGGGCGGACCCATGTCTGACGCGGGCGTGTTGATCAGATCGCGCGTCAATGCCTCGCCCTGTGCAAGCGTCTGGATTTCGGCGGAATCAATGTTTGATGGCGGGGCCAGCTGTGCCGCCATTGGTGACGCTGCTGCATAGCGATCGAATCGATAACTTTGCAGCAACCAGCCCAGGGATTCTTCGGCCAATTGATGGGGCGTCAGGCCGGATACAATGTCGTAAACACCAGCAGGAAGCATCGTCGCTGCTGCGGCAAGGTGAAACCGACCACGTGCCCGAGCGGTTGCAGATCCAAATCCGGCTAATGCCATCGCGATCTTTCCGTTAGATCCGGGTATAACCAATGCTTGGCGTAATCCACCCGTAAAGCCATTCGCTGACGCCCAATCCTGAACCATTGCAGACTGGGTCAAAAGCCAGTCTGCGCACCCGTCCTCGTCGATGACATGCAAAGGAATGGTCGGCGCGGCGGGATCAGCGAATTGAACGGGCATTGGGTTTCTTTCTGTGACCTGAATTTGGCCACAGCCTAGCCGCTTCGTCAGCGCCCGCAAGACCGATCACGCACAGTTTCGATCAGATGGTCAGGTCCTGCAGCTCCCAAATTGCGGTCAGCGACCCTTCGCCCGTGCGCATCAATCGGTGTATCGTTGACGCAACCGCATGGTCGTCCTTTGCATCGATGCAGGCTGTGACGTCAGTGGCCACAATCGATACGCCCTTCATGCCGATTTGATCTGCGATGGCGATCAAAGAACGCGCGCTTTTGCGCAGTTCGGGCCAGTTTTTGCCCCGAAACAGACGTTCACAATGGGACAGTCGCAGCGCCAATTCTTCCATCGCGCGACATACAACGTCTTCGGCCCCGGCGGGACCAAGTTGCGCGTACAGCGTACTTAATTGACTGTGATCCAAATTGACCTGCTCGGTCAAACGGAGTTGTGTTACCAGTTGCATTTCATTTCACCCTAAAACTCATGACCCCCACGGCCACCCTCAATCTGACAAAAGACCTTTTCGAATTGGTTAGGACTGAAGCTGATCCAAAGTCTTTTTCGCTCGAATTCGATAAGAATTCAGGCTAATGAACAGAACGTTTGAATAGGGTTGGGATACCAATATGCAGCACGCGAAACCTTTGCCTGCCTATCTTTTGCAACGCTACCACGGCTGGAAGGCCACCGGATACGCCGAAAACCAAGCGTGGTATCGCCGTCTCGCATCCGAAGGGCAGCGCCCGCGCGCCATGGTTATTTCGTGCTGTGACAGTCGTGTGCATGTGACGTCGATCTTTGGGGCGGATCAGGGCGAATTTTTCATCCACCGCAACATCGCAAATCTAGTGCCGCCGTTCGCGCCAGATGGCGATCATCACGGGACCAGTGCAGCTGTCGAATATGCCGTAACTGCCTTGAATGTTTCGCATTTAATCGTGTTGGGCCATTCCAATTGCGGTGGTGTGCAAGGGTGCATCGACATGTGCAAAGGCAACGCGCCGCAGCTTGAAGAAAAGGCGAGTTTCGTTGGCCGCTGGATGGATATTTTACGTCCGAAATACGAGCTGGTCGCAGATGAAACAGACCCCGATGTGCAGTCACGCCAACTGGAAAAACACGCTGTTATGGCCTCGATTGAGAACCTTATGACCTTTCCGTTTATCAGCGAACGGGTCGAACAAGGGGACCTGACTTTGCATGGGCTTTGGACCGATATTGGCGAAGGCGGATTGGAATTTTTCAATCCTGAAACCAAGGTTTTTCAAGCAGTCTGACTTTACCTCTTTAAAATTCGAGGTAAACAGCGGTGCAAATGTACCGTCCTTAAGATGAACAAGAGAGAAGCGTGATGAGTGACATTCTAAGTCTTGCGGCGAACAATCTGGTGTCGCCGATCATCTTGTCGTTTGCGCTGGGCGTTTTGGCGGCATTGGCGCGATCCGACCTGAGTATTCCCGAAGCCGTGGCCAAAGGCATGTCGATTTATCTGCTGTTTGCCATCGGTTTCAAGGGCGGCGTCAGTGTTGCAGATCACGGGATCGACGGCACGCTTGGCCTGTCTTTGTTGGCGGGTGTTGTCCTGTCATTTGCCTTGCCGATCCTCGCGTTCGGGTTGTTGCAAGTGATGTCAGGCCTGTCACGTTTGGATGCAGCGGCAGTCGCGGCGCACTATGGTTCGATTTCGATCGTAACCTTTGTGGCAACGACATCGGTGTTGGAAAGTTCCGGCATCGCATCCGAAGGGTACATGGTCGCCGTTGCCGCCGCGATGGAAGCCCCCGCAATTTTATCCGCCCTATGGTTGGTGTCGCGCGGATCATCCGGCAAACGCATGGACAACGATCTGATGCGCGAGATTTTGTTGAACGGATCAATCGTTTTACTGATCGGTGCATTCTTTATCGGGTGGGCGACAGGGCCTGCCGGGCTTGCCGAAATTGACAGCTTTATCGTGGCCCCATTCAAAGGCGTGTTGTGTCTATTCCTGCTTGATATGGGCCTTGTTGCGGGTCGTGGTCTGCGCGAAGGCGGCGGCGTAATGCGCCCCGGTTTGCTGGCATTCGGGGTTTTGATGCCTTTGATCAGCAGCGTGATCGGCCTTGGCACGGGCCTTTTGTTGGGCCTGTCCACTGGCGGCGTCGTCTTGATGATGGTTCTAAGTTCGTCGGCCAGTTACATCGCGGTGCCTGCCGCTATGCGCGTCGCCCTACCCGAAGCAAAACCGTCGATCTACCTGACCCTATCGCTGGGCGTGACGTTCCCATTTAATCTGACGCTTGGCATTCCGCTTTATGTGGCAATGGCCCAAGCGGTGACAGGAGGCTAGCCCATGCAAACCCATGACGCAAAGCGCGTAGAAATCACCATCGAGGCCGTCATGCAAAAGCGGCTGACGGATGCAATTGAAGCTGCGGATGTGACGGGATACACCGTTTTGCCCGTCTTGGGCGGATCAGGTCGGTCCGGCGGTTGGAGCCGCGAAGGCCAGATTGGTCGCGCCGCTGGCATGGTCCAAGTGATCTGTATCATTCGCCCCGAAATGGTCGACGCATTGCTAGACGCAGCCTTTGGCGTTGTTGAACGGCACATTGGCGTGGTGTCGGTTTGCGACTGTCAGGTTCTGCGGGCTGAACGGTTCTGATTGAAACCAAAGGCGCGCGCCATATTCGATACCGCGCGCCTAGGTTTCATTGTTCAATCTTGGAATTGCGCTGCAGTTCTCTTGCGAACAGCGTCACCATTTCTTCTTTGGTCACCCGATCGGGTTCCCAGTTCTGATAGCATTTTACTTTTGGGTTTGGGCCGAACGCCCACCTGCCCAACATTCGAATATAATTCATCATTCACCTCGATTCACTCACCACGAATCAAGATGGACGAAGGGCATTAAAAAGCAGTTGAACTTTTTGGCCGCGTTTTATTAGAATTTTAACGCAAGATCATGCCGTCAGGCCACGTGATCTTGGTCTTGAGCGAAATGGACTGCTTTTCGCCCGGTTCCATATCCAGTGCCCAACGTAAAATCCCACGGCGGTCCTCGTCGTTTTCCGAAGTCGGGCGCGGGGCGGCGGACCACGTGATGCTCAGGTCTTCTTGTTCTGTGTGCGGCACGCTGTCCAACAGCGAAACGGCCCAAGTGTCGCCGGTCAGGTTTTCGACATCGATGCGAATGTCTTCGGTTTTTTCGTTGGATCGCGAGATGATACCACGATCACCTTCGTTGCGATTAAGCACTGTACGGGTCAGGCGAATGCCGTGGATGGGGCCAAATCCGATCTCGGTTTCGCCGCCGGCCACGATTTCCTCAAGCGCGGTTTCGCTGATGATCGTCCCGTCAACATACAGTCGTGCTTGGTTCGCGGGCAGGATGCGTTCGCCGCTGGTGTTGGTGAATTTAACCATGCGGAATGCGGTGTCATGCCCTTGGGGCACAGCGCGCGCGGTCATTTCAGCGTCAAATTCCAAAGTGCCCAAAGACAGCTTAACGTCTTCGTAACGCCCGTTTACATCGACCTTATGCGCGAACGAATAGCTGGCCGCGATGCCGGGAATATAGACTGCATTTGATTCGTCTTGAATAATTACCGGCGCTTCGATAATCGGATCTGCCGCGCTGCCCATCTCCATCCGGACGGATTGGCTGGATAGTTTACGCAGTTGAACCGGATCGCTGATCCGCAACAATCGCGACCAGGGCCCCTGTGGTTGCGTCGCAGTGCTGAGCGACAGGGACGACAATGTCATGTCGACCCCCTGCCAATCCAGTCCGGATTGTTGACGTACAAGCGCCCCGCGTTCGACCGTCAGATGCGGCGTGTCTTTTGAGGTGTCTAGACGCAAATCATAGGTCGGTTCCCAACGTGCGTTGGTAAGATGCGACATCGACAGCGTGCTGGTTTGCGCCGATGGCACGCTGATTGTCAGGCTCAATTGCGCGGGTTGTTGATTGGAATAGGGCAGCAACGCGTCGTAGGCCAACTGCGCGCGGGCAACATCATCCTGAAGCGGTTTTAGATCTTTGGACAGGGTGCGCACATCAATATTGCTTTGTTGAATCGCGGTGGTGGCGGCCAGAGTTTCTTCGGAAATCATCCGCGACAAATCACGCAACGTATCAATGCCATCAGGCAATGTTTTGCTGTTTGCCAACTGTTTCAAAAACGTGATCTGCGATTGCGCGGCCGTGCCGGACAGACCTGCGGTGGTGATCTGATCTTGATGATCTTGCAGTGCCTGTTTTGCGGCCGTTAGCACTGCATCGGCGGCCATCAGTTCGGGCGTTTCGGGGTGCTGAACGGGGCCAAGGTTGGACAGTTTCCATTCGCTGGCGATGATCGTTGCACCGGGCAGTTTTATGTCGATGGGAAAGTAGGACATGTCCTTGAACAGGTCGGGCAACAGCACCGTGTGCTGACCCGCAGGCAACGCAATATCTGTGCTGCGCGTCAGGATCGCGCCGTCTGTATAAACGGTGGCTTCGGTTGGCATGCTTCGCGCGATAATCGTATCGGCAAAGGCAAAAGACGGGGAAACGGCAAGCAACAAAGCGGCAAAGCGCATGGGGTATTAACCTTATTTGGACATCATTTTATCCAAGGTGCGCGCCCATCGTCCAAAAGAAAAGGGGCGCCGCTAAGCACCCCTTTGATTGTTTCGCATTTCGGCGGATATCAGCCTTTTTTCAGGCACCGTGTGCCCAGCGTTTCTGCGATCTGGACCGCATTTAGTGCAGCCCCTTTGCGCAGGTTGTCGGACACGCACCACAGGTTCAAACCGTTGTCGATTGTGCTGTCTTGGCGGATGCGGCTGATGAACGTGGCATAGTCGCCGACGCATTCGATGGGCGTGACGTAGCCGCCGTCTTCGCGTTTATCGATCACCATAATGCCGGGGGCTTCGCGCAGGATATCGCGGGCCTCGTCTTCATCAAGGAAGTCTTCGAATTCGATGTTGATCGCCTCGCAGTGGCCAACAAATACAGGCACGCGCACACAAGTCGCTGTGACTTTGATGCTCTTGTCGAGAATCTTTTTTGTCTCGGCGGTCATCTTCCATTCTTCTTTGGTCTCGCCTGAGTCCAAGAAGACGTCGATGTGCGGAATCACGTTAAACGCGATCTGCTTGGTGAACGTTTTTGGTGGCTTGTCGTCGGTCGGATTGTAGATCGATTTGGTCTGATCCCACAATTCATCCGCGCCGCCTTTGCCCGCACCGGACACGGCCTGATAGGTCGACACAACAACCCGTTTGATCGTGGCACGGTCATGCAACGGTTTTAATGCGACAACCATTTGTGCGGTCGAACAGTTGGGGTTCGCGATGATATTCTTTTTGGAATACCCCATGACGGCTTCGGGATTTACCTCTGGCACGACCAATGGCACGTCGGGATCATAGCGATACAACGACGAGTTATCGATAACCACACAACCGGCTTTTGCCGCGATCGGGGCATATTTTTTGGTCGCATCAGACCCGATGGCGAACAGGGCAATATCCCATCCCGTGAAATCAAATGTGTCTAGGTCCTTCGTCTTTAACGTCTTATCGCCAAACGAAACGTCCGTGCCCAATGACCGACGGGACGCCAAGGCGACAATCTCATCTACAGGGAACTGACGCTCGGCCAGAATGTTCAGCATTTCGCGGCCCACATTGCCTGTGGCACCCGCAATAACGACGCGGTAACCCATCTGATTTTCTCCAATATAACAGGGAAGGTGCGTCGCCTTTACACCCGTTGGCCCCAAGGGGAAAGGGGGCGGCGATCATGGGTGCGTGATGTGATAATCTAGTCCGTGTTATCGCGTGAAAACAGGTACAGCGTCAGGCCGATCACCATCAGTGCGATAAAGAACGCAAACACTGCAGAATATGGGGCAATCGCGTTGGTGCCTTGATAGGACGCATGCAGCGGTCGCGCGACAAATTGGGCAAGCCCGACGCCGCCAATGCTGAACATATTCAGCAGGGTCACGCCGCGCCCCGTCAAATGTGGGGGAAAGAAACCTTTGCCGTGGGCGATGACCACCGGAAATGTGGCCCCGAAAAACCCGATACCGCACATCAGCGCGACAGCAAATGTCGCCGAATCTGCGCCGAACAAATACAGGCCCAGCAGAAAGCTAAGCGTCAGAATGTTGCCGCCAAACACGACCCATTTGCGGGTGCCGAAAAACCGGTCAAGCGGTCCGTAAATGAACACGCCGCCAATCATTGCGACACCCATAATCACAGCCGCAGACCCGATTTGCGTGCTGGTCCACCCATGCACATCATTCAAATAGGGACCCATCCAGGCACCACGAATCGCAGCCGCTGGCACGTAGCCGACAATCGCAATCGGCGCGATCAGCCAGACGGCGGGAATACGCAGCACGTCCATAAGGCTGCCCTTGGTCTCCGTGATAACTTTGGCCGGATCGCGCACGGTCAACTGCACCCCGATGGCTACGATCGCACACAAAACAGCAAGGCCAACAAGCGTCGCACGCCAACCGATCATTTCTTCGGCGTAGGTCATCGGATAGGACGCCAAAAGGTTCCCGACAGTCCCAACCCCGATCATCGATGCGGCCAGCGTGGCGAACTGCATCGGGGGAAATTCACGCGCAAAGATATAGTAGGAGGCCATCAAAACCGGCGCGCAGCCCATCCCGATCAGCATCATGGCGATGTTGATATGCATCGCGGAACTGGCGGCGGCAAACAGCAGTGATCCACCGGCACCACCGATCAGCAACAACACAGATGCGGTGCGTTTCGGACCCAGCGTATCCAGCGCCCAACCGACGGGGATTTGCATCGCGGCAAAACTGATGAACCACCACCCACTTGCTGCGGCCAACGCCTCTGGACCGATGCCAAGGTCACGTTCCAGCGGCACGCTGATGACAGCCAAAAAGGCGCGAAAGAACTGGCTCAGCACGTAGGCCAACGCCAAAAGGATTAAACCAGTGCGCATTTCATGTCTCCTTTACCCGACATGTGTTTGGGTGACACGCAAGGTGCGCCTGCGCAAGAGTGCGTGCTAGGTTCGCCAACAGATTGCTGATAGAGGTCGCGTTATGAATAACGGTTTTGATTTTTACGAAGGCCTGCCGCGACAGGCGTCATTTGATGCCATGGCGCGCAACGACAGCTACACCGCATTGCCGCAGGATTGGGTTGTTGGCACATCGGATATCGTCGGGTCCACAAAGGCGATCGCGGCGGGCAAATACAAAACTGTCAACATGATCGGGGCCGCGGTGATTTCCGCGCAGATCAATGCGTCTGACGGACATGCCTTGCCGTATGTGTTTGGTGGCGATGGCGCGGCATTTGCATGCCCCGCTGAACATGCGAAAATCGCGACAGACGCGCTGGCTGCAGTGCAGTGCTGGGCGCGCGAAGAATTCAATATGGAATTGCGGATCGCGATGACCAAGGTGGCTGATATTCGCGCCGCTGGATTGGACGTGGGCGTTGCCCGTCACCGCGTGTCTGACGCTGTGGACTACACGATGTTTTCGGGCGGTGGAATTTCGTGGGCCGAGGCGCAGATGAAATCAGGTGCGCAAAATCTGGCACCGGCCCCCGCAGGGACCCAACCGGATTTGACAGGCCTGTCTTGTCGCTGGAGCCATATGAAAGCCCAAAGCGGCACGATCCTGTCTGTGGTGATCCAGAAAGAAAATGATGCCACCGATGATGCGTTTTCGCAGCTTTGCAGCGATGTTTTGGCGCGCATTGACCGGCTTGATCGCGGCGGGCATCCGGCACCAGCAGAAGGTCCGGGTACAGGTTGGCCGCCCCCCGGTGCACGTCTTGAGGCGCAGGCAAGTCACGGCACAGCATCGGTCGCGAAACGGCGGCGGCAAGTTTTGCTGGAAACAGCGATTGCGTGGCTCTTGATCAAAACTGGTCTGAAAATTGGTGGGTTTGATCCCAAAAGCTATCAACGCGACGTCGGTGAAAATGCAGATTTCCGCAAATTCGATGACGGTCTGAAAATGACGATTGATTGCGATTTGGGGACGGTGCGCGACCTGACAGCGTTGCTTGAAGCGGCGCAAAGTGCGGGTGTCATTAAATTCGGATTACACCAGCAGGACGAGGCAATGATGACCTGCATCGTGCCGTCGATTATGGATGACAACCACGTGCATTTTATTGACGGCGCGGCGGGTGGCTATACCCAAGCCGCCACGCAGATTAAAAGCGGTTAATCGATCCCGATTTAGACGGATTTTTTCCATTTAGCTGACAACGCGCGCGCTGCGGTCGTCAGTGTGACCATGTCGATGCCCACTGCCAAAAACCGTGCGCCGGCGGCCAGTGCTTTGGTTGTCATCTCGTCATTGAGGCTAAGGATACCCGGCGCTTTGCCCGCCGCCGCGATCTTTTTGATGCTGCCAAAGATAATATCCTGCATTTCGGGATGCATTGAATCAGCCATATGGCCCATGTCGGCAGACAGATCCGCAGGCCCGATAAAGACACCGTCGATACCGTCGATTGTCAAAATTTCATCCAAGGCGTCCAGACCTTTGCGGTT
>JBLHSG010000051.1:0-12965 GCA_047626725.1 Ascidiaceihabitans sp.
AATAGGATCGACAAACGTCTAAAGAGGTTAGCTTTATCTCGGCTGGGTGCCACCGTATCGGCCCAAAATGTACAATTGCAAATAACAATCGTGCTCCAATGGCGATGGCTGCGTAAGCAACCGGATCTATTGAAAATTAAGTCCTTACGTTTAGCGACCTAAGGCGGGGTCCGCAGGTACCTGGCAACAGAAACCTGCACCTTCCCTTTTATAAAGATTAGGTACCTGGCAACAGAAACCTGCACTTTCCAACATATTGAAAAAGACGATTAATTTCGCGTTTTGGCGGCGGTTATTCAACATTTTTTAAGGATTGCGGTTCTATTGGTTTACCAAAGAAGGACCGATGCTATGACCACCTCCGACAAGGCCGATCTGCTGAAAAACTGGTATCAGGAGGTGTGGGGCGACGCCAATCTGGACGCAATCATGGACTTTATGGCCCCTGACAGCAAAGCGGCGGGCATTTTCCCGGACCTTACCATGCCACTCGACGACATGAGCGATATGATCAGCCTTGTGCGTCCGATGCTGGACACGATGACGTTTGAATTCAAATTGTTCATCGAACAAGGCGACTGGCTGTCGTCGATTGTGGAAACGCATTGCACCCGCGCAGACAATGGCGACCCGTTCAAGGTGATCTCGCATGTGGCTGTGCGCATCGAAAACAACAAGATCGCCGAGATGTACAACAGCTTTGATGCGCTTTCGTTCTTTGAACACATGGGGCAATTGCCACCCGATGCGCTGGCCCTAATGCTGTCCGGCAATAAAATCGGCTGCTAATTTCGGCAATTGACGTCCCCCCATGGCTTTGCCTATGACTGTCACATGGGGATTAATTGCGAACGCCCCGTGAGGCGCCAGCCAGATGTTCGCATGTTTCCAAACAAAGGATGCATGCTATGGCTGCCCCGAATGAAATAACCCCTCAGCAACTTTTGCGCCTGATCGGCACGCCCGATGCGCCGATGATTGTCGATATCTCGATTGATCCCGATTTCACCGAAGACCCGTTTATGATCCCCGGTGCGGTCCGTCATCCGCACACGGATATTGCCGGATTGCTGGATCTGATCGGCAATAAACCTGTGGTCATTACCTGCCAACAAGGGATCAAACTTAGTCAGGGTTTGGTCGCACGATTGCGCGCAGACGGATACGCCGCCGAATATCTATCGGGCGGTAATTATGGCTGGCGCGATATGACGGATGCCCCACGCATTCCAGCAGCCGTGATCCCTGCCCTTGTTGATGGTCACACCCTTTGGGTCACACGCCATCGCCCAAAAATTGACCGCATCGCGTGTCCTTGGTTGGTCCGCCGTTTTGTCGACCCCGGCGCGCGGTTCTTGTTCGTTTCACCAGCCGAAGTCCTCGGCGTCGCCGACCGCTACAGCGCCACCCCGTTTGACATTGAGGACGTATTCTGGAGCCACCGCGGCGAAAAATGCACCTTTGACACCATGCTGGATGAATTTGGCCTGCACACGCCCGCGCTCGACAAACTTGCCACTGTTATTCGCGCCGCTGACACAAATACCCAACATTTGTCGCCCGAAGCTGCTGGATTACTGGCCATGTCCGTCGGTCTGTCCCGTCAATTTCGCGATGATACAGAACAACTGGCGGCAGGCATGACGCTATATGACGCGTTGTATCGCTGGGCACGCGACGGCGCTGGTGAAGGGCACGATTGGCCACAAGACAAAAAATCAGGACCCAAAGCATGACCATTTCGACCAAAGAGATGTTCAGCGCCTTTGGGCGCATTGGCCTGCTGTCATTTGGCGGGCCAGCCGCGCAAATCGCGTTGATGCACAGCGAACTGGTGGAACGGCGAAAATGGCTGGACGAAGACCAATTCCTGCGCGCGTTGTCCCTGTGCATGTTGCTGCCGGGGCCAGAGGCGATGCAAATGGCGACCTATGCGGGCTGGCGTTTGCGCGGCACGTTTGGCGGTATTCTTGCCGGATTGCTGTTTGTCATTCCCGGCGCTTTGGTCATTCTGGCGCTGGCGTTGGGTTACGTGATCTACGGTCAATTACCGTTGGTCCAAGCCGCGTTTTTGGGCATCAAAGCTGCGGTGATTATTGTCGTCCTACAAGCCCTTATGCGATTGGGAACCAAGGCGCTAAAAACGCGCGAGGCGTGGGTTATTGCGGCTTTTGGGTTTATCGCTTTGTTCGCATTTGGCGTGCCATTTCCACTGCTTATCGGCGCGGCAGGTCTGTACGGATATCTGACCGCGACCGCCCAAACCACGCCTGCCCGCGCACCCACACAACGGCCAAACACGTTGGGCGTGATTGCGGTTTGGGGCGCGCTTTGGGCCGCGCCTTTGGTCCTACTCGCGCTCTATGATCAAACGTTTCTGACCCAAATCGGCCTGTTCTTTTCCAAACTCGCCGTGGTCACATTTGGCGGGGCCTACGCCGTGCTTGCCTACATGAGCCAGACCGTGGTTCAAGATTTCGGCTGGATCACGTCAGGGCAAATGATCGATGCGTTGGGATTGGCAGAAACCACACCAGGGCCACTGATTTTGGTGACCGAATTTGTCGCCCTTTTGGCGGGGTATGCCGAGGGTGGCATCGGGTTGGCATTGGCGGCGGGTGCGATCGCGCTTTGGGTCACATTCATCCCGTGTTTTTTGTGGATATTTGTCGCCGGTCCTTACATCGAAACCCTAACCGATCGCCCCAAACTGGCGCGCGGTTTGCAGTGCATCACGTCAGCTGTGGTTGGCGTCATCCTGAACCTGTCGATTTGGTTCGCGATGCATGTTTTGTTTGCCCAAATCACGCATTGGGGTGCCCTGCCACTGCCGGATTTTAGCACGATAAACCCAAGTGCCGTAATTTTAACCATTGCCGCCGCAGCACTTATGTTGTGGTTAAAACGTGGGCTAACTTTGACCCTCGTGATCATGGCCTGCGCCGGAATCGCCATCAGCTTTTTCTAAAGGCGCGGATTTCCCAAGAACCCCTCTTTTCACTCCTGACAAAAAGTTTATGGTAAAGCATAGCAACGATGGGGATGATCATGAGCCGGGATATCGACTACGGTAATCTGATGCACGAGGCCATGCGAGGCCTGATCAAAAAGGTGTTGCTGGACGTTCAGGCCAATGGTCTGCCCGGCAACCACCATTTTTTCATTACATTTGACACCAGTCATCCCGATGCGGAATTGGCCGATTGGCTGTCTGATCGCTACCCCGGTGAAATGACCGTGGTTATGCAGCATTGGTACGACAATCTGGATGTGGGCGACGAAGGTTTCGGCATCAAGCTGAACTTTGGCGATCAACCCGAACCGCTGTTTGTGCCCTATGATGCGATCAAAACGTTTGTGGATCCGTCTGTTGAATTCGGTTTGGCCTTTGAGGCGCATGAAGAAACCGAATTGACCGAAGTGAGTGATTTGCCAAAACTCGACAAAGAAGACGCAGCGCCAGAAACGACTCCGGATGACGATGCCCCAACGCCTGCGCCAAAAGACGCAGAAGTCGTTTCGCTGGACAGTTTCCGCAAATAGCCACCTGTTAGCGCATTAGGTGCAATTGCACGTTAAGTGTTTGCACGTTAAACCGCGCCAAAGGGGTTTTACGCCCAAATTTTCAGGAGCCACCAGATGTCCAAAACTCGCACAGAAACCGATAGCTTTGGCCCTCTGGAAGTGCCCGCAGACAAATATTGGGGCGCGCAAACGCAGCGCTCGATCATCAATTTCCCGATCGGTTGGGAAAAACAGCCTATCGCCATCGTGCGTGCCTTGGGTGTGATCAAAAAAGCCTGCGCGCAAGCAAATATGGAACTGGGCGATTTGGATGCAACGCGCGGCGATGCGATTGTTAAAGCCGCAGGCGAAGTGATCGAGGGCAAATTTGACGACAACTTCCCGCTGGTTGTTTGGCAAACTGGATCTGGCACCCAATCCAACATGAACTCGAACGAGGTCATCGCCAACCGCGCGATTGAAATCCTTGGCGGTGTGATCGGGTCAAAAGACCCAGTGCACCCGAACGATCACTGCAACATGGGCCAGTCATCAAACGACACCTTCCCAACCGCGATGCACATCTCAACTGCTATGATGGCACGTGATGTGTTGCTGCCGGGATTGCATAAATTGCACGCCGCGTTGCAGGCAAAAGTCGAAGAATTTGACGGTATTATCAAGATCGGGCGCACCCACACCCAAGACGCCACGCCACTGACGCTGAGCCAGGAATTTTCCGGTTACACACATCAGGTTGCGATGGGCATTCGCCGCGTGAACGATGCATTGGGCCGTATTTACGAACTGGCGCAAGGTGGCACTGCGGTTGGAACTGGCCTGAACACCAAGGTCGGTTGGGGCGAAATGGTCGCCAAAAACATGGCCGACATCACCGGCCTGCCCTTTGTCACTGCCCCAAACAAATTCGAGGCGTTGGCCGCACATGATGCGATGGTCGAAATCTCGGGCGCGCTTAAAACCGTGTCGGGATCGTTGTTCAAAATTGCCAACGACATTCGTTTGTTAGGTTCAGGCCCACGCTGTGGTTTGGGCGAATTGGTCCTGCCAGAAAACGAACCAGGGTCATCAATCATGCCGGGCAAAGTAAACCCGACGCAATGCGAGGCGCTGACCCAAGTCTGTATTCATGTCATGGGCAACGATGCTGCCGTCGGTTTTGCCGGATCGCAGGGCCACTTTGAATTGAACGTCTACAAGCCAATGATGGCCTATAACGTGTTGCAATCTATGCAACTTTTGGGCGATGCGTCATCCGCATTTACCGACAATCTGATGGTTGATCTAAAAGCTGATCCGGTTCGCATCGAAAAACTGATGCGCGAAAGCCTGATGTTGGTCACCGCATTGGCCCCCGAAATCGGCTATGACAACGCGACCAAAGTGGCCAAAACCGCGCATAAAAACGGCACTACGCTAAAAGAAGAAGCCATTGCGCTGGGATTTGTGGACGAGGCAACGTTTGAACGTGTGGTCCGTCCAGAAAACATGATCGGGCCAAAATGAACGATCCGGTCAATCTGAACCAGTTTCGCAAATCCAAAGCGCGGGTTGAAAAATCCGCGCTGGGTGATGCAAACGCGGTAAAGTTTGGCCGATCTAAGGCTCAAAAAACCTCGGATAAAACCGCACAAGACAAAGCCGTGCGCCTGCTTGATCAACACAAGCGCGAGACATGAGCGGACGCCCCGTCAAACGTTCGTTGACCCTAAAGGGGCACAGAACATCCGTGTCACTAGAGGATGTATTTTGGGCAGAGTTCCGAAACATCGCCGCAAAAAGAAATATGCATATCAATGCATTAGCCTGCGAAGTTGATGTTGGGCGCGACGTTGATGTCGGCCTTGCATCGGCCATCCGCGTCTATGTTCTGGAAGAAATCAGAAAGACGTGAATGGCCTAGATCGTTAGCGGTTAAGCCACTGATGCGTCGTAGATTTTACCAATATTCACGCCCAAAGCTGCGTCAAAATCGGCGTCTGACATATCGCGCTGCAACCCTTCGGTCAGGGCACGGGAAAAGCTGGCGATCATTTTGGGGTTCTGAACCAAACGCGCACAGGCTTCATCCGTTGAATAACCGCCCGACAACGCAACAACACGCATCACACGGGGGTGATCTGCCAATCCGTCGTACTGCCCGGCCACTTCGGGAATTGTCAGTTTTAGCATGACATTCTGACCGTCTTCTAGGGCATCCAATTGGGTTTTGAGCGCGTCGCGCAGCATGTTTTCAGCCTCGGCTTTGTCGGCTGCGTGAATGTTCACTTCGGGTTCAACAATTGGCACCAGACCCGCAGCAATGACGGCTTTGGCCAGTTCGAATTGCTGGTCCACGACTTGCGCAATCCCGATTTCGTTGGCTGAATTCACAACAGAACGTTCTTTGGTCCCGAAAATACCGGCTTCTTTTGCAGCAGCCAAAGTCACTTCGACCTCTGGCATCGGTTTCATCAATTGAACGCCGTTTGCCTCGTCTTCGAGACCCTTGTCGATCTTCAAAAACGGGACCACACCGCAATCATTCCAAAGGTAATCCGGTACAGATTTACCTTTGATCTGCTCGCCCATTGTGCGTTCAAACAGGATCGCGCCGATGACTTTTTTGTTGTTAAAATCAGGTGCCAAAATGATCCGCGCACGCATTTTTTGAACTTCGGCAAACATCTCGGCCTCGGAACCATAGGCGGACGCATCAACGCCATACAGGCCAAGCGCCTTAGGGGTCGACCCGCCGCTTTGATCCAATGCCGCGATGAAACCCGCACCCGTTTCGATTTGTTTCGCTTGATCCGACATGACAGATTTCCCCATTTAATGATTCCGAACTTTGTGGTGGTGTAATTCAACGCCGCACGGATTGGTATATGTTAGCGGCGGACAATGCGCAGTCTGATGCCGTCTTTTGATCGCACGGTCAGATGGGCCACAGGCACGGGGGCTGCGTCGTCCACCAGTTCGACGCGTAAATCACGCAACAGGCGCGATAAAATCATCGGCCCCTCGACCATGGCAAACCCCGCGCCCGTGCACACGCGCGCACCGGCAGAAAATGGAATGAACGCATCGCGCTGGCAGGCTTTGCCGTTTTCAGTGCCCCAGCGTGCGGGATCAAACCCATCGGGATTGTCCCACAACCTTTCGTGGCGATGCAGGTGCCAAGGGCTGATCACAACCTGACTGCTTTTGGGCAAATCACGGTCGCGAAACCGTTCCGGACAACTGGTTTCACGCACCATCATCGGCACAGGCGGATACAAGCGCAGCGTTTCGCGAAACACATCACGTGACACGCGCAGCTTTGAAACCGCGCCAAAATCAGGGCCGGTCAGCACCTGTGCCTCTGCCGCGATTTTGTCCTGCCATTCAGGATAACGCGCCATCAAATACAAGGACCACGCCAATGCAGATGCGCTGGTTTCGTGCCCGGCGAGGAAAAATATCGCGACTTGATCCACCATTTCGTCAGTGCTGAAATGATCGCCTGTGACCGGATCTGCTGTTGTCATGATCTTTGTAGCCAAATCATCAGGCGCGGTATTGGCCGTGATCGCGTCCATCCGCGTTTCAGTCAATTCGGTGATCAGGGTGCGAATACGTTTCGCGCTGGCCTTTGTATCACGCCGAAACAGGCGCGGCATCCATTTGGGCAACGGGATAAATGCGGCAAGGTTCAGGATCGGCTGGCTGCGTTGATAGGTTTTGAATTCAGCAAACACTTCACGTGCAACGGCGTGCTCAATCGGGATCGAAAACAAGGTTCGAAAGATCACGTCGGCGGCGGCGTGACTGGTCTGTTCCTCGATCTCGACCACCTGCCCTGCATGTTCCGCCAGCCTTTCGGCAGCAGATTCCGCGGCAGCCCACATCGCCGGATAGGTTTCGCGCAGGCGCCCACCCTCAAATGCGGGATCAATGATGCGTCGCTGTTTTTTCCAAACATCACCGTTGGTCAGAAAAACAGAGTTCCCCAACAACGGGCGTAATCCTTCGCCGATCCGGTCAGATTTCGGGAAATCATCGGGGCGATCCTTTAGCACGGTTTTCACCAACTCAGGCTGGTTCATCAGATAGCTGCGAAAAAACGGTGTGCGAAATTCGGCCATCCACGCACGGTACAGACGCGCTGGTTGGGCAGACAGGATGTCTTCGCGAAACAGACGCAGATAGCGCAGCAACGATACTTTGGCAGGCCGGCTGTCCGGTTTTGGTGGCAGATCTGTCATGGTGCAACCGAGGTGTATTTGGACACTGCGTGTTCGATCCGTGATTTGGACGCAGCGCGCCCTTTGTAGCGTGCGCCTAACGTTTTGGGGCCAGCCGTGATTTGGAAATAGTCGTAATCGCCGGGTTGGTCAAAGGCGCAGAGGTATTGAAAATGCAGGCGGAAAAACTTCCAACGCAGTTCTTTCCACCGTTCAGGACTAAGCGTTTGTGTAAACGCCGCTGACAAAACCAATGGCCAGCGTTTGCCGTCTGTGGCCACACCAGACACCGCAACCGGATCGCATAGCGCAAATGCACACCCATCGCCGGGGGCTGTGACATCAACCCAGCTTAGGCAATCTGCGGTCGATAGAAACTGCAAATCAGCGCGCAAACGGTGGGCTTTGGGCAAGAACGACACCATCGGCACCACCTGCCCCAACGACAAAAATGACAGCGTTGGGCCATGTTCAGGCACACCACCATCACGGATCACATCAGACAGGATCGACACCGCCAGATGCGCGCCAGAAGAATGGCCAACAACCAAAACTTCATCCACGTCAGACTGCAGGGCGGTTGCGATATCATTGCGAAATTCGGCCATGCGCGCCTCAAGTTCGGGAGGGTTCGCACCGCGCGACGCCGCTGAATAGGCATAGTCGTGCATAAGATAGTAGGCGAAAAATTTGGCATCCTTAGCTTTGAACCACCGCAACGTCAGATAAAACACGGGAAACGCGGCGCTGTAACTTGCGATCATAGTTGGCCAAAACCAGCGTGGAGAAATCAAGATCGGGCCCAGAATTGCCTCTTCGAGAAGATGGGCAGCCTTGGAAACCAACGCCCCCACGACGTAAAATGCAAAACAAGCCAGCAGCAATTGCACCAGCAACATGCCCACGGGATACAGCGCTGCAATCACCGGCCCTTTTCGCAAACGCATAAGACGCCAAAGCGCGCCGGACCCGATATACACCCACGCCGTGCGGACCAGTTGCAGGTAGGTCGCGGGGATCGAACCCGCCATGCTGTCGCGCACAATGTCGGACCAAACCAGGACCTCGACATCGGCATGCACATTGGCGCCATCAATTGTACTGTCGACTTGCCAGCCATAATTACCGCCACCCTGTTTGGGTTGCAGTTTCAACGCATAGCCAGAAATTTGTGCCTGATCTTTACCCTCGGACCGATACAATTCGCGATACCGGCGCGGATGAATCGGATCGTAACCGGGGATGTAAAACACCCGCCGGTTTTGCACAGGATTGCCGGCCTCAGGTTTCATCAAAATTGTTCACTTAAACGGCGCTGTTGGGTCATCTTGCCCCTTTGCATCGCCCAAAACTGCCAATGCAATGATTGCGATCAGCGGGCTGATCAACAGGCTCATCACCACCCAGCCAAATCTGTTTCGGTGCCGCTTACCAGCCATTTGCATCGGTAAAATTATAAAAAGCCAGACGACAAACGCCAAAATAGCGAGGCTAATAAGAATGGACGTGACTTGATCCATGATCAGGCTCCTCTTTCGATAAAAGCGCTCTATAGACCATGTTTGACTAAATTATGGCGTAATGCAACTAGCCGAGTGACGCCAAAAACGGGAAGGTTTCAAGCAGCCAGAACGACATGCTGGACATCGCGCCAAACACCAGTGCCAGGCCGACAACGATCAACAAGCCACCCATGACCCGTTCGATCATAACCATGTGGCGTTTGAGGCGGTTCATGACCCCCATCGCGCGACTGATAAAGATCGCGGCCAGCAAAAATGGCAGCCCCAGTCCGATCGCATAAATCGCCAGCAACATCGTGCCGCGCACCACCGATCCTTCGGACGCGGCAAGCGACAGGATCGCGCCCAGTTGCGGGCCAATACAAGGGGTCCAGCCAAAGGCAAACGCAAGCCCCAGAACATACGCCCCAAAGGACGATCCGCCCTGATCACCCGCATCTATACGCGCTTCGCGATCAAGGAACGGAATTCGGAACACGCCGATAAAATGCAGGCCAAAAATGATGATCACAACGCCAGATATTTGCGCGAAAAGCGTTTGATTTTGCAGAAAAAACGCCCCAAAGGCCGACGCCGCAAACCCCAACAGGATAAACACGGTGCTCAGGCCCATGACAAAGAACAGTGCCGCAACAATCGCTTTGCGCTGCGCTGATTTCTCGTCGGTCATTTCACTCACGCTCACACCGCTCATGTATGCCAAATAGGGCGGCACAATGGGCAGGACGCAGGGCGACAAAAAGCTGACAATACCCGCCACAAGGGCGATGGCCATGGCAGGGATCAGGCCTGCGTCGATGATCTCAAATCCGAACATATCAGACAGCTATTCTAGTTCATGGCGCCCGTCACTAGCGCCGTGACCCACGCGCGGTCACAACTTTGTGGACAGGGTGAAACATTGGCCCTATCTGAAGGCCCATGAGCAATGATAAAACCCATCTAGACGCACGCGGATTGCTATGCCCCCTGCCCGTACTCAAGGCCCGCAAACGCCTACAGGCCTTGGCGATTGGTGATACGTTAACTGTGGTTGCGGATGATCCTGCCGCGATCATCGACGTGCCGCATTTCTGTGCCGAAAGCGGCCACGCGCTGGTGTCGACAAGTGAAGATGGCGCGGACCAAACCTATGTGATCCGCAAATCGCACTGACACCCACCACATAAAAAAGGCGGACCATGTGGCCCGCCCCTTTGTTATTTACTTGCTGCCACCCAGTGACCACCAACCGCGTCGTTTTGGCTTGGCTGGTTCTTCGGGTTTGGCGACAACCGGTTCCGGCGCAGGTGCTGGTGTCGGCTCCACTGGCGGCGGTGGTGCCGCAACAGGTGGTGCAACTGCAACTGGTTCCACGACCACAGGTGCGACGGGTTCTGGCGCGGCTTCTGCGACAACTGGTGCTGCGTCTTCGACGGCAGCGGCTGTGGCTTTTGGCTTTCGTGTCCGCGTCGCCTTGGGCTTTGGTTCCGCCTTGGGCTTCGGTTCTGCTTTTGGCTTTGGGGCCGCCTTGGCGCGTGGCTTGCGCTTTGGCTTCGGTTTTTCCTCGGCTTCAACTTCTGCCACAGCTTCGGCCTCAACCACAGCTTCAGCCGCAGGCGCGTCCTCAACCTTGGTTTCAACGACTTTGGCGGTGGCCGCTTTGGACGTCGATGTAGATTTGGTTGACCGTGTGCGCGTCACTTTTGGCTTTGGCTTGTCTTCGGCATTGGCCTCAGGAGTAGCCTCTGCCACAACTTCAACAGGCGCGTCACCTTCAGGTTTTGCATCTGTGGTCTCGGTATTTTCCTGACCCTCGACGCCCTCTTGACCCTCAGTGTGCGAAGACTTTTTGCGACGACGACGACGGCGACGGCGTTTGGGTTTTGGTTCCCCATCTTCGCCAACCGGATGATCTGTCGCGACACCTTCGCCGGGTTGATCCGACGTTTGCGCTGTGGCGTGACCTGACGCTTGATCCGCAGCTTGATCTGCCGCTTCTTGTGCGTCAGCCGCGGCTGCGTCTGCTTCGTCAATCTTGTCCATGATCGATGTATCAACCGACACAACCGACGCCACGACAGCGGACACATTGCGCGTTGCTGTCTTGAACTTTTCGATGCTGAAATCAGGGCTGATCAACGTCGGATCAGCCTCGATGCGCACGGCCATACCGTAACGCGCTTCGATTTGTGCGATGTGCTCGCGTTTTTGGTTCATCAAGAAATTCGAGATACCAATCGGGCAACGCACCAACACTTCGCGGGAACGACGGCGTGTGCCTTCTTCTTCGATCTGGCGAAGGATCGACAGCGCAAGGTTGTCGTCCGAGCGGATCAATCCAGTGCCGTGACAGGCAGGACAAGGCTGAGTTGTGGCCTCGATCATGCCGGGGCGCAGACGTTGGCGTGACATTTCCATCAGACCAAAGCCCGAAATACGACCCACTTGAATGCGGGCACGATCGGTTTTCAGTTTGTCCTTCATCATCTTTTCGACAGCGGCGTTATTTTTACGCTCGTCCATGTCGATAAAGTCGATGACGATCAGACCGGCAAGGTCACGCAAACGCAACTGACGCGCAACTTCGGCCGCGGCCTCAAGGTTGGTTTTTGTCGCGGTTTGTTCGATCGAATTCTCTTTGGTCGCACGACCGGAGTTCACGTCGATCGCCACCAGCGCTTCGGTCACGCCGATCACGATGTAACCGCCAGATGGCAATTGCACGGTCGGATTGAACATGCCGCCAAGGTAGGTTTCGACCTGATAGCGTGCAAACAACGGCAGCGTATCTTCGTAGCGTTTCACGTTTTTGGCGTGTGACGGCATGATCATTTTCATGAAGTCTTTGGCGATGCGGTAGCCGCGTTCACCTTCAACAAACACTTCGTCGATCTCGCGATTGTACAGGTCGCGGATCGAGCGTTTGATCAAATCGCCCTCTTCATAGATTTTCGACGGCGCGATAGATTTCAACGTCAGTTCGCGGATCTGTTCCCACAAGCGTTGCAGATACTCGTAGTCGCGTTTGATCTCGGCTTTGGTGCGCTTGGCACCGGCGGTGCGTACGATCAAACCTGCGCCTGTTGGCACTTCGATTTCGTTCGCGATCTCTTTTAGTTTCTTGCGGTCTACAGCGTTGGTGATCTTGCGGGAAATGCCGCCGCCACGTGCCGTGTTTGGCATCAAAACGCAGTAACGACCGGCCAAAGACAGGTATGTGGTCAGGGCTGCACCCTTGTTGCCGCGTTCTTCTTTGACAACTTGCACCAATAGAATTTGGCGCACTTTAACAACTTCTTGGATTTTATAGCGACGTGGACGTGGCTTGCGGGCAGGACGAATGTCTTCGCTGTCGTCTTCGTCCGCTACAGATTCGATGCTGTCGTCTTTGTGTGACGCGTTCGATCCTTTGGCCTCTTCGGCCTCGTCTTCGTGACCATCTTCTGATGGTTCTTCGCTGGCTTCAACAGGTGCGTCATCAGTGTCAGCTTCAGCCGCATCTTCAGCAGCCGGAGTTTCAACTGGCGTGTCCGCAACAGTCACCATCGGCGAGGAACCCTCGCCATCGTTACCGGCCAACGCGTCATCGTTTTCAGCGTCTGCGCCAAGGTCGATGGTTTCCATGCCTTTGATTTCGCCGTCAGCCGCCGCTTCAACTTCGGTTGAAACAACTGCGTCATCGCTGACCACATCCGACGCTTTGGTCTTGGACCGGCTGCGCGACCGCGAC
>JBLHSG010000052.1:0-11902 GCA_047626725.1 Ascidiaceihabitans sp.
GATCCCCGCAACGCCGCGCGACCAGTTCACACGATTGGCAAGGAACTTTTCGCGTTCTTCATCGGTCAGAGTCTCGTCCAGACTGGCGGTATAATAGGGTTCCGGCAGCACATCGATGGGCAACAACGCCGGCCACCAGACAGCGGCAGGATAGTTTTGCTGCATCAAAACCTGTTGGCAGCTGAACGCGTCACATTGCCAAGGCAATCCCATCCAGCGCGTCAGATCGCCGGCCATTTGTGGCCCGATAGGGGGCGGCGTGTCGCCAAACCCGTTAAAGGCCACCTCGGGCGTCAAAAGGCGGCCAAGGTTCTGGTTCAGGTTTGGCCGGTCGCCATGCGCGATGCGGAATGGTTCTGCGGTTTCGTCATAATTGCGCGCGTACATTTCCTTGAGGCGCAGATAATACGTCAGCTCCACACCAGGGTGGAACGCCCCACCTGACAGAGGTTCAAGCGCGGCTTGGGTCAACGCGCCGGGCTGCAATTCAATCGGGATATCATCGAACGTTTGGTAATCGGCCACGACATCTTCGGCCACCTGACCGTCATAGTCATTCACGAATTCACCAGCAGCCCAGGCGCGCAGTCTGTCGTATTGCAACTTGGGAAACTGGAACCATTGCAGCGGACTGCCATCATAATTCACACCGTCCCCCAGCATGTAGGGAATCTTCAGTCGCTCTTCGATATAGGCGGTGTCGCTTAGGTTGTAGGGGTCGCGGAACAGGTCCATTATTTGCTGGCGGAATTCTGCATTTTCGTAACTAGGATCAGCCAGTTGCGCAACATAGGCGGGATCACTTAGATCACCGATAGCCATCCAACCCTGACGCAAATTCGCGGCCTGCGTCACCCATTCCATAAGGGCAACACGCCGGAAAGTCGGGTATATATATTTCATAAATGACAGCGGTAGTTCGGTTCTCTCTGACCATCCGGCGTGATCATTCATATCCTCAACCACGTCGTACATTGTGGTGATTGGCGGAATTTCAGGGGCAAAATTTGGACCAACACAGGCCACCCAAGATGGATCTGCCTCAAACACTTCGCCATCAATTTCGACGCTTGCGGTCACCGGCCCATCGCACCAATCGTCATGCCACGCGTTGTTATCTGCAAAACTTGTAATCGCCGCACCGCTTGGCGAATCCGAAACACCGTCTGCTGGCAAAACCATCAAACGACCGGCATCATCGGTGCGCAATTGCCCCAACCCAACAGACGTCGCATCCGCCTGACCACCCCAGAACGTACCCTCAAATTGGTACGCGGCGTCAGTGCCATCCGCGTTTGTGCCCACGCCTGAAATATCGCGCACGCCGCCATCAATGATCAAGTTTTCTTCGCGATCCTGATCCGTCACAAAATACTGGTTTCGTTTTTGCGAGGGCAGACCGGGGGCCAGATCAGCATTGTCGAGCGGGTTATTGAACCCGTACCAGTTGGCTTTTGTATTGGCCAAATGAACACCCCACGTGATGCCTTCACCGGTGACTTCGCCGATTATTTTGTCATCGGCATCAAACGCATAAACACGAAAGCGCTGCGCCTGTTTCTTGATTTTTTCGAGCCCGTCTTTGAAATTACCATCTTCTGGCTCGGGCGGAAGGCCCGGTACTTCAGGGGCATAAAACCACTTTTCGGACCCACCAACACGACAAATCCCGAGTGCGGGGTAAATGCGCACTTTGGCGACGGGGGCGTCTGCGGGTGCACGGGTGTAAGCATTTTGTTCATTTATGTTGGCGCGCGCGGGCCATGGAACGCCGGCAATCAACGCTGCACTTGAGACCATGCCAAGGAATTGGCGACGTGATTTGAAAGGTTTTTGAGTAGACATAATGTGACCTTAAAATAATTTCGTTTAATAAGATCACCATCTACGCAACGGCCGATAAAATCAACCAGAGGATGTGGGGTAATTGCGTGTTTTTTGAACCTCGTGGTTTTGTGATGGATCAGTCAGTTGCGCCGTCTTTGCATCAAACGGGGCTTAGCGCTAAAGTTCTCATCTGTGGTGTCAGACACTTCGGCTCCGGTGACTTCATGATCAAACGCAAAATAGTAACGATCAAACGTCGCGTCGTCATACAACGTGATTTTTAGTTTCGCCAAATCCGCGGTCAGCGTCATCGTCACGCTGTCGCTGGTCAGATCCACATCGTAGACCGCAAACGCGAACCCGGGCAGCTCGACAGCGTCTGTGATTTTAACCGGGCCTTTGGCATCCACAGTCATCGGGTGGCCGCCTGTGGCTTGGCCATTTTCGAATAGGTTGACTGCTTGGGTGACGGTGCTGAGCGTGTCGGCTGCCACGGGCATCGACGCAAACGCTAGGGCTGTGCCTGCAAAAAATGCCGTGGGCAATGTGCTTTGATGTATTTCATGAAAGGTATCTCCGATCCATTAGGGATGATTTGGGGCGAAACTTTTGGGTCCCTTCGAAGGTGTCCGCCAAAGAAGGGTGGGGTTTTCGCGAAAGGCGAACCGTTCCAAATGGCTGGTCACGATTTGCACCACTTTATTGAGCCTGATCGGGTCTGCAGCCGATGCAAATAGTTCAAGTTTCTGGTCATCTGCGGACATTTCACAGCGGCCAAATGGGAACTGAACCCAGCCTTTGTTGATGGCGCACTCGGCCTCGACCTTTCGGCCAAAGTGAGCGCAGAGCGCCGCGAGATGGCGGGCTGCGCCATCTGTTTCGAAAAACGTAATGCTGTTCACTCGCGGGCTCCCCATACCTGTGATGAGAATTTATGCGGGCCCGTTTGCTTTGCCTATTGGCTCATTTCGGAACTCATTGTTCGGTCACGCGGAACTATCTATCGACGGCAAGCCAGTGGGTTTATTCTGGCGACAGCATCAAATTTAGGTGGACAGTTTTTTGATCTATGTCCGCCACTTTTGTTTCGGCAGAATGATCCAATAACTCTCTGAAATTGTTGCCCGCGACGTCCTCGAACCGTGCGTCCACAACGATGCGAATTGCCATTGTCTGCCACGGAGCATCCGGCGTGAAGCGCCAGTTCTTCTCGTGGTTTTCGACAGACACAGTTCCGGCAACGACGTTTCCATCAGCGTCCAAAACTGTGATCGCAGATTGTGCAAGTTGATGATCAAACGGGCGGTCAAACGAGATCACAAGCGGATCACGGGTCGAAACCGCTGGCCGCAAAAACTGCCAAAGTTTTGTGTCTGGTAAAATCCGCAAAGCTGGCGAAACGCTGAATGGGTGTTCGAATTGCGCCGCTTTGTGCCCATCACGCGCGTTTGGCCAGCCACCTTTGACCACGATGGAATACTTGTTGTTCGCAAGCAAAGCCGGACCAAGATCAAGATTTGTCGCGACACCACGTTTGATGCGACCGGGGTCCAAAAGAAGGGTCAGGCGCGTGCGGTCTTTGTTCCACAATTCTTGTTTGAACATCATGAACGCCGCATCGTCGATTGCCCCATTGGCTTTCACCAGCTTGATGAACTTGGTCGACATATGGGGCTGCATCGGTTCAGAAAAATGAATGTAGAACCGCAAAGTGTTTTCAGGAATTTCCGCTCCACTTGGATAGATCGCGACAACTTGCGTGGGCGTGGCGGGACCCATCGGGTCAATCGCAAATTCGGTTAGTTGACGATCAATGCCGTGGGTTAACACCGTATAATTTTGCCCGATCACAAGATCAAAAACGGGGTCAAAAATTACGCGTTGCCTATCAACACGGTATGAACCCGCCATCGGGGTTTTGTCGGTACAGCATGCGTCAATCGTGCCAACAAACATCTGTAAAATATCGGAAGGGTGGCCAAGCCGCGCATTCTCGCCCAGCTCCAATTCGACGTTGCCATTGGCCTGCGCTGGAAGGATCAAACGACCCTCATTCGCGAGGGCCGCTGACCATAATTGCCCCACAAAACAGACGGCAATCAATACACGCCTGAACGCCGTCTGTGTCATGAGAATTCGCACAGGTTACTCGGCTTTCGCGGCCCAATATTGCGGAAAATCGAACTCGGCAACGAGGTTGTGCAACCGGTTCGGAAACATGTTCGCATTCGAGTCCATATTGAGGCTACCGGTGAACATATCGCGCGTCAGTGACACGAACATTCCGTCGCCGAGGGCATCAATATGCAGCGACATCCCATCAAACATAACGGCCTTACCAACAGGGCCAACGGGCATCGTCGGGAACAGGTCCATTTGACCACCGCGTTTGAAATCTTCAGGGGCATAAGCCTTGGCGTTGCTTAGGCCTTGGACGGGAATAGCCTGGGGCCCGCGGCTGTTGCTGGTCAGGAACAACATGTCACTGCCCATAAAGGAATATGACACCATATCGAGCGGTTGGCCGTTCCCGTAGTCCATGATTGTCCGTGCTTTGATCTGGGCACCATCAACGATTTCATCCAGATCAATCAGAACCAACGGGCTGCATGTGTATGCGGCGACAAGCTGCGTTTTACCGTCAATTTCGTGAATAGACATCGCGCGGATCGGCGCACGGGTTTCGAATTGGTCGTGCGAGATGTGATACATTTCAACATTCGCGGCACTTTGCGCGCCATCAAACGGGTAGGGCATGCGGCGCAGGGTCGACAGAAAATTATCAAAGGCGACACCGGACACGAAGAGTTCGCCCTCGTGGTATTCCATGTCCATAATCGCGATCGAGCTAAGCGTGATTTCACCTTTGGCAAGATCGCGGGCCTGTGGTGATTTTTTGCCCAATCCGCGCGGTCTGAATGTGGTTTCTTGATCGGGATAGTTGCTCAAAACCTGCTTTTGAAAGTCGAACGAGGTCAGATCCAACAACTCGATCTTACCCGTCTGTGTGATCTTCATAATGGCAGGCGCAGATTCAAAATTGCCGATGCGCGTGACTGAAATGTAGATCTCGGCCGAAACCGGATGAACGGCCATATCGTTTATCGCCAGCGCACTTGGGGCGACGCCCAAAACATCCGCAATCTTGATATCAATCCCCAGAATGTTGACGGGCGCCACTTGGCCCAGTGCGGCTGTACCTTTGATGTCAAACGCGTAAACCGCCCCGTTGTAGTTGTCGCCAACGAACAAGGTCCCGGTGTCTGAAAATTCGAGGGCTCCGGCGAATTTCAGGTCAAGTTGCGCGTCTTGGGCAAGGGCCGTTGTTGCCAAAGTCGTGGCGAGCACAAAAGACGCAAGCGCTGTTTTCTTTGGTTCATGCATGGGAATTCCTCCTTGGGGAATGGTCGGCGTGACATCAGCAAATCGGGTAGGAATGCCGCCGCAATAAATCTTGAGCGAGACGGGCTGCACCCCACATCTTGGCCGCAGACTATGCCTTGGCGATTATTTCGACTATTTGGTCATTTCAGAAGTAATTAATCGGTGAGGCCGAACAATGATCGATCACTTGAGGCAGATGGCAATTTTTGCACGCGTCGTGGATGAGGGGTCATTCAGGGCTGCGGCAAAAGACATTGGCCTTGCCCCATCAAGGATCAGCGAAACGGTTTCAGAGCTTGAGACCTACCTTGGCATCACGCTTTTGTACCGCACCACGCGAAAGATCACGCTGACCAATGAGGGGCGTCTTTTCTATGGCCGCGTTGTTGAAATGATGCACAGTGCCGAGGCTGGGCTGAACGAATTGAACGCCTTGTCGTTAGAACCTGTCGGGGCTTTGCGCATCTTAATTCCGGCCTTTTTGGCGACTGGCCCGCTGTCTACGGCAATCGCAGATTTCGCCAAATTACACCCGAATGTGGCGTTTTCTGTCAGTTACACGGACCATCCCGTGGATCTTATTGACGGAGGATTTGATCTGAGCATTCGCGCAGGTTGGCTTGACGACAGTTCGATGATGTCGCGAAAGCTGGCCACTGGTCAACGGGTTCTCGTTGCTGGAACCCAATATGCCAGTGGGCGGAAAACGCCAAAACGACCGTCCGATTTAGAGGATTGGGATTGGATCCGGTACCAGCAGCGTTCCGATACAACTGAATTTGTGTCATCAACTGGGAAAGTAGAAAAAGTCACCGGAAACGCCCAGATTGAAGTGGATAGCATTGATGCTGTTTACTATTTTGCCACTCAGAATATGGGCGCCACGATCCTCCCGTCATTTCTGGCCGATCGCGGTGTTGCATCGGGCGATTTGATCCGGCTGCTGCCAGACTGGGGTCTGCGTGAATTGGGCATTTTTGCTGTGTGGCCCGACAAATCACGGCGCGAAAGCCTGACATTGCTTTTTGTTCGGTTCTTGGCCGATCAAGGTCTGTGCCATCCAGAGGACGACGTGGCCCGATCGAGCGATGCTGGCCCATGAAGTCGTTATTTGCAAGGCGTTGGGATTAAGGTTTTGGGGCCGACGTTCCTGCGCTCAACTCCGCTAATCTGTCGATGATGACACCGCGCAACCAAATCATTGATTGGTCTTGATCTTGTCTGCGATGCCACGACAGGCAAAAATCCTGCTTTAAAAAACCTGCAGGAAGCGGGAGCGTCCCAAGCCCATACAGCGGGGCGACGTGATCGGCATAAAGTCTGGGCACGACACAGATTAAATCAGTCCCCAAAACGATACCCGGACTTGATCGAACGCTGTGCATAAGCACGTTAAAATCTGGCCCGCCATCCTGCGAAACAAAGACCTTATCAAAATTGGTCACGGCACCTGCAGTCAGGTTGATCGTGGCCTTTCGGCTGTTTTGATAGGCCGCAACCGGATTTGGATCATGCGAAATTGGGTGATCTTTGTCGAAAATCATCGCCAGCTGCGGCCCCAAAACTGGCTTGCACACAATTTCATGCATCATTTCAGGTTGCATATGAAGCACGAGGTCGGCCGAGCCATCAAGGATCGCATCCTCGATAGGTTTTGTACGAGGCGAGATCAGCTCGAATGTAACGTTCGAATTGCCCAAAGTCTGGCGCACAAGAGAGGGGATCAGCAAATCCTCCGTCCAATCCATTATCATCAACCGAAAATGGTGCGTTGATGTTTTGGGATCAAATTGCGGCTGTGGATCGAGGCTGATTTCCAGAAATTCAATTGCGCGACGGATCGGTTCGGCGATGCTGCTGGCATAGACAGTTGGTTCGACGCCGTTGCCTTTGCGCACGAACAATTTGTCATCCAACTGCACGCGCAGACGTTTCAAAGAATGCGAAATTCCGGGTTGGCTCATGTCCAATTGATCCGCCGCAGAACTGATCGAACGCGCCTCATAGATCTTATGAAACACCGTCAAAAGGTTTAGATCCAAATCTTTGATATTCATAAAAACGCGCCTTATCACCGTCGTATGACCAATAGTTTGTCACGATTTGGAAGGTAATACCCGACCTAAATGTGACTGCCCCTAAGAGGCACCAACAACAGCCATCTCATTGAAAGAGGGCGCAAGAGTTTGAATAGCAAGACGGGCCTGAATGGCTTCGGGCAACAACCGCGCCGAGGTGATCCGGCACATCTTCATCTCGGGGATTAAACGTTCCGCACCAAACAGGTCCAAGTATTCGGCGTAATTGTCGAAATTTTTGCGCGAAACGGCATCTACGAATGTCTCAGACGGTGCGCCATTGGCAAGGATCACATCATGGGCGTCGGTTTCGATGTGATAATAGGTGATCCGCGCCGCTAATTCGTCCCGAGGCACCCAATTGATCGTCGTGCCATTTACCAAAGCCGAGGCATTTATCACGTAGTCGTCAATCACCATGCCATGATCCCCAGTTACGGTCAGATCAGCGTGTGGCAAATCGTTCCCCAAGGCACCGGCGTTGATGCGAACGGGTTCCATCGTTGCGCCCGCGAACAATTTTTGCACAGTTTTTCGCCCAACCCATTTCACCGGAACCGTCTGACCATCTGCCGTTAGGATGTCATCGCCAATCACCAAATCCTCGACCTTGATATCACCATTCGGTGCCGCGATCTGAGTGCCCGCGCCAAAGCACATAACGAAATTGGTTTCATTCAGGTTCAGGGGGTTTCCGGGATAGCCATTTGAAATTGCAAAGAAATCACCAAAGTCATCCACAATGACCGGGTAGCCGTTGCTTGTCGACCCAAGATATGTCGCTTGTCGTGACGCATCCCAATCGACCCTGTCACCTACGGCAATAACCCCGTCGTCAGACCCATCGAGCGTGTCTGATAACGTCGTGTCGCGCACCAAAGCCGAGCCATACCCGGGGTGCGCGTCAACGCGTGGGTCACCTAGGATTCTGTAATAGTGGGTGTAATCGGCTGTGTTCGGCATTTCATTGGGCTCCAGGAGGAAATAATTAGGCCCGTTTAGAATATTAACAATTCGTTTATCTGGATACGTGATGGCGCGCATATGGCACATGCACGATGTGAATAACGTCGAATATACGTGTTAAATGAACAGTTTAGGCTGCGAATTTTAATCTTAATCCTGTCAAGCAGCTGTGGACGTTATGTTGTACAAAGCCAGTCGACCTTGGTCAAAGATATGTCGCCGCGTTGCAGCCTCCCCGAAGCGGACATCAAGGACAGGCCCAACAACTTGGACCGATATGATCCCCAAGGAAGGGCTGACAAAATGCTTCCGCCCAAAAAGCCTTGGAAAAGATGGGGTCGACCCTTACAACGTAGCAATACCAAAGGGGGGAACATGCTAACTTCAATCATCTCGTTCGGGGTCATTCTCGCGTTCGCGCTTGTGATATTTTGCGTCATCAAGTGGTGGAATCTTCCGCTAACCGGCGTCACGCCTGTGCCACTGTTCACGTTTATCGCCATCTTGTTTACATCGGGTTTGGATGTCGGTCTGATCATGTTTCCTCTGGCGTTCGACTATCCGCTCTATGCAGACACGGTGACCGAACCAGCCTATGCATTCACCAACCCGCTCGCACTTGAGTTCGGGTTCTGGGGTTTCTTGATCTGGGCGTTCTATTTCTTGACGACGTTCTATTTCTGCGCGATCGAACCGCGCGTGGGGTTCTTCAAGATCCCGGCAGTCAAGCTTCTGAATAACATCGTGATTATAACCACATGTGCCTTTACCGGTGCGTTGTTCCTTATCTACATGCCTTATTACATTGCAGAAATTGGCGATGGTGAGACGATCCTACCCGTGTTCTACCTGATCTGTTTCCTCGTCATCCTGATCGCTGCATTCAGCTCGACTGACCTGAAGTTCGTGAAGGTTCTTTCTGTCAGCTCTACGATCCTGTTCCTTCTGTTAATCCTCTATATGTTCTTGAATGCAGGGATGAGCGTGGGTGATCTGGCATCTACCTCCAGTAACATCGGTGGCTATTTTACGAATATCCATAAGTTCATCATTCCGCTGACGGACTACCATGAATTCTATCTCTTTTGGTGGTTTGCATGGTCAATCATGATCGGGCAATTTGTCAGCCGTTTTGTGGGAGGCCTCAAAACATGGCAACTGCTGGGCGCTTTGCTGGTTTTCCCATCCATTCCTTTGGGGCTGTGGTTTTCAGTTCTGTACTACTACCACCTCAACGGGATCGGCACGGCAGGCTTGCCTAACTGGGCGATGACAATCGTTGGGATCGTGTTTGTGATAAACTCGTTTGATTCACTTATCCGCCTTTATACCGACAACTTGAACCTGACCACAGAGCGCTTCGGCACAGTGTCATACGTCCTAGCCAACACGATCGGCCTATTTGTGCTGACGCTGCTCTTCCAAAGCCAATGGCTGCAAATCCAATGGGTCGGCACAATTGTCATCATCATCTATCTCTTGGCGTTGGCTTACATGTTCTTTGTTAAACGGGAAAAACTGTCCAACCTGGACGGCAATCCTGTGACCGCGACAAAGTAACGTCATCAATCAATGTAGACCTGCACAGAAAATGGGCAGGTCTACGACACACGCTTTGATGGGACACATCTGGTTTCCGATATTGCTGGATTAGCCGACCCTGGTCTTGCCCGCAGCAATCGCCAATTTAAGCTCGGTGCTGTCGTTCGTCGCTCTTGCACATAAATTTTGTGCTGAAGGTCCGCTTTTTCTTTAGTTGCGTCCTTATCAGAGACATTTTTTTGCAATTACATAAACAAATCTTGGATGTCTTTTCGGATCAGTCGTGATCGACGTCTCCGGTTTCTCGCACTTCCGCGATTGTGGTTGCGGCCAGTCGTTCTACTAAACTGCGCTCAATGTCTTCTAAGACTGACGCTACTTTTCTCTGCAAGATGTTCTCGATCGAGCACGCGGAGGCAACGTCTTGTTCACTCGTGGCAACAAGGCTTTCATCCAGCGCGAGATACACATCGGCCAAGGTGATCTCTTGGGGTCCACGCGCAAGGCGCCATCCTCCGGCATGGCCTTTCTCAGACGTCAGCAAGCCTGCCTCGCGCAGCTTTCCCAACACACGACGCACAACAACAGGATTTGTTCCTGCATGCTGGGCAATATCCGCAGACGTCTGCACGCGTCCCGGGTCACCCGCCATATGACCAAGGGTGTGCAGGGCAAGAGACAGGCGCGAATTGCGTTTCATAGGCGGGTACTCTCCAAATTGAAGGTTCATGTAACTTTTATTGTTGCGCTCATCTAGTAACTACGTAAGTTACCTGAATTGTAGAGCAGCAATTGGAGTTCAATATGTCAGATACACGTCTTCCCGTCACGGTTCTTTCCGGCTTTTTGGGCGCTGGGAAAACGACACTGCTCAATCGTGTGCTGAACAATCGCGAAGGCCGCCGCGTCGCAGTGATCGTCAATGATATGTCAGAGGTGAACATCGATGCGGATCTGGTGCGCGCGGACACGGAATTAAGCCGGACCGATGAGACGCTGGTCGAGATGTCAAATGGCTGCATCTGCTGCACACTGCGGGACGATTTGTTGGAAGAGGTGCGACGGCTCGCAGCAGAAGGACGCTTTGATTACTTGCTCATCGAGTCGACAGGCATATCCGAACCACTTCCGGTGGCGGCCACTTTTGACTTTCGCGACGAATTTGGCGCCAGCCTTGCCGATGTTTCGCGCCTTGATACGATGGTTACGGTGGTTGATGCGGTAAACCTGCTGAACGATTACGCTAGCCATGACTTCTTGCGCGATCGTGGCGAGACAATGGGTGAGGAGGATGAGCGCACACTGGTCCACCTGCTGACTGACCAAATCGAATTTGCCGATGTCGTGATCCTCAACAAAGTGACCGACGCAGGCCCTGACCGCGTGGATGCCGCGCGCAAGATTATTCGTAGCCTCAACGCAGATGCGCAGATCATTGAAACGGATCATTCAGATGTCTCAGGGGATGCGATCCTCAATACAGGTCTGTTTGATTTCGCACAGGCGCATGAACACCCAATGTGGGCCAAAGAACTGTACGGGTTTGCCGATCACACGCCGGAAACCGAAGAATACGGCGTGGCGTCTTATGTGTATCGTGCGCGGCAGCCGTTCATCCCAGAGAAAGTCTTGGAGGTTTTGAATGGTGACCTGCCCGGTGTCATCAGAGCAAAAGGGCATTTCTGGATTGCAACACGTCCGGATTGGATTGCGGAATTTTCGCTCGCGGGATCGCTGTCCAGCGTCAAACCGCTTGGCACATGGTGGGCGACAGTGCCGCCAGAACGTTGGCCTGCAGATGAAAGCGGGCGCAAATACATGCAAGCCCATTGGCAGGAGCCGTGGGGTGATCGACGTCAGGAGCTTGTCTTTATTGGAGCTGGAATCGACTGGGCAACGGTAAAGGGTCGACTTGATGCTTGCCTTGTGCCGGAGTTGGTCGCGAGCAGCCCGGATGCATTGCTAGACTATGTTGATCCTTTTCCGCTTTGGCGGCGTGCGGAGGCTGCGGTTTGAGCCGCAATCTCGGTGAAACATCGCTGCACAAGAGACGCCGACCTGTCGATCCGATGCATGCCTATGATTCCTTGCCGACACCGCTGCGG
>JBLHSG010000053.1:0-11747 GCA_047626725.1 Ascidiaceihabitans sp.
GTGGCTGGGTTTCAGGACGGAAATGCGAATACGCCAGAGCAAAAGGCCAGCGCAACAGGCCCGATTGTGGCCCACCAAACATCCGGTCGTGTGGCCTGGAGCCCGCGTGATACGGCGTCTTTGACACGCACAGGTTTTTCCAGCAATCCGGTCGGGTTCCGGTCGGTTAAATTGATCGCAGAGGCGGCCGCGGCCTTGCCCTTGGTCATGCAGGATCGCGAACGTCGTTATGATGTGCATCCGCTGCTGCAGCTGGTCAACCGCCCGAATGCCGCGCAAGGACGTGCCGAATTGCTCGAGGCGCTGTATGGGCAGATTTTGCTGTCTGGCAACGGTTACATCGAAGCGGTTCTGACGGACGAGGGCGCACCGCTTGAGTTGCACATCTTGCGCTCTGAACGGATGTCGGTTGTGCCGGGGGCGGATGGCTGGCCTGTGGGGTACGAATACGCGGTTTCAGGGCGCAAGCACCGCTTTGATGCCAGTGGTGAAATTTCACCGATCTGCCACATAAAAAGCTTTCATCCGCAGGACGATCACTACGGATTTAGCCCGATGCAAGCGGCGGCGATGGCGGTGGATGTGCACAACAGTGCCTCGCGGTGGTCCAAGGCGTTGCTCGATAATGCGGCCCGTCCTTCTGGTGCGATCATCTACAAAGGGGCAGAGGGCCAAGGCACGCTAAGTTCTGATCAATACGATCGCCTCGTCAATGAGATGGAAAGCCATCATCAAGGCGCGCGCAATGCCGGTCGTCCGATGTTGCTTGAGGGTGGTTTAGATTGGAAACCGATGGGCTTTTCCCCGTCAGATATGGAATTCCAAAAGACCAAAGAATCCGCCGCGCGCGAGATTGCCTTGGCCTTTGGGGTGCCGCCGATGTTGCTGGGTATTCAAGGGGATGCGACGTATTCCAATTACCAAGAAGCAAACCGCGCGTTCTACCGCTTGACAGTTTTGCCATTGGCCACGCGGGTTACGGCAGCACTTGCCGATTGGCTTAGTGCCTATTCCGGCGAGCGGGTCGAGCTGAAGCCGGATCAGGACCAAGTGCCTGCGTTGTCAGCCGAACGTGATGCGCAGTGGAAACGGGTCGCCGATGCGGTGTTCCTGGCCCAGTCCGAAAAGCGCAGCCTGCTGGGTTTGCCGGCACAAGCCGAGGACGTCCCGCAGGATGTTTCTGATGGATGAGCCGCATATGTTCGAGCGGTTTGAATGTGCGCCGGGCCTGCGGCTACAGGCGCACGAGAAAATGTCAGAACTGCATTACGTCAACATCAATCGCCGGCTGGACCGGATGGAAGAGATGATGGAACGGCTGGAAAAACGCCTGTGGCTTACGGTTTACGGTGTTGTCGCAGTCATTTTGGCGCAGGCGTTTCAGTCGTTCATCGCGACGGTGCCAAGCTAAAAAGCTTGCTGATTTTTACGCAACAAAAAGGAGTGGCCCATGGAATTGGACACGACATTAGAACGCAAGTTCGCGCGCTTTGGCGACAGCTTGCAGGTGCAAGACGGCCTGGTGATCGAAGGATACGCCAGCTTGTTTGGCGCGGCCGACCAGGGCGGCGATGTGGTCACCAAGGGGGCGTACGCGCGGTCATTGGTTGAGCTGACGGCACGTGGCGGCAAGGTCAAAATGCTATGGCAGCATGACCCGTCACAGCCCATCGGCGTGTGGGACGAGGTCCGTGAAGATGCCAAAGGCCTGTGGGTCAAAGGGCGTCTTTTGGACACGGTTTCAAAGGGGCGCGAGGCTGCGGCCTTGATCGAGGCGGGCGCGATTGACGGGCTGTCGATTGGCTATCGCACCGTGCGCGCTTCAAAGAACGACAAGGGCCAGCGGCTCTTGAGTGAGCTGGAGCTTTGGGAGGTGTCACTTGTCACATTCCCGATGTTGCCCAGTGCCCGAATTAGCGACGCGGTGGCTTCAAAATCGGATGATATCACATCCGAGGATGACGCGTTGCGGGCTATGGCGGCGGCCTTTGAGGCGGCACGCGTCGGATTGGCGCACAGCTAGCGCCAAGCCTACGCATCTTATCACTTTAACAAAAATAGGACGTACCTATGAGCAAGACTGAGAGCAATTCTCGGGTTGGAGGAGCTATGTCTCCGGCCCAAGATGTCAAGCAGGCCATGACCGGCTTTGTAAATGACTTCAAAGGCTTCCAAGCCGACATTCAAACCAAACTTCAATAAACAGAAGAGCGATTGACCATGCTGGACCGTAAATCAAACACTGCGATGCGTACACCTTTGGCCGGTGCCACGGATGTTGGCGCACCACACCAAAAAGCCTTTAACGCCTACTTGCGTTCTGGCGATGACGACGGCCTGCGCGGCCTTGAGATTGAAGCAAAGGGCCTGTCCACAGCTGTGAACAGCGACGGCGGCTATCTGGTAGATCCGCAAACGTCGGACACCGTGAAATCCGTGCTGAATGCGACCGCATCTATCCGTGCCATCGCAGCTGTCGTACACGTCGAAGCGACATCTTATGATGTGCTGGTTGACCATTCCGACGTCGAAAGCGGCTGGGCCACCGAAGCGACATCTGTCACCGAAGGTGCCACGCCAACAATCGACCGTATCACCGTGCCACTTCACGAATTGTCGGCCTTGCCAAAAGCATCCCAGCGTTTGCTGGATGACAGCGCATTCGACATCGAAGGTTGGCTGGCCGGTCGTATCGCCGACAAATTCGCCCGCGCCGAGGCATCCGCCTTTATCAACGGCAACGGCATCGACAAACCAAAGGGTTTCCTTGCCCACGCTACGGTCGACAATGACGTTTGGGCCTGGGGCAATCTGGGTTACGTCCCATCCGGTGCAGACGGCGACGTGACCGGCGATGCGATTGTGGATCTGGTGTATGCGCTGGGTGCAGAATACCGCGCCAACGGCACGTTCGTGATGAATTCGAAAACGGCGGGTCTAGTGCGTAAGCTAAAAGACAACGATGGCCGCTTCCTTTGGGCTGATGGTCTGGCCGCGGGTCAACCTGCTGTTCTGATGGGCTATCCGGTTCTGATCGCCGAAGACATGCCAGATGCTGCATCTGATTCAATGTCGATTGCGTTTGGTGATTTCTCGGCCGGTTACACGGTTGCCGAGCGTCCTGATTTGCGCGTCTTGCGTGACCCGTTTAGCGCCAAACCCCATGTCCTGTTTTATGCAACAAAACGTGTTGGTGGCGATGTGAGCGATTTCGCAGCCATCAAGTTGCTGAAATTCGCGACTGCCTAAACAGCGGCTCGTGAATGCTGGGGAAGGCGGCAACGTTTTCCCCAGACCGGGCATGCGTTACCTTGGCGTGTGTTGTCTAGCTGCTCCCCTCTGTCCGAGCAACGCAGGCAGGCGTGTGCCCGGTCCTTTTTGTGGTTCCCGCGGAGGGGCCAGAGCAGGGTAATACTGGAGATTTTCCATGATGTTGATCGAAGAAACTGCTGTGCCTGAGGCGGCGCTTCCAGTTGAAGAATTCAAGGCGCATTTGCGCTTGGGCACAGGTTTTGCCCCTGACACGTTGCAAGACGGCGTGTTGCATAGCTTTTTACGCGCGGCCTTGGCTGCGATCGAAGCGCGCACTGGCAAGGTCTTGCTAGAGCGCGAGTTCAGCTGGACGTTAAGCATGTGGCGTGATGTGCGGGCGCAAGCGTTGCCCGTCGCCCCCATTAGCACGATCAGTCAGGTCAATCTGGTGAGTAATGACGGGACGTCGGTGCCTGTGGTTGCTGATGTCTATTGGCTGGAACAAGACACCCATCGCCCGCGTTTGCGTGCGGCCGGTGCAATGTTGCCGCACATCCCGCAAGCCGGGTCGGTGAAGGTGACGTTCAATGCAGGCTACGGTCCAAATTGGTCGGACATTCCGGCAGATCTAAGCCAGGCCGTGATGCTGTTGGCTGCTCATTATTACGAGTATCGCAACGAGACGTCGTTAAGTGACGGGTGCATGCCATTTGGTGTGAGCAGCCTGATCGAGCGCTACAAAGTGCTGCGGATCTGGACTGGCGGTTTGCGATGAGTATGCCCCGATTGAACCACCAGATGACGCTGCAATCGCCGATGCACCAATCCGACGGTGCGGGCGGTTTTACCGAAACCTGGACGGCTGTTGGCCAAATGTGGGTCGAACTGGTCGGCGGCACTGGGCGTGAAACCGTGCAAGGCGACGCGCCGGTGTCCAAGGGCAGTTTCAAGATCACTGTGCGCGGTGCGCCTATGGATGATCCGCAACGCCCTTTGGCGCAGCAGCGGTTTGTGTCCGGTAGCCGCATCTTTGCCATTCAGGCCGTGGTCGAACGCGACGCTGAAGGCCGGTACCTGACCTGCTTTGTCAACGAAGAGGTGGCGACATGAGTTATGCCTTGTCTGCCCCGCTTCAGGCGGCTGTGTATCAAGCCCTGAGCACGGACGCCGATCTGATGACCCTTGTTGGCAGCGCGATTTATGACGCGATCCCGACGGGAACATTGCCATCGCTGTATGTCACCTTGGGGCCGGAAACGGTTCAGGATGCTTCGGATAAAACCGGATCAGGCGCTGTTCACCAGTTTACTGTCAGCGTCATTACCGATGTGCCCGGATTTTCTGCAGCCAAAGAAACGGCGGCCGCTATCAGTGATGTTTTGCATGACGGCATGTTGACCCTGTCGCGGGGTCGTTTGGTGTCGTTGTTGTTTGACCGCGCTGTTGCTGCCCGGATTGACGGTGCGACGGGCCGCAAAATCGATCTGCGCTTTCGGGCGCGTGTCGAAGACGATTAATCCCTAAAATTTCAGGAGGCTTCCTCATGGGTGCTCAAAACGGCAAGGACCTTTTGGTCAAAGTAGATATGACAGCAGACGGTCAGTTCGAAACAATTGCGGGCCTGCGGGCAACGCGCGTCAGCTTTAATGCGGAAACCGTCGATGTGACGTCATTGGAAAGCGAAGGTGGCTGGCGTGAATTGCTGGGCGGTGCCGGTGTCCGGTCTGCCGCGATTTCAGGATCAGGCGTATTCAAAGACGAAGGCACAGACGAGCGCGCGCGCCAGTTGTTCTTTGACGGTGAAACGCCTGATTTCCAGGTGATCATTCCTGATTTCGGCATCATCGAAGGCCCGTTTCAGGTGACAGCGCTGGAATACTCAGGCAGCCACAACGGCGAGGCGACGTACGAAGTGTCGCTGGCCAGCGCAGGTTTGCTGAACTTTACGGCGCTTTGATCCCATGACCAATCCTTGGAGGGGCGATGTGGCGCTTGTCGTCAATGGCGAGCGTCAGATCATGCGGCTGACCTTGGGCGCGCTTGCGTCTTTGGAAGCTGAGCTAGAGGTTGGATCACTTGTGGATCTGGTGGAGCGTTTTGAAAGCACTGCGTTTTCTGTGGCTGATGTCTTGGCGCTTTTGCGGGCCGGATTACAGGGTGGTGGCTGTCCGTTGACGTCACAAGACCTTGCGAATGCAGACATTGAGGGTGGCCCGATGGGGGCTGCACGCGCTGCGGCCGAACTGTTGGCCCGTGCGTTTGTTGTGCCTGACCCGGCATGAACGGGGCGCACCCGAAATTGGATTGGGCCGCGCTGATGCGGGCTGGTTTGCAAGGCTTGGCGATGCAGCCAGATGCGTTTTGGCGGCTTACGCCGGCGGAATTGCAGATCATGCTGGGCGATTTTGGGGCGCGTGCGCCGCTGTTGAGCAGCGGCTTGGATGCTTTGATGGCCGCCTATCCAGATAAATACGAGGAACATCACAATGAGTGAAGATGAAGGGTTTGGCAGCTTGGACAATGCCGCAGACCAGCTGAGCGACAGTGTCGGATCAGCCGTGTCGATGGTCGGCGTGTTCAGTGGCGAATTGACCCGTATGCACAGTACTTTGGCGGCAACGGGGCAGGATGTAGCGACGCTGGAACGCGGGCTATCAAGCGGTTTGCGCAAGGCATTTGACGGCGTGGTTTTTGGCAGCTCGTCAATGTCGGATGCACTGCGCACGGTCGCCACATCGCTGATCAACACAACGTACAACGCCGCGATGAAACCGGTGACCAACCACTTTGGCGGCCTGCTGTCACAAGGGGTTGGCAAGTTGGTGGGCAGCATTCTGCCCTTTGCCGATGGCGCACCGTTTAGCCAGGGCCGGGTGATGCCGTTTGCCAATGGCGGCATTGTCAGCAGCGCGACGCCGTTTGGCATGCGCGGCGGCATGGGTGTGATGGGCGAGGCAGGACCAGAGGCGATCATGCCACTGGCGCGTGGCCCGGACGGCAAACTGGGTGTGCGCGGCGCAGGCGGTGGGGCATCGAACGTGGTGTTCAACATCTCAACGCCGGACGTGCAGGGCTTTAGACGTTCGCAAAATCAGATCGCTGCACAAATGACCCGCGCCTTGGGGCGTGGCAACCGCAACCGCTAACGCGACAGGGAGAAGCACAATGGATTTTCACGAAGTCAGATTTCCCACCTCGCTGAGTTTTGGCGCGTTGGGTGGACCAGAACGGCGCACCGAAGTCGTTACGCTGGCCAATGGTCACGAAGAACGCAACAGCCCGTGGGCGCATTCAAAACGGCGGTACGATGCCGGGTTGGGCATGCGATCCTTGGATGACATGGAGCTGGTGGTCGCATTCTTTGAAGCCCGATTGGGGCAGAAACACGCGTTTCGCTGGAAAGACTGGGCAGATTTCAAATCATGCCCTGCCTCGCGCGATCCTGTTTTCGAAGACCAAGAATTGGGGTTGGGCGATGGTATGACGTACATATTCTCGTTGGTGAAAACCTATCGGTCTGGTCCCAGCAAATATGTACGCCCGATCACCAAACCGGTGGTGGGATCTGTACGGATCGGAATTGAACAGGACGAGCTGCAAGAAGGCATCGACTATGAGGTGGATGAAACCACCGGACTGGTCACGTTTTCGCATCCGCCTGATCCGGATATGCAAATCACAGCGGGCTATGAATTTGACGTGCCTGTGCGTTTTGATACCGATCAGATTCACACCAGTGTTGCCAGTTTTCAAGCCGGCGAGGCACCGAACGTGCCGATCCTGGAGGTACGTGTGTGATGACTGATGTAGACGTAGGGCAATCAAAAGAATTCTTGGCGCATGCGGCGACGGGTCTGACAACTTTGTGCCGGGTGTGGGCGATCGAACGGCGCGATGGCGTGTCTTATGGATTTACCGACCACGATCTGGATCTGTCATTTGAAGGCATGACATTTAAGGCTGAAACTGGCCTGAGTGCTGCCGCCTTGGCGCAAAGCACAGGGTTGTCAGTGGACAATACCGAGGCGCTGGGCGCGCTGACAGATGCGTCTGTGCGCGAACAAGACATCGAGGCAGGCCGGTTTGACGGGGCCGAAGTGCGCGCGTGGATGGTGAACTGGGCCAATGTGTCCGAACGTTGGCTACAGTTTCGCGGTACAATCGGCGAGATGCGCCGGTCGGGCGGCGCGTTTCATGCTGAATTGCGCGGATTGACAGAGGCGTTGAACCGACCGCTTGGCCGGATTTACCAAAAACCGTGTACCGCCGTGTTTGGCGATGCAAACTGTGGTTTCAACGCGCTTTCGCCCGGGTTTTTCGCGGACGTCGAGGTTGTCGAAGTTGAAGACCGTCGTGTGTTTCGCTGGGATGGTTTTGCCGATTATGACTCGCAATGGTTCCAGCGGGGGCGCATGGAAATCATTAGCGGCGACGGGGCTGGCCTGTGGGGCAGCGTCAAAGAAGACCGCTTTGATGGGTCTACCCGTGTTGTCGAACTGTGGGAACCATTGCGTGGCGATGTAAGTTTAGGCACCGTTGTTCGTTTGATTGCGGGCTGCGACAAACGGTTTGAAACCTGCCGTGCAAAATTCGAAAATATCGTGAACTTTCAGGGTTTTCCGGATCTGCCGGGCGAAGATTGGATGGTCACCTATCCCAAATCAAGCGGCGTGAACAGCGGTGGAAGCCGACGATGAGCGCGCAAGTTTTAAAATCAGCACGCCGCTGGATTGGCACGCCTTATGTGCACCAATCGTCTGTTCGCGGGGCAGGCAGCGACTGTTTGGGTTTGCTGCGAGGGGTGTGGCGCGAGGTGTTGGGTGCTGAGCCTGAAGCGCCGCCGGCCTACACTATGGACTGGTCCGAACCGCAAGGCGAAGAACGCCTGTGGGCCGCGGCCTTGCGCCATCTGAAACCCAAAGCGCTGGACCGTGAAAACGGCGGTGATTTGCTGTTGTTTCGGATGCGCAGCACAGGTGTGGCCAAGCATTTGGGGATCGCAGCCGAAACTGGCCAATCCCCGACTTTTATCCATGCATACAGCGGGCACGGGGTGGTCGAAAGCCCACTTAGCGCCCCATGGCGACGCCGCATCGTGGCGCGTTTTGAATTTCCAACAGGAGAATAACTGATGGCAACGGTACTTGTATCGGCGGCGGGTGCAGCAGTTGGCGGCTCGATCGGGGGCACGTTTGCGGGCTTGTCCAAGGCAGTTATCGGGCGCGCGATTGGCGCGACTTTGGGCAAAGTGGTGGACCAACGCGTCATGGGCCAAGGGTCTGATGTGGTGGAAACCGGACAGGTGGAACGCTTCCGGCTGACCAATGCGGGCGAAGGCGACCCGATCGCCCAGATTTACGGTCGCATGCGGGTTGGCGGACAGGTGATCTGGGCCTCTGATTTTGCGGAAACCACAACTGTGACGGGCGGCGGAAAAGGCGGACCAAGCCAGCCGAAAACCAAGGAATACAGCTATTCCGTCAGCCTTGCGATTGCGATTTGCGAGGGCGAAATTGTGCGTGTGGGTCGTATCTGGGTGGACGGCGAAGAGATCGCGCCTGATGATGTGAACATGCGTGTGTATTCCGGCAGCATGGATCAGCAGCCCGACCTAACAATGGAAGCCGTCGAGGGCGCAGGTCTGGTGCCTGCCTATCGCGGCACGGCCTATGTGGTCATGGAAAACCTGTCGTTGCAGATTTTTGGCAACCGCGTGCCACAGTTTTCATTCGAAGTGATCCGTCCAGAGCAGCCTGATGAAATCGGGGCTGACGACGAAATGACGCGCGCCATTCAGGCTGTTGCCTTGATGCCAGGCACAGGTGAATACGCGCTTGCGACGACGCCCGTTTATTATTCTGACGGGGCGACTGGCCGCTGGAGCGCAAATGTAAATTCGCCTGCTGGAAAATCCGATTTTGCGTTGTCTGTCGAAACCTTGGCCGAGGAATTGCCAAATTGCGAAGCGGCATCTTTGATTGTGTCGTGGTTCGGTGATGATTTGCGGTGTGGCGAATGTACGTTGCGCCCAAAAGTCGAGCGTCATGATATCGAAGGGCAGAATATGCCATGGACGGTGTCAGGCGTAAGCCGCACGCAAGCCCCAGAAATTGCCCGCGCAAACGAGCGCCCGATTTATGGCGGCACCCCGTCTGATGCATCTGTGGTCGAAGCGATCAAGGCGATGAATGCCGCGCAAAAAGCGGTTATGTTTTATCCGTTTATTTTGATGGATCAGGTTGAGGGGAATACTCTTTCTGATCCGTATTCTGATGCCGAAACCCAACCGAATTTACCATGGCGCGGCCGCATCACAACCAGCAAAGCACCGGGTGTTGCAGGCAGCGTTGATGGCACTGCGGCAGCGGTTAGCGAAGTTGATGCGTTTTTTGGAACGGTCACTGCCGCTGATTTTGTCGTCGGCAATGGCATCGTGACGTATTCCGGCCCTGATGAATGGAGCCTGTCGCGGTTCATTTTGCACTACGCGGCATTGTGCGCGGCAGCGGGGGGCGTGGATGCGTTTTGCATTAGCTCTGAAATGCGCGGGCTGACGCAAATTCGTGGGGCGGCGAATAGCTTTCCAACAGTGACCCGATTGATTGCTTTGGCCGCTGATGTGCGTGCCCTAGTCGGTGTCGATACAAAGATCAGCTATGCGGCGGATTGGTCCGAATATTTTGGCTACCAGCCGCAAGACGGATCAAACGACCGGTTCTTTCATCTTGATCCATTATGGTCGAACGCGAACATCGATTTCATTGGCATCGACAACTACATGCCATTGTCAGATTGGCGCGAAGGCCAGGATCATACAGACGCTGCGTTTGGTGATATTTACAACCTCGACTACCTCAAGGGTAACATCGAGGGCGGTGAGGGGTACGATTGGTACTACCATTCGATTGATGCCGAAGCGGCTCAAATCCGCACGCCAATTACGGACGGTGCAGAATCCGAACCTTGGGTGTTTCGTTACAAAGATTTGCGCAGTTTCTGGAGCCTTGTGCACTATGAGCGCGTTGATGGCGTTCGGTCTTTTGTTCCAACCAATTGGGAGCCAGAGTCCAAACCGATCTGGTTCACAGAACTTGGCTGTGCGGCGATTGATAAAGGCACCAATGAGCCGAACAAGTTTCTGGATCAGAAGTCGTCGGAAAGCAGCCTGCCGAAACATTCAACAGGTGCGCGCGATGACTTGATCCAAAAACAGTATCTGCGCGCGACGGCATCGCATTGGAATGCGCCGGAAAACAACCCGATATCCGAACTGTACGAGGGGCGGATGATTGACATGAGCCGCGCCTTTGTGTGGGCTTGGGATACGCGCCCTTATCCGTTTTTCCCAAACAACCTGGGCTTATGGAGCGACGGTGAAAACTATTCACGGGGGCACTGGATTAATGGGCGCACATCATCGCGGTCCTTGGCGTCTGTCGTCAGTGAAATATGTGATCGCGCTGGGCTGAAATATTACGATGTTTCTGGCTTGTACGGTTACGTGCGCGGATATTTGAACACACAAATTAGCGAGGCGCGCGCGTCATTACAGCCCTTGATGTTGCGCTATGCATTCGATGCGATTGAACGCGATGGTCTGTTGTATTTTGTGATGCGTGACGGGCACGACGCGGTCGACCTTGATCGCGGATTTCTAGCGCTGAGCGATGATTTGGACGGATCGCTAGAACAAACACGCGATTCCGAAGCGGATCTGGCAGGGCGTGTTCGGGTGAAATTTGTCCAAGCGGATGCGAGTTTCGAAGCCGTGAGTGAAGAGGCGATATTGGCGGATGATGTGACCCACGCGGTGTCTTCGAGCCAAGTGCCGCTATCACTTACCCGCGCTGAAGGGCGACAAGTCAGCGAACGGTGGCTGACGGAATCGCGCATCGCACGTGACATGATCCGCATGGCCTTGCCGCTGTCCAAAATCAATGTGGGCGCGGGTGATGTCGTGCGACTGCCGGCTGATGGCAACGAGGGGTCGTCCCTGTACCGTGTGGATCGTGTCGAACATGGCCCGTCCCAATTGATCGAGGCCGTGCGCATCGAGCCTGAAGTCTACGTGCCATCCGATATCTCGGAAGAATTGGCGCGCGTTGAAGGATTTGTGCCTGCAGTGCCGGTTGTGCCGCTATTTATGGATCTGCCGTTGATCACCGGCGACGAGGTCGCACATGCGCCCTACATCGCGGCAACGGGTGTGACGTGGCCGGGGGATGTGGCCGTGTATCAATCCGCAACTGACGAAGATTACGTGCTGAATTCGATTTTGTCAGCGCGATCGATCATGGGGCTAACCCAAAACACTATGCGTTCTGCGTGTTTCAGTATCACGGACCATGGACCGGATTTGCAAGTTAAACTGATGGGGTGGATGGCTCTTGCTCCAACCAGCGTCGCGATGCGCTATACTGCGGGTGTCGATATCTGCATATGAGAGGAGCTACCCCATGGAAGTTACCACAATCGGCCTAGATTTGGCCAAGAAC
>JBLHSG010000054.1:0-11590 GCA_047626725.1 Ascidiaceihabitans sp.
CCAGCGCCGTCTCAGCACTCACACATGCTGCGTAAGTCCATGAAACAGCGGAGTAATCCAACACAACATGCGATCCGTCTCAGGTATTTGGAGGTTGTGGCTGGGATGGTAGGATTCGAACCTACGATCTACTGTACCAAAAACAGGTGCCCTACCGCTAGGCCACATCCCAATCTGATCTGCTAAATAGTTCGTGACAGAGGCGCTGACAAGACCCGAAATGCGATATTTTTGCGATCTCGGGTCTGACGTCAAAAAGCAGGGGGTTATGCCTGCACGTCAATCAGCACCGCACCGTTGCGAACACCGCTTTCTACCAGTTCATGGGCCGCAATTGTCTGATCTAGCGGGAAAACTGCGGCGATTGGGCACAGTAGGGCGTCATCGTTGAATGCCGCATGCAATCTTTTGATGATTTCTTGACGTTGGGGCAGGGGCAAAAGGTAGATCAGGATGATGTCGATTGTGGCGGCTTTGAACAGCAATTGGAAAAACGGCATCTCTGGAGACAGGTTTTTAGCGGATCCATAGGCGGCGATTGTGCCGTTGGGCGCGATAACAGCCGCATCAATTTCAACGTTTACGCCAAACTCGACTTCGATGATTCGCTCAACCGGTGCGCCGTTGTTCGCGGCAAGGATTTTTGCGGCAAGATCGGGGTCTTTGTAATCAATGACGTGGTGGGCGCCGGCGGCTGTGCACAATTCCATATCCGAAGGGGAGCAGGTGACGATGACATGTGCGCCACCCCATGCGGCCAGTTGTACGGCCAAATAGCCAACAGTTCCGCCGCCGCCTTGGATCAAAACCGATTGCCCGGTCACATCGCCGCTGCCAAATACGGCGTGCGCTGCGGTCAGGCCGGGTATCCCCATGCAGGCGCCAATTTCGTCGGTCATGGTGTCAGGCATTGCCACGGCTTGGGATTGGTCCAGCACGATATGCGTGGCGGCGGTACCAAGCGCGCGTTGCCATTGGCCGTTCCACAGCCAGACGCGTTCGCCGATACGTGATTGTGGCACGCCGTTGCCCACGGAGGTGATAACACCCGCGCCGTCACTGTGTGGGGCGATTGCGTCAAACGCGGGTTTGGCCAAATCGGGGCGCCCTTTGCGTGATTTGACGTCTGACGGGTTTACGCCTGAAAATGTGATTTCAACGCAGACTTCGCCGGCGCCGACTGTCGGAATTTCCATTTGCTGAACCTGCAAAACATCTGCTGCTGATCCGAATTTTGAATAGGTGACTGCGCGCATGGTGGGCTCCGAATTTGATATATTTCCGTTACGTTAACCCTATCGCGCCGCGCCGTGATAGCTAGGCTGAAACGAACCGGACCCAAGGAGAACACTGATGAAATTCCTGCGCACGCCAGACGATCGTTTCGAAAACCTGCCTTATTTTAACTACGATCCGCATTATGTGCAGGTGGACGATACCGAAGGCGGAACGTTGCGTCAGCATTATCTGGACGAAGGCCCAAAGGACGCGAACCCGATCCTTGTGATGCATGGTGAGCCAACCTGGAGCTATCTTTACCGACACATGATCCCGGAATTTACGGGGGCAGGGCACCGCGTGCTGGCCCCTGATTTGATCGGGTTCGGGCGGTCTGACAAACCGACGCTGCGCACGGATTACACCTATCAGCGCCACGTGGATTGGATGCTTGGTTGGCTGGACCAGATGGACATCACGGACATCACACTGGTCTGTCAGGATTGGGGCGGGTTGATTGGTCTGCGTCTGGTTGCTGCGCGCCCTGATCGTTTTGCGCGGATCGTTGTGGCGAACACGGCGTTGCCGACGGGCGACCAGCCGATGAACGATGCCTTCACCGCATGGCGCGAATTTTCGCAGTCTGTACCGGTGTTTGATGCGGGTCGGATTGTGGCTGGTGGTACGACGTCTACGCTGACTGACGCCGAAATTGCCGCCTACAACGCGCCGTTCCCTGATGAGACATTCAAAGAGGGCGCGCGCCAGTTTCCGATGTTGGTGCCCGCCAGTCCCGATGATCCGGCGGCGGGACCGAACCGCGCGGCGTGGGATGTTTTGCGTGGGCTAGACATACCGGTGCTGACGGCTTTTGGCGCGGATGATAAAATCATGGCAGGCGTCGATCAGGTGTTTCAAAAGACGATGCCGGGGGCCGCAGGTCAGGATCACACAATCCTGCAAGGCGGTGGGCATTTTCTACAAGAAGACGTTGGCGCCCAGCTTGCTGACTGCACCAACGCGTTTATTGCCAAGACCGCTTAGTCGCGGATTTCATTGGGGGCGACACCCCATAGGCGGGCTTTGGGGGCCCAACCTTTGTACCCGCCAGACGTCAGGCGGCACCATTCGGGGTCGCATTTTCCCAACCGTGCCACAACACCGATTTCCAGCGCTGCCGTAACGGGCGCGTTGGCTTCGGGACGGGCACGCAGGGTCAGCAAATCTTGTTCGATCAAAACGGTGCGCGTGCCGGACAGCAGTGAATAATGCACCCAACCACCCAAACCATCGCGGTCTTCGACGCGGCGCCAATGGCCATGTTCAGCCGTGATGCGCAGGGGCATGTCGCGGCGTTTGAACACCCAGTCGATGCGGTGCGTCAGGGATGGGCCACGGCGCACGTTGCCCTCGGCGGCCTTGAGGGACACAAATCGCGGCAATGGCAGGTTGGTCACGGCCCCTTTTTCTTGCGCAACCACGCCAGAGGCCGACAGCACACAGGCCGCCACAAGTCCCACACAAAGGGTCCGTAAAAATCTAGTCATTATATTGGCCTGTACTGCCGGATCCAAAACGGAATGCGCCAAAGGCTTATCCGTCAAATTGCCGAGCTTGGTCTTGTGCCTCGCTTCGACATGAGCCAGCATGACACAAATGCCGCCATCAGGCCAAGCACATAGGGGATGACATGACAAAGGAACGTCTAAGTGTGTTCGTGACGCGACGGTTGCCCGAAGCTGTGGAAAAACGGCTGTCGGAATTGTTCGACGTGAAATTGCGCCTTGATGATGTCCCGCTTAGCCGTGCCGAGCTGGTGCGCGCTATGAAAACTGCGGATATTCTGGTGCCCACGATCACGGATGCCGTCGATGCCGCACTTATCGGGCAGGCTGGTCCACAGTTGAAATTGATCGCGAATTACGGGGCCGGTGTTGATAATATCGATGTGGCAACTGCCCGCCAACGCGGCATTCTAGTGACCAACACGCCCGGTGTTTTAACCGATGATACGGCGGATATGGCGATGGGGCTGATTCTGGCCATCACCCGTCGCCTGCCAGAGGGGCTTGCCACCATGCAGGCCGGAAATTGGGAGGGCTGGGCCCCGACCGCGCTGCTGGGGGGGCGTATTGGCGGCAAACGCATCGGCATCTTGGGCATGGGTCGTATCGGACGGGCCGTGGCGCAACGTGCGCGCGCGTTTGGAATGCAGGTGCATTACCACAATCGTCGCCGCCTGCGCCCCGAAGTCGAAGAAGAATTTGGCGCAACCTATTGGGACAGTCTGGACCAGATGGTGTCGCGCGTTGACGTGCTGAGCATCAACTGTCCGCACACGCCGTCGACCTTTCATTTGATGAACGCACGCCGTTTGAAACTGATGAAACCCACAGCCGTTATCGTGAACACCTCGCGCGGCGAAGTGATCGACGAAAATGCCCTGACGCGAATGCTGCGCACGGGTGAAATCGGTGGTGCGGGTTTGGATGTGTACGAAAACGGCGTCGATGTGAACCCGCGATTGCGCGCGCTGCCCAACGTGGTTTTGTTGCCGCACATGGGGTCCGCCACGCTCGAAAGCAGGATCGAGATGGGCGAAAAAGTCATCATCAACATCAAGACATTTCAGGACGGTCACAGACCCCCGGACCAAGTGGTCCCTTCTATGCTTTGACTTCGGGGTTCGGATCGCAATTCAACGCGAAAGGAAAGACGATGAACAGACATATTTTTCTAGCAGCACTGATGCTGGGCACTCCGCTGGTCGCCCAACAAACTGCCGACGCTGTGCAGCCCGAAGGGGCGGCGGCCGGTGTGTTCCAATCGCTTGATCCCGTTGTTCAGGCGTCGTTGCAAGCCAAGGCAAATGGCACCCCCATTGCGGCGACTGAATGGATGGTTGCGGCCGCGAACCCACATGCAGTTCAGGCGGGCGCTGATGTTTTGGCCGCGGGCGGCACCGCGGCAGATGCGCTGGTCGCCGTGCAAACTGTTCTGGGTCTGGTTGAGCCGCAATCCTCTGGTTTGGGGGGCGGCGCGTTTCTGGTTTGGTACGATGCGGCCAGCGGCAAACTGACCACGATTGATGGGCGCGAAACCGCACCTTTGGCCGCCACACCGACGCTGTTTCAGGATGAAAACGGTGAGACGTTGGGTTTCTTTGATGCGGTTGTGGGTGGGCGTTCTGTTGGCACACCGGGCACGCCTGCGTTGTTGCAAATGGCCCATGATAAATGGGGCAAGGCCGATTGGGCGGGTTTGTTTGATCCCGCGATTGTGCTGGCATCAGACGGGTTTTCCGTATCGCCGCGCCTTGCCGGATTGGTAGAACGCGACGCGGAACGTCTGGCCAGTGACGCAACTGCTGCCGCCTATTTCCTTCCGAATGGCGCGCCGTTGCAGGTGGGCACATCCCTGAAAAACATGGCTTATGCCGACAGTCTTCGGGCAATGGCGACCCAAGGTGCGTCAGCGATTTACACCGGCGATATTGCCGATGCGATCATCGCGGCTGTGCAAAACGCACCGGGCAATCCTGGCGTGCTAAGCCAAATTGATCTGTCGATTTATCAGGCCAAAGAACGCCCTGCCGTCTGTGCGACGTTCCGCGCCCATGACGTGTGTGGGATGGGCCCACCCAGTTCGGGCGCGTTAACGGTTGGTCAAATCCTCGGCATGCTGGAAGGGTATGACCTAAGCGCTGGGCCAAATGATCCGGATGTTCGCCGCCTTATGGGTGACGCCGCGCGCCTCGCGTTTGCGGATCGTGGGCGCTACATGGCCGACAGTGATTATGTGCCAATGCCAACTGCGGGGCTGGTTGATCCGACCTATCTGGCAGACCGTGCCAAGCTGTTGAACGGCGACACGGCGTTGCAAGATGTCAGCGCTGGCACGCCTGCATTTGACCACGCGTTTAACCTCGCTGACGATTACGCTATTGACCTGCCGTCGACCTCGCATGTGTCGATCGTGGACAGCTATGGCAACGTCGCGTCGATGACGACCACCATCGAAAACGCGTTTGGTTCGCGGATGATGGTGGGTGGTTTCATGTTGAACAACGAACTGACCGATTTCTCGTTTCGCAGCCACCGCGACGGTGTACCGATTGCCAACCGTCTAGAACCGGGTAAGCGCCCGCGTTCGTCCATGGCACCAACAATCGTGATGAAAGACGGCGCGCCAGTTTTGGCTATTGGCAGCCCCGGCGGCAGTCGCATCATCGGCTATGTGGCCGAAGCAATCGTGGCGCACATCGACTGGGGGATGGACGTGCAGGCCGCCGTTTCACTGCCGCACATGGTTAACCGTTTCGGCACCTACGATCTTGAGGAAGGCACCGACGCCGTCACGCTCAGCGATCCGTTGACGGCGATGGGCTTTGAAATTGGCGTGCGCGGTTTGAATTCCGGCTTGCACGCGATCTCGATTGGGGACAGCTTGTTAGGCGGTGCAGACCCGCGACGCGAAGGCATTGCGCTGGGCAATTAAGGAAGACAAACCATGGCGAATGTAACGGCGTTGCCGCGAAACGAAGACGGGATCGCATCGGTCCTGGGTGTGCTTAAGCAACAGTTTGGCGAACGGTTCCAGACCGGTGCCGCGATCCGTGAACAGCACGGGCACACCACAACGTGGCTGACCAACCAATCGCCTGACGCCGTGGTTTTCCCAAAATCCCAAGACGAGGTCGGCGACATTATCAAAGCCTGCGCCACGCACAAAGTGCCGGTGATCCCGTTTGGCACGGGCACCTCCCTTGAGGGGCACGTGAACGCCCCCGCCGGTGGTATTTGCGTGGACGTAAGTGAGATGAACGCGATTGTCGCCGTCTATGATGACGACCTGTCGTGTGTCGTGCAGCCGGGTGTGACGCGTGAACAACTAAACACGTTTTTACGCGATAAAGGTCTGTTTTTCCCGATTGATCCCGGGGCGAACGCATCGTTGGGCGGCATGGCGTCCACCAACGCAAGCGGCACAAATGCGGTGCGTTATGGCACGATGAAAGACAATGTTTTGGCGGTGACAGCCGTGATGGCGAACGGCGATGTTATTCGCACAGCGCAACGGGCCAAAAAATCATCTGCCGGATATGATTTGACCCGCCTTATGGTCGGGTCCGAAGGAACGCTGGGCCTGATCACCGAAATCACCCTGAAATTGCAAGGCATCCCCGAGGCGATCAGTTCGGCGCGCTGCGTGTTCCCGTCTGTTGATGCCGCCTGTCAAACCGTGATGCAGGTCATTCAATACGGCATTCCTGTCGCGCGGATTGAATTGCTGGACGCCGTGCAAGTGCGCGCCTGCAACGCCTATTCTAAACTGGATTTGCCGGAACAACCGCTGTTGCTGCTGGAATTCCACGGCTCTGATGCGAGCGTGCTGGAACAGGCCGAAATGTTTGGCTCGATCGCCGAAGACCACGGCGGATCTGGCTATACCTCGACCACCTCAACCGAAGAGCGCAACAAATTATGGCAGGCCCGCCACGACGCCTATTGGGCAACGCTGCAATTGCGCCCCGGTGCGTCGGGGATTTCGACAGATGTGTGTGTGCCGATTTCGCGACTGGCGGATTGCGTGAATGCTGCTCGTGCCCGCTTAGAAGAGGAAAAATTCCTGTCCCCGATTGTTGGCCATGTGGGTGACGGCAATTTCCACTGCCTGCTTTTGATCGATGAACAGAATGAAGACGAGATGACCCGCGCCGCCGCTTTTGTCAGCTGGTTAAACGAACTGGCGATTTCGATGGATGGGACCTGCACTGGCGAACATGGGATTGGTCAGGGCAAGATGGCGTATTTGTCCAAGGAACTGGGTCAGGAAACCGTCGACATGATGGTGATGATCAAACGCGCGCTGGACCCTGACAATATCATGAATCCGGGCAAAATTATCGCGACGTGATCCGGCGCAGTGGACCTGAATTTTAAAAACCACTGACAACCACGCAGGATAAGTCGGTTTTTTGCCATGAGTTGTCGGGCGTTTGGCGCGGTTTTCTGGCGTGGCCCGTAAAACAAGACCAAGTTTGCATTTAGGAGTCGGGCCATGAAAACTCAGGTCAAAGCATTGGTTGTTGGTGGCGGGGCCGTTGGCACGTCGATTGCGTATCATCTGGCCAAGGCCGGTTGGGACGATGTGATGTTGCTGGAGCGCGACGAACTGACGTCCGGTTCAACGTGGCACGCGGCGGGTTTGTTGCCCCTGTTCAACATGTCCTACGCGACAACGCATATCCATAAATACTCGGTCGATTTCTACAAAGCGCTTGAGGCTGAAACTGGCCTGAATGCCGGTTTCGCCGTTGTTGGTAACCTGCGCATGGCCCAAACCGACGAACGCATGGACGAGTACAAATTGTACGCCGCCACAGCCGAAACCTGCGATGTGCCCTACGTGTTTATGACCCCGGACGAGATCAAGGCGAAATGGCCGCTGATCCGCACCGAAGACCTAAAAGGCGCGCTCTATCACCACACTGACGGCTACATTAACCCCGCCGATGTGACGATGGCCATGGCCAAGGGCGCGCGTCAACGTGGTGTTGTGATTGAACGTAAATGGCAGGCCGATGCGTTTGAATGGAACGGCACGGCGTGGGATGTGACCTGCACCAAGATGATCGAAAAAGGCGGCAACCTGATCCCGTCTGACGAACAGGTCGTGATCACCGCAGAACACGTCGTGACCGCGTCGGGCAACCACGCGCAGCGCACTGCGAAAATGCTCGGTATCAAGATGCCGGCGATCCCTGTGGAACACCAGTTTATCGTGATGGAACAGGACCCGTCGTTGGTCGAACACCGCGCCGCAGGAAACCCTGAACACCCTGTTATTCGCGACGCTGATGCGCAGTCTTATGTGCGCGAAGAACGCGGTGGCTGGATTTTGGGTGTTTACGAAAAAGACGCGCCAGCCCGCTTTGAATATGGTGTGCCTGACAGCTTTCGCGCCGACTTGTTCCAGCTGAATTTGGAACGCATCGAAGACCAGTACATGGCGATGATCCACCGTGTTCCATCCTGCGAAGATAGCGGGTTAAAAGACGATTTCAACGGCCCGATTTGCTATACTCCGGACGGCAACCCACTGGTCGGACCGGCCCCAGGAATGCGCAACATGTGGCTGGCTGAGGGGTTCTCGTTCGGGATCACCGCGGCGGGTGGCACGGGCTATTATCTGGCGCAAATGATGGTCGAAGGCGAAGCCGAAATCGATATGGCGTCGCTGGACCCCAAGCGTTACGGCGACTGGATGACCACCGAATTTGCCGCGCGCAAAAACGAAGAATGTTACGATCACGTCTACACCTTGCACCATCCGGATGAAGAACGCCCAGCCTGTCGTCCCTTGCGCACATCCCCCGTTTATGACCGCCAAAAAGCCCAAGGCGCGCAGTTTGGTTTTGTGAACGGTTGGGAACGCCCGAACTACTACGGCCCACTGGATGCACCTGATAATTTCGACATCGAAGGGCGGTCTTTTCGCCGTGGTACGTGGTGGAAACACGCGGTCGAAGAGGCAAAATCAATTCGCGAAGGTGTTGGCCTCATTGACGCGACAGCGTTCACGAAACACGTTGTCAAAGGACCGGGCGCGACACAATTCCTTGACTGGTTTACGTGCAACAAATTGCCGTCTGTCGGGCGTATCAACCTGACCTACGCGCTGACCAGCAATGGCACGACGCGTACGGAATACACCATCGTGCGCATCGCAACAGACGAATATTATCTTGTGTCTGCGGGGGCTTGGACTGCGTATGATAGCGATTTCCTGCGCAAGGCGATCGAAGACAAAGCACCAGAATTCGGCTATATCGAATGCCATGATGTCACGACACAATGGGGCGTGTTTGCGATTGCAGGTCCAAAATCGCGCGATGTTTTGAACGCATTGGTCAAAGACGGCGACCCGTCTACAGTGCTGTCCAACAAACGGTTCCCGTGGCTGACCATGCGCAATATCGAACTGGGCATGTGCCCTGTGCGCGCGATCCGCGTCGCCTATACCGGTGAACTGGGCTGGGAACTGCATCACCCGATCGAGATGCAGAATTACCTGTGGGATCAACTGGTCGCAGCGGGTGAACCGCATGGCATGAAACTGGTTGGCGCACGTGCGCAAAACTGGTTGCGCCAGGAAAAATCATACCGTGCGTTTGGCAACGAACTGGGCCGCGACGCGACCCCACTCGAGGCCGATTTGCCGCGCTTTGTTGACCTATCCAAAGAGTTCAACGGCAAGGACAAAATGGAAGGCCACGGCATTCGCGCAAAATGCATCACGGTCCTGATCGACGGGCCAGCAGACGCGGATCCTTGGGGGCGCGAAGTGCTGTACATCGGCGATGAACGCACCGGTCGTTTGACGTCGGGCGGGTATTCCGTGGCGTTCGGGAAATCCATCGGATTGGGTTATGTCAAACCCGAACACGCCGTCGTCGGCACCATGCTGAAGGTCAAAATCATGGATCAATTGTGGGATGCTGAGGTGGTCGAGGATTCACCTTATGATCCGAAAAACGCAGTGATCCGCATCGACGGATAAACATAGATTTAGCGCGCAGAGTTTTCCACTTTGCGCGCTATTTTGACTACTTAAATCGCTTAGCAACCCACGCGGCCCATTGGTCCCGCGAGCCATAAAATGCGTTCAGGTCGACTTCGCCTTCGATCCCGTTGATCCGGCCCGTTGCGGAATATTGCCAGAACGTCCAGCGCTGACCGGGGTAAGTTTCTGACGGGCGTTTTGCGGTTGATCGTAGCCAGAATTCGTAGCCGCGCAGTTTGCCCAATTCGTTCTCGCGATAGAAACGTGGCGTGGTGTAAATGATCGGGGTTTGGCCGTAATGCGCCGACACGATATCCAACCAGCGGCGCATTTGTGCGCGGACTTCACGTGCGGGTGGGCGTACCTTGGCGCAGGTGGGTGAAAACGGGTTCCATTCCATATCCAAGACCGGTGGCAGCATGTTTCCTTTGGGGACGTTGCGGATAAACCAGCGGGCCTGAACCTCGGGCGAAGTGCAGAAATAGTAGAAATGATAGGCCCCGCGCACCACGCCCGCACGACCTGCGCCGCGCCAGTGATCCTTGAAACCTGTGTCCAGTAAATCGCCGCCTTCGGTGGCTTTTAGAAAGGCAAAGTTCACGCCATTGCGGCGCGCGGTGTTCCAGTTGATGCTTTTTTGAAACCGTGCCGCATCAATCCCATGAACCGGATAACGAGCGGGGGCGCGTCCTGCAAAATTGACCGGATCATCGTCGCCAAAGTTAGGGGCAAAAAGCACGCCAGGTTCAGCGGGTGGCCCACTAGATCCGCCACCACATGCGGCCAATGCCAGCATCGCGACGACCGCAAATCGAGAGAGGGATGGAAACATCATAAACCGGTACTCCTTGCCACAAAAACGAGGTTGTTGGCGGGCATTTCAAACCACTCAACGTTCTGAAACCCAGCATCGCTGAGCCACGCGCGTATGTCGAGATCGTCTTTGTACCCGATTTCAGGATCAGCCGCGCGCAGGTCAGCATCGAACCCGGCATCGCCGTCACTGGTCAGCACGCCCGCACGTTTGAACGGGCCATAAAGCATCAATGCGCCATTCGGGGTCAACGCCTGCGCGGCCTCGTGGATCAAGGTGCGACATTCATCGGCGCTGATTAGATGCAGCAAGTTGACCAGATAAATCAGGTCCATGGGCTTAACCGTGGCGTGCCAGCCTTTGGTCGTGGCATCCAAGAAAACGGGGGGCGCGATGTTGGCCAAACCCAAGTCGTTTATGTAGGCTGCGATGCTGGTCAGCCGGACGGGATCAACGTCAGTCGGGTGCCAGTGCATGTTGGGCATGGCGGCGGCAAATGTCGTGACGTGTTGGCCGGTACCACTGGCGATTTCCAGCGCTGTGCCGTGATCCGGCACCAGTGTTTGGATCAGCGCGCAGATGTCGTCGCTGTTGCGTGCAGCCGACGGCGCGTGCAATTTTTCACCGTTTTGGGGCGCTGCAATACTTGCACTTGGCGGCGGGGTACGCAGGGTCATTTGGCAAACCGCGCAGGTGAAAGAGCGGCGATTGTTGCGGCGTCTAGCACGCTTTGGTGGCCAAATACCAAGTCGGCGATCAGTTGCGATGCGGCGGGTGCCGTTTGAAAACCATAGCCGCCTTGGGCTGCGCACCACACAAAATTTGGGCATGCGGGATCGTGTCCCAACACCAATGTCCGGTCTGCAACGAAACTGCGCAATCCCGCCCATGTGGTTTCAACGCGGGTGATTTCTGTGGTGACGTGTTGCTGATAGCGGTCGATGCCTTCTGCCAAAACCATGTCATCGGCGTAGGCATCGTGGGGTGTTGTCG
>JBLHSG010000055.1:0-11302 GCA_047626725.1 Ascidiaceihabitans sp.
TCTGGGGGTGTCATTGACACCTCCGAGGCTGTCGCCGCCTTGCATTTGATTCATTTGATCAGATGCAAGACGGCCTACGACCCGCGGTCAGGGGCTTAGGTTTGAAAAGACGATTTCATTGCGTTTTTCAATTCGGACCTTTTGGTCGGAAACTTCATAATCAATACACGTAACGATTAAATTCTCAGTGCTCCCAACAAAGACTGGGTTGTTGTCGAAATCCTGGTTAGCGTTCTCAGAAATGTGAAAATGGCAAATTAGACTCTCCACAAAAATGCGAGCAAAAGGAACCTCAATTGGTTCCGATCCGCCCACGCTTGGGTTTGATTTCATATCTAAGGTTGGAGTGTGGTTGTGTTTAATGCCAACGGTGGAAAGCTGGATTAAGCTTGTTGGGAAATTCTCAAATTTAGCCTCGGAATTTATTATGCATTTCCGCAGGTCTTCTTCAATTTTTTCGCTGAGTTTAAAATAACGCATTTCTTGCATTTCTGAAGCCGATGCCCGCCATGCAATGCTTGCAATGAAGAGCCAAATTATGTCCGCCTTCACTTCATTCAATTCTCGAATTCCGTGAGTTTCGTAGCCTTCAAAACGATCAATAGATTCTAATCCATTATCAGGAAAAGCAGACCACAAAAGTTGCTGCTTTCGTAACTCTAAGATTGCAGAAGTATCGATATCACGAAGAAAATTCTCACCTTTGCGAATAACTAATTTCTGATCGTACCAACTATCCCATTTCCTTCTATTCCCTGTACCGTCTGAGGATTCCATCAGTGGCAAGCCTGGTTCTTCAGGTCTGGTCAACGCTTTCGGAATAATATGCGATTTAACGAATTTACCTTTTTGGCCGGTCAATTTGCATTGGCCTATGATAGTTTTTTTATTCAAACATCCAATTCCTCAACAAACCGCGCGTTTTCCTGAATGTATTGATAGCGCATCTCGGGCTTTTTACCCATTAGGCGTTCGACCAGATCATCGGTTTCGCCTGGCTCATCGTCGTCAATTGTCACGCGGATCAGCTTGCGGGTTGCGGGGTTCATCGTGGTGTCTTTCAAATCTTTGGCGTCCATTTCACCCAAGCCTTTGAAGCGTGACAAATCAATCCGGCCTTTGCCGCCGATGCCTTTTTCAAGCCACTTGTCCTTTTCCGCCTCGTCGATGCAGTAGACCCGTTTGGCCCCTTGCGTGATGCGGAACAGCGGTGGGCAGGCCAGATACAGGTGGCCGGCGTCGATCATCGGGCGCATTTGCGTGAAAAAGAACGTCATCAACAGGGCGGCGATGTGCGCGCCGTCGACGTCCGCGTCGGTCATGATGATGATTTTGTCATAGCGCAAATCATCGACGTTAAATTTAGACCCCAACCCAACGCCAAGCGCTTGCGTAAGATCAGAAATCTCTGCGTTTGACCCGAGTTTTGAGGACGCCGCCCCCAGCACGTTCAGGATTTTACCGCGCAAAGGCAGCAACGCTTGGGTCTTGCGATCCCGAGCCATTTTGGCCGATCCACCAGCAGAGTCGCCCTCAACGATGAACAATTCTGTGCCATCGCGGGTTTTGGATGAACAATCTGTTAGTTTGCCCGGCAGGCGCAGTTTGGCGGTCGCAGTCTTGCGCGAGGTTTCTTTTTCTTGGCGACGTTTCAGGCGTTCTTCGGCCCGCAGCACTAAAAAGTCGAGGATCGATCCCGCAGATTTTGTGTCTGCTGCCAGCCAGTTGTCAAAGTGGTCGCGCACGGAATTTTCGACCATGCGTTGCGCTTCGACTGTTGCTAGTCGATCTTTGGTTTGCCCCACAAATTCAGGTTCGCGAATGAAACACGACACCAATGCGCCGGCGCCCGTTGTCAGGTCTTCGCGCGTGATTGTTGCGGCTTTTTTGTTGCTGACCAATTCGCCGTAGGCTTTGATTCCCTTAAGAATTGCTGCCCAAAAACCAGCCTCGTGTGTGCCGCCTTCGGGTGTGGGGACGGTGTTACAATAGCTTTGGATGAAGCCGTCGCGCGCTGGTGTCCAGTTGATTGCCCATTCAACTTTGCCCGGAACTTTGAACTTTTCGAACGACACAGTTCCGGCAAACGGGGCCTCGGCGTAGGTTGTCGCGCCGGCAAATGTTTCTGACAAATAGTCGGACAGGCCGCCGGGAAAGTGGAATTTTGCCTCTTGTGGGGTTTCGCCGTCGTTGATTGCTGTTTTCCAGCGGATTTCGACGCCAGAAAATAGGTAGGCTTTGGACCGCGCCATTTTGAACAAACGGGCTGGTTTCAGTTTGAGTGAGCCAAAGATTTCGGGGTCAGGATGGAATGTTACTGCCGTGCCGCGCCGGTTTGGGGCAGCGCCGATTTTCTCGAGCTTGCCCTGTGGCATGCCGCGCGAAAATTCCATCGCAAACAGTTCTTTGTTACGCGCAACTTCGACCCGCAAATGGTCCGACAACGCGTTCACAACCGATGATCCAACCCCGTGCAAACCGCCCGATGTTTCATAGCTGTCGCCCGAAAACTTGCCGCCTGCATTCAGCGTGCAAAAGATGATTTCAAGGGCGGATTTTTCGGGGTCTTTGGGGTGTGGCCCTGTCGGAATACCGCGCCCGTTGTCGCGCACAGATGCGTGCCCGTTTTCGTGCAATTCTACCTCGATCCACGTGGCGTGCCCTGCCACGGCTTCGTCCATCGAGTTGTCGATGATTTCGGCGACCATGTGATGCAACGCGCGGTCGTCTTTGCCGCCGATATACATGCCGGGGCGCAGGCGCACGTGTTCCATATCTTCGAGCACTTGGATCGAAGATGCATCGTAGTCATCGGGATTGGATGTGGCACCAGAAAGCAGGTCGTTGGACATTTTATGCTCGGATCTTATTGGTTTTGATTGGCGATCAGTATGTCAGAGCCGGGGCGCAGGGGGAAGACGGATTGAGGTTAAAACACGCGGTCTTGGAACCAGATTAACGACGGATAGGCGGCGAGCCAGATCCAAAAGAAACGGTTGAGCCCAAAGAGGCAGGCATTTGCGAGATGAAAACAGGCTGCAATAATAAGCGCGGCAATCAAACTGAAGGGGGTAAACAGGGCCAGCGGAAACGCGACTTCGAATGCGATGACGCCCCACGACAGTGCGCACATCAGGCGGGGAAATTGGGCAAGGCCACGCAAGTTTTCGGACACGGGATATGCGGAAAATCCAAACACATCCGACAGCGCGCGGCCACTGCGCCAGTCTGTATTAACCAGCTTGACCCAACCAGAGATGAAATAACTGAGCGTGAGTTGTAGGGCCAGATAACTAAAAACCAACTCCTGCCAGAGCGGATCCGGCACCCAATTGGCGATGGTCAGACACCACAAGATCAGCACGCTCATCCTGTCGCTGCCGCCATTGTATGGCCCTTGGAAAATGTGCAAGGCCACCATGCTAAGTGCGGTCAGAACCAGCAACATCAGATCGGGTGCCAGGCCAAACATCAGTGCCGTACTAGCCACCAGACGAATACCAAACAACCAGCGCGTTTCGGGTGTGCTGACCATGTGTTCAAGGCTTTGCTGGATGAACGCAACAGCGAGCAGAATTTCGGTGAGGCGAAGGGCGAAATCAAAGCTCATGAGGGGATCCAAGGCGCTGAAAGATATGTGATTTCCTGAACCAAGTCGGCCCCATCGCGACTAACAAAAACCAGACGAAACTGATGACGTCCAGATGCGCCGCTGGACGCCGCGGTAACCCCGATGCGACGTTGGATTTCGTGCACGCTGTGATCGGTGGGGGTATCCATCAACCGTTCTGACAGGCTGACCATAAACAGGGTGTCATTCCAGTCAGGGTTCCAAAACAGCCGCCGCAACATCGCGACTGGTGGCAGCGATTGTGGCCGTGGATTGTAGTCGTGCCAATCGCCAGATCCGTCGTCAGACAACATGCGCCATTGGACGCGCGGCGATGGCTGCACTGATTTGAAAAACTGCCAAGACGGGATTAATCCGGGCAATAGCAGGGACAAAAAATTGATCATGCCGCAGTTGTAACCGCATAGAATTTACGGACAGGTTAACCCTGATTTAGCTGCGTAACATTTGCCAATGAATGTGGATCGACGGGAAAAACAGCAGGACAAAACCTAGATAAACATAGAAATAGATCATCGCAGGTATCCATAAAACGCCGATGACAACGCCAACACCACCGGCAATCCGGCGCGCCTGATCGTTGTCCACAAAGCGGCGCAGACCGTATTGAAACAGCTTTCCACCATCCAGCGGCATAACGGGAATCATGTTCATTACGGCCAAGAACAGATTGATCAGCGCAAACAGGCTTAGCCCCCAAAACAGCAGGGGATCAGCCATAAACGGCACCAGCAATGATGCAACGGCCCACAGCCCAAGGTTCACAATCGGCCCCAACGCGACGATAAATTCATCCTGATGGCGTTCGGGTTGGCGCGCAGGCAGGCAATAGCCACCGCCGCCGTGGATCACGATGCGCTCGACCGGAATGCCCTGTACGATGCAGCCCCATGCGTGGCCCAATTCATGCAGCAGGATCGATACGAATATCATGCCCACAAATGCGATCTGATAGGGCAGGCTGGCCATGCCGCCGCCCATCAAAACGATAAACGCCGCGAGCATTAAAAAGCTGCTGGAAATCTGAATTGGCACGCCAAACGGGCCGCGAAATTCGAAAATTGTGTTGCCGTCTGAAAACATGAAACTCACTGGCTTGGGTGCGCTGTTTGTGGGGGCAATCGCGCGGGTCTGCAATCGCAAACCCGACTTTGGCTTTCATGCACGCGTAATTGCGGTAGTTTGGCCTAAACAAAGGATGTAAAAATGGCTTGGATTAAAACTATTCCGTTCGAGGCTGCGACTGGCAAACTCAAGATGTTGTACGCGCGCGTCACGGGCCCCGACAACAATGTCGACAATATCATGATGGCCCATTCCTTGCGTCCGCACACGATGGAGGCGCACATGGCCGTCTACAAATACGTGCTGCATCATTCGGGCAATACGGTGCCGAAGTGGTTCCTGGAGGTGCTTGGTGTTTGGGTCAGTGCGCTGAACGAATGCACGTATTGTGTTGAACATCATTTTGCCGGCATGAAACGTTTGCTGGGGGATGATCCGCGCGCTGATGCGATCCGTGTCGCGATCGAGGCCGGCGATATTGATGCGTTGCCATTGGACGCGGCGCAAAAGGCGGCGATGCGATATGCGCAAGTGTTGACCAAAGACCCAAGTGCGCTGCGCGAAACCGACATTCAGGCGCTGCGTGATGCGGGGTATGACGACGGTGAGATTTTGGAAATCAATCAGGTCAGCGCGTATTTTTCCTATGCAAATCGCACGGTTTTGGGATTGGGCTGTTCAACAGAGGGTGACGTGATCGGCCTAAGCCCGAATAATTCAGCTGACCCTGATGATTGGAACCACGCCTAAACGCATTAGGGAATGTACAGATCGTCGCCTATGACCCAATCGATGACCGCATCAGCAACAGCGTCGGGTTGCTGGTGCAAAACCCAGTGATCCGCGTCGTCGATTTCAACACGGGTCAGATCAGCGGCAAAATCCTCTAGTCCTTGGGTGGTTTCGGGCAGCAACGCGGTGTCGCCCATGCCCCAAATCAACAGATGCGGGCAACGCACTTGCAACCTGTCGATCGGCAGCTCTGCGACCTCGATCGGCATTCCCGGGGCGGCCAACGCAAGAGGCGAGGCGCGATACCAATTGGTCATGCCCTTTAGGCGACCGGGGCGCGACCATTCGGTCAGGTAGGCTTGTTTTCGTTCGGGGTTATCGGTCAGCCAACGCATGTCCATTTTGGCGGAAAACAGTTCCAGCATCTTGGCGCAATTGTTCGCCGCCAGTTGATCATGTGAATCGTCACGCCGGATAAATCCGATGTATTGCGAGGCCGCTGTTTGCGCGCCACCAGCCGCCATTTCGCGCTGGAACGGGGCAGGGTGAACGCCATTGGCAATGATCAAACGATCGACCATTTCGGGGTGGAACATCGCCAGCCCATACGCAACAGCAGCGCCCCAATCATGGCCAAAAACCGCGACAGGCCCGTTTGCACCAACGTCGGGGTGTTCGATCAATGCGATGATATCGCTGACCAATTTTGAAGTCGTGTATTCGCCAATGTCCGCAGGGGCCCAGCTTTGGCCATAGCCGCGCTGATCGGGGGCAATGCAATGAAACATGCCCGCCAGTTTTGGGGCCACATCATCCCACGCACCGGAATATTCAGGATAGCCGTGCAGCATGATCAGCTTTGGCAAATGCGGTGATCCCCACATCCGAACATGAAACTCATGCCCGTTCAGGGTTAGCATTTTACTGGTTCCAGCCATCATATCGCACCTGTGTTTGTCGTTAGCAGCACCTGTGAACAGGCGCAAATGACGCGAAAGCCATGCCTCCGCGTCATGCGTGATTTATTCGCCTTGGCTTTTGGATTCAAACATCAGGCCCGCAGCAGTGCGTGGCGCAAACCCGTTCCAATAGGTGTGATCGACGGTTTCTTTGCCCGCGTCATCCAAGGCCACAACACCTTCGCCTGCGTTGGTCACCAGATCAAAATACGGCGCTTTTTCTGCGTCGCCTTTCAGGTGCATGTCCATGAACGCGGTCGCAAAGTGCTGCGTGATGTTGTTCATGCGTGTGTTGTCCCAAACCGCATCTGCGTAGTGTTCAAACGGGCCGGAATCGCCAGCAGCGGCCAGCGCGTAGGCTTCTTTTGGCGCAGGCATCGGGGCGGCTGCGTTGTGGTTTGCGTGATCAAATGTCAGCAGGTGGCGGTTTGTGCCTGTTGCCTCGTCAAAGATCGACCGGATCGCTTGATAGACTGACACATCGTCAGATCCGCCTGCCATCAACAACGTGGGTTTGCGCAAGCCGGACATGCCGTCGGCATCCCAGAACCCTGCGTTTTTACCCCAAGGACCGATGGCGATGATGGCTTTGACCCGCTCGTCAATCAGGGCCTCATGGGTTTCAGAACCGGCCAAGTGGCGTTCCAATAATCCGTTTGGCGTGCCCCAGACATACTCAGTCGACGCTTGGGTGACGCCAGCGCCGCCAAAGATCAGCGCGCCGTAGCCGCCCATCGAATAGCCGATAACGCCGGTTTGATCCGCATTGATGATGTCCCCCAGCGGGCCATCAAGTGCGGCCATTTGGTCAATCACAAAACGTTGGTCAATGGGTCGGTTCAACAATGTCGATCCAAAGGCCGCCTGATCCGAATAGGTCGAATCTGTGTGGTCAATCGACACGGTCACGTATCCTTTGGACGCGAGGTTTTCACCCAAATGCGACATCAGATAACGGTTGCCCGGATATCCGTGTGTGATCACAACCAGCGGATAGGCGGCACCAGATGCAGGGGCTGCGTCACGTGCAGCGCGACCTGTCAGCGGAACTTCGGTTTTACCATCGCGCAAAAATGCAGTGTAGGTCGTGCCTGCTTGCGTCCCTGCGGCGGCCGGATACCAGACTTCGACCGTCAGTGGACGATCATAGGTCGGCGCATTTTCTGGCGTGGTGTTCAAGATATCGATCTGATCGGCATGGGAAAATTCCAGCGTCTGCACGCCAATCGGCATTTCACCGTAGGCGGCCAGTTCTGGCGCGTCGGGGCGGATGGTGTCGATTGGGTTGGCTGCAACGGGCAGCGGGGTGTTGAGCGTCATGGCGGCTCCGAACAAGAGGGGGGCCATCAGGTGGCTAAGGCGCGTGGTTCGCAAAGTCATAGTGTTCTCCGATTTTCCAGTTGTGGCGATGCGGTCCGGTATGGTGGTGTCGTGAACAATGAACCAATTATCAAAAATGAGTGTGACCAGACTTAGGACAGTGATCAAGGTTTGACCTTACGTTGTTTCAGTGAATTGCTGCAACCTGTGCGGGCAATGCTGTGCATATGTGATCAAAAACGGCGTGAATGCGGGCAATGTGGCGCTGATCTTCGTGCATGACCACAAAGCAGGGCAAAGACGTTTCGATCTGTGGCAAAACCCGCGTCAGGCCAAGGCGCTGGGCGATCCCGAGTTGGCAAAACCCGGTGCCGACACCCGCCTGAAGGGCTGCAATTTGCGCCAGTTCATCATCGCATCGAAAGACCGTGTTTTGCGGCTTTGGCAAGCCGGCCTGCGCCAAACCCAAGGCCACGCGCGCACTGCTGTCATCAACCACAAACGGGGCGTGCGCGATGTCATCCGGTGTGTGCGGCACGTCGATCAGGGTGGGGCTGGCAAACAGGCCAAGCCAAACATCGGGCAACGCCTTTTGGATCAATGCCTTTTGTGTGGGGGCAGTCATGCGAATGGCGATATCGGCGTCGCGGCGCAGCAAATCTTGGGTGTCATTACTGGCGACCAATTCAATGCGTAAATCCGGATGTTTCGCCCGAAGTGCAGGTAAAACATAAGGCACCACATGGGTCGCGATCACGCGCGAACAGGTCAGCCGCACGGTTCCGCTGGTGTCATGTGCTGCACTGGATGCGGCCCGTTTGAACGCGGCCCCTTGGGCGGCAATGCTGGTCGCGATGGGCAATAAAGCCAGCGCCATGTCGTTGGGCGTCAGCCCGTTGCTGGCCCGCGTAAACAGCGGCGCGTTGATCTGGTCCTCTAGCATTTCGATCTGACGACGCACGGTCGGTTGCGACAGGCCAAGCCGCTTTGCAGCACTGGTCAGACTGCCGGTGTCCATCACCGCGCGAAAGCTAAGGATCAGATCAAGGGAAAGGGCATCATGGATCATGCCTGTAAATATATGACAGGCAGGTGAACAAATATAGTCAATTGTTTCGGGCGCGCCAACGCGGCACATACAGGTCATCGAAACCAGCAAACGGGTGCACCATGACATCAGATCAATCACCGCGCGGACATGCGACAGGCGCAGTGCGTACAACCCTGCAACTTGAGGGGGGCGTTATCGCGATTGCCGGCTGCGTCGCCTTTGCTCAAACTGGCGCGTCGTGGTGGCTGTTTGCCGCGTTGATCCTTGTGCCTGACCTTGCGATGGTCGGCTATCTGATCGGTGCGCGGGTTGGGGCATTTGCGTATAATCTGGCCCATAATTATTGCGCGCCTGCGGGTCTTGCGGCCTTTGCGTGGGGCTTTGGTATGCCCGATGTCTGGCCGCTGGTTGCCGTTTGGGTGGTTCACATCGGCGCGGATCGTGCGCTGGGCTATGGGCTAAAATACAGTACCGGGTTCAAGGCCACGCACCTAAGTTCCGCCTAAAGAAATGTAGCGATACACTTTTGAGGTTTGCCATTTCCAAAAGCCCAGATAAGGCTGACGACATGCAGACCAAATTCATGACATATCCCGCCCACGCAAAATCGCTATCGACCCTTGGAGTGCCGTTGATCGGGGGGCATCTGGCGCAATTCGCGATCACCGTCACCGACACGGTCATGTTGGGGTGGTATAGCGTTGCGGCCTTGGCGGCGGGCACAATTGCGGGCAGCTATTTCTTTACGCTGTTTTTGCTGGGCGCGGGCTTTGCGTTTGCGGTGCTGCCGATGGTTGCCACGCTTGATGCCGAAGACGACGAGGTCGGGATCAGGCGCGTCACCCGCATGGGGCTGTGGCTGTCGTTTGGCTACGCGATTTTGGTGCTGCCGATGATGTTATGGGCCGAACCGTTGCTGTTGGGTCTGGGGCAGGAAACCAGTGTGGCCGCCGATGCGGGGCGCTATTTGATGGTCGCAGGCTTTGGGATGATCCCCGCCTTGTTGGTGATGGTGATCAAAAGCTATCTGGCCGCATTGGAACGCACGCAGGTGGTGTTCTGGATCACGATTCTGGCCGCGATTTCGAATGCGCTGGCCAACTATGCGTTTATCTTTGGCAACTGGGGCGCGCCCGAATTGGGGATCATGGGGGCCGCGTTGGCATCACTCGTGACGCAGTTCATATCGCTTATTGCGATTGTGATTTACGCGATAGTTGTGCTGCCGCAACACCAGATGTTTGTGCGTTTGTGGCGCCCCGATTGGGAGGCCTTAAGCCGTGTGTTTCGTCTAGGATTGCCGATTGGCGTAACGGGTCTGTCGGAAACCGGATTGTTTTCTGCCACCGCGATTATGATGGGCTGGCTGGGGACCGTGCCGCTGGCCGCGCATGGTATCGCGCTGCAATTGGCGGGCATGACGTTTATGCTGCATCTGGGGCTCAGCAACGCGGCGACGATCCGCGCGGGCAACGCCTATGGGCGCAAAGATCGCGATCATTTGGCACGCGGGGCCTTGGTCGCTTATGTGATGTCGTTTGGCATGGCGCTGATCACCACAACTGCCTTTCTGATCTGGCCCGAAGCGCTGATTTCGCTGTTTATGCAAAAGGCCGAACCGATGCGTGTCCAGATCCTGTCAATCGGGGTTGGGCTGTTGGCGATGGCTGCGTTGTTCCAGATGGTTGACGGGGCCCAAGCGATTGCGCTGGGCGTTTTGCGCGGTGTGCAGGATACAAAAATGCCGATGGTGATTGCCGCCCTTAGCTATTGGGCGATCGGTATTCCGTGTTCATATGTTCTGGGGTTTGTGTTTGGTTTTGGCGGCATCGGCGTCTGGGCCGGTCTGGTGCTGGGGCTGTCGCTGGCCGCAATATTAATGAGCTGGCGTTTCTGGGGCACCATGATCAAAACGGTGGGGGATTAACCCCCCACACGTCGGCTTTTTACGATTACAAAACTGCGCAATACAGGCAGGCTATGGCCAAGAACCCGACCAGCCACGCAGCAGTGCGCGCATACGGAATTCCGATCAGAAAGATCACGGCATAGGCCACACGAGCCGCCAAAAACAGACGCACAGCCAGTTCAGTTGTGCTGGTGGATTGTTCAGTCACCGCGATGATCAAAATCGCCGGAGCCACCAAAATCAACGCAACGAGGGAATTGTTCAGCATGCGATCCGCACGCGCGGCCAAACCTCTGGACACCAGCCCGTCACGGTTGCCTGCCAGCGCAGAAATACCGTTTTGCAGCGCGCTAAGGCTGGCTTGGATCAGCAGCAGCACCATCGTAAGAGCGCCGTACATCGCGAGGTATGAGAGTTCGACCGTCATTGGGGTATTCCTTGTGACATTGTTCGCGAAAATGGAACATGTGTCACGACCTAGCAGTGCCGCGTTCTGTTAGGCAAGGTTTTTGGCGGCGCAAAACAGGGCCTAGCCTTTGGTCAGACGGTCCGCTTTTTTACGCACCAAAGTCGACCGCAAGTCGTGCATCGCCAGCAACAAATCGTCTGTCACAGCATCTAGCTGTTCATCGGAT
>JBLHSG010000056.1:0-11051 GCA_047626725.1 Ascidiaceihabitans sp.
GGCTGCCCCCCGCGCCACCCATGAACAAAACCGAACAAATTGAAGGCTCGCAATTTTCGGCGATCCGTACAGTTGAGGCTAGAACAGGCGCGGGCATTTGTGCCAGTTGCGGCACCAGATCAGCGTTAAGTTCATAGTAGGCAAACTGTTCGCCTGTGGTGGACACCATCAACAATCGTTGCCCGGCCCAAGCGGTTTTTGGGTCAAATGGCCCAATGATCGAAAGCGGATCCTGAATGTCAGTGCCGCCCCAACCGGTGCCCGGATCGGCGACTTGAAAATAGCGACCAGGAGTAGAACGGCGCCCTTTGATTTTGATCCCTGTGGGCGGCATATCAAGCATCTTACCAGCCTGATGTTCCGACAAAACGCCAGTGATGTGATCGTCAACCACCACCACATCATCCACGTGATCGCGCCATTGTTTCGCGAACATTCCGATGGTGGCAGACCCGCAGCCAACACGCATCAGTTTTTCTGGCGTTCCATCAATAATCGGGGCTTGGCCGGCTTGCACAACGACACTAACGGCATGATCATCGTCGCCAATCATCATCTCGACGGGCTGGACATTGCACAGTCGCAGCAACGCATCGCATGTCACGCGCCCCTCTTTTTTGGAGCCACCAGTCAGATGATCGACCCCACCCAAAGACAGCATTTTTGAGCCATATTCGGTTGTCATCACGTGCCCGATCGGTTCGCCGTCAACGCGCACAATGTCACGCTCGTGACCGATATGGCGGTCGGTATCAATCTTGATTTTGACACCACAATACGAGAAAATTCCTTCGGTCACGACCGTCACCATGTCGATGCCATCGATCTCTTGTGCTACGATAAACGGTGCCGGTTTATAGTCTGGGTACGTGGTGCCAGCGCCGACCGCCGTCACAAATGTGCGCTCGCCTTTGACGATATCGCCATTCCATTCAAGCGGCGCATCGGGGTCATCATCTGGCAGGAACGGCACTAATTTTTGATCGGTTTCTTGCAAGATCGTCAACGGGTCCAGCCGCACCAGATCGCCGCCGTGATTAGCGTAGCGGTCACAGGCCCCGATCTTGCCGTCTGCGATAAAACACATCACGGGGCAGGCATCGCAGCGGATTTTTTCGACGGTTATGCGATCAGTCATCGGTCAAACCTTTGATGGCTTGGCGCACTCGGGCAGGCGTGGCTGGCACACGCGTGATCCGCGCGCCGGTTGCATTGTAAATCGCGTTCAGGATAGCAGGCGCGGTGGGGATCAGAACGTGTTCGCCCAGACCTTTGGCGCCGTATGGCCCGTGCGCGTCGGGTTCTTCGATGATTATGGTTTCGACCGGCGGCATGTCCCCGATTGTGGGGATCAGGTAGTCGTGCAGGTTTTCTGTGCGCCCCGGAATGTATTCTTCCATCAGGGCCATGCCCAATCCTTGTGCAATTCCGCCTTCGACTTGGCCTTCGATCAGCAATGGATTGATCGCTTGGCCCACGTCATGTGTGGCTACAAATTTGGTCGGTTTGACGGTGCCATAGCCCGTGTCCACGTCGACAACCACCAAATGGGCCGCGTACCCGAATTGCGCATAAGGCGCGCCTTGGCCGTTTTCATCCAGTGGTTTGGTGGGCGGGTCATAGGTTTCGACAGCGCGCAAAACATAGCCTTCGGCGTCAGGGGGAAGGGTGTTTAAATCCAGCGTATGATCCTTGCCAACACGAATTTGCCCATCGCCAATTGTTAGGGTCGCATCGTCGCCGACGTTCATTTTTGCCAAAACCAAAGCGCGCAAGGATTCTCCTGATAATCGCGCAGCGTTGCCTGACACATAGGTCTGTCGCGAGGCTGATGTTTTGCCTGCATCCGGCGTGACATCGGTGTCCGGCCCGATCAATTCAATCTGGGATATAGGCAGGCCAAGCGTCGTCGCAAAGATTTGCGTGATGACGGTGTTGGCCCCTTGGCCGATGTCCATCGCCCCTTGGTGCAAGACGACGGTGCCGTCGGCACGGATGCCCGATTTGATGGTCGACGGGTTCGGCAATGACGTGTTCCCGCACCCGTACCAACCCGCCGCGATCCCAACGCCGCGTTTTACGACTTTGCTGTTTTCATTGAAATTTTTTGCCGCCGCTCGTTCGGATGCCCATGCGGGTCGCAACGCCTTAAGGCAGGCCTTGATCCCGACGCCTTGATCGAACACTTGTCCGCATACTGTCGGCGCACCGTTTTCTAACGCGTTAAGAATACGGAACTCTAGTGCGTCCATGCCCAGCTTTTCCGCCAGCACGTCAAACAGGCTTTCTTGCGCGATTGCGGACTGTGGCACGCCAAATCCGCGGAATGCGCCGGCGGGCGGATTATTGGTGTGGATGCCTTTGGATTCAGCGCGGTAATCGGCGATTTGGTATGGGCCCGATGCATGCACTGGCACGCGGTTTGCCACGGTTGGGCCCCAGCTGGCATAGGCACCGGTGTCGAATAATCCTAAGAAATCAAAGCCGGTGATTTTGCCAGATTTATCCGCACCAATGCGCAGATTGATGTCTGAAGGGTGGCGTTTTGTGGTGCTTTGCATTGATTCAGTGCGGCTATAAGTCAGGCGAACAGGCAAACCGGTTTTTAAGGTCGCGAGCGCTAAATACGGCTGCACGCTGATATCAAGTTTTGCGCCAAAACCACCACCAACACCTGTCGGAATGATCCTGATTTGGGATCGATCCATGCCAAGAATAATTTCCAGCGCCTCAAGATCCATAACCGGCGCTTGGGTGCAGGCGTGGATTTCAACGCGGTTGTTCACCATTTGGGCAAAGCCTGCTTCCGGCTCGATATAGGCATGTTCGACAAAGCCACTTTGGAAATGGCCAGTGACGGTGACGTCGGCGTTTTCCAGCGCAGATTTTGCCTGACCTCGGGCCACGAATCCGCCGCACATAACGTTGTTTGCGCGGTCGTTGTGCAGTTGTGCGGCGGTTGTGCCTTGGGCAGAATGCACGTCGTTGACTGCATCCAATTTGGTCCACGTGACAGGGAAATCGTCAGGTGAGATTTGTCTGATTGCAGCGGGGGAACCGATTATTGCCGCGACAGCTTCTCCTCGAAAACGGGTTACAGTTTCTGCAAAGACTGGCTGATCAACAAAGGCAGGAATGACGCCAAACGCGTTTTGTCCTTTGATGTCGGCTGCGGTCAATGTGGTGACGAGCCCAGAGTGGTTTTGAACAAACCCGTCCAGATCGCCCAGTTCAAACCGTGCGCGCGGGTGTGGCGATCGGATGATCAGCAGCTCCAGCGTGTCGGGTGGTGCGACATCATCGCCAAAGGTTTCGGCCCCTGACGTTTTCGCTGCACCGTCTAGCCGCCGTATTGGATCGCCGACTTTCCCTATGCCTTGAACTGCGACGGCTGGTTTGCCCATGACTGCGTCAATAATTTTGCGGTACCCTGTGCAGCGACACAAAACGCCGCCCAATGCGTCTTTGACTTGGGCCTCTGAGGGGGCGGGCGTTTCGCGCAATAAAGCAACGGCAGATACCATCATCCCTGGCGTGCATATCCCGCATTGCGCAGCGCCGTGGTCTTGGAATTGGTCCGAAAGCCGGGCTGTAACGGGATCGTCGCTGTGCAATCCGCCAAGGGTTTCGACGGCCTTGCCTGCGACTTGTTGCGCTGGGGTTAGGCACGCGCAAACGGGGGCGCCGTCAACCAAAACCGTGCAGGCCCCGCAGTCACCGGCGTTGCATCCGATCTTGACGTCCCGCGCGCCAAGACGTTCGCGCAACACCTCGGACAGTCGTTCGCCGACATTCGGAGTGACGCTGACTGTTTTGCCATCAAGGGTGAAATCGGTTGTTTGTGTCATGCCATCGCCGCCTGTTTGATTGTGCGAACGCATTGCTGGGCGACAACATCCAGACGAAATTCAGCACTGCCGCGCACATCATCAAGCGGGGACAGGGGCGTCAGATGTTGGGACGTCACGTGCGCATTTTCAGGCAGGGCGCCAATCAACGCAGCCTCTAGATCGGGCAAACGTTGCGCGACGGCGGAACAGGCCCCAACGGCCACGCGCGCCTGCGTTATGCGACCTGACGCATCACAAGTTATTTGTGCGGATGTCATCGTGATCGAGATGACCATAAACGCGCGACTGCCCAATTTTTCAAACGCTGATTTGGCCAGTGGATCGGGGGTAGGCACAAGGATCGCTGTGACCAATTCGTCGGGCTGTAAATTTGTGGCGCGTACACCGGTGATGAATGCGCCAAGCGGGACGGTCCGTGGCCCGCGTGCTTGGCTGGTGATTTCTACGGATGCATCCAGTGTCAAAAGCGGTGGTACCCCGTCGGCTGCGGGCGAGGCATTGCACAGGTTTCCGCCGATTGTGCCTGCGTTCTGGATTTGCACACTGCCGACTTGTCGCGCGGATTGTTTGAGTGCGTCAAAGGCCGCGGGAAGGTCCGCTTTGATAATTTTGGTCCAGCTGACCGCCGCGCCGATCCGAATGTGTTCCGGGGTTTGTTCAATGGCATTCAGGTCGGGAATGCGCGTGATGTCTAACAGGTGGCTGGGCGCGCGCCCTTGGCGGCTGGCGGGATAGACATCAGTGCCGCCCGCGATCACCGTTTGGTGCGCAGTTGCGGCCAATGCCAGTGCAGTGGCTAAATCTGTAGGACTGTTATAGCTCACGTTTGCCCCCGGTTATCATTAGTGTGCAAATGATATTGGGATAGCGCGTTTTGTCAATTGTGAATTGGGTTTACCTTTGGAAGGCGGCCCTTACATCAATGATGCAGCGTTGGCGCGATGTGTCCGAGACCTCGTGAGGGGCAAAATCAGATTCGACTTTGTCCAAGGCATCCACTGCACGTTCTAAAATTTCAAGCTGCGGACGTGTCGAAGACGTCAGACCACCTGCGATCATATGTTCGATAAACATCACATACGCCTGCTTTTTGAAAACTGAATCGGGCTGACCATCGCGTGTGCAAACACCGTACACGCCGTTCAGAAAATGCGCCCACGTTGCATGTGCGTGGGTGCTGTCAAAGTGGTTTTGAACGTCCGGTGCAAGGTTCGAAAGCTGCTGCCCCAAGGCGCTGGCAAAGAACGCATGTTTGGCTTTGTCGTATCGTTCAAAGAAATGTGCGCGTGCGTGGTCTTCGGATTTTAATGCAAAGTCCTGTACGGTTTCTAGCCACACAGAATGGCCCTTTAGATGGAATCGATATTCGTGGCCATCGGTGACGTTGCTGACAAACGAAACCAGCCGTCCTTTGCCCGTGTAAATATACGACGGGGCAGGGAACACGCGGGCGTCAATTAGGGCGGTTAAATCCCCTCGCGTGATCCCGTTTATGGCCGCGAAATCCTGTTCTTCGACGAAATGCGCATACAGATAATTCAACATCAGTTTCATCCTCTACTGATCAAAAGGCGCAGGCCTGCCAATGCAAAAAAGGTGCCGAGAACGCCCTGAATTCCCCTGCGTGCTTTGCCATAAATGCGGACCATGACAGGCGTGGAAAACGCGATCGCGTACATCAAATGAATAAGAATAGAGAGCGCGAATGTGCCAAGCACGATCACCAAACCAACCCAATGTGGTGCCCCGTCAGTCAGCCCAAGCGAGATGATCGCGATCCACGCCAGTGCTGCTTTTGGGTTTGTCATCTGGATGATATAGCCGCGTTTGGCGTATCCGAATGGCGTTCGTTTTCCGCCCGCAAGTTCCTTGGCTTCGATGTCGTGCTTTGCCATCGCGGATTTGAACGATTTGTAGGCCAACCACAACAAATACAGGCCACCGAATATTTTGATCACAATTAACGCGACCGCATATTGGGACAGCAGCGCTGACAACCCGATCACAGTCAAAACGGCCCAAGTAAACGAACCTGTCGCGACGCCAAGCGCCAGCGCGATCCCTGATTTTCGCCCAATGCTCATCGAGGTGCCGATCACCGCCAAGATGTTCGGGCCGGGGCTGGCGATGGCCAAAAGGAATGCGGCGTAGGCCATTAAAATTCCGGGAAGGTAAAGTGCGATGTTGGTCATGTGCTGTCTCCTGAGCGTTCGTGAACACGACTAACAGCTTGACTGAAGAATATACTTCGTCTCTGATCAAACTATGAAAGAAGGCCCTGATATTTCATTACCGGCCGCCATGATGGGCGACCCCGCGCGCGCCAATATGTTGATGGCGCTGATGTCTGGCATGCATCTAACGGCGACCGAACTGGCAAACGAAGCAGGGGTAACGCCCGCGACGGCAAGTGTTCATCTGACCAAACTGTGCGGCAGTGGTTTGATCCTCGCCAGTAAACAGGGGCGTCACAAATATTTCTGTATTGCTGATCCCGATGTCGCCCATGCAATCGAAGCGTTGATGACGGTCGCGGCGCGCGCGGGTCACATGCGGACCAAACCGGGGCCAAAGAACGATGCAATGCGCACTGCGCGGTCGTGTTACGATCACTTGGCGGGGCGGGCTTCGGTTGTGGTGTTCGACGCTTGGGTGAAATCTGGCGTGCTGGTCTGGCAGGGGGATGTGATCGCCCTGACCGAAAGTGGGCGTACATTTTTAAGCGCGCGTGGCATTGCGTTGGACGCGCTGGAAAAAGCCAAACGCCCGCTGTGTCGATCCTGCATCGATTGGTCGGAACGGCGGCACCATCTGGGCGGTTCCGTCGGTGCCGCCGTTTTGACCCATGCGTTAAATGCTGGATGGATTCGTCGCGACGGCACCAGTCGGACACTTTCTTTTATACCAGACGGCGAACGTGCCTTGATGGAATGGTGTCAGCCTGACTGAACCTGGCGGGGTCCTTTATGCTGGGATTTACCCGTCTTCTTTTGTCTGAAAAACCTCTTGACCTAAAGTTACTTCAGGTTGGTACACCCGTGGCAACACTTCAAATCAATGGTGAAAACATGCGTATTTCCGAGGCAGCCACGATCAGCGGGCTGGGGATTGATACGATCCGGTATTACGAAAAATCGGGGATTATTCCACCGGTAGATCGTGGATCAGATGGCCAGCGACGATTTGGCCCTGAGACCGTAGATTGGCTGACGCTGCTTTATTGGCTGCGCGAAACTGGCATGCCGCTTAAAACCATGCGCGAATTTGCGGCGCTTTACCGGCAGGGTGATCGGACCATTCCACAGCGCAAGGCCGTGCTTTTGGCCCATTCAGACCAACTGGCCAAGCGGCGAAAAGACCTCGATCATTGCGAAGAAATTTTGGCGCACAAACTGGCGATCTACAAAGTGTACGAGGAGGCATTAGAATGAAAATCATCGTTATCGGAGCAGAAGGCGACATTGGCAAAGCGGCCTGCGCCGAACTGTCAAAACGCCACGAAGTTATAAAAGTAGGCCGTTCCAGCGGGGACATTCAAACCGACATGTCCGATCGCAGTTCGGTTGACGCGATGTACCAAAAAGTAGGGCCAGTGGATGCGGTTGTTGTCACAGCGGGCGATGTCCATTTTGGCCCGCTAACTAAATTTACCCAAGAACAATTTATGACGGGACTGCTGGGCAAAGTCGTGGGGCAGGTCAACGTTGTCTTCGGCGGGCTAAAGATGTTGGCCGACAACGGTTCATTCACTTTGACCAGCGGCGTTTTGAACCGTGATCCGATCCGCATGGGGACAAACGCGGCGACTGCGAATGGGGCGATTGATGGTTTCGTGGTTGGCACCGCAATCGAAATGCCGCGCGGGATCAGGATCAATGTGGTCAGCCCGGGTTTGCTGGACATCTCGGTCGACCGCTATGGCGAATGGTTCCCGGGGCATGAACCTGTGTCGTCAGAACGTGTCGGTTTGGCTTATGCCAAAAGCGTCGAAGGGCCCGGTACGGGGCAGGTTATCGTGGTTAAATAGGCGGGAGTTGTCATGAAGTTTGCCTACCTCATCGAGCCACCTTTTAACGACGTGGATGCATCAAGAACTGTGATCGGCTGTGATGTCGAACTTGCCCGACATGTGTGTCGACAACTGGGCGCTGAACTCTTTAATCCGATTCAGGCCGAGTTTTCCGAACTTCTGCCAGGGCTTGCCGCGCAGAATTGGCGGATGACCACCGGTCTGTTCGCAACGGTTGAACGACAAAAACAGGCGTTATTCACACGCCCAATTTGGGCATTGCCAGATGGATTGCTCGTCGCATCTGGCAACCCGTTGGGAATATTTGGATATGGTTCGATTGCACAAAACCCAAACGCAAAATTGGCGGTGATCCGTGACCAATTCCAACACCGATCGGCTGCTGAATTTGGCATTCCAAGTGACCGGATCGAAATTTTCGACGTGTACGCAGATGCCGCGACGGCGGTGGCCACAGGCAAGGCCGATGCCTATGCCAGCGTGGCGCGGGCGCATGATGGTTTTGTGGGGTTAAATCCGGCGCTCAAGTTAGAGACAGTTATCGCGCCCGAAGTAGAAAAGCCGCCAGCGTTCGGATCGTTTGCAGTTGGGTTGTCCGATCAAATGCTGCTTGCTGACATCAACTTGATCCTTGATGCCTACATCGGCAGTGCGCCGCACCGCGATATGATGGGGCGGTACGGTTTTACGCCAACCGAAGTTGATCGATTACTGGTTTAGCACGCGTTGCGCATAAAATCGTCAAAGTCTTGCTAGGCTGTCCGCGATTTCAGCCGCGATTGCCATTGCATCGACGCCTTCACGTTCGGCCGAAACACGCAGCCCCAAAAGGTCAGATTGATATCGGCGCGCAAGCACTAGCGGATCATGTCTGCCATCAATTTCACCAGATGACTGCGCCCTTTGAAACAGCTCCGCAAAATGCCCTTCCATCGTCAAAAGATGTTGATTGGCTTCTTTGGCAAGTGGGTGATTGTGCGCTTGTAGCTCGAGCAGGGTCTTGGACAACATGCAGGCTTTAGCGGGGGCATCATCGTTTTGAATAGCCATTTTCGGAAAGCGCTGGAGGGCCTTTATCGGACCATGTTCCTTGGCTAAATCCTTGAGCCGCGCAAGACCGTCAGCCGCATATTTATTCATGGCGAGTTCGAATAGCGCATCCTTTGACCCAAACGCGGCATAAAAACTACCAGGTTTCATCTGCAATGCGGCCTCTAGATCTTTTAACGATGTGCCTGCCCAACCGCGTCGCCAAAACAAATCACGCGAGCGGTCAATCAGTTCATTCCGGTCGTAGTTGGGTTTGCGAGGCATTGGATCACCAATAGTTGAACGATCGCTCAACTATATACTTGAGTGATCGCTCAAGAAAGCGTAAATCACAAATATTCAAACTTTATGAAAGACGCTCCCATGATGAATTTTCCTTCCCATGACCTCGACACCGCGCCTGATGGTTCCAAGCCATTGTTGGAACAGTCGCAAAAAGCCTTTGGTCGTTTGCCTGGCTTGCACAAAGTTCTAGCGGAAAGCCCGCAGGCGTTTGAAGGGTATCAGCTGCTTCACAAGCTGTTCACTGAAACCGATTTTGATGCAGAAGAACTGACGGTCGTTTGGCAATCCATCAATGTTGAACACGCCTGTCATTATTGCGTTCCTGCGCACACGGGCATCGCGAAAATGATGAAAGTGTCGGATGAATTGACCGAAGCCTTGCGCACCGAAACACCGTTGGCATCCGCAAAGTTAGAAGCACTTCGGACGTTCACAATCCAGATGGTTCGCGAACGCGGCAACGTGTCAGAAACCCAAATGAAGGTCTTCTTTGACGCAGGGTATGGGCACCGTGCTGTGTTGGACGTGATCTTGGGTTTGGCTCAGAAAACCATGTCAAACTACGTCAACCACGTCGCCGAAACTCCTGTTGATGAAGTGTTCCAACCACTCGCATGGCAGCGTGGCGATACACCTCTGAAGGTCTGATTTTTACAAGGCGCGCTTTGGATTAGCTTCAAAGCGCGCCTTTGTTATTCAGGTGATACGTTGGTTTGGTTTGCGAGCGATACGTGAAATGCGGACCTTATAGGATACCTCGGGTGGTCTGTATGGTTAAGAATGCGATGACGCAGACACCTATTCGAACGACCGACTGAGGATATGCGCACGCACGTCTGACCATCGCTTACGCAGCCGCTGCTCTTCTTCTGCACGTCTGCATAGGCTGGCTTTTCCCACGGGTCCTCGGCCTCCAGGAACGCGGTGAGGTCCTCCAGCGACGCAAATCGACCATAGGGGTGTGAAGGGTCGGTTACGGGCTCGTACCCAAGGCCTGGCCTTGGTTTTGCAAAGTGCTTTGGATGGAGCTGGTGCCAGTCTTGCCCATGCCGATATGAAGGATAAGTCGCATCGATGTTAACCTATTCTGGTCAATTTTATCGCAATTGATGAAATTTTGAGTAGAAAGAGTGTCGGCTATCTACGTCATGCAAGCGCATCAAGACAACCTTCGATGCCCGGTCTTTGCTTAAATTTTACATCTGGCATTCTCAAGAACCCAGTTGGAAATCTCGATGAAGAGTTTGAGAAGATCACATCCGCGATTGACATATTTATTCAGGTTTTTAGGCAATTCACATGAGTTCGCTCGCCATGTATTTCACATAATTACCATTATAGGGCAGGGGTGTTGACCTATAATGCAAGCCAGAAAAACCACTCCTGTGTAGTCAAGCCAGCTACACTAGGTGCAACAATGGATAACCGGCAAGACAGGCCCTAAGCCGACCTAACGGTGACGCTCGACACTGTCTTCTAGCTCGGCAATGAACGCGCGTTCCCCCTGAGATTGAAAAATGCGCGTGTCCGGCAGCTCAAAACAATGATCTATTGGTCTCGGGCGATTATCGTTAGCGATGTAGAAACAGGCAAACATCGTATGAATGAGGTCGTTGCAAAAGTAATGTATGGCGCATGCCTTCTTAACAAATAGTTGCCTAAGTCTTGATAGATCGCACCTAAAGGTGCATTTCTGTTCTGGAAGGAAACCAAACAATGCCTGATTTTAAGAAAACGAAGAAGACGGTAGCAACTCGTGGCTTGGTTTCAACTAGTGCCAAAGTTGTCTTCCCCAAAGCATACGACAGTGGTCGTGTTGTGGCCCAAAGCGCCAA
>JBLHSG010000057.1:0-9037 GCA_047626725.1 Ascidiaceihabitans sp.
GGATTTCACGAACTGACCCAACGCCACGGCGATTACGCATTGGCGGGCGTTGCAGTGTCGCGCTCGGATGCGAAATACCGGATCGCTTTCTTCGGCGTTGCAGATCGTGCGCTGCGCGTCCCTGCCCTTGAAGATGCCATGGGCGACGACGTTGAGGCGGCGTTGAGCCATCTGGACGAGATTGAATTCTCCGATGACGTAAAGTCGAGCGCGGCAACCCGGCAAAGGCTTGCGGGTGTCGCATTGACCCGTGCATTGGAAGGAATGACGTCATGAGCCGTTTTGTAGATATCCAGTTGCGGGTCAATGGCGAAGACGTAAGCGCCACTGTCCCATCCCGCCTGAACCTAGTTGATTTTCTACGCGGTGATCTTTGCCTAACGGGCAGCCACGTCGGGTGTGAACACGGTGTCTGCGGTGCCTGCACGATCATAGTAGATGGCGACACCGTACGTGGCTGTCTGATGCTGGCCGCTCAAGCGAACGGAACCGACATCACCACGATCGAAGGGCTAGCCGACAGCGGCCAAAGCGACGCGTTGCAAGCCGCCTTCACCAACCGAAATGCGCTCCAATGCGGATTTTGTACACCCGGAATGTTGGCCAGTGCGCTTGGCTACATCGACGGAGGTGGCACGGCGGACCGTGATGCAATCCGCAAGCATATTTCGGGCAATTACTGTCGTTGCACGGGGTATCAATCCATCGTCGATGCCATTTGCGACGTGATAGAGGAGGCCCGCACATGACTGGTCCTGCACATATTTTTGACAAACCAAACCGCTATATCGGAAAATCCTCACCGCGTGCAGATGCAGCGCGTCTGCTGCAAGGGCGTGGGAAGTTCGTCGATGACGTGACTTTGCCGCGCATGGTCCACGCGGCCTTTGTGCGATCCCCATTTGCGCACGCGACCATTGCCGCGATCGACACTGCCGATGCCAAAGCCGCACCTGGTGTTATCGCGATCTACACGGGCCATGATCTGACCGATCATGTCACCCCCTACGTTGGCGTTTTGACTCATATGAAAGGCCTGCGATCCGCGCCGCAACACCCCTTGGCTGTGGATGTTGCCCGCTGGCAGGGTGAACCCGTTGTCATGGTCATCGCCACATCACGCGCACTGGCGGAAGACGCTTGTGAACTGGTCGAGGTTGATTACGAAGAACGGCCCGCAGTCGTTGATACTGAAACCGCGTTGGACGCAGACACACCCGTCATCCATCCGGAATTTGGCAACAACCTTGCGTGGGAACGTGATGTGGTTGCTGGCGACATTGACGCCGCCTTTGCCGCGAGCGGTGTGCAGGTGATTGAACGCGAATTCCGCTTTGGTCGTCACACCGGCGTGACGTTGGAATCCCGTGGAACGCTGTGTGATTTCGACCCGTCCGAGAATGAATTGACCGTCTATTATTCCGGCCAAGCTCCACACATGATGCAGGTGATCTTTGCCACCCACCTTGATCTGCCAGAAGAAAATGTGCGTGTGATCTCCAACGATGTTGGTGGATCGTTCGGGATCAAGATCCACACCTACGGTGATGAAATTGCAACCGCCGCCGCCGCCAAACTGCTAAAACGGCCCGTCAAATTTATTGCAGACAGATTTGAAAGTTTCGTAACCGACATCCACGCACGTGATCACATTATTAAAGCCCGAATTGGGGTAACTGATGAGGGCGACATTGTAGGTATCGATCTTGATGACCTGACAGGGGTCGGGCCATTTTCGATGTATCCGCGCACCAGCGCGATTGAATGCAATCAAATCCTGAACCTTACTGGTGCGCCCTATAACCTCGACAATTACCGCGCTAAGGGCCGCGTCGTGTTTCAGAACAAAACCCTCATGTGCCAATATCGCGGGGTGGGTCATCCTATTGCGATGGCCGTGGCCGACGGTTTGCTCGATGATGCAGCCCGCGCAATTGGCATGGACGCGGTTGCGATGCGGCATCGCAATCTGATGGCCGACGACAGCTATCCACGGGCGTCCGCGACGGGCATGAAGCTGGACGACCTGAGCCATCAAAAAGCGCTGACCAAACTAACCGACATCATGGATTACAAAGGCCTACGCGCGCAGCAAACTCAACACCGAAAAAACGGTATCTATCGCGGTATCGGTTTTGTTTCGATGGTCGAAGTTACCAACCCCAGCCCGATGTTTTACGGCGTCGGAGGGGCATCCATCGCGTCCCAAGACGGGGCCACAGTGCGTTTGGACGCGGGCGGCGCGTTGCATGTCGCATCGTCGATTACCGAACAAGGTCAAGGCACCAATGCCATTCTGGCGCAAATCGCAGCGGGCGTGTTCGGCGTCGCGTTGAACCGTGTAAAAGTTACGACAGGCGACACCAAAACCACGCCTTATGGCGGCGGCACATGGGCGTCACGCGGCGCAGGTATCGGCGGCGAGGCAATGTTGCAAGCAGCCCAAGCACTCAAGGATCAGGTTCTAGATGTGGCGGCGGTCATGTTACAAACAAGCGTCGATAAGCTCGATATTCAAGATGGCGCTGTGACTGACCCCGATGGGGCAATCCGCCTCCCCCTCGCTGACTTAGCGCGTACTGTTTACTATCGTGGCAACGAATTGCCCAACGATCTGAGCCCCGAACTGATCGCTACCCGCCATTACCGCGTCACCGATTTTCCGTTCGTGTTCACCAATGGCGCAATGGCCGCCCACGTCGAAGTCGACACAGCGACCGGCTTTATCAAAGTTCTGCATTTCTGGGCTGTCGAAGACTGCGGCCGCGTTATCAATCCGTTGCTCGTTGATGAACAAATCAGAGGCGGCGTGGTTCAAGGCATCGGCGGCGCATTGTATGAGGAATGCCAGTATTCCGAAGATGGACAAATGCTGAACGCGACAATGGCGGACTACATGGTGCCTATGGCTGGAGAAATGCCCGACATCACGGTCGCCCATATCGAAACCCCCACCAAAACATCAGTCCTAGGGGCCAAGGGAGCAGGTGAGGCTGGCACAGGCGGCGCACCGGCGGCGATCCTGAACGCGGTCAACGATGCGCTGTCGCCTTTGAACGCCAGTATTTGGCAAATGCCTATGACACCAGAACGGGTGTTAAACGCGATTGACGCGGCAAAATAAGTCCGCCATTCGATGAGGATACGGCGATAATCGGCGACTATTCCATCGTGTTCTTGGGCGTTGCCGGATTTGCGGTGTTCTTTGTAGCTTTGGCCAAGGCAGGGTTTGGCGGCATGATCGCGTCGCTGGCCATGCCGTTGGTGGCCGCGTTTTCTGACATCACCACTGCGATTTCAGTGCTTTTGCCCACTTACATCGTGATGGATATCATCCTTGCATGGGTCTACCGCAAAACCGTTCCCTACGCGATGTTATGGCCCATGGCGGCGGCGGGCATCGTCGGTGTTTTCATCGCCGCCGTTGTGTTTCGCTATATTGATACAAACTACCTCGCGATATTTTTAGGGGCCATGTCGTTTGTCATCGGTGTGAAGTTCTATATCGTTCGCGCGCGGCAAAAGTCCGAAGCAGAGGCGACCCTTGATCCATCCGTGCGCAATTGGCCGCGCCTGATCGGGCTGAACGGCGCAACGGGGTTCACAAGCTTTTTCCTCATGGGTGAGGCCCCGATCCAGATGTTCCTGCTGCCCTTCCGCCTTGCGCCGCAAGTCTATGTGTCTTTGTTGATCTGGTACTTTTTCCTGATCAACATTGTCAAAGTCCCGATTGCGTTTGGTATCGGGCTGGTGACTATCGACAGCCTATGGGTTTCGGCCTGCCTGCTGCCGATCATGCCGCTGGGTATGTTCATCGGAAAGCGGATCAACCAACGCATTCCAAAGGACCCGTTTTACATGTTCATTCACGTTCTGTTGGTGATCCTCGGGGTGTATCTGGTGGTCAATGCGTTTGCCCAAATGGGTGCTGCCTAAGGCGCTCCAGACAAAGAAAAGGGCGCGCCACGGATGCAGTACGCCCTTTCAAGATATTCAGATGGGTCTATTCGACCGTATATTCTACAGGCCAATCAACACCGACCGCAGTGACGGCGGCGATATAGGCATTCATCACCTCAGAGCCGGGCATGTCACGACCATTGGCTTCGGTCGCTTGCAACTGCGGGAAACCCGTCAAGGAATCGGCCCAATCCGCACGGACGGCTTCGTCCAGCGTCTGAACATTTGTGCCAGCCGCCACAAGCCCATCAAGACCACGTTGCTGCGCCGCGTTCAAAGACCCACCCGATTGGTTTTCATAGGCCTGACCGACTTCGCGAATGATCTGCTGCACGTCTTCAGGCAGGTTCGCCATTGAACGGCTGTTCATTGTCAATGCATTCACCGGCATCGCGCCAAAACCAACCAATGTGTAGTTTGGGGCGGGTTCATTAAACTTGAAGCCAAGATAGGCAGACGGGAACATCAGCCAGCCGTTATAAACGCCAGTTTGAAGCGAAAGATAACCGTCGGGTAACGTCGATTGCACAGGAAGTGCACCAGCAAATTCAAGCCAAGGCAGGTTTGGACCAGCACCACCAATTTTGACGCCTTGCAGGTCTTCAATAGTTTCCCACGGATCAGTCGTGCCGACGTGGTAATTGTCCCAGCCATGCAGACCGAGGAGCTCTTGGTCATATTCTTCGATAAACTGGTCCGTTAGCCACGGCACATCATTGTAAACCGAACGAACAGCCATCATCGCCGTCTCCGAATCCTGCGGTCCGAACGGCGCGTAGTAGGGGAAATTGTGCAAGAAGAGCTTAGCCGGCTCAAAACACATGCAGTAGGCACCGACGTCCAAAATTCCGTTTTGAACCGCTTCCAAAGTCTCGGCTACGCCAGCAATTGCGCCACCGTACCCTTCGACGAATTCGATCTCGTGTTCAGTTTCTTCTGCAACGCGGCGTACCACTTCTGGAACAAATAAGTTAGCAGTATCAGTCACATAGATCGCAGGTCCGTTGGGGTGGCCTGACCCGATGCGCAGCGTAAATGTGTCCGCAGCCACGGGTGCTGCAAGGGCCGCCACCGCAAGAGCGCTCAGGCCAAGTGTAAATTGTTTCTTCATTTCGTTTCCTCCCAGAACGTGCGGATATCACCGCAATTGCAGCGACTAACACCAAACCCTTTGGCTTATTTGTCAGTCGCTAATTAATCTAATGTCTGCACATCACGCCGCGTCGGTCAAGAAACTCTGCATCCCGAAGCGGATTTAATTTATCACTTGCTAAATAAGCTATTGACCCTTTTGACCCAGCCGTTAGCGTAAAGTTAACAAGCATTTGTAGCGTCGGGGAGGGCGAGATGAGGGCACAGATCGGCGGCGCACGCCTCTTGCATATTTTTTCGGCATTTTGGACTATCGCGCTCGCGTTTTTGATTTTTGGCGACGTGGTCGGGCGGATTTTTCTGTCACGTCCCATTCCCGGAACCAAAGAGATCCTTCAAAATTCGGTCGTGACGATCACGTTCTTGCAGATTCCCTTGGCGATCTATTCGGGGTCTATGTTGCGCACGTCGATCTTTTCGGACGCCGTTCCGCCGCTAATGCGCAAACTGTTGCGCACCTTCGCGTCCATTCTTGGGTTGGCGCTGTTTATTGCCCTGATCTGGGGCACGATCCCATCATTCTGGGACGCATACCGCGTCGGTGAATATGAAGGCGAAGGGTCACTTCGCGTTCCAACTTGGCCCGTGCGTGGCATGATCGGCCTGATGTCTGCCTTTGGCGCCATCGCCTATGCCTACATGATTTGGCTCGATTGGACCGGACAGCTTATCAATGAAAACGAGGCGCCTGGTGCCCTCGCGCGATTAGAAGATTAGGAGCGCAGGCCATGGGTGGTGATATCGTCATGATGATGCTCGGGGTGCTGATTGTGCTGATCCTGATGGGGGTCCACATCGGTGTCGCGCTAGCGCTGTGTTCGGGTGTGGGCGTGTTCATCATGTTCCGTGGAAACACCGAAGCCGCACTCGCGATCATGTCAAACACGGCTTATGAGGCGATCCGAAAGGATGTGTTCGCGGTGATCCCCCTCTTTGTTTTAATGGGGGATTTTATATGGCGAAGCGGGGCCGCAGGCGATTTATACCGCATTTGCAACAGGGCGCTGCGCCGCCTGCCCGGTCGTTTGGCCATCGCGACGATTGCGGGCAACACTGTTTTTGCCGCCGTCACAGGGGTATCAATCGCATCAGCAGCCGCATTTAGCCGCATCGCATATCCCGAGATGATGAAATTGGGGTACAAGCAAACCTTTGCCCTTGGCGCGGTTGCTGGGTCTGCTTGTCTTGGAATGTTGATCCCGCCGTCGGTTTTGTTGATTGTTTGGGCTATCCTGACCGAAATGTCTGTTGGCGCGCTGTTCGTTGCGGGCATCATTCCGGGCATCGTTTTGGCGCTGCTGTTTTCCGGCTACGTTATTATTGCCGCGATCATGAACCCAGAAATTGCGCCTGCCTACGACAAACCACTTGTTGATCCAACGCCAGAAGAAAAGCGTTCTGAACTGATCGGCGGCTTGGGTATCCTAGCCCTGATTTCGGTGGTGATCGGTGGCATATGGCTGGGCTGGTTCACCCCAACCGAAGCCGCGGCATTTGGTGTGATCTGTGCGCTAGTGATCGGTGTGATCAAAGGCATGCGGATGAACGACATTCTGGAAAGCATGTATCAAGCGGGCCGAACGACGGCACCGATCATGTTCTTGTTGATTGCGGCGCAAATGTATTCCCGCCTCCTCGCGCTTGGGGGTGGAGTAAATTACATCCAAGGTCTGTTCCTCGACAGTTCATTGTCACCGTTTATGATGATTATGCTGATGGGCCTAATCTGGCTGATCTTAGGCATGCTTATAGACAGCATTTCGATCATTTTGTTGACCGTGCCGATCTTCGCACCGCTTGCGATTGGGATGGGCTACGATCCAATCGCCTTCGCCATATTCGGAATTCTAGTCATCGAGGCAGGGCTATTGTCGCCGCCCTTTGGGCTTTTGGTCTACACCGTCAGAGGTGCGGTGCCAGACCCCACAGCGACGTTGAAGAAAATCTTTATCGGATCCGCCCCGTATTTTGTGCTGATCTTAGTCGCCGCCGCTCTCGTCTTGGCCTTCCCGATATTGGCCACACTTCTTCCAAATGCCCTCATGTGATTTTGTGATACTAGAATGTCTTTTTCATAATTTTCCCCGATGCACTTGGTGCGCTAAATTTGATTGGAACCCGTGGAGAATATAATGGACTTAGGATTTTTTACGATGCCGATTCACCCAGTGGGTAAGGATTGGCGCCAATGCCTGCACGAAGATCGTGCCGCATTTTTACTGGCTGACGAACTGGGCTTTGTTGAAGCCTACGTCGGCGAACACGTCACGGACGCCGCTGAAAACATCACACACTGTATCAGCTTTATAGCGTGGATTGCAGCCGAGACTAAACAGATCAAGCTGGGAACCGGCACGGTTAATATGCCCAACACGCACCCTGCTGCGGTGGCCGCACAAGTGGCAATGCTGGATCACATGCTGGACGGTCGGTTTATTTTCGGGATTTCCCCCGGCGGATTGGCCACAGACGCCGAAGTCTTTGGCAGCCTGAACGCTGATCGCCCTGCGATGTTCCTTGAAGGCATCAATCACGTTCTTAAAATCTGGGAATCCGAAGCGCCCTACAACATCAAGGGCGACTTCTGGAACATCACGACTGAAACGCAGATGGAACTGAACATCGGTCAAGGCATTATGCCGAAGCCGCTCCAACGCCCGCATCCACCAATCGTCGTCACCGCCGTCGCACCCTTCTCTAAAGGTGTGACTGAAGCTGCTGCACGTGGCTGGGATCCGATTTCTGCAAACTTCTTGCTCAACAAATGGGTGAAATCCCATTGGCCAAAATACGTTGAGGGCTGTGAGCGCGCGGGCCGTCCTGCCGACCCTGCCAACTGGCGCGTTGCAAAGTCAATTTTTGTTGCAGACGATATGGCAACAGCCAAGGAATACGCGCTCGGGCCGCAAAGCCCTTATCGCTATTACTACTCGCAACTGCTGACCAAAATGAAAAAACATGGTCGCGCGAATTTGTTCAAGGCTGACCAGAACATGCACGACGACGACGTCACCCTCGAAGGTGTTCTTGAGGACTGCGTTATCTGGGGTACGCCCGACAAAGTCGCAGATGATTTGTTGGCGCTGCGCGATGATGTCGGGGATTTTGGCAAGCTTCTTTATGCTGGTAAAGATTGGGCAGATGTCGAACTTGGCCGCAATTCGATGATTAAATTAGCCGAGAAAACCCTGCCAATTGTCAATGCAGCCATCGGCCAAGAAACCAAGGCCGCCGAATGAGTGACCGTGTTTCGATCCCACGCGGAGACTTCGAACTCTCCGCACTCGCCACTGGGCTGACGGACGGGCCCACGATTTTGCTGTCCAATTCGCTTGGTGCGGGTCTGGGCATGTGGGCGCCGCAACGCGCGTTTCTGGAAACCCATTACCGTGTGATCGGGTATGACACGCGCGGGCATGGTCAATCCGGCACTCCGGCGGGCAATTATAGCTTTGAAGAATTGACGGGTGATGCCGTTGCTGTGCTGGATCATTTCGGAGTGGAGACGGCGGATTATGTCGGGTTATCGCTCGGCGGCATGACAGGTCTAGGTCTTGCGCTTGATCACAGTAATCGGTTTGGCAAAATTGTCTGCGCATGCGCGCGCGCGGACGCCCCGCCGCCTTTTGCGACCAGTTGGGATGACCGCATTGCGGGTATTTCAAATGGCGGTATGTCCGCGATTTGGCCCGGAACCCTTGAGAAGTGGTTGACCCAAAGCTTCATCATGCAAAACGACGAAACGGTTGACGCACTTGGGGATGATTTCATGTCTACCACCGTCGCGGGATACACAGCCTGTGCGCGTGCATTGCAGACCTTGGACTACCTGAAACGATTGGGCGATGTGGACATGCCTGTCCTGTTTATCTCAGGTGAAAACGATCTTGGGGCGGCGCCTGCCGTCATGCAGGACATGGCAGGC
>JBLHSG010000058.1:0-5847 GCA_047626725.1 Ascidiaceihabitans sp.
CAACAGGCAACTGTGCGTCTGCAACCGGGATACGACCACAGTTATTTCTTTGTCTCAACCTTCATCGAAGACCACGTCGCGTTTCACGCTGACGCCTTATACGCGGATTAATTCATGGCTCATTACGACCTTATCATCATCGGCTCCGGCCCCTCAGGGCGTTCTGCCGCAATCCAAGCCGGCAAGCTGAAACGCAAAGTTTTGGTGATCGACCGCAAGGACAGATTGGGCGGCGTTTCCGTCCACACTGGCACGATTCCATCCAAGACATTGCGCGAAACCGTGCTGAACCTGTCGGGTTGGCGTGAACGCAGTTTTTACGGACGCAGCTACCGTGTGAAACAGGAAATCAGTGCGGACGATCTAAAGGGACGCTTGCACCAAACGCTGGATCACGAGGTCGACGTGCTGGAACACCAGTTCAATCGCAACCACGTCGAAACGTTGAACGGCACCGCGCATTTCATTGACGCAAACACCGTCGAAATCGAAACCGAAGCCGGTGAAACCACCAAAATGACGGCGGATAATTTCCTGATCTCGACAGGGACAAAAACCTATCGCCCCGACTACATGCCGTTCAACGGTACGACGATTTTGGACAGTGACGAATTCCTGGATATGGCGCAAATTCCGCGATCTTTGATCGTGGTTGGTGCCGGTGTGATCGGGGTCGAATACGCGACGATGTTTGCAGCCCTCGATATTTCCGTCACGCTGATTGAACCACGCGAAACGTTTTTGGATTTCATCGACAAAGGGATCATTAGCGATTTCACCCATCAGATCAAAGAAAACGGCTTGGATTTGCGCCTAGGTGCGGCAATCGAAAACGTCGAAGACGCAGGAACCCACGTCGAAGTCACCCTATCCAATGGCCGTCATGTGCGCGCCGAAATGCTGCTGTTTGCCGCCGGTCGCATGGGTGCCACTGACAAACTAAATCCCAAAGCTGCTGGCCTGGAAACTGACCACCGCGGACGGATCGAAGTGGACCGCAAAACCTATCAAACCAGCGTGCCGCACATCTATGCCGCAGGTGACGTGATCGGGCATCCATCGCTTGCCTCAACCTCTGGTCAACAGGGTCGGGTCGCTGCCTGTCACGCGCTTGATACCCCGACTTTGGGCGAAAGCGCATGGTTCCCTTATGGCATCTATTCGGTTCCAGAAATTTCGACGTGCGGGATGTCCGAAGAAGAAATGCAGGAACGCGAAATCCCCTATGAAATCGGCGAGGCGCGTTTTCGCGAAACGTCACGCGGGCACATTATGGGGCTGGAACACGGGATGCTAAAAATGCTCGTGTCGTTAAAAACCCGCCGCGTTTTGGGTGTTCAAATTGTCGGTGAAGGGGCCACAGAACTGATCCACATCGCCCAAGCTGTGCTGAACCTGAAAGGCACCGTGGATTATTTTGTGCAGAACACATTCAACTATCCGACCCTGGCAGAAGCCTATAAAATCGCGGGGCTAGACGCGTTCAACCGCATGCCGATCCCCGAAGAATTCAAAGCGCCTAAAAACTCAGATTCGGACAAGAAGAAAAAGGCCAAGTCGTGAGCCTGTACATCGACGCAGACGCCTGCCCCGTAAAGGAGGAGGCCGAGCGGGTCGCCACGCGCCACAAATGCAAGATGTTCGTGGTGTCCAACGGTGGCCTGCGCCCTTCGCAAAATCCGCTGGTGGAAAACGTGATCGTTGATGCGGGCCCAGACGTGGCCGACATGTGGATCGCGGACCGCTGCGGGCCGGGCGACGTCGTGGTGACGGGGGATATTCCGCTGGCCGCCAAATGCGTCGAAGCAGGCGCGCGGGTTCTAAAACACAACGGCGAAGCGTTGACCGCAGCCAACATCGGCAACGTGCTAGCGACCCGCGATTTGATGACGGATTTGCGCGCGGCGGACCCCTTTCGCCAAGGCGGCGGCAAAGGGTTTACAAAGGCGGACCGCTCGCGGTTTCTAGAAGCGTTGGAGCGGGAAATGCGGGCAGCTGCGCGCAGGTAGCTGTCTGGCGTTACCACAAAAGGAGACCAAACATGGATGTGTTCGCCGGCGGCTGTCTCTGTAAAAAACTGCGGTTTGAAGCCAAGGGCGCACCCATTCGTGTGGGCCTGTGCCATTGCCTTGATTGCCGCAAGCACCACGGTGCCGCGTTCTATGCCGCCGCAGTTTTCCCTAAAGATGCCGTTACGATCACAGGCATCATTGGCGATTATGCCGGTCGCTGTTTTTGCCCCACATGCGGGTCATCCGTTTTTGCCCGCTCCGGCGATGAAATCGAAGTGCATTTAGGCAGCTTGGATAACCCAGATGTGCTGAAACCGGATTATGAACTTTGGGCTGTGCGCCGCGAATCTTGGTTGCCGTCGTTTCCAATTGGCAAAAGTTACGCACGCGACCGTGACGACACATAGAACGGCATAACCACATCGAAGATTGATTGACCTTTTGGCGATAACGCGGGACTTTGCTCTGAGCCAAAAAAGGAACTCCCCATGACCATCAAAGCCGTGATCTTCGACATCGGAAACGTTCTTATCGGCTGGCAGCCAGAGCAGTTCTTTGACAGCGTCATTGGCGAAGATCGTCGCCGCGCGTTTTTCGCAGCTGTCGATTTGCACGGCATGAATGACAAGATCGACGCGGGTGCGAATTTTCACGACATGCTGAAAAAGACCGCTCAGGAAAACCCTGATTGGGCAAACGAAATCGGCATCTGGCATGATCGCTGGATCGACATGGCAGCACCCTTGATCACCCATTCAGAGCGGCTGATGTATGCGTTACAGGCTAAGGGGATTCCGGTGTTTTCCCTCACCAATTTTGGCATTCAGACCTATGATATCGCGGCGGAAACCTATCCGTTTATGCGCAAGTTTGATCGCGACTTTGTCTCGGGGCACATGGGGATGATCAAACCGGATCCGGTGATTTATCAGATGCTCGAGGACGCATCGGGCCTGTCCGGAAATGCGCTGCTGTTTGCTGATGATCGCCAAGACAACATTGATGCTGCAAACGCACGCGGCTGGAACACGCATCTGTTTGAACACCCACAGGGCTGGGCGAATTGTTTGGTCGCCGCTGAGTTGCTAAATCGGGACGAAGCCCAATGACCTCGATCCCCTTTATCCCGTTTGACGAAGGGGAGGCCGTGCTGGATTGGGTCGGCCTGACAGACGCATTGGTTGCCGGCCACACACTGCCAAAAGCAGAAATTGGTGACACGTTTTTGTACCGCGACCCAGACACGTTACTGTCACGGTCAGCCTGGATTGACGGGCTGGGTATCGCTGTAAAATCCGCCACGATTTTCCCCAACAACCCGACACATGGCGCGCCGATGATTAATGGCGGCGTGAACCTGTATGCAGACGAAAATGGGATGCTTGAGGCGATTATCGATTTCCATCTGGTCACCAAATGGAAGACCGCGGGCGACAGCCTGACCGCCGCGCGCCGCCTTGCCCGTCCTGACAGTCGCAACATCCTGATTGTCGGCGCTGGCACACAAGGGCGCGCGCTGCACAGTGCCTATCGCGCCGTGTTTCCCGATGCTGTTTTCACAGTGTGGAACAGATCAAAACCAAACGCGGAAAAGATGGCCGCGGAAATCCCTGACCTGCTGATTGCCGACGATTTAGAACATGCGGTTAACGCCGCCGACATTATCACATCGGCGACCATGTCCACCGAACCACTGATCAAAGGGGCATGGTTACGCGCCGGTCAGCACGTTGATTTGATCGGTGCCTATCGCCCCGACATGCGCGAGGTCGACGACGAGGCATTGCAGCGGTCCCGCGTATTTGTTGACAGCTACGACACCACGGTTGGGCACATCGGAGAGCTCAAGATTCCTCTCCAAACCGGTGCCATCAGTCGCGACCATATCGTAGCGGATTACTACGAAATGGACGCGTTCAAACGCCAATCCGACGATGAAATCACGCTGTTCAAAAACGGTGGCGGCGCGCATTTGGATTTAATGACCAGCCGCTATATCTTGGATCGGTGGCAGGGCAGTTCGTAATCCTGCACAATCAGCCAGGCACCAATCGCCGTTCCTTGATAGGCAAATGCACAATCGCGCTGAACGCCCCGATTGCGATTCCGAACCACCAAACCGCCGTGTAATCACCGTATGCATCGTACATTCGCCCCCCCAACCAAACGCCAAGAAAACTGCCCAATTGGTGGCTGAAAAACACAATTCCGTACAGCGTTCCCATATAGCGCAACCCGTATAAATGCGCGACCAATCCGGACGTCAACGGCACAGTCGCCAGCCACAAAGACCCCATTCCCACGGAAAACAAGATCACCGACAAAGGCGTGATCGGCAGCATAATAAACAGCGCCGCGATAATTGTGCGCCCCGTATAAATGCCTGCCAGCAGGTACTTTTTCGAGTAATACTTGCCCGCCCAACCAGCCAGCAACGTACCTGCGATATTGGCCAATCCGATCAACGAAATCGCAATGGCCCCCAACGCGGATGTCGTGGTTATGCCCATGCTGTGCAATACGCCGCCCGGCAGGACCGGGCCACACATTTCAGTCACAAATGCGGGGAAATGCGCAGTGATGAACCCCAACTGATAGCCGCAAGAAAAGAACCCGACAAAGATCAGCATAAACGACGGATCTTTGGCAGCTTTGATCAGGATTTCGCCTAGGCTTTCTTGCAATTCGGCCTTGGTGGCCAATGCAGGTACACGCATCAATGGCAGCGTAAACGTGACCGCGACGACCATGCCTGCGAAGACCAAAAAGACGGATTGCCACGTCATTATCGTCATCAACCCTTCGGCCAAAGGTGCGCCAAATACTTGACCCACGCTGCCCGCAGCAGTCGCAATCGCCAATGACATTGATCGATTTTCATCGCTGGATGCACGACCGACTACGGCCAAAATCACGCCAAACCCGGTGCCCGCAATGCCAAACCCAACCAGCCATGCGTAGGTTTGATGTTCGAATGGCGTCGTCCCATTTGCGGATAAAACCATACCCAACGCATAAAATATCGCGCCGATAATGATGGCTTTGCGGTCACCTATTTTTTCCGCAATCGCTCCAAAAAACGGCTGCCCAATGCCCCATGCCAGGTTCTGGATTGCGATTGCCAACGAGAAATCAGCCCGCAACCAACCAAATTCCTGCGCGATCGGGATTTGGAAAACCCCAAAGGATGCGCGCACGGCAAAGCTGACCATGATGATCACGCAGCCCACAATTAGAACCGGATTCATGATGCGCGCGTGTTGGTCCATTTCATCGTCTCCTGAGTGGCGTTTGGCTACTTTATGCAGACGCGCGCTGACGTCAAACCAGCAATTTTTGTCAAAGCATCGCAAAGCTTGATCTTTTCACCGCGCGGGGGGCGGGTTATGCCAAAGGTATGACTGATTTAACACGCCTTTACGCAGATTTGGTGGCCGCAGGTTCGCTAAATGCGGACCCAGCCCAAGAAGCAGTGCTGCCGCAGTTTGAACGTATCCGGTCAGGTGTCGCAGAGCCTGTCAAATCCGGCTGGTTTCGCAAAGCGCCAGAACCGCCCAAGGGGCTGTATTTGTGGGGTGGCGTTGGGCGCGGAAAATCCATGTTGATGGATATGTTCGCTGAAAACATGGGCGATGTGCCGGTGCGTCGCGTGCATTTTCACGCCTTTATGCAAGAAATTCAAACCGCGATGCATGCCGCGCGCGCAACCGGTGTGCAGGATCCGATTGCGCCAGTCGCAGCCGCTGTCGCCAGTGACGTTCGTGTCCTTGCTTTTGATGAAATGCAGATCACTGACATCACCGATGCGATGATCGTTGGCCGCCTGTTCGAGGCG
>JBLHSG010000059.1:0-4460 GCA_047626725.1 Ascidiaceihabitans sp.
TCTCGGCGCGCGACTTCGACCGCCAGGTTGCGGAGATCCAAATCCGTGCCGCGATTCTCAACGGCTTCACAGCTCTTGGTATACCGCGCACCGTGACCCTAGGCTAAATCCGTCTGGGGTAAGGGGTAGCTCGGCTTCAAGCCGATTTGTGCAACAAAGCCCTTGCCCAAACCTCGAACCAACTGGCTAGCGACCGAGTAGCATGCACTATCGTTCCAAAAGTCGGCTTTCCAACAGTTCGCCGCGTTCAGCCAGAATTGGGTTCGCTACCATCGAAAACGCGGTGTTGACCTGTTTCAAAGCGCGCAGTGTTTCTTGGTGAATGTTGCTGGTTTCAATGCTTTCGGTCAGCCCTTCACGCAGGCGGCCCAAGTGACGCCTTTGAAGGTTTTGTTCGATACCGCGCACGGCTTCCTTTTCGGCAATGAGTTCGCGAGCGGCATCGGGGTTTAGCGTCATCACCACACTAAGCGCCAGTTGCACATTACCCAGAACCCTGTCGTGAAAATCTGCGATCTCTTGCGCCCCGGCATCGGAAAACTGCACGGCCTCTAGGTCTAGCCGACGGGCAAGCCCGATCATATTGCGCGAAATGGTGTCGGCTGCTGCCTCAAGATTGACGGCAAGCGATGACAGCGCCTGAGATTTGCTGCTTTGTTCATCATCCAGAGCGCCACGGTTCAGCTTTGCCAAAAATAGCTTTGTTTCGAAATGCAAATTGCGCACAGATTGTTCTCCAGCGCCGATGCCGACGGCCAGTTCATCGTTCCAAGTTTGATACAATGAGTGGATCGAACGCAGCATTGCTTCAATTGTCTCTCCCATGTGAAAAACTTCACGCGTGGCACAGTTTAACGCGCGTTCAGGTACCGCCAGCGCGGCGGTGTCCAACGCGCTGACGCGGCCCAGAATGTTGTCCGCCCCTCTGGGTGGCTTCATCAACACTTCGGCGAGGCGCATCATCGGGGCCAGAAACGGCAGAGCCAGAAGAGCAATGCCAATGTTAAACACAAGGTGCAGGTTCAAAACCCGCTGTGCCTCGGAGGCACCGAGGTAGGTCAGCGGAATGGCAAAAACCGACAGCAAAGTAAGAAAAAGCGCAGCCCCCCCACCACGGACAAATAGGTTCGACACGATCATGCGTCGGGCTTCGATAGGGGCAGACAAGGTCAGGACAAAAGCAATGACTGAGCTGCCGAGGTTTGCGCCCAGAACCATCGCCACCGCTGCAGATTGCGGCATTAACCCTTGTGACACAAGCGTGACAAATAGCAAAATCGCCGCGACACTGGAATGCACCAGCCAAGCGAATATCGCCCCAACCAGAAAGGCTGTCACCGCATCGCGTCCGAGATACGCCATCAACGAGGCGGTGCCCGGGCTTTCGACCAGTGGCGCAGTTGCGAACCGGATCATATCCAACGACACGAAGACAAGCGCGAGTCCGATTAGTACCCGCCCGATTTGCCGCGTGCGTCGTTCCCGTCCCCGCAAGAACAGTAATGCACCTACCAACAAAAGAACCGGGATCAAAAATGCTTGGCGCACCGTCAGTACTTGAACCACAATAGCCGAGCCAATGTCGGCACCCAACAAAATTGCGAGGCCAACCACCGCAGCGACAGTGCCTGACGAGACAAAGTTCGAGACCATGATCGCGACCGCCGTAGCACTTTGCAACATCGTGGCCGATACCGCGCCCATCCCGGCGGCCAACAAACGGCTGTTGGCCGAACGTCGCAGCCACAGACGTAATTGCACCGAAAACGCCCGCTCAACTCCGGTGCGAACCAGACGCACAGACCAAATCAGGAGACCAGCAGCACCCGCAATATTAAGAAAGAACAGAACAATGTTTGGCTCATCCATCGAGGTTAATAGACTCCGATAGTTGCAAGGAGGGCGGTGAGTTTAACACATGTAATTGATGCCGCCTCATCACCATGCATCTTCAAGCGTCGCACCAAACGGCACAATGGGTTCAACAGCAGTCAGAAATTCAGGTGTGCCGCAGGCGAAGCGCAATTTTTCACTTATGTCTGTTACGGTCCAATCGACGGTGCTCACGATTCCGATCTGCTCCAGGATCGGCAGCGCCGCCATCAGATCCCATGTGGACTCGCCCATTCCGAGATATCCATCAACCTGCCCTAGTGCCACTTCGATCAGCGATATGGTCGCAGATCCGCAGCACCGAAACGACATGCGCGCCTCTTCCAATACAAAGCGCAGGGTTTGCAAGCGTCGTTCAACGGGGATGACGGGATGGAACCCAACCCCACAGGCCGCACGATTAGGATCCAACCCGGCGCGCGGTGCCATTGGCGTTCCATTCAGTGTGGCGGGCAATCCGTCACCCCCAACCAAGGTTTGGGCGCGTACAGGCGCATGAATGACGCCAAAGGTGGGTCGCCCACCCTCGTAGAGACCAATCGAAACAGCCCACTGGTCTCCTCCGCGCACGAAATTAAACGTGCCATCAATGGGGTCGATCACCCAAATCCGTCCGCTGCTACCCTCGTGCGCGGCACCCTCCTCACCAAAAATGCCATCGTCGGGGAAATCGCGCGCCAAACGTTCGGTCACAAATAGTTCGACCTGTTGATCGGCGGCTGTCACCAAATCGAGATGCCCCTTGGATTCGACGGGTACGGTGGCCAGCGTTTCAAAATGGGACAACGCCAGCTCTCCTGCCTCGCGGGCCAGAGTTTCGATTATGGCAGCTTGGTCTTGGATGGCTGTTAGGGTCACAGTGAAACATACCTTGTGTGGATTGAAACGGATGCGGCGTCGGTAATCCGATGGATGAAATAGGCATAGGGTTCGGCCACAACCCCTGGTTCGGCAGCATCTGAATCAAGCGTTAACGCATGCTGAAATGCCGGGCCACCACTGACGGCGCAAAACACGCCGTGCCACAAAGTTTGAAACGGGCGGTGGATGTGGCCGGATAAAATACGCAGCGGTCCGCGATAATCGACAATCAATTGCTCAAATTCGGCACGCCCGCCTTGCAGCGCCATCGCATCAAGCGGTGCTATTTGCGATGGAAACGCCGGATGATGCATCAAGATCAACGTCAGCGCGTCGATAGGTGCTGCCAGCCTTTCGGCTAACCAAGCCAGTTGGCTATTCTCAAGCCGCCCAGCAACCTGCCCAGCCCAAAGGGTATCGAGCGCGAGGATGCGTAGATCGCCAAACCGCGCCTCATAATTCAAAAACGGACCCGGCCCAAATGGTAACTTATCGGCAAACGCCGCGCGCAAACCTGGTCGGGCATCGTGATTGCCCGGCACCACGAACACCGGCACGTCGAGCGGTGACAAAATATCGCTTAGTAATGCATAATCCTCTTCCGAACCGCCATCAGTCAGATCGCCGGTCAACATCACCGCCTCTATTTTGGGGGTGAAAGCCGCGATATCGGCGACCACTTTGCTCGCCGCATCGGCTGCATCGGGGCGCACGATGGTAGTTTCCGGTAGCTTGGCAAAAACATGGAAATCAGAAATATGTGCGATCAACATCCTAGGCTCCTGACTACTTAATTCCGGCGCGCATGAAATTAGCGACAAATTGGCGCTGAAATATAATAAAGGCGATGATCAGTGGTGCCGTTGTCATCAGCGTAGCGGCATTGACCAATGACCATTCCACACCACTGTCCACTGTAGCGAACACACTAAGACCTACCGTTAAGGGCCGCACCTCGGGTGAATTTGTGACGATCAGCGGCCATAAAAAATTATTCCAATGAAAGCTGACCGAAACGAGCGAATAAGCCAAATAGACCGGCCAAGCGAGAGGAACATAGATATTCCATAAAATTCGCCAGGCACTTGCCCCTTCAATCTGCGCAGCCTCATCTAGCGATTTAGGAACCGTCAAAAAGGTTTGGCGCAATAGAAAAATGCCAAACGCTGATGTTAGATAAGGCAGCGCAATACCAATAATGGTATCAATCAACCCAAGGCGTGACAGGATTAGGTAATTCTCTACGATTAAGATTTCCGGAGAGATCAAAAGTTGCACCATAATCAGCGCAAACAAAAAACCAGACCAACGAAATTTATATCGTACAAAGGCATACGCGACCAATGTACACAAAATCAGGTTGGCCACTAAAACAATAGTGATCAAGATCAGTGTATTGGCGAAATACATTGCAAAGGGTGCGGCATGCCAAGCCTCAATGAAGTTGGCTACGGTCCAGGGTGCATCCCATTGAAAATTCGCCGCATAGCGTTCATCATGAAACGCAGTCCAGACTGAATAAATGAAAGGCAGCGCCCACACGCCGGCAAAGACAGACGTGAGTGTCCCTAGCAGAATTTTGTTTAGATCGCGGTTCATTGGTAATGCGCTTTTCGGTTCAGCACCCAGAATTGGATTACGGCAAGGATCCCCAACAACACGACCATCAACACAGTCAGCGTGGCACCATAGGCGAAATCGCGTTG
>JBLHSG010000060.1:0-4366 GCA_047626725.1 Ascidiaceihabitans sp.
GCTAAGTGCCACATAAGTTTGCCCCGGCGGCGCAATCCGGTGGCGGCCATCGCGCCCCAAGTTCACAGCAGGGGCAGCCCCGCCTTTGGTCCAATGCCGCCGCTTTCCTGCTCGAGACCGCGTCGCGCGCGCCTCTTGATCGATGGCATCCCCATTGCGGTCAGAATGCCCCGACTGCCCTGCAAAACGGGCCAAACCCCACGCCGCGCCACGGGTGTCAGCCAAGCCCAAACAGACAGCCATCCCCAAATCAGTGCAATCATCCTGAACCACCTGCACCAAGGCCTGTTCCCCCCCGAACAGATGCGCGCACCCGCTTAGGTCAACCACCAGCCCATCGTCACCTTCGGGCGCGACCCAAGGTGAAAACTTGCCCGCCCAGCGCCGTAAAACCCCCATAAACAACTGTTCTGCATGTGTATTTTGTTGACGGGTGATCAACCCCTCGCACATGGCATGGGCGTCGCGCACAGGTTGACCAACCCGAATTCCATGCCCCTCAGCACTTGCGTTGATCGAGGTCAGCACCTGCATATTCGCGCGTTCTGCAACCACCCCAAGCGGCAAATCCGTCAGCAATGGGTCCCGTCTAATCAGACGATCAGCCCCCATCCGAGGGAACCATAGCGACAAGATTCGGCGATTGGGCCCAAGGGCAGCCATGCTGTGTTGATTCCAAATGTTCTTTGTTTGTTCTTATTTTGGATACACAAAATCAGGCGACTGAGTCGAGTCTAGAATGTGTAGAAAGTCAGGTGCCGTAGCGTGCCAAAAAGGTCTCAACAGCCCCATCAACGACGCGTCCGATTTCGGCGTCTGTGACAGATTTGGAAACACCAAAAATCAAACGCGGCCATACATCGGCTTTGCACAGCTCACCAAATTGATCAGCGGCAAGCACAAGATCATCGATCTGCAATTCACCACGTTCAACCGCGTCTTTGAAATACAGGGCCATTTCACGCCGCATAACCGCCGGACCAGACGCATAAAACGCCCGCCCGATATCGGGAAAACGATCAGATTCCGCCACGCATATCCGGAAAATCTGCTGTCCCAGTTTAGACGTAATAAAGCGTAAAAAATGCTGGCCTGTGCGGGTCAAAACCTCGCGAGGGGGGGCGGATCGGTCAATATTATGCACGGCATCGTCGGCTTGACGCACACATTCCGTCATCGCGACCTCGACAAACAGCAGGCGTTTATCAGGGAAATAGCTGTACAACGTCGCCTTGCTCACTTCGGCCACGCGCGCGATATCATCGACGCTGGCCCCTTCGAATCCATCCGCCATAAAGACCTTGCGCGCGCCCTCAAGCACTTGATCAAACTTGCGGCCCTTGCGGACAATTTGGGCGGATGACGGCATAATTTCTCCGGATTTCAGGCTGCTAGCATAAACCGAATAGTTCAGTTTCCACAGACAAAAATGATCATGCTTAAGGCCAGCTTGCAAAATTTATTCGTATTGTTACTTTAGAATGATTCCAATGTAGGTGTTGTCATGCGATTTTCACTCTCTCGAAAGCGATTCAAGGATTTGTCAGAACAAGAGGTTCTGGCCCTCGCCATCTCGTCCGAAGAAGACGATGCGCGGATTTATCGTGGCTACGCAGAAAGCCTGCGCGCGGATTATCCTGCCAGTGCGGCCGTGTTCGACGGAATGGCAGTTGAAGAAGACGGGCATCGCCAACGTCTGATCGACCTGCACCGCGCCCGATTTGGCGACGTCATCCCATTGATCCGGCGCGAACACGTGTCAGGGTTTTACGCCCGTCGCCCCGTTTGGTTAATCGAAAACCTGTCGCTGGAACGCATAAGAACCGAAGCAGAGGCGATGGAACAAGATGCCGCGCGATTTTACCATGCCGCCGCTGCGCGCACGTCCGATGCGCCGACCAGAAAACTGTTGGGTGATTTGGCTGCAGCCGAGGCAAGGCATCAGATCAAAGCCGGTGAACTCGAATCAAAACATCTGGATGAGACTGCAAAATCCAGCGAGGAAGAGAAGGCAAAACGCCGGTTTTTACTAACGTGGGTGCAACCCGGTTTGGCAGGTTTAATGGATGGATCGGTGTCCACCCTTGCCCCGATTTTCGCAACCGCGTTTGCGACCCAAGACACATGGACCACATTTTTGGTTGGGTTAGCGGCGTCTGTGGGCGCGGGCATTTCCATGGGCTTTACCGAAGCCGCATCCGATGATGGCGAATTGTCGGGGCGCGGATCGCCTATCAAACGTGGGTTCGCATCCGGCATCATGACCACGCTGGGTGGCTTAGGCCATGCGTTGCCCTATTTGATCACCGATTTCTGGACCGCAACCGTGATCGCCATTATCGTTGTGTTTATCGAACTGTGGGCCATCGCGTGGATCCAGAACAAGTTCATGCAAACACCGTTTTTCCGTGCCGCATTTCAGGTCGTCCTTGGCGGCGCGCTGGTGTTTGGCGCAGGCGTTTTGATCGGCTCGGGTTAGAGCCCTTGCAGCGTATACCTTAGCCGCGCTATTCCTAACGAATGATCGCGATTTTCCTCAAGACTCTGCCGTTCTTTGCCATTATCGGGCTGGGCTACATCGCTGGGCGCACGCGCTTTTTCTCGGCCGAGGCGACAGCCTATCTGACCAAGTTCGTGTTCTTTTTTGCGCTGTCCGCGATGATCTTTCGATTTGCCGCGAACCTGCCATTGGCCGAGGTTTGGGATGGCCGCCTGATCGCCGCGTATTTGTGGGGCACAGCATTTGTCTACGGCATCGCAACCATGGTCGCATTTGTGCGCAGGCTGGACATCGCCACTGCCGCAATCGAGGCGCAATGCGCAGTCATCGGCAACATCGGTTTTCTAGGCATACCGATGCTAACGCTGCTGTTGGGTGAGGCCGCGATTGGCCCGATCATGATGATGCTGGCCGTTGATCTGATCGTATTTTCATCCCTTATCGTGATCCTGATTACGGGGTCGCGCGACGGGCGCATGTCATTGTCTATTTTGAAGATCGTGGGCCTTGGATTGGTCAAAAACCCGATGATTGTGGCGATGTCACTAGGGTTGTTCTGGTCTGGTTTCGCGATCCCTATTCCGGCCCCGATGAACGATTTCCTTGCCATCCTTGGTGGTGCTGCGACCCCTGGCGCGCTGTTTGCAATCGGGGCCTCGCTTGCCCTAAAATCAGCGGAACGGATCGAAGTCGCGGGTTGGCTAACGTTTTGCAAACTGGCCCTGCATCCAGCGTTTGTCGCCTTTGGGGCGATTTATCTATTTTCGGTCGACACCTACAGCGCGGGTGTGATGATTTCCGCCGCCGCCCTGCCCGTCGCTGGCAACGTTTACATGCTGGCCCAACATTACGGCGTCGCGCCCCAACGCGTATCGGCCGCGATCCTTGTATCGACCGCGATCAGCATCGTAACCGTCAGTGTCGTGATTGCATGGGTCACTGGCGCATAATGGGATGCACCCGTTAACCAATCTGGCCTACAGTCGGCACAACATGACACACGCGGGAGCGCAAAGATGAAAACCATTTCCGAAAACGCCTGCTTTGGCGGCACACAAGGTGTCTACAGCCACGCCTCGAAATCCTGCGCCTGCGACATGACATTCGCGGTGTTCCTACCCCAAGAGGCAAAAGACGGCCCTGTCCCCGTGTTGTGGTATTTGTCGGGCCTGACCTGCACCCACGAAAACGCGATGGTCAAAGCCGGCGCACAGGTTTGGGCAGCAGAACATGGCATCGCACTGATTTTTCCTGACACATCTCCTCGGGGTGACGGGGTCGCGGACGATGACGCATACGATCTAGGCCAAGGTGCCGGATTTTACGTTGATGCAACGCAAAAACCATGGGCCGAACATTTCCAAATGTGGAGCTACGTGAGCGATGAATTGCCCGCCTTGATCGCGGAAAATTTCAGCATCGATATGGATAGCCAAAGCATCACAGGCCATTCGATGGGCGGTCACGGTGCGTTGACGTTGACGATGGGCCTGCCCGGACGGTTCAAATCTGTGTCTGCGTTTGCGCCAATCTGCAATCCAACATCCGCCGACTGGGGGCGCAAACAATTGGCGGCCTATCTGGGCGACGATGAAACAAAATGGGCCGCGCATGATGCCACATTGATGATGGAAAAATCCGGCTTTGATGGACCTATTTTGATCGACACCGGCACCAATGATCAGTTCATCGATCTGCTCAAACCCGAAGCACTGTCAGCCGCAATTGCAAAACGCCGTCAACAGGCAACTGTGCGTCTGCAACCGGGATACGACCACAGTTATTTCTTTGTCTCAACCTTCATCGAAGACCACGTCGCGTTTCACGCTGACGCCTTATACGCGGATTAATTCATGGCTCATTACG
>JBLHSG010000061.1:0-4200 GCA_047626725.1 Ascidiaceihabitans sp.
GCCTAAGCGTGCTGGTGCGCGAGTTGGATCCAAGCACAAACCGCTATGTGGAAAAGGCCCAATTCGACCCTGCGGTGGATGAATTGCCAGCACTGTATGCCGAGACAAAGGCGAAAACAGACACGCGGTTCCGCATCGCATTGGCCGAAGGTGTGACCAGCTGGCAAGTAAGCGAAAGCCTGAAAGGCATGGATGTGCTGGACGGGACCATCACCGATATTCCGGCTGAAGGTGCGCTTGCCCCTGACAGCTACGAGGTGTCGCCGGGTGACGATCGCGCAAGCGTTTTGGCCCGCATGCAATCGGCTCAAGTCGTGTTGCTCGCCGCCGCATGGGAGGCCCGCGACGCGGATATCCCATTGGCCAACCCCGAAGAATTGCTGATCCTCGCGTCGATCATCGAAAAGGAAACCGGCGTGTCTGCGGAACGTGGCCAAGTCGCCAGCGTGTTTGTGAACCGCTTGAACCGTGGCATGAAATTGCAAACTGACCCGACGGTGATTTACGGCATCACCAAAGGCGAAGGCATCCTGGGGCGTGGCTTGCGTCGTTCGGAATTGCGCGCAGAAACACCGTGGAACACCTATGTGATCCCGGCGTTGCCTCCGACCCCGATCGCGAACCCGGGGCGTGCAAGCCTGATGGCGGCTGGCCAACCCGAGGACACGCCGTTTGTGTTCTTTGTGGCCGATGGCACTGGCGGTCACGCGTTTGCCGAAACGCTGGACGAGCATAATCGCAACGTCGCAAAATGGCGTGTGATCGAAGCGGAACGGTCCAACAATTAACCAAAACACGCGGCGGGATCAGTCCCGCCGTTTTCATATGTGCAGGGCAATGTTCTGCTGAACGGGCGCGCCAAAGGTATGAAAACACTGGACACGGATGTTTTGATAGTGGGCGGTGGGCCTGCGGGCCTGTCAGTCGCTGCGCGTTTGCCTAAGGGTGTCAGCGCGGTCCTTGTGCATCAAGATGCGGAAATTGGCCGCCCTGTGCACACCAGCGGCGGGACGTGGGTGTCTGATATGCAGGCCTTGGGCGTGCCGGACGATCTGTATGTGACGATGAACACGCTGGAATTCCGATCTGACACTGTTGTGGCGACCCATCATTTGAAAACCCAGACATTGGCCGTGCTTGATATCACGGGACTGTATCAATGGTTGGGTGATGCGGCTGTGGCCAATGGCTGTGATGTTCATGTGGGCACCAAAATGCTGACCTGTGCGCGGATCGATGATGGGTACCTCGCGACGATCCGCTTTGCTGATCGGTCCGAGGCGCAGGTGCGCGCGCGGTATGTGGTTGATGCGTCTGGCAGTGCCCATGCGGTCACGACGGCGCTGGGGTTTGCCCAGCCGTCTGCGCGCACTGGCGTTGGCATTGAATACGAATACGAGATGCTGGATGGGGACCGTGACAAGGCCGTGCTGTTTGTCGGCACTGCTGCGCTGGTCGGCTATGGCTGGATTTTTCCCGCCCCCAATAACCGCGTGCGCATTGGTGTTGGCGTGATCCATCCCGACACGGATGTTTCGCCGCGCACCTTGATGGATCAATTGCACCAAAGCGGGTTTCTAAAGGATCAAGGCCTGACCCTTGGCGCGCGCATCCACGTGAACGCCGGTGTGATCCCGTCGGTGGCTTATGATCCGCAGTTGGTGTTTGATCGTGTCATTCGCGTCGGCGACACAGCCAACTTTGCGACCCCGACAGTTGGTGAAGGTATCCGCATGGCGATCGAATTCGGGCGTGATTTGGGGGCGGCATTGGGGCAGGCGGCGCTGACCAATCGCGCGACCCCGTTAAAGCGCTACGAGCGTCGTTGCGCCAAACGATTCAAGCGCAATTACCGGATTGGTTTCGCAGCAAATCAGCGTATTTCGAAATACGATGCCGCCCAATGGGACCGCAGCGTGCGCCGTCTGTCACGCCTGTCAGAGGCCGAAGTGATCGCGTTGATCCGCAGTGAATACACCGTCGGCCTGATGTTGCGCGGCGTTGCAAAATACCTGAAAGCCAAGCTGTTTTCGCGCTAAATGCGCGTATTTTTAACACTCCAAAATCCTCTCGAAATTAAGAATTTGTTAATGTTACCGTACGCTTAGCAGGCGTACCTCCGGTGATTTACCTTGACTTTGCGTACGGTCCAAAGTACAACTTGTGTCAAGCTAGAAGAAGTGGGCAAACGGCCGTCAGGGACACCTGACCGGTCGTGTTTTCGTTTCGCCCGTGCGGAGCAAACAGACGCGAAGAGGTGAACGAGCATATATGACATTGATCACCCCAGATAGGGATATCACCGAACTTCAGGAGTTGCTGACTTCTGTGTTCGAATCCGTTCGTGCCTTACGGCGCGAATTTCAGGAAATTAGTACAAATATTAGTGCAGGTGGAGATGTAACCGCCACAACTGTAAAAAGTGCAGCAGGTCAACTGACCATGCAGCTGGCACTCTGTCAGAAACTGGAGACTAACCTTGCGGAATGTAAACGTAAACAAGCCGGAATTGCACCAAACGCAACCTACGCCCTCGATCTTGACAAGGCGCGTACTAAAATCGGGTGCCAGTTGGATAAGCTGCGAAGATGCTCAAATCCAGGAACAGTTTCTGAATGAACTTGATGAGGGGGACCTGATGGCTCTCCCTTATTTGTTTGAATTTTGGGCGATGGATCATCAGCTTCCTCCTGAGGGGGACTGGCGGGCGTGGGTCAGCATGGGCGGGCGCGGTGCGGGTAAAACCCGTGCGGGCGCGGAATGGGTGCGATCCAAGGTCGAAGGGTCGTTGCCATTGGATCCGGGTGAATGTTCGCGTGTGGCGTTGGTGGGGGAAACCATCGATCAAGTGCGCGAAGTCATGATCTTTGGCGACAGTGGCATCATGGCGTGTTCGCCCCCTGATCGCACGCCGACCTGGATTTCGTCGCGCAAGCGTCTGGAATGGCCAAACGGTGCGGTCGCGACTGTGCACACGGCCCAAGACCCCGAAGGGCTGCGTGGCCCACAATTTGATGCCGCTTGGGTAGATGAATTGGCCAAGTGGAAACGTGGTCAGGAAACCTGGGACCAGTTGCAATTTGCGCTGCGTCTGGGGGAATTGCCACAGGTTTGCGTGACAACAACGCCGCGCAATGTGGACGTTCTAAAGAACCTGCTGGGCGCATCGACAACCGTGATGACCCACGCCCCGACCGAAGCGAACGCTGCCAATCTAGCGGGTCCGTTTTTGGAAGAAGTGCGTCGCCGTTACGCCGGAACCCGTCTTGCCCGTCAGGAACTGGACGGCGAATTGTTGATGGACGCGCAAGGCACATTGTGGCCAAACGAGCTGATCGAAGGCATTCAAGTTGATGCCGCACCAGCCGATCTGGACTGCATTGTCGTGGCCCTAGATCCTGCGATCACAAGTGGGTCAAGCGCGGATGAATGTGGCATTGTTGTTGTGGGCGCAAACCTGCAAGGACCGCCGCAAGACTGGCGGGCCTATGTTTTGGCCGACTGCACAATCAAAGGCGCGCGTCCTTCTGAATGGGCGCAGGCTGCGATTTCGGCGATGGAACAGTTCGGCGCAGATCGTTTGGTGGCCGAAGTTAACCAAGGCGGGCAGATGGTGGCCGAGGTCATTCGTCAGGTTGATCCCATGGTGCCATACCGCGCGGTTCACGCCACACGGGGCAAAGTCGCGCGCGCAGAACCGATCGCCGCGCTGTACGAACAGGGACGTGCGATGCACGTCACCAAGGGGCTCGAGCTGTTAGAGGCGCAGATGAACAAGATGACATCTGCCGGCTATCAGGGCACCGGATCGCCTGACCGCGTTGATGCGTTGGTCTGGGCATTGCACGATCTGATGATCGATCCTGCGGCCACGTGGCGTCAGCCCGGTGTGCGCACGCTGTAGCACCGTACGGTGGCTTAACCGGTTTTTTGGCCGGGTTTTGTAGAAATAAGAAAGCAAGGGCGCAGGTCGGTTTGGCAGCGCCCTTTTGTTTTGGCCGCGTCTGAATGGGCGCGGTCTGAGGAATGGATAGGAGCGACAGTCATGGTTTTTGATTTTTTGCGGCGCGGCGGGGCTGGGTTTCAGGACGGAAATGCGAATACGCCAGAGCAAAAGGCCAGCGCAACAGGCCCGATTGTGGCCCACCAAACATCCGGTCGTGTGGCCTGGAGCCCGCGTGATACGGCGTCTTTGACACG
>JBLHSG010000062.1:0-3916 GCA_047626725.1 Ascidiaceihabitans sp.
TAACGCAATCGCATCTGCGGGTGTCGGTGTTTTCGGATTTTATTGGCCGCAAGATTGGCGTGCGCAAAATCGACTTCCTTCACACCGCCATCTTGCTGGGGTTTGCTGCGATAATGGCCTATTTTTCCTGGTACAATTTCGTTGATGGCCTGCGCTATCCGAACACCTCGGCGGCGCTTAGGTTCAATCAAAACCACTTGTTTATCGGGATGAGCCTTGGGTTTGCAATCATCTTTGCCCTACATCTGCGCGATCTAGTTGTTCTGCTGCGCGGCGGCGAACTGGGTCTATCGGCAAAGGAACTTGGTGATGAATGACGTCTATGTGATCCTGCTGGTTCTCTTTCCGTTCCTACTGTTTCTCGGATTGCCTATTTACGCAGCCCTTGGCATCACGGGTCTTGCTGTTAGCTATCTGACGGACGCGCCGCTGATTTTTGCGACGCAAAACGTTCTGAACGGCTTGGACAAATTCGCTCTGCTGGCGATCCCATCTTTCATTCTGGCTGGCAACATTATGCAAAAGGGCGGCATCACAGAAGATATTATCGGTATTTTCCGCCATGCCTTTGGTCACATCCCCGGCAGCCTTGGCCTTGTGACGATCTTTTCGTGTATGTTTTTCGCTGCAATCTCAGGGTCTGGCCCCGGAACAGTAGCCGCAATCGGTGCGATCATGATCCCGTCGATGATCAAAGCCGGCTACTCGCCTGAATACGCCGCGAGTGTCTCGGCGACTGGTGGTACGCTTGGGGTTATGATTCCGCCCAGCAATCCGTTGATCATCTACGGGATCATAGCCAATGTTTCGATTGCTGACCTGTTTGCGGCGGGCATGTTGCCCGGCTTGTTTACCGCATTTCTTTTGGCGGGGGTTGCCTATGTCTTGGCCATCAGGTCAGGCGCAGTCATCGAAATTGATCACAGCATCGAACGCCAAAGCATCTGGTACCTGATCTGGAAAGCAAAGTTTGCATTGTTCCTGCCGATCTTCATTTTAGGCGGTATCTATTCGGGTATCTTCACCCCGGTTGAGGCCTCGGTTTGTGCGGTGGTCTATGCACTGGTCGTAAGTGTTGTGGTCTACCGCCAGCTAACGCTGCCCGGTCTGCGTGCCGCGTTCGAAAACGCGGTTCGCCTTAGCGGCGCGTTGATGGTCATCGTGGCCTGTTCGACACTATTTGCCACAGTCATCACGCTGGAACGCATCCCACAAGATGTCGTGGAATCGTTCAGTGACATTACAGAAAGTGCGACGCTGATCTTGCTGCTGATCTGCCTGATGTTGATCATCATCGGCACGTTTATGGAAACCATCAGCGCCATCATCATCCTTGCGCCGATCCTTGTGCCTTTGGTGGTCAGCTATGGCATCGACCCGGTTCACTTCGGAATCATCTTGATTGTGACGATAGAGATTGCCTTCCTGACTCCCCCACTTGGCGTGAATCTCTTTGTGGCAAGTCAAATCGCGAACATCAAATTTGAACGTGTGGCGGTGGCTATCCTGCCTTATGTCGCCACGCTTATTATGGTGATGTTGATTGTCATCTTCTTCCCACAACTCAGCCTCTGGCTGCCTGAAACACTTCGAAGTCTGAGGTAAATCAATGCTTGTCGATATTCATAACCCCGCGAACCCAAGCGAAGTCGTCGGATCATTTCCAACGATCAAACCCGATGATGTGCCTGCGATCATAGCAACGGCACGGGCGGCACAACGGGAATGGGCCAAGATCCCCCAGCCTGAGCGCGGCAAAATCGTGGATGCCTTCCTTGATGGGATGGAAGCACGCCGAGAAGACATTTCAACCGTAATCACCCGCGAAATGGGCAAAGTCATTGGAGAATCTCGCGGCGAGGTGAATAAGGCTTTGGGTGAAGGTCGTGCCACCACGCGCCGTGCCTCTGCCCCCATCGGAGAGGTCCTTCCCTCCCAAAAGCCTGACACCGTGACCTATTCCACGCGTCGCCCGCGCGGTGTGATCGTCGGGATCAACCCATGGAATTTCCCCTTTAGCACCCCAATCCGCAAGACGATACCGGCTTTAGTCTATGGCAACGCCATCGTGCTAAAGCCGTCGATCAGCACGCCGGGTGCGGCCTTTATCATGCAAGAAGTGGCTGATAAAATCCTACCCAAGGGGCTGTTTCAGATTGCCTATGGTTCTGGCAGTTTGGGGAGTGCATTGACGTCGGCGGAGGGTGTCGATGCCATCAGCTTTACAGGCTCGGTTGGTATTGGCCGCATCGTGGCGCAAGCTGCTGCGGCGAACCTTGCTGAAATCAGCCTAGAACTTGGCGGCAAGAACCCAGCAATTTTGAACGATGCCAGCGATCTGGACGCGACGCTTGATCAAATTTACATGGCAGCATTTGCTGTTTGTGGTCAACGCTGCACTGCAATCAGCCGCGTCATTGTGCGTCGAAACATCGAAGCACAGGTTGTCGAAGGTTTGGTAAAACGCGCCAAGGCCGCGCTGGTCGGGGACGGGCTTGATCCTGCAACGACACTTGGCCCACTGATGGGGGACATGGCCCGCAATAATGTTGCGGCCTTTGTGGACCGCGCCGTTGCGGAGGGTGCTAAAGCCGCCGCCGGGGGGCAAAGTATTGAGCTGAACGGTGGCTATTTCTTCGCACCGACAATTCTGTCTGACGTGACGCCAGACATGGAGGTCGCAAGAGAAGAGGTCTTTGGCCCCGTCCTTGCCGTGATCCCATACGACACCCCAGATGAAGCGCTGGACATCTGCAATGACGTCGAATTCGGGCTGTCCGCCTGTCTCTATTCCGAACAAACGCCGCTGGTTGATCGTTTCATCGCCGAAGCCGAAAGCGGAATGATACATGTCAACTGTGGCAGTTTCCCAGAAGACCACGCGCCTTTCGTCGGCGTGAAAAACTCTTCTCTGGGTGTTGGCGGCTCAAACGGCGCATCAACCCTGCATTTTTACACGCAGGAACATACTGTCTTTCGCAGAGGGCAAGTATGATCAATCCTGATGAACCATCTGGTGCGCGTTTGACCCTGAAAACTCAGGTGGGTGACAACGTGGCAACGCTGCTGGACGATCGATTGTACTGCACCCTGATAGCCGGAGGCGTGTCGGTAGATCAAGGCATCCCCTTCGGGCACAAGGTGGCACTGGCACCGATTGCAGCCGGAGAACCGGTGATAAAGTACGGTGTGGCGATTGGTCAAGCCAAGACGGGTATCCGCAAGGGAGAACACGTGCATGTCCACAACATTGAATGATGCAATCGGATTGGGTTGGCGGCGCTCAGATGGGCGCATTGGCCTCCGAAATCACGTCATCGCTTTTTCAACTGTGGCGCTCACCGACCGTGTCACGACACTGGCCGCGGCGCAGGTTCCCGGTGTCCTTCCATTAACTCCCGCATTCCAACGTGGCTTGCGCGGGATTGATGCTACCCTTCAGCACGACATGATCAACGCGATCATCGCCCACCCGAATGTTGGCGCGGCCCTTGTTGTGACACATGATAGCGCATCGGCTGATCAACTACGCAGCGTCTGCGCCGAATTGGGGAAACCAATCGTTATTGTCGCGCTAATGGCGCAGCAGGGTATGCAGGCCGCCTGTGAAACCATGGCATCCCATTTGCGCAGCCTTCTGGCTTCAGCGGCAGAACAGGCAAAATCAAAATTCATGCTACCCGATCTCACGGTAGCACTGGAATGCGGCGGGTCCGACGCGACATCCGCGCTTTGCGCCAATCCGGCCATCGGGCGTTTTGTGGACCGGCTGATTGACGCCGGTGGCACCGCTATTGTTTCAGAAACTGCTGAGTTCTTAGGCGGCGAAGACATCGTCCTCGCCCAATCTCGAACCCCTCAAGTCGCCGACGCCATTCTGGCACATCTCAGTGCCGAAGATGCGATGATGAGGTCG